>JAFVVN010000002.1 GCA_017502125.1 Bacteroidales bacterium | reverse complement strand
TGTGACCCTGCTTGGTGTGACCGGTTCAGGCAAGACCTTCACTATGGCGAATGTCATAGAGAAACTTCAGCGTCCGGCATTGATCCTGAGCCACAACAAGACTCTCGCAGCCCAGTTGTATGGTGAGTTCAAGTCGTTCTTTCCGAACAATGCCGTGGAATACTTCGTATCCTATTACGATTACTATCAGCCCGAGGCATATATTCCTGTGACCGACACCTACATCGAGAAGGACCTGAGCATCAACGACGAGATCGAGAAACTCAGGCTCAGTGCCGCCTCTGCCTTGCTTTCCGGCAGAAGGGATGTTATTGTAATATCCAGTGTGTCATGTCTTTACGGCATAGGCAATCCGGAAGATTTCCATACGCAGACAGTGAAGGTGAAAAGGGGAGAGCAGCGGAGCATGACCCGCCTTCTGTATCAGTTGGTGGATGCCCTCTACAGCCGTACCGAGGTGGAATTCAAACGCGGAACATTCAGAGTGAGAGGTGACACTGTGGATGTATGCATCGGCTATGGTGAGAATGCCGTCCGCATAGAGTTCTTCGGGGACGAGGTGGAACAGATTTCCATAATAGACCCGGTGTCTGGAGCATTTCTGGAGGAAATAGAAGAAATATCCATCTATCCCGCAGGAAATTTCGTCACCACCAAAGAAAGGAGCGCCAGGGCCATAAGCCAGATTCAGGACGACATGACCGCTCAGTGCGAGTATTTTCATGATATAGGCAAGCATCTGGAAGCCAAACGCTTGAAGCAGAGGGTCGAATATGACCTGGAGTTCATCAAGGAGATGGGATACTGTCCGGGAATCGAGAACTATTCACGATACTTCGATGGCCGTAGTGAAGGTATGAGGCCGTTCTGTCTGATTGACTATTTCCCTAAGGATTTCATAACCTTCATCGACGAGAGCCATGTCACCCTGCCTCAGATCAGGGCGATGTATGGAGGAGACCATTCGCGAAAGTCTGTCCTTGTGGACTATGGCTTCCGCCTTCCGGCAGCTGCTGATAACAGGCCCCTTAAATTTGAGGAGTTCGAGGCGATCACGGGGCAGAAGGTCTTTGTCAGTGCGACTCCTGCCGATTATGAACTTCAAAAGTCGGAAGGCCTTGTGGTCGAGCAGGTTGTGCGCCCTACAGGACTTCTGGACCCGCCTATAGAGGTTCGCCCGACCAAGAATCAGGTGGATGACCTTCTCGAGGAGATCCGCAAAAGAGAAGAACTGGACGAGCGTGTTCTGGTGACGACTCTGACCAAGAGGATGGCAGAGGAACTGGAGAAATATTTCACCAAGGTGGGAGTGCGATGCAGATATATCCATTCCGATGTCGATACCCTGGAAAGAGTGGAGATCATCGAGGATTTCAAGAACGGACTTTTTGATGTGCTGGTGGGAGTCAATCTCCTGAGGGAGGGCCTGGATATCCCGACTGTGTCGCTGGTTGCCATTCTCGATGCGGACAAGGAGGGATTCCTGCGGAGCGGACGTGCCCTGACTCAGACAGCCGGTCGTGCAGCCCGAAATGTGAACGGCCTTGTGATAATGTATGCCGACACCATCACGGACTCGATGCAGCAGACCATATATGAGACAGACCGCCGTCGTACCAAACAGATGGAATACAACAAGCTCCATGGCATAACTCCGACTCAGGTGGCAGTGAAGAAGAATGTGCTCATGGATGCTGCAGGGGATACAGGAAAGCAGCGTAATCCTCGTCTGATGAACAGCGTGACAGGCAAGGTCAGCGCGGCGAACTCATATGACGACCCGACCTATATCCCGGATCCTACTGACCTTGGCCGTGGAACTGTCAGTGTCGGTCTCGGCCACGATTCCAAGCGCGAGACAAACTCTGCCTATGTGGACGGTTATGTTCAGGCTGACCTTGCAGCAGTCCTTCAGGATCCTGTCATCCGTTCTATGTCACGTGAACAGGTGGAAAAGGCTGTAGACCAAGCAAAGCGTAACATGCAGAAGGCGGCCGCGGATCTGGACTTTCTGGCTGCAGCCAAGTACCGTGACGAGATGTGGGCCCTCCAACAATACCTTAAAGTCTGGAAATCTTAGCATTTAAGTCCTCAGGACTTGGCTTTTTCAAAAATTTTTACGAAATTTGTTGAGTTGTAAATTTTATGAACTTATGAAGAAATTTCTCTTGCCGCTTGCAATGGCTTTTGTATTGACGGGATGTGCTACCTATCAATACACAGCAAGAACGGTGGGTGTGGGCACAGAGCCAATCGGAGCAAAGAAAGCCGTGGCAGAGGTGGTGCCGGATTATGACCGTGTTGTAACTTCATCTTCCCGTTATGAGAGGTCAGTAACTGCTGCTATCGAAGCTGCCGAATATCGTTGCCTCGTGGATAACAACATTGACGTCGTAGTGGACCCGATCATCAAGATAGAACGTGTTCCATCATTGTCCATGAAGAAGTATAAGGCTACGATTACAGGCTTTGCAGGTCAGTATAGAAGGGCTCCCGCAGGTCTGGACGCTGTAGTGGACTATGAGGTCGAGGATATCGAGAAATATATGCTCATGACCGACCCGGAATTCGTCAAGCAGTATTATAGCAAGGATAAAGGTGCCAAAGGCAGTGGTGATGTGTATTATATCAACACCTCCGGCGAATCGACTGAGCAGAAAATGTCATCGTCCGATTCCTCCACCTCATCTCAGCCCTTGCTTTCAGTTCTTAAAGTCAAGAAGAAGGCTGACGGCAATAAGTCCGGAAAGAAAAAAAACAAAGTCAGAAAGTCCGGAAAGTTGTCCGGTCTGTTTACCGGTGCCTCGAATGACGGCATAAGGTTTTAATTTATAATCAACAGAATAGAAACCGAAAATGATAATCTTTGATATTATGAAAAAGGTAGCAATAATTTTATTGGCATCGGTAGCACTTCTTTGCAGCAGTTGTACTGCATATCGATATACTGCACGACAGGTGGATGTAGAGAAGCATGATATCGTGGCATCACCTACAATTGTTGATGTTGCGGTTGACTATACCAAGAGAATTTCAGAGACTTCACACAGATGCAAGTCTGTGGCTGAGGCCCTTCAGGAGGCTAAGTATAAGGCCATAACAAATAACGACATAGACATTATCGTAGACATGATCTACAAGACAGAGAAGAGGGGTGGAAAATATAGGGTGACCATTACCGGCTTTGCCGGATATTACAAGAACTCCCGTTCTCTCTATGAAGATATCAGGCGACTTGGAGGTATCAGGAAGGAGGATGTCGAGAAGTATCTCATCCTTCACAATCCTGAGGTTCTTGAGTACATGTATCAGAAGGATGATATAGTCAAGATATATCATAACGAAAACAAGCCGTCGGAAAATAGCCGGTAACGACTGAAATTCAAGTAAATACAAAGGTGCCGTATGACAGGAGTCATGCGGCACCTTTGATTATGTGAGTAGGGCGATCCGTCTATTTGCAGACCATTATGTCGAGGATCATGCTGTCTGTGTGCTGCATGCCCACTGATCCGATGCGTCCGAGATTCATTATGGTCTTTTCGATATCCTTCTCGATTATGCCGTCGTGCTCTGAGATGCAGATTCCTTCGCGGGCAAGTACGGCAGACTGGAGGGCGGAAGAGACTCCGGAAGCAACCTTCATGGCACATCCTTCCTTGGCTCCGTCGCAGACCATTCCGGTGATGTTGCCTATCATGTTCTTGATTGCGGCGCAGACCTGCTCATAGTCGCCTCCACGAAGATATACAAGTCCGCATGCAGAACCGGTCGATGCAATCACGCAGCCGCACAAGGCAGACAGTTTCCCCAAATATCCCTTGATGTGGATGGCAATCAGGTGACTGAGAACCAGGGCACGTGCCAGCTGCTCGTCGGACGTTCCGTATTTCAGTGAGTAGGCTATGACAGGCATGGTTACAGTGATTCCCTGATTACCGCTTCCCGAATTGCTCATCGCTGCAAGTGTGCATCCGGCCATGCGGGCATCTGATGCCGCTGCGGTAAGGGACATCGCGTAACTTAGGAAATCATCTCCGAACACCTCACGGTTATATTCAAGCCTTATGGAGTGGCCTACACGCAGGCCGTATCTGCCGGTGAGACCTTCGTTGGCAAGAGCCAGGTTCAGTGTGCGGGATTCGAGGATGAAGGAGATATCTTCAAATGCCACGTTTCTTGCGAATTCCAGTATTTCCTTGACAGTGAGCTTGTAATCCAAGGTGGTTTTGGATTCCATGCTTTCTTCCTGTCCCGCCGACTTGGCTGGAGAGTCGAGTCTTTCCCCGTCAAGGAGCGTCTCCACGATATTGTCATGGTCGTCCTGAACAATTGCACACGAGGTGTGTCCGCATGGAGTCTCCACTTTTGCCTTGATATATAGTTTCCGTGTCGTGTCTGCCAGGGAAATGGCCACCTTCTCCTTCTCCACCAGCTTCTTGGACTGCTCAATGGCACTGTCTGACAGATCATGCAGTACTTCAAGTCCATAGCTCGACTTTCCGCACACGGCTCCAAGTGCAGCAGCAATATGCAGTCCCACCATTCCTGTGCCCGGGATTCCCACTCCCATTCCGTTCTTGAGGATGTTTCCGCTGACTTCAATCTTCAAGGCATATCCGTCAGTCATCCTCCAGCCCTTTTCCATCGGACATCTTTCATCAAGAATCTCCATGGCTTTGGCAACAGCCAGAGCTACTGCAATAGGTTCTGTGCATCCAAGTGCCGGCTTGACTTCCTTTCTGATCAGTTCAATGA
The DNA here is from genome assembly GCA_017502125.1 of Bacteroidales bacterium. Classification (GTDB taxonomy): domain Bacteria; phylum Bacteroidota; class Bacteroidia; order Bacteroidales; family UBA932; genus Cryptobacteroides. The sequence continues at coordinate 14,357 of JAFVVN010000002.1, read as the reverse complement.
TCTCGGCTTCGCGTGCTGTCATTTCTTGAAAAAGTCTAAGGTTATTTTAATAATGCTGTCAATGTCGTCTTCTTCCATGAGGGCCTCGATAGGGAAGCCAAGGCTGACTGTCCTGTATCCCTTGCCCTCAAAACCCACTCCTGCAGATATTCCGGTGTCGGTATATCTAAGTATGGTGCATCCCTTGTCTGAAGCAGGGACCAGACCGTCCGGTGACTCGACGCAGTACCTGACGGAATTGATCTCGTTGCAGAAGCTGAATGACTTCATTCCGCTGAAATCGACCAGTCGGTTTCTGGCAGCCTTGACAACTGCCTTCCTGCTTGCCTGGCCGCTCATCCATCTGTACCCGAGAACCTCTTTCGCAAATCTTGCTGAGTTCACCGCAAAGACGCTGTCCTTTTTCACAGGGAAGATGCAGCTGGAAATGTCTGTCCCTATATATGCGCCGCTGACGAGTATGTTGCCACCCTGTTCTGAATACGCCTTCAGAGCCTTTTGCATCTCTATCGGGAAGACGCCATATTTCTGTTGCAGGCCTGTTCCTACTGTGGTGGTGACCTGTTTTCCGCATATCAGGTCCACAGCCCATGCTCCGGCCCTGAACGATGAATCTGCACAGAATGCCTCGTTGCTGCATGAGCAGAAAGGATAGCCGGCCTTCAGTATGGACTTCCCATGCACGAAGGCGAAATCAAAGGTGTTTCCTGCCACGCTCCTGCCTGCATAATCCTGGTCGGAAGCTCCGAATCCAGGGTTGTCGTCGTCAGTCCAAGGAAGCGCCCTCCGGTTCTCATGCATGCGTCCTACATATGATATGTCTCTTATATAAGGAACTCCGCTGTCCAGGTTGTTGTCGAATCCTGCATATGATGGAGTGTCGAAGAATGCCGGTCCGCTTACCCTGTCGAAGTTGTTGACTATAAGTATATTACCTTTGTTTTCAGACGTGGTTGCCGGATATCCTGTGCTGACGGTTTCAGAAGGGAAACTGACTCCTCCGTCGTTGAATGCGGCAATTCTGTAGCTGTATATATGTCCTGGCTCAATCTCGGTCTCATATGCCAGGGCCCCGGAAGAAGTCTTGCGTATATCCTTCATGACACTTCCGTTGTCGAAGGCCCCATCGTCGATTCTGGTGTAGATTACATATCCCTTTGCATCTGCAGTCGGTTCGTGCGGATCGCTCACAGGCTTCCAGCTGACCTGTACCTTATGTCTACCGTCGTCCGATGCCTTTACGAAGGAAACTCCAACCGATTCCACGGGGAGTGGCTGCACTGCGTATTCCTGCCCATATCTGCTGCTCATGTATTTCAGCATTCCCTTGTATATGGCACGGCTTACGGTGAACCGGAATGACGGATCAAGTCCATATTTCATGTCCGCGAAATTCTGGTGTGAAAGAAGTTCCAGAAGCATTGCAGGGCATGAAGGCGTGCGTGACTCCCGGTATCCTCGGTCCCATATCGCCCTCTGTGACCATAGGGTGTCGAAGTCTGAGCGAAGGTCGTGAACGATCTGGTCCTGGATGAATGCGGCATACTGACGGCTTGTGAGCCTGTCCTCTCCGGACGGCAGCTTCTGCCTGTTCTCCGATTTCAAGGTATATATGGCCAGAGTTCCCACAAGAGAATCGTTCGGAGTGACACCTGCATCAGAGTGAAAACCGAGTGAAAGGTCGAATGGTATTCCCATGCCCCCTTCCTCAGACGGATTGATATCAGACCCTCGGCTCATCCATTCCACCCAGTCTCCTCGTGACATGAAGTCATCCCTGTAGTCTCCGAGTCCTTCGTTCTGGTGCCATACGGTCGTGTCAGCTCCGGCCCACTGCAACCAGTATCTTGCAGCTTCAGCGGATCGTGGCAGACCCGAAACATATGGCTCCACTACCACTGTGCCGCAGCTGTCCTTCACCTCTCCTCGTGCAATGTTTCCCATTCCACCTCCGAAGCGTACTGCATCAGCCGTGACAACGCTTCCTGGAGTGTGCCTCCAGCCTTCAGGTGTCCTGTTCTCCAATGTCACATATCCTTCCGACCCTTCGTCAAATTCAAAGGTACCCAGATATATCCATGTGCCGCCGCCCATCTTCTGGTTCACGGCAAAGCTGCTTTCCCCTCCGAGATGGCGGACCGTGTAACATGCTGAGGTGCAGCTGTTGGGAAGGCTGCGGTATGATACATAAACGGCATATTCACCACGTTGAGGAATTTCCGGTCTCCACTTCGCTGTGTTGAGGCCATCCTTGCTGTTGTGAGGGATGCATGCAGCCTTTCGTGCCGAACCCATGGCAAATGGATTTTCCACATCGGTATATATCTCCTTCCTGTCGGCGAATCCTGTGCCGGCATCTTCCCATGTGCCTTCCTCGCTGTATGTTCCGGTTCCTCGTACGGCACCTTCCCATCCGGCCACGTCGATGACGGGTGAACTGATCCAGCTGCTGTCATTATCCACCACCACTTCATTCACCTGAATATCCCTTTCCCTCGGCAGCATCACATAGGCTCCGGCATTTTCGAGCATAGGCACAAGGTAGGGGAGCACGAAGCCTTGTGTGAACATGTCTTCACATGTCTGGAACAGGCAGGGACGTTGCCATTCCCAGCGGTCAAGTTTGTGCTCGTAGTATCTTCCATGGCTCTGCCATAGGGCTATATGCTTGTTGTCCAGACCTTTGTCAAATTTGCCCCAGAAGTCGAGCGCAGTCACGACCGACGGACTGTCGTTATGTTTTTTCACCCTGTGCTTTGAGTCGGCAGGGCTTCCGTCGTTACCGATACGCGGAGTTGTGAGTCTGTTCAGGTCCACCCTCCTGCTGTAGATCTCTCCCACCTTGTATTTCCTGTAATTGTCGGGGAACAGGTTTCCCAGGGCCTTCTTGAACCACTTCTGGTCACCCGGCTTCCATGGGAAGTCACCAAGGCTTTCCGTGAAGTAGAAGTCGAGTGCGCTTCCTCTGCGCATGACTGTCTTCAGTGAGAGTTCTCCCTGTACGCTTGTCCTCTCCTGAAGAAGGACTACGAGAGAGTCGCAGGCAGGCTTGAAGTCAGTCACGATCTGGCTTTGGGCGTTCACGCCGGCTGCAGCACACAGTGAAATGAATATGGATAGGAGTGTTCTTCTCATTTCTTTTTTATCAAGATATAGATGATTACGGCAGTGACTCCGGTCAGTATGCCTGTAAAGTCGGCGATCATGTCTGCCACTTCATATGACCTGTATGAAGTCATGGCCTGAAGCCTTTCAGTCGATAATGCGAAACCGGCACCAAGGATGCAGATGATGCCCAAGATGGCCAGGTCACGCCATTTACTTCTTCCGGAATGGTGGAAGGTCATATATCCGAGTATCGGGAAGGGCAGGAACATCATGAAATGTGCAACCTTGTCCAATGGAATCCCCAGAAACAGTTTGGGCAGCTCAGGCAGACTGTCGGTCTGTATCACGCAAAGCAGTATCACTGCAGCTATGTAGATGCAGAATAATGCGATTGATATATATTTCCCCTTCTTCATGGATTACAATGCCTGCATGTCATTAAGCTTTCTGTAGTATCCGTCAAGGGCAAGAAGTTCTTCATGCCTGCCTCTCTCCACGATCCTTCCCTCATGCATGACGCATATTTCATCTGCGTTTCTGATAGTGGACAGACGATGGGCGATGGCTATTGTGGTTCTTGTCGAAGTAAGTCTGTCCAGAGCCTCCTGAACTATCTTTTCTGACTCGGTATCCAGAGCGGATGTAGCCTCGTCCAGAATGAGGACAGGCGGGTTCTTCAGGATTGCGCGGGCTATGCTGATCCTCTGTCTCTGACCTCCGGAAAGCTTGCCTCCGCGGTCTCCGATGTTGGTCTGATATCCATCCTCCTTCTCCATGATGAATTCGTGGGCGTTCGCGATCTTCGCAGCAGCGACCACCTGCTCCATCGTGGCCCCCTCGACACCGAAGGCAATGTTGTTGAATATGGTGTCGTTGAACAAGATAGCTTCCTGATTAACGTTGCCGATCAGGCTTCGGAGATCCTTGACCCTGAGGTTTCTGATGTCCTTTCCGTCCAGGGTTATGGAACCGGCATCAACGTCGTAATATCTCGGAATGAGGTCGACGAGAGTTGATTTTCCTGAGCCGGACTGTCCCACGAGCGCCACTGTCTTTCCCTTAGGAATCGTCAGGTCAATCTCGTGCAGGACTTCCTTGCCGTCTTCGTAACTGAAGGAGACGCCCTTGAAGCATATTTCTTCGTTGAATCCCTCAATGTTTTCAGGCTCAGCAGGTTCGGTGATGTCATTGACAGCGTTCATGATCTTGTCCACTCTTTCCATGGATGCCAGTCCCTTAGGAATGTTGTAGCTCGCTCTTGAGAATTCCTTCAGAGGGGCGAGGACACTGTAGAGGATTGTCATGTAGTATATGAAGGTGGAGGCATCGATCGGAGCTCTCTCGCTCAGGATGAGGGTTCCTCCGAACCAGAGGACTATCATGATCATTATCGAACCGAGAAGTTCGCTCACGGGATGTGCAGACGCCTGACGCACAGCAACTTTTCCAGATGCCTTCTTGTATTCGTTGGCTGTCTGGGCGAAACGTTCCTTCATCTTGTCCTCCGCGATGAAGGCCTTTATCACCCTCAGACCTCCCAGTGTCTCGTCAAGCTGGGCCATGGTCTCGCTCCACTTCTCCTGTGCTTCAAGTGACTTCCTCTTGAGTTTCTTGCCTATGGCGCTCATTCCCCAGGCCATTGCAGGAACTACGGTCAGAGTGAAGAGGGTCAGCTCCCAACTGAAATATATGAGGGCTGAGAAATAGCATATTATGAGAATCGGATTCTTGATGAGCATGTCCAGAGAACTGATGATGGAGTTCTCTATCTCGTTCACGTCGCCGCTCATCCTTGCTATGATGTCGCCTTTCTTCTGCTTGTTGAAGAATCCCATAGGCAGGCTCAGGAGCTTGTTGTACACCATGGTCCTGATGTCTCTGACGATACCGGTCCTGAGAGGGACCATCACTGCGGATGATGCGAAATAGCAGGAGGTCTTAAGCAATGTCATTCCACCGAAGATGCAGCCCAGGATGAGCAGGGTGGTGGACCCGCCCCATCTGGCGATGAGCTGGCTGACATACCAGTACATGTTGTTCATCAGCTGATCCTTGCCGGGCATACCGTCCCATGGCATGAATTCATACACCGTAGTGTCCATCTTGAACAGGATGTTGAGAATGGGTATCAGCAGGGCGAACGAGAATATGTTGAATACTGCAGAAAGCAGGTTGAGGATGACCGAACCTGCAAGATATCTCTTATATGGAGCGGCGAACCGCTTGAGCACTTTCCAAAACTGTTTCATAACTTCCTTATAAGTTGTGCGGAATACGCGCACAACCCACAAAGATAACAAATATAATCGGATTTATGAACTGTTTGGAGGCTGCTTAAAGCATCTTTTCGAGCCATTCGAATATGAGGCTTATCCTCTTCTTGAAGACTTCGTAGTCGATGGTTTCCGCAGAATCCCATGGTCTGTTGGTGTTCATGGTGATTCCTGAAGTGAACAGGACTGCAGGTATGCCGTTGTCTATGAAGACCCTCTGGTCTGAGAGCCTGTAGAATATGTCAGTGAAGTTCCGGCTGCCGTAGTATGTGTAGTCCAGGTCCATATGCAGCCCGCTGCTCCTGTTGCAGAAATCGAGCATTCCTCTGTCCACAGGATTGAGAGAGTGGTTGCCGAGCATGATCATATAGTCGTTCCTGTCCTTGTGAAGAGGAGCCAGACTGCTTCCGATCTGGTCGATGTTCACCATCAGACTTATCTTTTTCGGAGTGATGACGGCTCCGCTCACAGGGTCGGTGAGCCCGCCGTTTTCGATCATCTCCCATAATGCCCGTGAACCGGCCATGCTCATTTCCTTGGCGTCGAAGGCTACGAATATGATGCTGCTGTCATAACTTTTGCCCAGAGTCCTCATCATGGCGAACATTTCAGCAAGGTTGACGAGTGCCACGGTTCCTGAAGCATTGGAGTCGGCTCCGGGATATGTGACTCGGTTCAGCTGTCCGATGTGGTCGAAATGTGCTCCCACTATTATATACCTGTCGCGTGGAGTCTTTGCAGACCCCGGGATGAAGCCGATGATGTTTCGTCCGAGAAGCCCGCTTCCGGCATAGAAACGCTTCGCATATGTTCCGTCAAACTTCATCAATCCGGCGCTGCGGAACTGTCTTTCTATATAGGATGCGGCTTCTATGCTGCCTCTTGTGCCTGTGGCCCGCCCCTGGCAAAGTGTGTCGGAGAGGAATTCTATCTGTCTGTAGAGTTTCTTTTCCCAGAGCATGTTCCTTGCTACTGAACTGTTGTAGCCTGACCAGTTCTGACCCCGTCCTTCAATGCAGAAAACTGCAGCCATGATGAAGACCATGGTTGCTTTTAAATAAATTTTGAAGATTTTTCTCTGCATACGCGCGGGAAATGTTTATCTTTGTAAGTTGGCTTTTTGGGTGCCTCTCATAACGGGCGGCCAAAATTAGGAAAAATAAGCTGTATAAGGAAATTTTTTGTCATGTGCAGGCTTCTGAAATATCTCGTCGTCATGCTTCTGCTTCTTGGTGCAGGGGCAGTGGATGTCCGTGCCCAGTATGACAAGGATGTGTTCTTCATGCGCGGCCGTCGTGCTCTTGCAGACGGAAGGTATTCCATGGCCATAGAAAACTTCAATGTGCTTTCCCAGCTTGACACTGCCGACTACTGGACCTTCTTCTTCCGGGGAATCGCAAAATACAACCTGGGCGACCTTCGAGGGGCAAAACGTGATTTCGACCGGTCTGTGCGTCTGAATCCGGTGTTCACTTCTGGCTATCATTATCGCGGCATCACTGAAAGCCGGTTCGGCAATTATGATGCGGCTCTGACAGACCTGCAGACTGCAATAGACCTTCGGCCTGGTTCCGAAGGACTGTATTTCAGCCGCGGAGTGACCTATTTCCTCTCTCAACAGTTCGAGAAGGCTGTCAAGGACTTTGACCTATATATAAGGAAAGTTCCCAAAGACCCTTCTGCATACCTGAACAGGGGAGCCAGCTATCTTTTTCTTGGAGACACTCTGAAGGCGGTGAACGACTACAACAAGGCAATAAAGCTAGACCGTTTCGATCCTGAAGGTTATGTGCGTCGCGGGCGTCTTTATGCTTCTCAGAAGAATTATGATCTGGCGATTGCCGATATGGACAAGGCGATAGAACTCGACACGACAAATACTTTCGCCTATTTCAACAGGGCCATAATGTATTATGAGCAGGAGAAGTACCATGAGGCGATGGCTGACCTGAACCGTGTGCTCAAGGATGAGCCGGGAAATGCATTGACCCTCTATAACAGAGGTCTGATAAGCGCGCAGCTGGGTGCATATGAGGATGCTCTTTCCGATATGGACAGGGTCTTGAACATCAATCCTGAGAACGTCCTTGCCTATTTCAACAGGGCATCCATATTCATTGAACTTGGAATGTACAGGGATGCTCTTGAAGACTATGACATGGCCATAGAACTGTATCCGGATTTTGCCAAGGCATATATGAACAGGGCATATGTCAAGAATATGCTCGGTGACTTCAAGGCCTCCAGGAAGGATTACGAGACTGCTCAGAAGAAGGTGCAGGAATATAGGGAGAAGAATGCCTCTGATGATGCCTCATTTGCAGATACGACCAGGAAATACAGCTCTCTGCTGGCACTTGATGCCGAGTTTGCAAAGAAGGATTTCAATGACGAGCTTCTGCAGCATCGCGATATAGACATCAGGCTCAGACCTCTTTACCGTTTCGTGCTGACCGGAACCAGGGATGATACCAACTATGCTTTGAACCGTGGCTACGAAAATGCTCTGATTGCACGCTTCGAGAAGAGCCTCCCGGTAGGGGTGGAAGTGAGGAACGAGGACGTTCCCCTGACCTCAGAGGCTATGGCCGAGGTTGAAAAGGCAGCCTGGACAGGAGAGGAACCGGATGCGGAGGAATATTTCCTCAGGGCTTTGTATGACTATAACGGCAAACAGTTCAATTCGGCCCTGAACTATTATGGAAAGGCTGTGGAAGGTGTGGAGGGACTTGGAACTATCGAGAGTCTGTATTCTGCTTTCTATCATATCAATCGTGGAGCTTTGCGTGCTGAGATGATAGACTTCATTTCTTCGATAGAGAGCAATGTGCAGGTGCTTTCGATGGACGACACGGGAAATACGCGTGCGAGAGTGAAGGATCAGGTCTCCCGTCAGTATGACTATTCCGATGCAGTCAGGGATATGAAGGCAGCTGCCGAGATAGTGCCGGATATTCCATATATATATTATAACCTCGGAAATCTATATTGTCTGTCTTCCGAGCATATAAATTCGATAGAGAGCTATTCGAAGGCCATTGAACTGTATCCTTATATGGGGGATGCGTATTTCAACAGGGGACTGGTCCTCATATATCTGAAGGATAAGGAGAAGGGATGCATAGACCTGTCGCGTGCCGGAGAGCTTGGAGTGGAGGATGCCTATGGCGTCATTAAAAAGTATTGTGAAGATGAGTAAAAAAGCAATAATATTTGATATGGGAGGTGTTCTTGTCGATCTGGATATTGACGGATGCAAGAACGCGTTCAGGCAGGATCTCGGTTATGGAAACATTGATGAAATAATCGATCCCTGCCATCAGAAAGGAATATGGGGGGATCTGGAGGAAGGGATTCTGCCGGAAAATGAGTTTCGTGACATGATCCTGGCTGAATCCAGACCGGGTGCATCGGCCAGGGATGTGGATGAGGCCATGTCGAAGATTCTTTCGGGCATAAGACCATATAAAGCGGAACTTCTCAGGAAGATGGCGCAGTCATATGACCTCTATATGCTCAGTAACAATAATTCCATCTGCCTTCCATATGCGGCTGAAATGTTTGCAGAGGCCGGTGTTCCTCTTGAGACGACGTTCATCAGATGTTTCATGTCATTTGAAATGAAGGCTCTCAAACCGTCCCGGACCTTTTACAGGAAGGTGATGGAGGAAATCGGCATTCCTGCGGAGGATATGCTTTTCATAGATGATTCACAGGCTAATGTGGACGGAGCACAGGAAGCTGGACTGCCGTCAGTGTTCTACAGACCCGGCACCGACCTTTCCGCCCTGCTTGCGGATGTTCTTGAAGATCCGGCATTGAAGATGGAGGGTGTGTGCTGATGGTAAGGTTCATGAGTCTTTCCAGTGGCAGTTGCGGAAACTGTTATTATCTTGGAACTGAAAATGGTGGAATTCTCATTGATGCTGGAGTGAGTCTGCGTCGACTGAAGAAGGTTCTTCAGGAATATGATATGACGACCGATTCTTTCTCAGCTGTTCTTGTGACCCATGACCATCTTGACCATATCCGTCATCTTGGTTCATTCTGCAAGCGTCTGTCAAAGCCTGTCTATACGGCTCCTGCCATTCATCAGGCCCTTGCCCGTCATACATTCACGGCTCCCACCATCGGACCATGCCGTCAGGTGCTGTCAGAAGGTGTGTGGAATGATGTGGCCGGAATGAAGGTGCGTTATTTCATAGTTCCTCACGATGCCACCCAGACAGTTGGATATGCCATTGAAGTGGAAGGACATAAGTTTGTGATAATGACAGATATAGGTCGTATGACCGATGAGGCTGTCGAGTTCGCCCGCCAGGCTGACACTGTGGTGGTGGAGTCCAACTACGACATGGATATGCTCATGAGCGGCCCTTATACCTATGAATTGAAGATGCGTATAGTCCAGGGTTGCGGTCATCTTTCCAACGATGAGTGTGCAAGTGCCATCCGAAGGTTCTGGCATCCCGGATTACGTAATATATTTCTTTGCCACTTGAGCGAGAACAACAACACCCACGACCTGGCCTACCGATGTTCGCTTGCGGCTCTGGAGTCCATGGGAGTTACCAAAGGTTCCCTTTCACTCCGTTGCCTCCCGCGTCAGTATCCGTCTCAGTTGTTCACTCTCTGACCCCTCACTTTCATGTCTGTGAGCTTCCCGTCTTTCCATTTCAGCGAGACGGTGGCACCTCCTCGTACCTTGAAACCGCGCAGGCTGCCTTCTGACCATTCCGAAGGGAGGGCTGGCAGAGGGTTTATGAAACCTTCGTGACTCTGAAGAAGCATTTCGCTTATGCCGGCGGCTCCTCCGAAGTTGCCGTCAATCTGGAAAGGGGGATGAGAACAGAACAGGTTCGGATATGTTCCGCTTGCATGATTCCGGGGGTCGGCTGCATCGTATGCCGGATGAAGCAGGCTCCTGAACAGTTTCAGAGCGCGGTCTCCATCTCCAAGCCGTGCCCAGAAGTTCATTTTCCATGCACGGCTCCATCCGGTAGCCTCGTCACCGCGTCTTTCCAAGGTCAGGCGGCAGGCCTGAGCCAGTTCGGGAGTCTTGGAAGGTGTGATCTGAGATCCGGGATGCAGACCGTAAAGATGGGATACATGACGGTGTTGCGGATCCACCTCCTCATAGTCCTCAAGCCACTCCTGCAGGTAACCGTCGGGACTGATCCTGTGAGGCGGCAAATGCTTGAGAGCAGTTTTCAGGGAATCGATGAACGTCGTTTCGCCAGCCTTGCCGCTGAGGATTTCATATGCGGAAATCGTATTGGAGAACAGTTCCCTCACCAGTTGGGTGTCCATTGTGGGGCCCATACAGACGCTCACGGCATCATTCCCGGAGTAGAAGGCATTCTCGGGTGATGAGCTGGGTGCGGTGACCAGCCAGCCGTTCGAGGGCTCATGAATCATGGTTGACAGGAAGAAACGTGAAGCGCCCTCAAGGGCAGGGTAGACGCGGGTCAGATATTCCACGTCGTTGCTGTACAGATAATGTTCCCAGAGATGTGAGCAAAGCCATGCACCTCCGGTGTTTGTGGCTCCCCATGAAGGGTGTTCTCCAGGGGCTGTGTAGTTCCAGACATTGGTCATCATATGCTGCACCCAACCCCGGGCTGAAGGACCATAGAAATCTTTTGCCGTCTTCTCTCCGCTTGGAATCAGCCCCATGACAAGGTCAGTCAGAGGCAGATGCAGTTCCGACAGATTGCCGGGTTCGGCGATCCAGTGGTTCATCTGCACATTGATGTTCGTGTGATAGTCTCCGTTCCATGGGGTGTATCTTGTGTTAGCCCAGAGCCCCTGGAGATTTGGAGGCAGACTTCCAGGTCTGGTGCTTGAAATCAGCAGGTAGCGTCCGTAATTATAATACAGGACAGCCAGAGAATTGTCCTTTGCACCCTTGGCATATTCTTCAATACGTCTGTCGGTCGGCATGGTTTCCGTACCGCTTGAGGATGTGAGTCGAAGTTCAACCCGGTCATACATGTCCTTATGAGCCTTTACGCTTTTCCGGTGCATCTTCTCCTGTCTGCAGCCGGCAGCCATGTCCAGCAGTTCACGTGCCCTGGCATCATACCCGTCTCCTTCAAAGAAACTGGTTGCCGCTGAAACCAGGATCCAGACCTTGTCTGCCCCGCTGACGCTGTCAGAGCTTATCACAGCCTTCTTTCCGGAAGCAAGAATACGCATATATGCGCTGTATCTGACTCCCTGCACCCCCTTCACACCGCTTTCCAGTTCTCCGCTCATCTTCACAAGACCATCATCGAGAATCTCTGTGACTGCATTCCATGGGCGATACAGGCTTGCTTCAAGATTGACCGTCCCTTTCCTGTCTGCGCCCACTTCGACTGCAATGACATCGTAATTCCTGTCCACATGATACTTTCTGGTATATGTGACTCCATCTATCGTGAATTCGGTATATGCTGTGGCATCTCTCAGGTCCAGCCATCTCCTGTAATTGTCCCCGGCTGCATCAACAGAGTCCGGATACATGAAGTCGACATCAAGTGCTCCCAGCACCTGATAGCTGCCATATGATGCTTCATCCACAGCCTTTTTCGGAACAAACCTCTCATACATGACTTCCTGAGCCTCAGGATTCCTGCCTTCCATAAGCAATCTTCTGATTTCAGGCAGGCTGGCTGCGGCATCAGGATTGGCATAGTCCCTCTCGCATCCGCTCCACATGGATATCTCATTGAGGATTATCCTCTCCGACCGGATGTTTCCGTCCGGCATCATTCCAAGTCTTCCGTTTCCAAGCGGAAGCGTCTCCTCCCATGCTGAGGCCGGGGATTCATACCATAACACGTGGTCGCTGTCAGATGACTGGATGCTGCATCCGCAGAGCAGACAGCAGATCGCCATATAGAGCACCGGCTTATGTATTCCAAACTCTTTTCTCATGATAATAAATATACTCCGCACAAATATACGAATTTATGCCTATATTTGCTGTTCATGAATTTTGAGACATGAAACTGAAACAGATCATAATGAAATGGCGTGAGAGGAAGCCTTCGCTCAGGAAGAAGGTTTATCTCAGCCTTGGCTCGCTGGCAACCATCCTGTTGCTTTCAGGTCTGCTGTCCATCCTGGAGTATCGCCGCATGAGCAATTATGTGTCGGACCTGATTACTTCGAACATAAACAGCATCGTCCTTTCGCAGCGTCTTTCCGACCTGACTCAGGAACACAACCACCAGATGCTTTCGGTGGTTGTCATGAACGATATCTCTCTGATGCCTGAATTTCGGGAGATGCCGTTTGCGGTGGTTGCTGATTCCCTCAGAACAACATTCACCTCGGAGAGTGCACAGCCTATGCTTGACAGCGTGGTCACGTCATTTGACGATTTCGTGATGACATCCAGAAAGTTTGATGAAGTGTTCCTGGCAGATACAGTGAATACCGGAGAATGGTTCTTCGGCACTCTTCAGCCCAAGTACAATTCTCTGATTCAGAATCTTGGAAAGCTGAATGAACTTATTCACGAGGAGCTTAAATATAATTCCGAGAATTTCGATGCCGGTTTTTACAGAAGCATAATTCCGGGGGTTGTGTCAGTCTCTGCCGGACTCATACTTATTCTGCTTCTGCTATATTTCATCATGGTCAACTATGTCAGGCCCATATACAGGATTTCCGAGGGGATAGACAACTACAGGGCCTCAGCCCGCCGTCATGTATATGAGATGGACGGTGATGACCAGCTGGCCAACATCAATACCGGAGTTGGAGAACTCATTGAGGAGAATCTGGAACTGAAACGTCGCGTGAAGGCGCTGAAGGAGGAAAGAACAACAGATGATTAATGTAAAGGCAATATCGACCAATGTCGGAAAGGCCCTGCTGGTCAGTGCCTTCTTCATGTTCGTATCCCTGCTCATTTCGATAGCGGAGGGATACGACTCAGCGTTTACACCTCTTCTTATCAGTTTCATAATCACTGCGATAGTGGGAGCTTTTCCGTTCATTTTTGTCAGGAATGCATCCTCTTTGTCACTGCGCGACGGCTATCTTACCATTTTCCTGGCGTGGTTCCTCTCTTTTGTATTCGGTATGCTTCCATATGTGCTTTGGGGTGGGGAGTTCACTATCGTGAATGCATGGTTCGAAAGTGTCTCGGGATATACGACCACCGGTGCCACCATACTGAATGACATAGAGGCCCTGCCAAGGAGTCTGCTCTTCTGGCGTTCGTCGACCCATTTCATCGGTGGTCTGGGAGTCGTTGTCTTTCTTCTGATGGTCATGCCATCTGCAAGCCCGTTCCGTCTGAAACTGACCAATATGGAGATGTCTTCGCTTTCCAGGGAGGGCTACCGGTATAACTCGTCCAAGTTGGTCCGGGTGATCACATCAGTATATATATGTCTGATAATCGCTTCGTGTCTGGCCTTCTGGGCTGCCGGCATGTCTCTGTTCGATGCCGTCAATCATGCGTTCAGCGTGGCATCAACGGGTGGATTCAGCACAAGGAATCTTTCCATCGCATACTATGACTCGGATGCGGTCAATGTGGTGGCGCTTGTCTTCATGGTTCTTTCGGCCATGCATTTCGGACTGATATATTCGGTGTTCGTGACCCGCTCGCTCAAGCCGATGAACAATCCTGTGGTCATATATTATCTGTCATCCATTATTGTGATGGCGGCTCTGGTGACCTTTGTCCTGATGAGCAGAGGCGGATATGATTCACTTGGCACTGCGGCCATGCATGCGTCATTCAATGTCGTGAGTTATATGACCACGACGGGTTTCGCAATATGTGACAACGCCTCATGGCCGTTCCTGGCAGACATGGTTCTTATGATGGCGGCCATACAGTGCGGATGTTCCGGCTCCACGACCGGAGGTCTCAAGGTAGACAGGGTGGTCATCGCGTTCAAGGCCATTATGAATGAACTCCGCCATAAGCTGCATCCTACCTCCGTATCCAGACTTAAGATGGGACGGCAG
>JAFVVN010000051.1 GCA_017502125.1 Bacteroidales bacterium | reverse complement strand
GCTCGCGAAGTGATGACTGAAGGAGGCTACTCGCTTTACAAGAAGTCTTGGGCAGCGGGAGACAAGACTGCTCAGTACAGAAACATGGTTGACATGTGGTCCGATCTTGCCAGTCCAGAGAATATCCTTGTCCGTGAATATGAATATCCTACTCTGGCGCATGGTCTGGATGCTTACAGCTCTCCTTTCCTCTGGCATTCTCCATTGGCAGGAGGAACTTGTCCGACACTCGATTTTGTCGAGCTCTTCGATGGCCTTGAATACCATCCGGATGGGACGCTCAAGCTGACGACCGGCACATCGAATGACAAGGGTGAATATCTGCTTTTCGACTCTCCTATGGATCTTTTTGTCAATGCCGAACCGAGACTCAGGGCCTATGTGATATTCCCTATGGATGAATTCCGCAAGGAGGTGATCGAAGTCCGTGCCGGCATCTTCACCGGAGGATCTGAAGACCATGTTCCTCTCTTGTTCGGTGGCAATTATTCTTACGGAGCAGCACAGAGCAAGTATGCTGACCTTCAGTATTACAAAGGCGGTGACAAGAAACTTTTCCTTGGATCTCAACCGACATCGGGAATAGAGACGGTGGAGGTAGACGGTCAGGAAATGTCTGCAACCGGTTCTTGCGGTGTATGGCAGGAATACTATGAATCAACGATAACTGGCCTTCATCTGCGCAAATATCTGTCTGAAGACATGACGATAGAGGATATCGGTGAAGGCAAGTCCGATCAGCCGTTCATACTGATGCGTTATGCTGACGTTCTTCTTGCTGCTGCCGAGGCTGCAGTTGAACTGTCTCTTGCGGGCGAAAGCAGCCCTGTGCAAGGTGAAGATATGCTTGTTGTTGCAACGGAAGCCATAAATGCCATCAGAGAAAGGGCAGGAGCAGACCTGCTTACGGTCCCTCTTGCTGCTGATGAGGCAAGCAGGAACATAGTAAGACGCGAACGCCGCAAGGAACTTGCCTTTGAGCACAAGACCAAATGGGACCTCCGCAGATGGAGAGTCCAGCACGAAGGAGCAAAGGAACTGTTCTGGGGAGTGGAAAAGGATGAGAACATATTCAGCAGCGGATCTAAGTATCGCTTCCGTGCATTGTATCCGTTCTACTCAACAGTCAATGACAAGTATTTCTTTGATGCTCACTTTGTGAATGTCCGTCCTCAGGAGTTTGAGTTCAATACCATTGACTATTATTTCTCAATACCGTCAGGCGAGGTTTCAAAGAGTGCATATATAGATCAGCAACCAAACAGATAATTCAAGATGAAGACAATAAAATACATATCCATACTTCTATGCCTGATGCTGGCAGCCTCATGTTCGCTGTTCCAGCTTGATAATTATGATGCCCCGTCTGAAACGCTGCGTGGTGAGGTTGTCGATGTTGCCACAGGTGAGCCGGTCCTGACAGATCAGGGCTCCGAAGGAATCAGGGTCAGACTGATTGAGACATCTTGGGAGGGGAATGTCACCCCGCTGGATTTCTATTGCCGTCCTGATGGAACATTCCAGAACACCAAGCTTTTTGAAGCGGACTATAATGTCAGGGTGGACGGTCCGTTCCTTCCTATTTATCTGGAGGATAAGGATGGCATACCTGTAGTCAACCAGACACAGGACATACATCTGAAGGGAGAAAAGTTCCTCACATTTGAAGTGTCTCCATTCCTGAAAGTCGAGCTTGACGAGATGGCGATGGTTTCTGACGGCGTGATCACGGCACGTGTCAAGGTGACAAGGGGAGTGTCTAAAGAGGATTTCAAGACCTTGGTGTCCAGAAGTGGAAACTATGACGATTCTTATCTTAACATGACAGACATCCAGCTGTTTGTGAGCCAGTCGTCTTCTTGCGGATATAGGGCAAGGGACGAGAGATGGTCTAATGAGATCAAGTATACCGGAAAGGAATTTGACACCTCGTTCGGAAAGACCATCACCATTACTTCAAACCCTAAGAATCCTATTCCGTCAGGGAGGAAGGTGTTTATCCGTGCTGCAGCAAGAATAAACTATGATACTCCGGCAGGAAGCGGCACGAAGAGATGGAATTACTCGGAAACTGTAGAGATTGATATCCCATAAACATATGATGAAAAGAAAAATAATATTCGTTTTAGCTTGTCTGGCTGTCGTTTCATGTTCGCATGCGCCTGCAGCCTCAGAACTTGACCCTGTGGATCATGTCAGCGTCCTTGTGGGTACGATGTCCAAGCATTCACTTTCCACCGGCAACACTTATCCTGCGATAGCCCGTCCTTGGGGAATGAACTTCTGGACACCGCAGACCGGTACGATGGGTGACGGATGGACCTATTGTTATACGGCAGATAAGATCCGAGGCTTCAAGCAGACCCACCAGCCGTCCCCATGGATAAATGACTATGGACAGTTTGCTGTCATGCCTGTCACAGGTGAGGCCGTGTTCAGTCAGGACGAGCGTGCCAGCTGGTTCTCACACAAGGCCGAAGATGCCAGACCGTACTATTATGGGGTATATCTGGCCGATCATGATGTGTATGTTGAACTTACTCCGACCGAGAGGGCTGCAGCATTCCGTATAACATATC
>JAFVVN010000050.1 GCA_017502125.1 Bacteroidales bacterium | reverse complement strand
CCAGGTGTAGGCGGCGACTATACCAAGGGCGCTGTGAAG
Organism: Bacteroidales bacterium; assembly: GCA_017502125.1. Lineage (GTDB taxonomy): Bacteria > Bacteroidota > Bacteroidia > Bacteroidales > UBA932 > Cryptobacteroides. The sequence goes on along the minus strand of JAFVVN010000050.1, from coordinate 3,510 downwards.
ACTCTCCTCGGACATCCGCTTCTGTCAGCATCCAAGGAAGGTGCGCTAGGCAATCTTGGCGGACTGGTAAGAATGTCTGACGGCTCTTTCTATATCGCAGCAAACAAGGCAATAAGCAAGGCTTCTCCAGTAGTGGAGTAATTAAACAGACTATATTCATATGAATGTCAGGCTATTATCAATAACAGTCGGCGTGGCGTTTCTGGCAAGCGCCGGCTGTTCTTCTCATCAGCCGGCTGATGATGTCGCTTATCCTGTCACTCAGGAGCATAGGGACAGAGCCTCCGCACTGGTTGCCAGGATGACCCTTGAAGAGAAATGCGACTATATAGGCGGTTCCAAGGATGGCTTCTATATCCGTCCGGTCGAACGTCTCGGCATTCCTCTCATCCGTATGGCGGATGGTCCTCAGGGAGTTCGCAACAACACAAGGAGTACTCTCTTTGCCTGCGGAGTGGCGGCTGCCGCATCCTGGAACGAGGACGTGGCATATGAGATGGGTGTAGCCCTCGGCCAGGATTCCCGTGCAAGAGGAGTGCATATCCTTCTCGGTCCTGGCGTGAATATCTATCGCAGCCCGCTTTGCGGCAGAAACTTCGAGTATATGGGTGAAGATCCGTGCCTGGCCGCTGCTACAGCCGTCGGATACATCAAGGGAGTACAATCCCAGGGTGTGATGGCCACGGTCAAGCATTTTGCCCTGAATAATCAGGAGTTCAACCGCCATCATGTGAGCTCGGACGCTGATGAACGCACCATCAATGAAATCTATTTTCCTGCCTTCAAGGCTGCGGTGGACGCCGGTGTGGCTTCCGTGATGAGCAGCTATAATCTCGTGAACAACGTTCATGCGGCAGAGAACAGATGGCTTCTCACCGAGACCCTCAAGGACAAATGGGGCTTCGAGGGCTTTGTGATGTCCGACTGGACCTCCACCTACTCTACGCTCGGCTGTGTCCGCAGCGGACTCGACCTCGAGATGCCTGAGGGATTCTGCATGAACTATGATGCAATAAAACCTCTCATCGAGACAGGAGTCGTGCGTGAAAAGGATATCGACGGGAAAGTTGAGACAATCCTTGCCTCCCTCATCGCCTACGGTTTCCTCGACCGTCCTCAGCTGGACACAACCATAAAGGAGGATAATCCGTATTCTCGTGAGGTGGCCTACAAGCTCTCATGCGAGTCGGCTGTACTTCTCAAGAACGAAGGGGCCCTTCCGCTTCGGAAGGGTGGCAGAGTGGCTCTGATGGGCCCTCGTGCCGACATCATCCCTTGCGGAGGCGGCAGCGGATCGGTGGATCCTCTCTATTCGATTTCCCTTTACGAGGGCATGAATCAGCTGGGAGAGGATTTCCCTGTGACTCTCGTGGGTGAAGACTACAGGAAGGCTGCCCGTACACTGAAAGAGGCTGATGCCGTGGTCGTTTCTGTGGGTTTCGACAGACAGACTGAGAAGGAAGACCATGACAGGACCTTCGCTCTTCCTCAGGGACAGGACGAACTTATCGAGTTTGCGGCAGAGCACAACGATAATGTGATCGTGGTGATATATTCCGGAGGAGCGGTGGATATGAGGCGCTGGCACGACAAGGTGTCGGCAGTTCTCATGGGCTGGTATCCGGGACAGGAGGGCGGACTTGCCATTGCGCGTATGCTTGCTGGCGAAATATCTCCTTCCGGACGTCTCCCGATCAGCATCGAGTCGAGGCCGGAGGACAATCCGACATATGACAACTACTATGTGGAGAATCCGATGACCAAACGCGGACATTCCACTCTCAATGTCACATACGGAGAAGGCATATTCGTGGGATACAGAGGATATGAAAAGAACGGCGTCAGTCCTCTCTATCCGTTCGGACATGGTCTCACATACACCTCGTTCGAATATTCGGACCTCATGGTCAGCCGGAATGGAGACGGAGTGGATGTGACTCTCACTGTGACCAATACAGGAGAATACGATGCTGCTGAAGTGGTTCAGGTCTATGTGGGTGAGGACAACCCGTGCGTTGCCCGTCCTGCCAAGGAACTCAAAGGCTACGACAAGGTCTTCATCCCGAAAGGGGAGTCTGCTGTCGTCAATGTCCGTCTGCCAGAGAGTGCCTTTGCCTTTTACGATGTGGACATTCATGACTGGCGTATCAATCCTGGCACCTTCACCATCATGGTCGGAGCCTCGTCTCAGGATATAAAACTCAAAGAACACATAATCTTATAATCAAAATCATCAGTATCATGAAAAGTAAAATGACAGAGGAATACGTTTCTCCTTTGACAGGGAACTTCTATGTCACAGCGAATGGTAAGCATAAGATAGGAAAGGTTTATGTCTCAGAATAATTCAGGACAGATGCTCAGAAAACTGATCATATCAGTCTGTGCCGTGCTGTCAGTCATGACGGCATCGGCACAGAATGTCAGATATGTTGATGCCTCAACGCTGACCGTGATCGGCAAACCGCTGCCGACCACCAAGGCATTCACAAGAATCGATACCTCTGTCTATAAGTTCAACGACGGGACTATAGACAAGTATGCCTCTTACTCTACCGGTCTGGCAGTGCTGTTCTCCACAGACAGCCGCACCATACGCGCAAGATGGACAACCGGTGAGGATAATTCAGGTTCCAACATGGCTGCCATAGGGCAGAAAGGTCTGGACCTGTATATAATGAAGGACGGCAAGTGGGTGTTTGCCGGAGTTGGAACTCCAGACATGGACACGCCTCCATATGACAGCCATGAAAGTACGATAGTCGCCGATATGGCGGAAGGACAGAAGCAGTGTCTTCTGTATCTTCCATTGTTCGACAAGGTGGATGAACTTCAGATAGGCATAGAAGAAGGGGCTGCGGTCAGTCCTCTTGCCAATCCTTTCAGACATAAGATAGTGGTCAAGGGATCCAGCATCACGCATGGCGCAGCCGCAAGCCGTCCCGGCATGTCCTACCCGGCACTTATTGGCAGAGAGAACGACTGGTACTGCATAAATCTTGGATTCAGCGGCAAGTCCAGGCTGGAAAAGGAATATGCTGAACTCCTTGCAGATATTCCGGATGTGGATGCCTTTGTGTTTGACACATTTTCCAATCCTTCCTCAGACGTGATATATGAGCGTTTTGATTCATTTGTCGATATCATCAGAGCTGCCCATCCGGGAGTCCCGATGATCTTCCTTCAGACGGAAAGACGCGAGACCAGAAACTTCAGCCTATCCCGCGAAGATTGGGAATCCGCAAAGCAGACAGCTGCCGAAGAGGTCGTAAGACGCAGGATGAAGACTGATAAACACATATACTTCATATCTTCGGAAGGCTTTCTCGGTGACGAACACATAGCTACGGCTGACGGAACGCATCCTACTGACCTTGGTTTCCGGTATATGGTGGAGACCATATCACCGAAAATCAGGAAGATTCTGAAGAAATACGGAGTAAGATAGGCAACTTGTCAATTCTTATTGTCAGAGGCAGCATCCCATAAAGGGTGCTGCTTCAGTCTTTT
>JAFVVN010000049.1 GCA_017502125.1 Bacteroidales bacterium | reverse complement strand
TCGTGATGACCCAGGCTGGTCCGGTAAGTACTCCTATATATGAACCTCAGGTTACTCAGGTGCCTCTTTTCAATACTGCAGGTACTGCCGTGGTCAATGCGGTCGGAAACCTTCTGTATTGTGCTGATGCCGTGTATGCATATGCAGTGTACAGCAAGGAAGACGGCACAGAGGAGACAGTGCTTATCGACGGCCAGGATGCAGATCCGTCGCACTGGATCACATCTTTCGAGGCGGAACACGACAAGTTCCGTTTCGGTGTGGCAGCCAACGCTTCAGGTGCTCAGAGGACTGCCAAGCTCAGGATCACCATTGCCAATCCTACCGGTATGACATTCAACAAGTATGTGACCGTTACCCAGAGCGAAGGCAAGGCTGCATTCAAGCTCCCTGCTCTCGGATATGGTTCTTATGGCCCTGATGCTCAGACTCTTGTTGTCGAGACTTTGGAAAATACGATCTGGCCTTATCAGGACAATATGACCATTACGATTCAGGACCCGAGCTGGATCACCGATGCCCATATGGTTCCGGGAGGTCTCAGCCTTACACTCACCGAGAATAAGACAGGCAGCCCACGTCAGCAGAATTTGACCTTGACATACGTCTCTGACGCAGGCGAGATCATCAACGCCAAGTTTACAGTAATCCAGTCAACTAAATAACAGGAATGAATATGAAGAGAAATATATTTAGAGCGTTTTCCGCTTCGGTGGTCTTCCTTACCGCATTGTCCTGCAGCCTTGACGAGACAGCGGACGTAAAGCTGGTTGAGCTGGGAACTCCGCTTGAAGACAATGTCTGCATCGTCGAGGCCGAGGGTGGAGAATACGAACTTGAGATCTATTCCAACGGAAGCTATCATATAGAGATGCTTGATCAGAGCAGCTGGCTCACTCTCAGCGCTATGAAGGGAAACGGTGACGGCACTCTGACGCTGACATCCACCGGCAATGATGAGTTCAAGAGAATGACTTCATTCGCACTGTGCAGTGACGTGGACGAGCGTCGTGACACAGTATACGTGAAGCAGAAGGGTAAGATCGAGGCAAATCTTGCGATGGGCAATACCTCTATGGTGGTGCCGGGAGCCGGCGGTGAGTCAAAGGCTTCGCTTTCCACTAACATCCCGTTCGAGTACTTCAAGGTGAACGTCGACTATAACGATCCGGAGAATGTCGGATGGCTCGACCCTGAAAAGGTTTCTATGGCCGGCGACGGCCAGGACAGGACGCTCAGCATCTGGACAGATCCAAACCCGGATGATGTTTCGGTCCGTACAGCATCCCTCAACCTCTCTTTCGTGGACGGATGGGGTGACAAAGTTGCGCTTGAGCTGATCGTGATGCAGAAGAACTCCAACGAGGGCCTTGGTGTGCTCAAGTCTTTCGCCGAGATCAGAAGCACTTATCCGAACGGCGGAGAAGTGACCGAAGACTATATTCTTGAGGGTATTGTAGTCAGCAACACCGAGGGTGGAAATGCCGGTGAGAACGAGCAGATCAGTGCTTCCGCAATCGACTATACTGTCTCTCAGAGGACTGTATATGTGCAGTCTCTTGACGGAAAATACGGTTTCTCCCTTCTCACCGAGACAGAAGAGGACAATATCTTCAAGCAGTTCAACAAGGTGCAGGTGCTTCTCAAGGGTACGGAGATCTATCTCTTCGACAATCCGGCCAAGTACTACCAGATCAAGGGTGTGAAGAAGAGTATGGTCGCTTCCAATGTGAAGGCGGCCGAGTCGGAGATTGTCGTGAAGCAGAAGCATTTCAATGAGCTCACTGATGATGACATCTTTACCTATGTCACTCTGAAGGATGTCGAGTTCCCTGTCAGAAAGGGATCCATCTGTCCTATCAACGAAGGATATTCCATTGCCGGAAAATCTGACCGTATCGCCAAGTTCCCGCTTCTGGTGCGCGACATCAACGGCGACAGCTTCTATATGTATACAAATACTGTCTGCACATATCGTAACGATGGTACCCGCGTTCCTCAGGGATCAGGAAACATTTCCGGCGTGATTGTGCACGAGCGCTTCTCGCGCTTCGAGTGGAAGAACGGTATGGACCTCCTCGATATGGAGACAGACCCAGAGCTCGGAAACATCGGAAGATATCAGATCCGTCACCAGACCAAGGGCGACATCTATGACCAGATGCAGATGGACTTCAAGGACAGCTTCTCGGAGCTTCTCGTGGAGTACCGCTATTGGAATCCTGACATCGAGCATGGTGTCCAGAGGCCTACATACGGAGATAACGGATGGTTTACCCACACTTACCAGAAGAAGTATACAGGCACGGAAGCCAAGGAATATACCGAGGAAGTGTATAAGCAGCATATGTCTGCTGAGGTATGTTTCTCATACCTTGGCCCTATCGGTCTTGCAGGCACTATGTTCGGAGCCAACACCGGCAATGTGAACGGACTTGGCATCGTCCTGGACTCGGACAAGGACCGTTATAATCCTGAAATGTCAGAGTGGGTAGGCGAGTTCAACGGCACCCGTCAGTGGCTTGCTCCGGAGACATCTATGGCTGATGCTGAGATCCCTATGCGCGTGGCCAACGCCGGCAGCGGTGCAGGAAAGGGCTGGTGCTCTTCTGACTGCTACTGCGCGTTCAGAAGCCTCAAATGGTGGGATTTCGACCAGGACAGAGGATATGCCTGGATGCTGAACTTCTCGACGAAGGGAATCAGCAGCAAGCTCTCGATGCAGATATCAGTGCTCAACTCATCGCAGAGATTCCACTCTCCGCGCTACTGGAAGGCAGAATGGTCTGAGGTTGACTCTATGGATCCTTCAAAAGACGCCCAGTGGCATCCGATAGGCGAGTATACAGTTCCTGACATTTCACAGTGGACAGGTACGCTCTTCTCGTCAGTCGTAGGATACAAGGCCATCAATATGGACCTTCCTGCGGAACTCCTCGGAAAGGACAATGTATACATCCGCCTGATGCCGGTCAGCGACCTCTGCAGCAGCGGTGGAGACTACACCGACACCTTCATCACCGATGATGAGGACGGCGACAAGCACGCGAGCTCGATCGACTATATAGCCATCCGCTATAACAAGTAACCGCCTGTCATTTCGAGCGGCCGAAGGGTGTCGAGAAATCTAAACATCAACATTAACCAACTAATAATAACTATTATGAACAAAAAGTTTTTCATTATGGCCATTGCGGCAGTTCTGGCCATCTTCATCAGCTGTAACAAGGAGGAGAAGACTCCTGAACAGCCGACTCCGCAGATCACAGCGATCTCTCCTGCAAGCGGTCTTGCAGGCATCGCTGCAACAATCACAGGAAAGAACTTCTCAGTTGAGAAGGACGGCAACGTCGTACTTTTCGGCGAGGCTGTGGCTACTGTGACATCAGCTTCTGCAACATCTCTCGTTGTGATCGTTCCTGAGAACGAGCCTGGCAAGGTATCGGTTACCGTTGCAGTAGGCGAGAAGGTTTCAACAGGCTTCGACTTCACTTATGAGGTGCCTGTATATCCTGCAGAACTCCACTCACTCAATCCTGCAAAGGCTCAGATGGGTGCGGAGATTACACTCGTAGGAAAGCACTTCGGTGACGACGCAAGTGTTTATACAGTTCTTTTCGATGAGGATGTTGCCGAGATCAAGAGCATTACCGACGAGGCTATCGTAGTTGTCGTTCCTGAGACTCTTGACGAGCAGGCAAATGTCATCCTCAAGAAAGGTGACGAGATGATCCCTACAGTCCAGCAGTTCACATACGAGTTCCCTAAGACTCTCGCTATGGGTGCAATCACAGGCATCATCTATGAGGCAGGCACTGACTTCACAGTTCCTGTAGAGAATCTTGCAGAGGCTGACGAAGTAAAGGCTGTATTAGTAGGCAAGGACGGCGAAGTCGAGGTTGAGTGCCTCGCAGAGGATGGCGTTCTTACAGTATTCGTCCCTGCAAAGCTCAAGGGCGACTACAAGCTCAAGGTTTATGTAAAGGGCTGCCTCCCTGTAGAGTCTGCAGCAGAATTCGCAGTATACTATGTTCCTCAGTATCAGCTTGATCTTACTGATCCTGCAGGATACATCGGAGGATATGGCTCTGGCTCGCACAAGGACGGTGTAGGCTCGGAGGCAAGATTCAACTCTACCAGTGGCGTTGCTCTGGCTTCAGACGGAATGTTGTGGGTGACTACCATAGGCGGAACAATTTCAAACAACAACGGACACGCTATCCGCAAGGTCAATCCGACCACAAAAGAGGTTACAACAGTGATCGAACCAGATGTGTTGACACTTGGCAAAACACAGAATATCTATCCATACCACGGAGCTTTCGCTTCAAACGGTGACTTCTATGCAGCTTGCAAGAACGGAAAGTTTATGATCGGTAAGGTATCTGCTGCCGACAATACCTGGTCAGTATTCGAGTGTACAAACACTCCTGCAAAGTACAATGACGCAAAGGGTATCAACTTTATGAATCTCATCCTTGACGCTCAGGACAATATCTATGTGTGCGACCGCGACCAGAGCCGTATCCTCAAGGTGAACGCCGGCTCTACTGACGTTGCTGCCACAATCCAGGTCAAGGCTACAATCAACGGTGAGGAGAACAACATCCAGATCAACCATTTTGTCTGGGGAAAGAACAAGGAGCAGTTCATTGTTTCAGGCTCTGACGACCTCGTGCTTGTTCTCGCGGATATGAGCGGAAACGGAACGGTAATCGCCGGAAATGGTCTGAAGCCTCATTATTATGATGGCACTAATACTAACAAAACGGGAGATGCAGAGAATGTGAATTTCACTGACGGTGAGCCTGGTAATCCTCTTTCTGCAACAATCGGTCAGATCGGAGGCATATTCTACGACGAGGCAGACGGTTACATCTACTTCAACGATGTCAAC
>JAFVVN010000048.1 GCA_017502125.1 Bacteroidales bacterium | reverse complement strand
TGTGGAGGAAATCAAGGCAAGAGGCGGCAGAATCGTGGCGATAGTGGCTGAAGAAGACGTTACAGTATCACAGATCGCAGATTATGTCATAAAGGTTCCTTCTGCTTCTGAATTCCTGATGCCTGTCATTGTTTCCATACCACTGCAATTGCTGGCATATCATATAGCCGTCAATAAAGGCAGAGATGTCGACAAGCCTCGTAATCTGGCAAAATCAGTTACTGTGGAATAGCAGCCCTCACAGATAGTTTTGAGTGGATATGACTGGACTGCGGAGGATCTTGCTGATGGATGGCGGAAGGTGCTTTCGTGAGGGCCCTGGAGTTGATAGATCTGACATTGAAATTTGGCCGCTTGGATTCGCCATATAGAGGTGATATGCTGAAGGAACCATGCAAGGTCAGAGAGTTGTTCTGCAGTGCATACGAGGAGGCTGACGTGTCGCTCTTGATGTGGCTTGATAAGTATTTCGGGGATTTTGCTTTGGCACAAAGAAGGCTTGCAGCGTCTTAAGACTATAAGATACAATTCATTCTTTTCGCTCCGCTCGTGGCTTCGGCCGACGGGCGGAATTTCGTTTCCAACAGATCACAGGAGAGATCCCCGGTCGGGGCCGGGAATAGCAGATTTCTGTGAGGTTTATGGTACCACAAGTCTATTGAAATATCCGGCCAAAACAAATATCTTTGTACTCGCAGATTACAATTATTTCAAGGCAACACAATGAAGTTCAAATGAAGAGCGACCTGAGACAAATACTATCACTGATACCCTCAGAGACTTTCTGTCTGGCTGCGAAGACGACACTTCTGTCTGCAGGAGAGACTGCAACCAAAGTATATTTCATAAAAGAAGGATGCGTGAGACTATGGTACAACAATGACGGCAAGGATATAACATGTCAGTTCTTCATGCCAGGATCAATGGTAGCATCATTTGAAAGTTTCTCAAAGGAAAACCCAAGCGAATTCACAATTGAGACCATACTCCCGACAACTGTTGAAGTATATGATAAGAAGGACATCGAAGAATATCGTCTGTCACATCCTGAACAGTTGGATATCGCTCTGAACTTTGCTCTTGACAGAGCAAACAACTACATACATCTTTTCCTTTCAAGAATAAAAGACACTCCCCAACAAAGATACAAAGACTTACTTGAACAGGCTCCTGAGATTGTCGCATCCATTCCGCAACACTACATTGCCTCATATCTAGGCATAACACCCGTATCCCTGAGCCGCATACGCAAAAGAATCTCGCAAAAGTGATTTCTTAACAAATGTTATCGTTTCAGAGTTTCTGCAGGGTATAACTTTGCAGAAAAAATGAAACCAAACAAAAACATCCTCATTGACCTGTTCACTCTGATTTCCTTCATTTTCGTAGCGGTAAGTGGCTTCGGAATGCATATTACAGGTCACGGCAACAGTCACGCCCTATGGCACGGCTGGGCAGTATTTCACGTAGTCTCAGCCATTTTATTTATAACCTGTGTCACATTTCACATAAAAGGCCACTGGGCATGGTACAAGAGTCTATTTTCAACTGGAATCGGCAAAAAGAGTCGTATCACTATAATCCTCACAGTACTCATGCTGGCCGTAACCCTATCCGGAATCATCGTCATGCTGTTAAGTGACCACAACGAAAACCACATAGGTCTATGGCACTACGTAATCGGTATCATCTTCACCCTCACAGCCCTTGGCCATTTCATCAAACGTCATAAGATTCTGTTCAAAGGACTTAGAAATCAATGATTTTGCCTACGGACAAAATCTCTGCATCTCTTATCGAAATTCTCCTCACAATATATTGCAATCCCAAGTGTAATCCCATATATTTACACATATAAATCAGAACCAATCAACGTGAAACACTTACCAAACATTATAACCGCGCTGAGGATAGTGGGCTCAATAGGTCTCCTATTCTGCAATGTAGCAGGATGGCAATTCTGGACACTATATGTCTTTTGCGGCATCAGTGACATGATTGATGGTTGGCTTGCCAGGAGACTTCATGTTGAAAGCAAAACAGGGTCGGTTCTGGACAGCATTGCAGATTTATCATTCATGGCCTGTTGTGCTATCCAATTGCTGCCAATATTGTCAATTCCCTCATGGCTATGGATGTGGGCTGGAATAATCGTCATTATCAAGATTGTCAATCAGATAATAGCCTTAATCTATATCAAACGGTTCTGCTTCCCTCATACTATAGCCAATAAGTTGACCGGATTCCTGCTTTTCATTGCCGTTCCGACAATTGGCTGGCACATCATTCCCATTGTAATCGTAGCGATAACAGCTACTTTTGCAGCCATACAGGAAGGACATTCCATCATACACTGGAGAGCGACTTCGATAGAGAGATAAAGAAACTCAAAGAAAAGAACTGATTTTAAGCCCAAATTTAGGGTTCGGTGTTCACGCCCGTGTTCACGGACCCTAAAATCGTTTTAAAAATGGGTGTGGTCGGCAATGCGGATTTGTGTGTGTTTTGGACGCGGGAACTTGAGGGGGAACTTGGAACACAGAGCTGTGCAGATTTCTGACAAAATCGAAATCCATATATAAAAACACGTCCAGAACGCCCTACAAGCCACTTGTGGAAATAATGAAAATTAAATGAAATAAATAGATTTGGTGTTCACGCGGTGTTCACGGGCAAGAAAAAAGCACTTACGAAAATTTCGTAAGTGCTTGATTTTCAAGTAGCGGGACGCAGGATTGAACTGCGGACCTCATGATTATGAATCATGCGCTCTAACCAGCTGAGCTATCCCGCCATGACCTTTTGTCAATATTTTGTTGAGATAGAAGGACTCGAACCCTCACTGACAGAGCCAGAATCTGTAGTGCTACCATTACACCATATCTCAATTTGGCTTCCCTTTTTGAATTTGGGACTGCAAAGGTATGAATGTTTTGCGAAATTCCAAAAGTTTTTTGCGAAAATTTCGATTTTATAGCCTGTCGATAAACAGAACCCCGTCCAGATGGTCTGTTTCGTGCTGGAAGATCACGGCTGTGAAACCGGTTATCGTGTCCCGGACCATTGGCAGGGGAGTGCTTCGGAAGTGGCGGCGTAACTGACCGGGAGACATAGTGGAGGCAAGTTCCTTCATAGCATGAAGGTCAGCATATTTGATCACTATCTCTCTGCTTCTGAGCACGTTGTCGCGTCGGTCGGGCACCGAGAGGCATCCTTCCGGTCCGGCGGACAACGAGTCTGAGGCCCAGACTATCCGGACATTAGGATAGACTTCGAACGGTTCTCCCTCCTTGTCGAATCTCTGCACTGCGATCACTCTTCTGTTCAGTCCGACCTGCGGCCCGGCAATTCCGACTCCGTCCTGGGACGGATGAGTGACTGTCGCGATCATCAGTTCGGACAGCCGCTTGAACTCGTCCGAGAGAAGCATTCCCGACGTAAGATCCTGACTTGATGCCCTGAGTACCGCCAGGTCCACGCTGTCCTCGATGGTCAGCACACGCATGGTGCTGTCGGCCTCGCAGATCAGACCACTTTCCCGGTCTGTGAACCCGTTCGAGCCCGGACCGAAGCATGACGTGAGCCCGAGTACAGAGAATATTATGATGATGGTGTTTCTCATTCTATTTATGCCTTCATTTCAATGCCACTGTGTCATAAAATGACTGTTTCATGCCGAACAAGGTTTCTTCCCCTCAGCTTTGCCTCAACCCCGCCTGAGCAGAGCCACGGCATAGACCTCGCACCCCTCGCCTCTGCCCACGAAGCCCAGTTTCTCGGTGGTGGTGGCCTTCACTGAAACCTGTGACACGTCGACTCCCATCACCTCTGCCATACATTCGCGCATCGGCACTATATACGGTGCCAGCTTCGGTCTCTGCATGGCGATGGTGACATCCACATTCGCGACCTCCCAGCCCTCGGCACGCACCAGAGTCATCACCCGAGAAAGCAGGATCTTGCTGTCGATACCGGCGAACTCGTCGGAAGTGTCGGGGAAGTGCTTCCCGATATCTCCCAGAGCGAGTGCTCCCAGAAGTGCGTCACACAATGCGTGGATGGCCACGTCTCCGTCAGAATGTGCTATGCAGCCGATGGGACTTTCCACCTGTACGCCTCCCAGCCACAAAGGCAGTCCGGGAGCAAGTGCATGCACGTCATATCCGTTTCCTATTCTTATATCCATATATCCAATTATATAAAAGCGTCCCTCAAGAAAATGCCCGAAATCCTGCCTGTCGGTCCCCGATTTCCCAATTTTGAGCCTCAAAACGGCACCGTCCGTCACGAATCATGCCCAAACTCTGCCTGTCGGTCCGTCCCCTCCGGTTCTCCATCTCTCCGGCTGTTCTACCTCCACCCTCAACGTCCCACCTGTCCCACCTCATCCAGTCTCCAGACATCCCCGTCCCTCAGTCCGCACAGCCCATTTCCACAAAAAAACAAGCAGTCCCCTCGAAACCACCGCGAATATAAATAAAAAACCTTAAATTTGTAGGTTAAAAGAATTGTATATGGGATTAGGATTCAATTTCAGTTTTTTCGGCAAGCAGGAAGTCAGGAAGTTCAACTACCGTCCGAGATTCTATGATCCGGAGGCGGAGGAGCGCAGAGAAAAATATGGCGATTTCACAAAGCCGAAGCAGGAAGGGTATGTTCCGGGGCAGCACCTGAAGGGAAGTCTGCGCAACGGAAACTACTCGCGCACAAGGGACGTGTCCAGAAATCAGAAGGCTCTGGGCGCCATCACGATGCTTCTTCTCTTTGCAGTGGTCTACCTTGTATACAGGTATTTCCCTATTCTGATTGACTCCCTGACCAGATAGTCCTGGTCCGGAAGAAAGCATGTCTGTAGAAGCGGAATGACCGGAAAGAAAAAGACAAGAATATGGATATTAGGATATTACCGAGCAATATAGCGAATATGATAGCCGCGGGAGAGGTCGTGCAGAGGCCTGCATCCGTGGTGAAGGAACTCGTGGAGAATGCGGTCGATGCCGGGGCTGACCAGGTGACCGTGGTGATTCAGGATGCAGGGCGCACACTGATCCAGGTCATTGACAACGGCTGTGGAATGTCTCCCGATCAGGCCGTGCTGTGCTTCGAGCGTCATGCGACATCGAAGCTGGCCACAGCGGAAGATCTCCAGAATATCCTCACTTTCGGTTTCCGCGGAGAGGCCCTGGCTTCCATAGCTGCAGTGGCAGAGGTCAGTCTCAAGACGCGCAGGGAGGAGGATGAAGTGGGCTGTCTGGTGGAATTTGCAGATTCGCAACATCTTGCTACCCAGGAAATAGCGGCACCGAGAGGCGCGAACTTCTGTGTCAGGAACCTGTTCTATAACGTTCCTGCCCGCAGGAAGTTCCTCAAGTCGGATTCTGTGGAATTCAAGCACATAGTGACCGAGTTCACGAGGGTGGCCCTGACCCGTCCGGACATAGGGTTCACTCTGACCCACAACGGTAAGGATGTGCTGGTGCTCCGTCCGGCAAAATCTCTGAAATTCCGTATCCAGGATGTGCTGGGTGCCAATGTCGCAAATGATGTGGTGGACATTCAGGCGGAAACTTCAGTCGTGAGGATATCCGGCTTCGTGGGACGTCCCGATGCGGCAAGGAAGGGACTTGGCAACCAGTATCTCTTCGTGAACGGCCGTTTCTTCCGCAGCCCGTACATGCATAAGGCAGTGATGAAGGCATATGAGAACCTCATCCCGGATGGGGTGACTCCGTCATATTTCATATATATGGAGGTGGACCCTCGGTCTGTGGACGTGAATATACATCCGACCAAGACCGAGATAAAGTTCGAGGACGACAGCGTCATATTCCAGATTCTGTTTGCCTGCATCAAGGAGTCGCTCGGAAGGAATTCCTTTGGCGCATCCATAGACTTCGAGCGTGGCGAGATGCCTGAAATCCCTGCATTCGGAAAGAACTTCGAGGAGTTTCACCCCGTCAATGAGCCTCAGCCAGGTCTTGATCCGACATTCAATCCGTTCGACAATGACGGCTTCCCGTCAGAGGACTCTCCGTTCATCAACACCTTCCCGCAGCAGGACGGGTTCGGTGCGGGTGCCGGTATGGCACCATCGTTCGACGGAAATGCTTCACCAGCCAGGTTTGGCGGAAATGCTTCACCAGCCCAGTTCGGAGGAAGTGCATTCGGAGGAGATATGGCGCCGGCCTCGTTCGGAGGCAGGCCGGAAGCTCCGTCGGGTCCAAGGCAGCCGTCCGTATTTCCGGAAGACTGGTCAGAGGCCGGAAACGGATTCGATGCCGGCATGAACAGTCCGTCATATGGGGGAGCAGGTTATGGAACCTCCCGTTTCATAGACCGGCGTGACGACTATGGCAAGCTCTTTGAGGACAAGCTGACCCCGTCCAAATCGCTGATGGTACTCCAAGGTAAATATATCCTGACTCCTGCACAGAGTGGTCTGATGGTCATAAATGTGCACAGGGCCATGGAGCGCATAATGTATGACCGTTTCCTTGATGCCATGTCGAGAAACGCCCATGTGACGCAGACCGCCCTCTTTCCTGTCAGTGTAAGGGTGGGAGTGGAGAATATGTGTATTATCGAGGAACATTCGCAGCTGCTCGCCTCTCTGGGCTTTGACATCGCGCCTTTCGGAACGGATACGATAGTGGTGAACGGGGTGCCTGAAGGTTATAGTGCAGAGGCCGGCAAGGTGCAGACCATGATAGGCGACCTGCTCCTGATTCTTGCAGAGGACCATGGTGCATTGGAGGAGATGATGACTGCCAATATGGCAGCAAAATTTGCCCGTCTGGGTTCTCTGAGCGGCGATTCTGTCTCAAATCCGGCAGAGGCACAGAGGTTGATTGACCAGCTGTTCGCCTGCGGTAACGCAGAATATACCGGAAACGGTCGCAGGATCATCTCCATCATCCCTATGGGAGAACTGGATAAACGGTTCTGATGCAGCATGAAACCTGTGGCGGCGGACTGTGTTTAATAATGAAACTTTTGAATAATAATGAGTTATTACTACTATGACAACGGTGGCGGGAGTCGTCGAGGCTTCATGAGCAATGTGCCGACAGCCGTCAAGAACATAATAATCATCAATGTGCTGGTCTACCTTGTGACTTCTCTCAAGGGAAACTTCATGTATGAGAACTTCGCCCTGTTCTACCCGACTTCGCCGTTCTTTCACTGGTGGCAGCCCCTCACGCATATGTTCATGCATGGAGGTTTCTGGCATCTGTTCTTCAATATGTACACCCTCTTCATCTTCGGAAGCGTTCTTGAACGTGTCTGGGGAATGAAGAAATTCCTTATATTCTATTTCGTGACAGGATTAGGAGCGGCTGCGGTGCACACGGGAGTTGAATGGCTCCAGATGACTCACTGGATGTCTCAGGCGGCGGAGGGCTCGGTTGCAGCCCAGACCTCCATCCACGCCCTCAAGATGACTCCTACAGTCGGAGCGTCGGGAGCTATATACGGTCTTCTCATGGGATATGCAATGCTGTACCCGGATGCCGTGATGAGCCTTGTGTTCCCTCCTATATCGATGAAAGCCAAGTGGTTCGTCCTGATATTCGCGGCAATCGAGCTCTTCACGGGAGTGACCGGAACCGGTGGCGGAATCGCTCATTTTGCACATCTTGGAGGTCTCATCTTCGGATTCATCCTGATGATGTACTGGAAGAAGAAACGGAGACTGTACAGCAATTATTAATGCCCCCGGAGACTGAGGACAATGGCAAGGAACAAGATATTCGGACTCACATCGCGCCTTTTGATGAGCATCGTGGCAGGACTTCTGATCCTGTCCTACCTTTCCATACTCGTCAACCCGGCAAAGGTCTGGATCCTCTCTCTTGCAGGCCTCCTTTATATTCCGCTCTCACTAGCCAATCTGATATTGCTCATATGGGCCATGAAGCGCATGTCCAAGTCCTTCATCATTCCTCTTCTGGCTCTTCTTCCATCCTTTTTCTTTGTAGGAAGATATGTCAGGGTGGACACCGAGGAGGAACGTCTGGAGCGTGCAGGGACTGTAGGGACACAGCTGAAGGTGATATCATATAATGTGGGGCGTTTCTCCCTTCATGACGAGAAGGCTGGAATTGACAGCAGGGCTGAATGTGCGGATTCTGTGTTCGGCTTTCTCAAATCGCAGGATGCTGACATAATATGCCTGCAGGAGTTTCATGCTCCTGATGCCCATAGGGTGAAGTCCTACATAGACGAGCACATGAAGGGATATAATGCTGAGTATTACATGTTTCCGACCAATGATGGAGCCTTCGGCAATGTCACTCTCAGCCGTATGCCAGTGACCGGAAAAGGGAAGATCAAGTTCGACGGAAGCACCAATCTTGCGATATATACGGACTACGGATATGCAGGACGAGAGTTTCGCGTATATAACTGTCATTTTGAGAGTTACAATGTGTCCATGTCAGGTGTGATGCGTGCTCTGGTCCAGCGCGACTCCACTGTGATATCGGACACGGGAGATAAGATGAAACGTTCCATCAAACGTCGTCCGATCCAGGTGGACAAGGTCTTCTCTCACATCGAGCAGTGCCCGCTTGAAACCTTCGTATGTGGAGACTTCAATGATAATCCGATGTCATACACATACTACCGCATGACCCGTGACCGCAAGGATACCTTCGTTAAGGCCGGCAATGGATTCGGAGCTACTTTCGCAGCTATGTGGCCTATGCTCAGGATAGACTATATCCTCTGTCCCGGTTCATATACCCCGGTCACTCACCGGACACCACGTCAGCCCCTCTCCGACCATTATCCTGTGGTTGCAGAGATTGGAATATAACTGTCCCATGCCCAGACCGAGTGAGGTGTGTCCTCTGTCACATGGTTCGAGCATACCCTCCTGGAACATCGACAGGTCGAAGCGGGTGGATATATATAAAACAATAAACTGAAATATATGCAGCAAGCCATTCAAAAAGCCCTCGAAACCCTCCGTGCCGGCGGAGTGATCCTCTATCCGACAGACACCGTCTGGGGAATCGGATGTGACGCCACCAATCCGGAGGCAGTAGCCAGAATATATGAAATCAAGCGCAGAGAGGACAGTAAGTCGCTTATTCTGCTGGCTTCTGACATGGATATGATCGCCCGATATGTGAAGGAGATTCCGGAAATGGCCGTCCAGCTTGTGGACGTCAACGACAAACCTATGACCATCATATATCCTGGTGCAGTCACCGGCCTTCGTCCGACCCCATCCTCTCCTGAAACTGACGGTGGAGTTGTGAATTTCCCGAAGCCGGACCGCAATGCGTTGGCTTTCAATACAGTGGCAGAAGACGGCACTGTGGGTATCCGCATTCCGATGATGGACTTCTGCCAGCAGCTTGTCTATAAGCTCGGCCGTCCTCTCGTGTCCACCTCGGCCAATGTCTCCGGTGAACCCACCCCGAAGCGCTATGCGGACATATCTGATGAGGTGCGTTCGGCCGTGGACCACATCGTGGATCCGTCCCTGGAACACGGCTCGACAGGCCAGTCCTCATCCATAATCAAGGTCGGTCTGGACTACAGCATCGAAATCATCCGGAAATAGCTGCTTTGTAATCGCTTGAAAATAAACCTTTTAACCCATACTGCTCGCTGTCTCTGCCATGCGAGCAGTATGGGTTAAAGTGGTGATATATAGCGTGTTATGAATCACGACTATTGTTCCATATATCTGAAATAGGCTGCTGCGACGGCGGTGAGGGCCGCAGTTTCCGTTCTCAGGCGCGAATCGCCCAGATGCACAGGAATGAAACCGTTCTGAATGGCCAGTTCGGCCTCAGTCCTTGAGAAATCGCCCTCCGGACCGATCAGGACTATGATATCCCTTCCCTCATATCCGCCAAGGACCTCTTTGATGCTTCTGCGTGGAACTCTTTCATCCTCAAAGCAATAAGCAATCAGTTTCAGCGGTCCGCCGGCTCCATTTCCGCCAGCCCCGGCTCCGTCCCCGCCAGCCCCACTGCCAGCCACCCCCTCAATGAACTCCTTGACGGACACCGGCTCATGGGCCACAGGCACAGCTCCCTTCAGCGACTGTTTGGCTGCGCTCACAAGAATCTTCTCCACCCTGGCTGTCTTGAATACGCGCCTCTCAGAGTGCTCGCCGATCACAGGAGAAACCTCATCCAGTCCCATCTCGCATGCCTTTTCCACGAACCACTCATATCGGTCGTTGTTCTTGGTCGGGCACACCGCCATATGAAGTCTGTACGGATGTCCGCCCCAGTCCGGAGTCTCCTCAACGACCATGGCTTCCACCCCCTTGGGACTGTCGGACGTGATTCTGCAGCGATACATGGTGCCGCATCCGTCAATCACCGAAATCTCGTCTCCGGCGCGGTGTCTGAGCACCTTCACGCAATGTCCGGACTCATCCTTGTCCAGCCTGCATATTCCCCCGTCAATATCTCGTGAGTAAAATAGTTCCATATACCAGAAAAATTATTTCGCGAATATAGCAGTTGTTTTGAAAATTCTCTCCTCAAAAGTCTAAATTTACTAACTTTGACCTCTCTAACAATGGTCTGCCGTGAAATGTCGGCAGGCAGGAAAGAATATAGACATTATGCAGAAAAGATATGTTTCACTGGATGTCCTGAGAGGACTGACCGTGGCTCTGATGATAATAGTGAACAACCCTGGCTCATGGAGCAGGATATTCCCGTTCCTGAGACATGCAGCCTGGGACGGGTGCACTCCATGCGACCTGGTCTTCCCGTTCTTTCTTTTCTGTGTCGGCACCTCCATGGCCTTTGCTTTGGCCGGATACACTTCCATCACAGCGCCAGCAGTCCGTAAGGTGTTCAGGAGAGGAGTGCTCCTGTACCTTGTCGGTCTCGCTCTCACAGCCTTTCCATTCTATCCTACGCAAATGAATCCGGACCTGACCCTCCTCCAGAACTGGACGGAATGGCTCAGGGACTTGCGCCTTTTGGGTGTACTCCCCAGAATAGCAATGTGTTACATCCTTGGTTCCATACTGGTGCTCTGGCTCCAGAAACCAAAGAGGATAGGTGTCGCCATCGTGGTCCTGTCTGTCATTTATATGGCAGGAATGATTCTGTTTGCCGGTCCAGAAGGCATATTCTCTCTTGAAGGAAACTTTGCCCGCAAGGTGGACCTGGCCATTTTCGGTGAAAGGCATATATATCAGGGCTATGGAATCCCGTTCGATCCGGAAGGGCTTTGGGGAACGCTCACCGGCACATGCACTGTCCTTCTGGGATATCTTATAGGTCTGATGATCCGCAGCTCATCTTCTTCTCACGGGCAGGCGGAACCGCACGGGATCCCGAATGAAACAAAGTCAGGCGCAGACCTGTCAGCCGGAATATTCTGTCTTTCCGCACTTTCGTTGCTGTCCGGCCTGATTCTCAGCATATGGATGCCCATTTGCAAGCCTCTGTGGTCTGTCTCCTATGTGTTCTACACGGCAGGCTGGGCCATGTTTGTCCTGGCATTCCTCATATATGTGATCGATGTCAAGGGATACGAGAAATTCTTCTATCCGTTTAAAGCCTTGGGAATGAATGCCTTGGCGATTTTTGTGATTTCAGGACTCGTGATGAAGATAATATGGGTATATACAGGCTGGGACTACACCCGTATCTTCGGAACGGATGAATATATGTCCCTTCTCTTCGCAGTGATATATCTCATCCCTCATCTTATGGTGGCAATATTCCTTTATAGAAAAAAGATATTTATAAAGCTCTGACGCATGTATATAGGTCTCATTTCAGATACTCATGGGGTCTTCGATGCCCCTTTCCGCGAATTCTTCGCCCCGGTGGATGAAATCTGGCATGCGGGGGACTTCGGCGGAGGCATGGAACTGGCCGCGCAGATTGCTGGGTTCAAGCCCCTGGTGGGTGTGGCCGGCAACTGCGACAATCATTCTCTGCGATATATCCATCCACTTCACCGTTTCTTCGAATGTGAAGGGATGAAGATCCTGATGACCCACATCGGGGGCTACCCAGGCCGTTATGATTCCCGTGCCCGCGAACTGATCGACCGTTATCATCCGGATATCTTCGTCTGTGGCCATTCCCATATTCTGAAAGTTGTGCGCGATCCCAAGCGTGACATGCTGGTAATCAACCCCGGAGCTGCCGGCATTCAGGGATTCCACGTGGTCCGCACAGCCCTTCGCTTCAAGATCGAGGACGGCAGAATCCACAGCATGGAAGTTTTCGAGCTGGACAGGTAGTCTTGATGAAATGTCGTGGCACGGAACTGATTGATTTATAGTGGTTTGTATGGTTTGCCTCGCATGGCGACGACAGCGAGCAGATATGCTGAAGGTGTTGATAGCCAGCGCTTTGTGTGTCACGGCCTATGGTCTTCCGAAGTTGTGATGTTTTTTCTTTGTATGATTTCACGAATTCTGCTTTCATTTTGAAATATATTTTTCGGAATTGCATATGAATTGCTGCTCCTGACTGCGAAAGTTTTATTATTAGTAATTTGTAACTTCTTGAAGAATAGGGGGTTCTAATGCAAAAACTTTCGAAAATCCTTTGGATTATAAATTTAAATCAATATATTCGTCTCAGAAATGAAGTCAAACCATTAAACGAGATGATCATGAAGAAGGTATTTATGACAATGGCTATAGTAGCCGCTATGTTCGCTGCAGCTTCATGCAGCTGCTGCAACAATTCAAAGAATGCTGAGAAGGCAGCCACAGAGTGCTGTGCTGATTGCGATAAGAAAGACGATTGCCAGAAGGAGTGCTGCGACTCTACGAAGTGTGCAGGCTGCGACAAGCAGGACGAGTGCTGCAAGCAGTGTGACAGCACCGCAACAGACTGCTGCCAGAAATAATCCGGCGACGTCTTCCCTATAAAAGTGTTCCAGGCACCCTCTTTTTCGGGGTACCTGGAACACTTTTTCCATATTTTCGCGTCGGTCCATACCGCCCGGTCCATACCGTCCAGTCCTCACCGTCCCAATCTTCACTGACCAATCTTCGCCGACCGATCTTCCCGTTCAGTCCACACCGACCAGTCATCCTCGTCTAGCCTTCCCCGTCCCGATCTTCCCCGTCCAATCATCGCAGGCCTGCCTTAGCCGCCTGTTCTATTTGAACAAGGTCCTGCAAAGCGAAGGCACATCAGCCACCTTGACTATTTCGATGCCTGCCCCCTGTGACTTGCCTTTGAGCTTGGCCAGTTCTCCGGAGATGCCTTCCAGACTGCTGAAGCTCGACACATATATCTTTCTGAATCCCAGTCTTGCTGCCTCGATGATACGTCTGTCAGTCTGGGCGACCGGACGGATCTCGCCGCTGAGGCCGATCTCTCCTGCGAAGCACACATCAGAGGGGATCGCGAAATCGAAATTGGACGAGAGTACGGCACTGATCACAGCCAGGTCGCATGCCGGGTCGCTCACCTTGAGTCCTCCCGCCATGTTGAGGAAAACGTCCTTCACGCTGAGCTTGAATCCGGCCCTCTTCTCGAGCACGGCCAGGAGCATGTTCAGACGTCTGACGTCGAAGCCCGTCGCACTTCTCTGAGGAGTTCCGTAGGCAGCTGTGCTCACCAGTGACTGAACCTCGATAAGGAATGGTCTCGTGCCGTCCAGCATTGCGCTGACAGCCACCCCGCTCAGTCCCTCCTCATGCATCGGGATCAGCATCTCTGAAGGATTGCTCACCTCGCGCAGTCCCTTGCCTGTCATTTCGAATACCGCCAGCTCTGATGTGGACCCGAAACGGTTCTTGATGCTTCTGAGCAGTCTGTATGTGCCTCTGTTGTCACCCTCGAACTGAAGGACCACATCCACGATATGCTCCAGGATCTTCGGTCCGGCAATGCTGCCCTCCTTGGTTATATGCCCTATCAGAATCACCGGCACTCCGGTCTCCTTGGCGAAACGCAGAAGCATGGCTGCCGTCTCCTTGATCTGAGTCACAGAGCCCGGCGACGACTCCACGTTCTGGGAGAACATGGTCTGGACCGAGTCGACCACCATCAGGTCAGGCATCATGGCACGGGCCTCCGCGATTATGTTCTCCATCAGGGTCTCGCTGTATATCATGCATCCCGAGTCATCGCCTCCGATACGCGCTGCACGCAGCTTCACCTGCTTGGCACTTTCCTCACCGGTCACATACAATGTCTTCAGATGAGGGCAATGAAGCGGAATCTGCAGCGACAATGTGGATTTTCCGATTCCCGGCTCTCCTCCGATCAGCACAAGAGACCCCTCCACAAGACCCCCTCCGAGAATCCTGTCCACCTCACCGTTGTTGAGCGATATCCTCTGCTCGTGTGAGGAGTCGATCTGTGACAGAGGCATAGGCTTCTGCGACGACCCCGGCACGCTCACCGACTGCACGCCTGCCGTCTTCTTCCCGGTAGCCACCGTCTCCTCCACCATAGTGTTCCACTCTCCGCATGCCGGACACCTTCCCATCCACTTTGGGCTCTCATTCCCGCATTCCTTGCAGAACCAGACCGTCTTTGTCTTTCCTGTCGCCATATTAATGTAAATTTAAATTATTATCCGATGTCATACCTAAAGAACCTATATATATTGACCATCAGTCACCAAATCGCCTGAAACTCTGCTTTCCTTATCTGTCATCTCTGTGTGTCATAGCATCTGATTGTCATGAGCCAATGCCGCCATGAAGCGGTCCAGCAGAGGGCGCACCTTCCAGTTCGGGGAGGTGCAGTTGTTTGTCATTATAGAGATTATCAGGGTTCCTTCCGGAAGGCCGTTTTCGCAGGAGAGGTTCCCTGAGGACGACGGGAGTATGTATCCCGAGTAGCAGCGCACCCCGTTCATCGAACCGCTCTTGACCTTTATCCGGCGTCTGAGCGCTTCCGGCTGTCCTTTCATGTTATATTCCAGCGTGCCGTTGAAGCCCGGTGACGGGAGACTTTCAAGGAAGTCCCCGAAGGCAGGCGAGAGGCTCATCGCATGCAGGAATCTGCAAAGGAATTCCGGCGATACAAGATTCTGACGCGACAGCCCGCTTCCGTCCTGCACCTTGATCCCGCTGCCCGTCGATACTCCAAGTTCCGCAAAGGCATCGTTCAATGCGACATATGAAGAATCATAGCATGCACTCTCGTGCAGAGTCTTCCCGAGCGTGCGGAACAGAGTTTCTGCAAACACGTTGTTGCTGGCATGATTGGTCTCGAATACGATCCTGTCAAGGGTAGGGGACAGAGTGGAGCCTATCAATGTCTTCCCACCGTCAGTTCCAGTCCCGCCGCCCGTTCCGTTCCCGAGACCCGCACATCCGGCCTCCTCTGTCATCCATCCTGTAATCAGCTTATAGTCAGCCGCCCCGCCGCTGCATGGCATTCCCTTCCTCCTGAGATAGTTCTCGAAGTATCTCGCACAGGTATATTCCGGATACTTGTTCGCACAGTCCACCCGCTTTGCCGCCCGGTCCACCCCGAAGGTCCCGCGGATCTCCGCTACCGGAGCAAGGTCGGACGTGTACATATAGAGGAGGTCTCCCGTGCCGGCCTTTCCCGTGCTGCATGCATATCTGAAGTCCATCCATGGGCACTCAGGATAATATGGCCTTATGTTTACAGGTGCTCCGACCTCAGGGCCGGCTGACACGCTGAACGACTGCATGTTCTCATAGAAGGTGAGACCGCTGACTCCGGCTCCGTAATATGTTCCTATGTCGTTCCATAGCCATGTGGGCTCCTCCATCATCCCGTCCAGCGAGCGTCCGTCTCCGATTATATGTCCCTCGATCCGTTTTATCCCAGCTTCACGAATCATCTTTTCCCAGAGCGCGAAAGTCCTTTCCAGTGGCACGGCTATGCTGTCCTTGGACCCGAACAGCGGGTCTCCGCCTCCTATTATGTGAAGGTTGCCCTTGAGGACCCCGTCCTCCACAATCCCGTCATGTGCCAGTGTGGTCTCGAACCTGTATGATGGTCCGAGCATATGCAGGGCCGCCCCTGTCGTGAGCAGTTTCATGTTTGATGCAGGAACCATCATCCTGTCTGCATTCACCTGAGCCAGAACCCTGCCGCTGTCGTCCATCACGCATATCCCCACATAGGCATGTCCGAATGTCTGGTCAGCAGCAATGGCCTCGGCGGCCTCCTGCAGACCTCCCGTGCCCATATCCTGTCCGAAAATTTCTCCTGATGCCGCTGTGAGAACGGTCAGAAGAACGGAAAATATATTCGCTATATGTCTCATGTCTTTCATTCTTCCACAAAAATAGCAAAAAAATCGTCCGAACCCCACTTCGAGGTCCGGACGTTCTGTCTCTGGAAGACATTCAAGGATTATGCTTCTGCGGAAACCACTGCGCTCAGTTTCTCTGAGAGCTCGTCGAGCTTCTCGAACATTGCCTTGATGAGGCCTGTGTAGTATGCCTTCTTGTTTCCCTCCGGATGAGCGGCCTTCTGCTTGAGGTCATTGTAGAGGTCAACAGCTTCCTCAACTATCTCGTCAATCTTCTCAGCGTCCTTGTGAGGATTGAGGATTACGAAAAGTTCACAGTCCTCGATGAACTCGCCGATGAAGAACTCGATGTCTTTCTTGAAAACTCTAAGATTCATGATAAATACGTATTAAAAATTGTTATAACGTGGCAAAGATAGGATTATTTTACTGAAAACCGCACTGATTGTTGAAAAAGTTGGTCTTGTCAATAGCTCAGGCGGCAGGCCTTTATGAGTCTGTGTGCGTTCTCATAGTAATTTTCCTCACCGGGGACAAGGGAGTTTATGCGGACCAGATGAGAGGCATGGATCATGATGCCGTCTCCCAGATACAGCCCCACATGAGTTATCCTTCCCGTCTGTGTGTTGCCGAAGAACACGAGGTCGCCACGACGGAGATTCCTGATGGCATCCAGGGCTGTCTCTCTGTCGTAGGTCTCCCTCACCTCAGCTTCCGGTCTTTCCCTGATGTCCGGGCGCGCTACCTCGATCTCCTGACCGCAGAACACCTGCTGTGATGCATTTCTGGGCAGGAGTACGTCGTTCATGAGGAAGCTTATACGCACAAGACCGCTGCAGTCGACACCTTTGGAAGACATTCCTCCCCATAAGTAGGGAACTCCCAGAAGACTCATGGCATCCCGGATCACATTCTCGATCTTCCCATCATCGATAAGCCCCTCTGAAGGCTCTCCCTTGCGGATGCTGATGCGGTCTCCGAGCACTCTGACATCTTTTCCGTAAGTCCATCCGGTCTTTCCCGACGGCAGCATCACCTTCACCCATTTCCCCTTCACCACGGCCCGTTCTCCGGACCTCCCGGTTCCCTGCATGACAACCCTCATCACATCTCCTCCCACGAGGTCGCATATGGTCTGCGCCTTGTCTGACGGCTCACTGTATATGTGACCGTAAAGTCCTGTGAACATATATTTCGGGGCCTTTTCATATTCCGTCACCTGCTCCTGCGTCATCTCCACAAGAGTCTTCTCAGTCGTCCATGCCTTGTATGGCTGAGGTGAAACAATCTCCCTCCAGTAGCCCTTTTCGCCGACTATCTCCACCACAGTTCCCATCAGTTCCTGTGTCTCAAGCGCCGACTCATAGTCCGGCATCAGCCTCATGTAGCATGTGGATGTCTCCACCACCGCCATCCTCTTCTGTGCACCAGGCCCGGAGTCCGTATCCTGACCGACATGGCCCGACATCGCAGCCATCAATATTATCGTCAAAAGCAGTTTCATTGTGTATTATATATCTTTGATTTTCAATATCTTACATGTCTGGCTCGCTGTCCGTGCCATGCGAGCCAAACGGTTAATCGTATGATTATTAGTGCTTTGTGCTCCACGCATCCTTTTACAAAAATATAAAAAATATGACTAATTTTGCACCCTATGTCACATGATTTCGAGAAATATGCCTTCCCGGACGGGAAAAGATACAATTCCTTCGTGGGATATTTCAGGCGCAGATACGGCGAGCGTCTTCAGAAAATCGTTCTGGACGCAGGCTTCACCTGTCCCAACCGTGACGGCAAGGTGGGGAGGGGAGGCTGCACCTATTGTGACAACGCCGCCTTCCATCCGGCCTACAGCACTGCCGGAAAGTCTCTCCGTCAGCAGATGGATGAGGGTATCGAGTTTCACAAGGTCCGCTACAGGACCACCGAGCATTACCTTGCATATTTCCAGTCATTCTCAAATACATACGCACCATTGTCCCGACTCCGTGAACTCTATGAGGAGGCCCTGGACCACCCGGATGTGGTCGGCATAGTGATAGGTACCAGACCGGACTGCGTGGACGAGGAAAAACTGGATTACCTGGCTGCCCTCTCCCAGGGGAAGGTCCTTCACGAGTGGTCCCGTACAGTCGCATCCGAGGTTCGCACGGCGCCGATAGTCATAGTGGAATACGGTGTGGAATCATGCTATGACCGGACTCTGCTCCGCATCAATCGTGGACACGATTTCGAGACGGCCCGCAGAGCCATATGCATGACTGCCGGGCGCGGTCTGGATGTGGGGGCCCATTTCATTCTCGGCCTCCCTGGTGAAACTGTACAGATGATGCTGGACAGCTGTGCGCTCATAAACTCCCTTCCCCTGCGTTCGGTCAAGTTCCATCAGCTGCAGATAGTGAAGGGTACACGCATGGAAAGGGAATATTCGGAATGTCCTGAGGATTTTGTGAGATTTTCCCTGGAGGAGTATCTGGATTTCTTTGTGGACATGCTTGAGCGTCTCCGCCCTGACCTGTTCATCGAGCGTTTCGTCGGCGAGGTGCCCCCGCGTTTCGTGAACGAGACTCCCTGGGGGCTGATCCGTAACGTCGAGCTGCTCCGTCTCCTGGAACAGCGCCTTGAATCCCGTGCCACCTGGCAGGGTCGTCTTCTCTGACTTTTCCTGCATCTGTGGATGTGACCCTGTGACTCGTAATTGCCTGGTTGTCAACCCTTTTCATGGTTTGGTTCGCTGTCCGCGCCATGCGAGCCGATGGTGTTAACTCTCTGATGCTCAAATATTTATGCGTCACGTCCTCATATATAATATAGAAGAATTTTCCACAAGATTGCAAGAATAAAAAATATTTTCGCCACATTTTTCTTTTTTTTATCCTCGTTCTGTTACATAACCTCTACATTCGTAAAAGTAAGCCCGGAGCTGCGTGATCCGCAACTTGTTGGTAGCCATCGTGTTAGTATGATTGGCTCGCATGGCGTGGACAGCGAGCCGAACCAGGGAAGAAGCTGATAATCATTGTGTTGTGTGCCACGGGGTCTCTGTATGCCGCCCCGCCACATTCCGGTCTGCACCTCTCTCTGCGTGCGGCCCCGCCACATTCCGGTCCGCACCTTTCTGCGTGCGTGTACCATAGGCTACCGACTGGCCTTGTTTGAGCGGTTGGACTGTGTCACTAAAAGCCCGGTTTGTGGATATGAGAAAAAATGATTACATTTGCCCAATTTTATACGGATATAATTTAACAGCTTCATACAGATGCAGACATTTACCAATTCTCCGATCATTGAAGGACTGACCTTCGACGACGTTTTGCTGATTCCGGCACATTCTGAGGTTCTTCCTAGAACTGTTGACGTATCGACAAAGTTCACAAGAGACATCACTCTTCAGACCCCTATCGTTTCTGCCGCAATGGACACAGTGACAGAGGCAGAGCTCGCAATCGCGATGGCTCGTGCCGGCGGTATCGGTGTCATTCACAAGAATATGACCATCGAGGAGCAGATGAACCAGGTGCGTCGTGTGAAGAGGGCCGAGAACGGTATGATCTATGACCCGATCACCATCCACCCGGACGCGACTGTGGGACAGGTGCTCGGAATGATGGCCCAGCACCATATCGGAGGAATTCCTGTCGTGGATGACAACGGCTTCCTCGTGGGAATCGTGACAAACCGTGACCTCCGTTTCCAGAGGGATCCGAAGATGCCTGTGTCGGAAATCATGACAAAGGAGAATCTTGTGACTGCACAGAAGGGAATCAGCCTTCCTGATGCCACCGACATCCTTCGTCAGTATAAGATCGAGAAGCTCCCTGTGGTGGATGCTGACGGCAAGCTCGTCGGTCTGATCACATACAAGGACCTGATGAAGATCAAGGACAACCCAATCGCATCGAAGGACAGCAAGGGCCGCCTTCTCGTGGCAGCTGCCGTGGGTGTGAAGTCGGACACCATAGAGAGGATAGAGATGCTCGTGAGCGCCGGTGCAGATGCTGTTGTCGTGGATACGGCACACGGTCACTCCCAGGGCGTGCTCAATGTGATAAAGAGTGCATGCGATGCGCTTCCTGACGTGCAGATAGTTGCAGGTAACGTGGCTACGGCAGAGGGAGCAAAAGCCCTCGCAGATGCAGGTGTGAGTGCAGTGAAGGTCGGTATCGGACCAGGTTCAATATGTACGACCCGTGTCATCGCAGGAGTCGGAATGCCTCAGCTTTCGGCAGTGATGATGGCTTCCGAGGCACTCAAGGGCACTGGTGTTCCTGTGATTGCAGACGGAGGTATCCGCTACTCGGGTGATGTCGTGAAGGCTCTTGCCGCAGGTGCGAGCACAATCATGGCCGGCTCGCTCTTCGCTGGTGTCGAGGAATCTCCGGGAGAGACCATCATCCTGAACGGACGTAAATACAAGTCATATCGCGGCATGGGCTCGCTTGAGGCAATGCAGCAGGGTTCGAAGGACCGCTATTTCCAGGATATGGAAGAGGATATCAAGAAGCTCGTTCCGGAGGGAATCGTGGCTCAGGTGCCTTACAAGGGAACTCTCAACGAGGTCGTGTACCAGCTCGTAGGCGGTCTCCGCGCAGGTATGGGATATGTCGGTGCACCGAACATAGAGAAACTCCGCGATGCCAAGTTCGTACGCATCACCAATGCAGGATATCTCGAAGGACATCCGCACGATGTGACAATCACCCGCGAGGCTCCGAACTATTCAAGATAATGAGGGGACAGCTGGGTATCATAGCAGCAATATTGATCGTCCTGCCGGCAGTTTCGTCGTGCAGGGCGATTTCATCGTTTCTCAGAGGTGGCGAGGTCATTGCAGAAGCCGGCTCCGAAAAGCTTTACAGGAGCGATCTGGACAAGGTTATCCCGAAGGGGATATCTGCCGAGGACAGCACATATCTGGCCAAGCAGTATATCAATGCCTGGGCGACTGACCTGGTCTATCTGAGCATAGCGGAGCAGCAGCTTTCCAAATCCGAGAAGGATGTCACGAAGGAACTGGAAGACTATAGGAAATCCCTTCTGAAGTATCGCTACGAGCAGCTTTATGTCAATGAGAGGCTGGATACGGCTGTTTCCGATGATAAGGTGGAGGAATACTACAACGCCCATCAGGACAAGTTCGTCCTGAACCGCCCTCTGGTCAAGGCAAGGTTCCTCAGCATCTCGGATGATTCTCCGGCCAAGGACCAGATACGCAAAAGGATGTCTTCAGACGAGGTCGAGGATCTGGTGGAGGCAGACAGCCTGGCATATTCGGCTGCCCTGAAATATGCGACATGGTCAGACCAGTGGATTGATGTGGCGACTCTGGCCCGCGAATTTTCAATGGACTACACCATCATGCTCGGGCAGATGAAGAACAGGTGGATCGATCATGTGGACACCCTGGGAGTGGCAAGAATGGCATATGTCCCGGCCATAATGCAGAAGGGCGAAGTGGCTCCATTGGAATACAGCGCACCTTCGATTAGGGATATTATTATAAGTGCAAGAAAGCAGGCTCTGATCTCTACTTTGGAACAGGATTTGCTGAACGACGCGCGCGAAAACGGAAAATTTGTAATCTATTAGAATATGAGGCATATCTTCAAGGGTGTGGCTGTGATGGCCTTTGCTGCAGTTTCTTTTGCAGTCTCAGCCCAGAAATATCCTGACGGAATCATAGACAAGACCATAGCCGTTGTCGGTAATGAGGTGGTCATGATCTCGCAGCTCGAGGAGGAGGTGCAGATGATGAGGGCTTATGGAATGATGTCGGACAAGAGCGGACGTTGTGAGATTCTGGAATCCATGATGTCATCCAAGCTTTTCCTCATGCAGTCAAGGCTTGACTCCCTTGAGGTGAACACCGACATGGTGGAGAGCCAGCTCAGCCAGCGTATGGACCAGGTGAGGACCTCGCTCGGAGGAGACGACGAGGTGGAGAAATACTTCGGGAAGTCGGTCCACAAGCTGCGTCAGGAGTGGAGACAGGCAATTGAAGATCAGACTCTTACGCAGCAGATGCAGCAGGAGATCACAAAGAAGGTTCCTGAACTGACTCCCTATGATGTACAGAAATATATGGACGAGACGGATCCTGATGACCTGCCTATGGTCCCTATCAAATACCAGCTCAGCCAGATCTGCGTATATCCGGACCGGGAAGCAGCCAATCTTGCCGTGAAGGAGCGTCTTCTTGCCATCCGTGAGCGTATCATCAATGGCGAGAAGTTCTCGACTCTTGCACGTATATATTCCCAGGATCCCGGAAGTGCAAGGAAGGGAGGAGAGCTTGGAATGGCTTCAAAGTCAATCTTCTGGCCGGCATTCTCGGATGCTGCCATGGCTCTCAAGCCGGGTGTCGTTTCGCAGATAGTGGAGACTCCGGACGGCTTCCATATAATAGAGGTGCTGGAGAAGAAGGGTGACATGTTCAATGCCCGCCATATCCTTCTCAAGCCTGAATATACATCTGAAGACCGTGAGAAGGGTTTCAAGCTTCTGGACAGTCTCAGGACCGAGCTTGCCAATGAGGCTCTCACATTCGAGCTTGCGGCGAGATTCTACTCGGAGGACCCCGCTACAAGGACAAACGGAGGCCAGATGGCGGACCCGATGACAGGCTCTTCTTATTTTGAGATCGATCAGCTCAAGCCCCAGGACTATGCGGCCATCCGTGACCTGAAGGAAGGAGAGATATCCGAGCCTATCGAGTCCCTTGACAACGAGGGACGTGACGGAAATCTGGTATATAAGATCGTGAAGGTGGACAAGATCATCCCGGCTCATCCGGCGTCATTCCAGCATGACTACACCCTCCTTCTGGATGAGGCCACTCAGAAGAAGGCCATGGAGGCCATAGACGAGTTCATAGACTCCAAGATCAAGACGACATATATCGTCATAGACCCGCTTTTCCAGGACTGCGTGTTCGAACGTGACGGCTGGTCTGACAAATTCCGTAAGAAAGAGTAATCCTGATGCGGTTTCTGAAGAAAATATATATGGTTATGCTCGCCCTGATGGCGGGCCTTCCGCTTTTTGCCCAGCAGCAGGAGGAGCAGGACAGCCTTGTCGTGCTCATAAGCGCACAGTCCGCACAGATGGTGGACATCGAGGGGGCAAGCTACAGGAAGGTCATAGGTCCGGCACGTTTTCTTCACAACAACACTTATCTCCTTTGTGATACGGCGCTGTGGAATGTCGAGACAAGGATAATAGATGCCTGGGGAGATGTCAGCATCCTTCAGGAGGAGACAGTGCTGACCAGCGAAAAGCTTACGTATCTTATTGATAATGACCTGGCTCAGTTCCGTGGAACTCTGGTCCAGCTTGTGGACAAGGACCACAATACTCTCAGAACCCGCCATCTTGACTATAACACGAAGGATTCGGTGGCAGTCTTCATGAACGGAGGTGCCATGCGTGACAAGGACGGTCAGATCATCGAGAGCCGAAACGGAACATATGACTCGAAGGTGAAGATCTTCACTTTTGAGAATGATGTAAACATGTTCACGGACTCCGTCTTTGTCCGTACACGTGACCTTATATATGAGTCTGACCTTAATCTGGCGACCTTCGGACGGGCTACCAATGCGTGGAAGGATGACAATATGCTTTCCTCCGAAAGCGGCTGGTACGACAGGGGAAGGGAACTGTTCTTCTTCACCGACAAGGTCCATGTGATGTCTGAGGATCAGGAAGGATGGTGCGACAGCCTCTATTTCGACAGGGCCACGTCCGGGGTGGAGATGCTGGGCAACGCCCAGGTCTCGGATACGACAAGGAATGTTTATGGCCTTGCCGGCCGTCTGGAATATGTGGATTCACTCGCCAAGGTGACAATGACAAGAAAGCCTGCAGTGATTTCCCAGACGGAGAATCCTGACGGTTCCATAGATACGGTATATCTTGGTGCTGAGAAACTTATATATTACACTCTGAAGAAATGTGATATAGATTCGATGGTGGTCGTCGATGCTGCCAAGCGCCTTGAGTCCTTGAATGTCGACCCTGTGGGAACCTTCAGAAGGAAGGCGGCTGAAGAGGCGAAGAAGGCTGCTGAGGAAGCTGCCAAGAACGACCCGAACTATCGTCCCCAGGGTGCTCCCGGCCAGAAGACCGGTGGGCCGGCGAATGGACCTGGTGCCGGACCTGGGGGCATGAAGCCCGCCCAGCGCAAGCCGGCCGCAACTGCTGCTCCTCCTGACAGCCTGTCTCGTGCAAAAGCGGCTCCGGACATGTCCTTGAGAGACTCTCTCATGCGTTCCGGACTCAGTACCATGCCTGGTTCTCAGGCTACTATAGATTCCCTTGCAGTCACCGACTCGCTGTCTCTCCCGGATTCCCTTGCAGTGACGGACTCCCTGACGGTCACAGATTCACTGGCTCTGGCAGACTCTGTCGAGGTGGCTCCTCCGGACACCACAAAGATCGGTTTCCTTGAGGCTATAGGAAAGGTGAAGATATATAAGAAGGACATGCAGGTGGTCTGCGACTCCCTGCTTTATTCCGACCTGGATTCCCTTGCCCGTCTGTTCAAGGAACCTATCATATATCAGGAGATAACCCGCCAGTATACCGCTGACAGCGTCAGTCTCGTGGTGGAAGACGGAGCAATGGAAAAGGCCAGCCTCATGTCCAATGCCTTCATAGCGATTCAGGAGGACAGCACCCATTACGACCAGATAAAGGGTGCAGAGATGCTGGCATACTTCGATGAGAAGGGAGGACTGAAACGCTTTGACGTGCTGGGAGGTGCAAACGCCCTGTTCTTCCTTGAGGAGAACGGTGCCCTGGCTACAGTGAATAAGGCAGACTCAAAGATGCTTTCAGCGACTTTCAAGGATGGGGAACTCGAAAGGGTATATTATTTTGAGGAAGCAAAGAATGACGGATATCCAGTGGTTCAGCTTCCCAAGGAGGATCTTGAACTGAAAGGATTCAGCTGGCAGCCGGAAAAGCGCCCGGCAGACCGTTATGCAGTGACTCCGCTTTCGCTCAGACCGAGCCAGAGGACATCATATTCAGCCCGTCCTCGTGCGGAATTCATTCAGACGGAAAAGTATTTCCCGGGCTATATAGGTGATATCTATCGTCAGATCCATGTGCGTGATTCACTTCGCGTCATACGTCAGAGGGAACAGGCCATTGCCGAGAAGAAGGCTGCCGAACGTGCCCGTCTGGACAGCCTCGCCCTTGCCGACAGTCTCATGCTGGCAGATTCACTTGCCCTGCGCGACAGCCTTGCGTTTGCAGATTCTCTTGCTTCAGTCGCCCTGGCTGATTCTCTTGCTGTCGCGGATTCCATCAGGACTGTGACCGATTCTCTTGCGGTGGCGGATTCCATAGCGGCAGTGGCGGCCATGACTCCGGAAGAGCTGGCGGCTGCTGAGAAGGAAGCGGCCAGAAAGGCAGCACAGGAAGCCAGACTGAAGGCGCGTCAGGAAGCGAAGGCTGCCCGTGAAGCCAGGAAGAAAAAGAAGCAGGATGAGCGTGAGGCACGCTGGGCTGAGCTTGATAAGCGGGACGCCGACAAACTTGCCGCCAAGGAAGCCAAGCGTCTTGAAAAGGAACGCAAGCGTAAGCGCAAGGCCCTGCTTGATGAGGCCCGTCGTATCGAAAGGGATGCAGGCACACTCGAAAAATATCGTCTGAAGTACGAGAAACAGAGGGCAAGGAAGGCGGCCAGGTCTGCCAAGGCCAAAAAATCAAGGAACTGACGACAGAAGCGGGATAGATATATTTCAGCCCACGATATAGTCTTCTACTCTCCTTGTGAGTAAAGGCTGATGATGTTCAGAATCACCTCGCTTGCCTTCTCCATGCTCTGCAGAGGAAGGTATTCCATCTTTCCGTGGAAGTTGTGACCGCCGGCAAAGATGTTCGGGCAAGGAAGACCCATGAATGAGAGGTTGGCCCCGTCGGTACCTCCGCGGATAGGCTGCACCTTAGGAGTGATGCCTGCCATCTCGATGGCCTTCATAGCCTTCTCCACAATGTGGTAGTGTGGCTCCACCTGCTTACGCATGTTGTAATACTGGTGCTTTATCTCCACAGTAGCTGTACCTGCTCCGTACTTCTCGTTGATGAAGTCGACGCATTTCTGCATATATGCCTTCTTCTGCTCGTAGAGGTCCATGTCATGGTCGCGGATGATGTATGAGAATGTTGCACTCTCCACTTCTCCGCTGAAGCTGATCAGATGGTAGAATCCCTCATATCCGCTGGTATATTCCGGCCTCTGTTCCACCGGCAGAAGGGCATTGAGCTCCATTCCGATCAGGATGGCGTTCCTCATCTTTCCCTTTGCGGTTCCCGGGTGTACATTGCATCCCTGGATGCGGACTGTCGCGCCGGCTGCGTTGAAATTCTCATATTCGAGTTCTCCTATCTGGCCGCCGTCCATGGTATATGCATATTCTGCTCCGAATTTCTCCACATCGAACTTCACCACACCGCGTCCGATCTCCTCGTCGGGAGTGAATCCTATCCTGATGTCTCCATGCTTGAACTCAGGATGCTCGACGATATACTGCACTGCATTCATGATCTCGGCTATACCAGCCTTGTCGTCGGCTCCGAGAAGGGTCGTTCCGTCCGTGGTAATGATGGTCTGGCCCTTGTAGTTCAGCAGTTCCGGGAACTCGTCCGGTCTGAGGCTCAGTCCCGGAACGCCCTTGAGCGGAATCTCACCGCCGTCATAGTTCTCGATGATCTGTGGTTTCACATCTGCACCTGAGGCATCGGGTGCAGTGTCGGCGTGAGCTATGAAACCGATTGCCGGCACATCCTTCCCGCAGTTTGACGGGATCGATGCCATGACATATCCGTATTCGTCGAGAGTGGCCTCCACTCCCATTGCCACGAGTTCATCCTTCAGCATCTTCAGAAGGTCAAGTTCCTTGGCTGCACTTGGCTGCGACTCGGATGTCGGGTCAGACTGTGTGTCCACAGCCACATATCTCAAAAATCTGTCTAAAATATTTTCCATATTATAATATAAGTAAACTGATTCCCATTATGGCCATTCCTCCGACAACTCCGGCGATGGCCACATGATGTTTTCCATATTTCTCTGCGGTTGGAAGAAGCTCATCCAGCGATATATATATCATGATGCCTGCCACTGCAGCAAGCACGAGCGGAAAGGCCGGACTGTTTCCGGTAAGCTCCACTCCGAACAATTCCGTCAGTCCATAGCATATGACCGCTCCCACAGGCTCGCTCAGTCCGGAGACAGTGGCCAGAAGAAGGGCTTTGCCCTTGCTCTTTGTTGCATAGTATATAGGTATGGCCACCGATATGCCCTCAGGAATGTTGTGTATGGCGATTGCAAAGGTGATCCCCACTCCCATTTCCGGGTCATTGAGTGCACCGATGAATGTGGCTATTCCCTCAGGGAAGTTGTGGACGGCGATAGCCAGTGCCGACATTATGCCCAGTCTCTTCAGAATGCCGGCATTGCCGGGATTCTCCATGACGTTCACCGCTGCCGTCTTTGTGTCCAGGGAAAGTCCGGATGCTTCATGTGGGTTCTCATATTCAGGAATGGCGAAGTCTATCAGAGTGATGACCCCCATCCCGACGAAGAATGCCAGGAGTACAAGAGCCTTTCCGTGTCTGAGTCCGCTCTGAATGATCATCCCCTGTGCCTCGGGGAAAAGCTCGGCCAGGGATATGAATATCATGACTCCGGCACTGACTCCCAGAGCTCCTGCCAGGAAGTTGCTGCTGAGTTTCTTCTTGAAAAGCACGAGCGCGCCTCCCAAGCCTGTCGCGGCTCCGGCAATCAGTGTCATAAGAAGTGCGCTCAATACTCCGTTCATTATCTCCTTGAATTATAAGCTTTTACACTGAATCGCCTGCTCCAATTGCCGCAGGCGATTTCGCGTAAGCTGCTGGTTTTTAATCTGTTACTTTTTTGCCTTAAGCGCAGCGTACACCATATATATGATGATGGCTGTGTAAGGAATAATAGCCACAGGCTCAGTCCAAGGTGACGGCTTCATATACATGTCCACCTCAGCAAATCTCAGGATTGCGCTCACAACTCCCATGAGAGCACCTCCCGCGATGAATCCCGAGGCAATCAGCGTGCCCTTCTCGGCTCTTGCCTCATTCAGAGCACTGTCCTTGCTGCGTGTGCTCACATACCATGAAACGGCTCCGCCCACGAGCATAGGCATGTTGAGGTCGATCGGGATGAACATTCCCAGTGCGAACGGAAGTGCAGGCACCTTGAAGAATGTAAGCACGAGTGCGATCACGGCACCGATTCCGTAGAGAAGCCAAGGCGCGTTTCCACCGTTCATCATAGGCTCGATGACAGCTGCCATCGCATTGGCCTGAGGTGCCACGAGGGCTCCTTCTCCGGTGAATCCATATGTCTTGTTGAGCACGAGCATCACTCCACCCACTGTAGCCGCAGCCACGAGGGTTCCGAGGAACTTCCAGCTCTCCTGCTTCTGAGGTGTGGATCCAATCCAGTATCCGATCTTCAGGTCGGTGATGAATGCTCCGGCCACGGAAAGCGCTGTGCAGACCACTCCTCCGATTATGAGTGCTGCAGTCATTCCGGCTGTTCCGTTGAGTCCGACTGCGACCATGATCAGAGATGCCAGTATGAGGGTCATGAGTGTCATTCCGCTGACAGGATTGGAGCCTACGATGGCAATGGCGTTGGCTGCCACTGTGGTGAACAGGAAGGCAATCACTCCCACGATGAGGACTCCCACCACTGCATGCCAGACATTGTCCACGACTCCGAGTGCGAAGAAACCGAACACCACGAGAAGGGTGATGACGATACCGATGACCACAATCTTCATTGAAAGGTCTCTCTGTGTCCTGATGACCTCAGCCTCTGTACCGCTCTTTTTTCTGCTGAACTCATTGGCGGCAAGACCGACTGCGGACTTGATGACTCCGAAAGACTTCACTATGCCGATGATTCCGGCGGTCGCGATTCCACCGATTCCGATATGTCGCGCATAATCCTTGAATATCTGGTCAGGAGACATTTCTCCGATGGTCTGTACCACTCCTGTGTTCATCAGGTCGATCACCTGACCTCCCCAGATGAGGTTCATCAGAGGGATTATCACCAGCCACACGAGGAAACTTCCGCAGCAGATGATGAACGCATATTTAAGTCCGACGATGTATCCCAGTCCGAGTACGGCAGAACCGGTGTTCACCTTCAGAAGGACTTTTGCCTTGTCAGCGATGGCTGCGCCCCATGGCAGAACTTTTGTCGTCAGAGTCTCGCCCCAGAGTCCGAAAGTGGACACGATGAAGTCATAGAGACCTCCGATGAGTCCGCTTATCAGGAGGGTCTTGGCTCCCTTTCCTCCGCCTTCTCCGCTCACGAGCACCTGTGTTGTGGCAGTCGCCTCAGGGAACGGATACTTTCCGTGCTGCTCCTTCACGAAATACTTTCTGAACGGAATCAGGAAAAGGATTCCGAGGATACCTCCGAGAAGTGACGAGAAGAACACCTTTGTGAAGTTCACCGTCAGTTCGGGATATTTGTCCTGAAGAATGAAAAGTGCCGGAAGTGTGAATATGGCTCCTGCCACTATGGCTCCTGAGCATGATCCGATGGACTGGATCATCACGTTCTCTCCAAGTGCGTTCTTTCTCTTGAGACCGCTGGAAAGTCCGACTGCAATTATGGCTATAGGTATGGCGGCTTCAAACACCTGTCCCACCTTAAGTCCGAGATATGCGGCCGCCGCCGAAAATATCACTGTCATGATCAATCCGAGTGTGACCGACCACACTGTGACTTCCGGATAGTTCTTCTGTGGAGACAGCAGCGGCTGGTACTCCTCGCCCGGTTTGAGCTCCCTGTGGGCATTCTCCGGCAATTGTGTCTTCTTGTTTTCCATATATATATAATAGGTGTTATGTTTTTTATCCTTAGAGGATGACAAATTTAATCATAAAAATTCATTTAGCAATTGTAAATACTAATTGCCTGATGCTTAGTGGTTTGGGGTATGGTGGTGAAAAAAGTTCGAAAAATTTATGAAAAAATATGCAGAAAAATTTGCAGGTAAAGAAAAAAGTCGTACCTTTGCAACCCGTTTGAGAAAAACGAGAAGTTCATTGACAAGTTTGAGAAAAGATAACGAGGTAAAGTTAGAAGAAGAAATAATAGTCTGTAACTTAAGAGATAACGATAGAGAGTCAAATCGAAGAGTTGTGGACTGCAATTTCAAGGCAACGAGTAAATGAGAACAAGTGTAAACACGAAGTTCTTGTGATTCATTCAAAGAAAAGCGAACAGCGAGAAGGTTACAAGAGCGAACGGTGGATGCCTAGGCTTCTGGAGGCGATGAAGGACGTGGTAAGCTGCGAAAAGCTCCGGGGA
>JAFVVN010000047.1 GCA_017502125.1 Bacteroidales bacterium | reverse complement strand
GAAGAGCGAGATCATCGGCAAGCTCGAGAAGGGTCAGGTACTCGAGGGTACTGTCAAGAACATCACAGGTTACGGTGTATTCGTTGACCTCGGCGGTGTTGACGGTCTCATCCACATCACAGACCTTTCATGGGGACGTATCAACCATCCAGAGGAGGTTGTTGCTCTCGATCAGAAGATCAACGTCGTTATCCTCGACTTCGATGAGGCTAAGAAGAGAATCGCTCTCGGTCTCAAGCAGCTCACAGTTCACCCTTGGGATGCACTCGATGCAAACCTCAAGGTAGGTGACAAGGTTAAGGGTAAGGTTGTTCTCATCGCTGACTACGGCGCATTCGTAGAGGTTGAGCCAGGTGTTGAGGGTCTTATCCACGTTTCAGAGATGTCATGGTCTCCAAGACTCCGCATCGCATCTGACTTCCTTAAGGCAGGTGATGAGGTTGAGGCACAGATCCTCACTCTCGACCGCGAGGAGAAGAAGATGTCACTCGGTCTGAAGCAGCTCGTTGCAAATCCTTGGGAGAACATCCGCGAGAAGTATGCAGTAGGTTCTAAGCACACAGCAACTGTACGCAATATCACTAACTTCGGCGTATTCGCTGAGCTTGAGGAGGGAATCGAGGGTCTCGTACACATCAGCGACCTCTCTTGGAACAAGATCAAGCATCCGTCAGAACTCGTAGCTTCAGGTGACACAATCGAGGTTGTTATCCTTGACTTCGATGAGGAGAACCACAAGCTCTCACTCGGTCACAAGCAGCTCCTCCCTAACCCATGGGATGAGGTTGAGGCTAAGTACGCTGTAGGTACCGTAGTTGAGGCTAAGATCGCTTCAGTAAACGAGAAGGGCGCAGTTGTAGAGCTTGAGGGCGACGTTGACGCATTCTGCTTCAACCGTGAGCTTGCTAAGGAAGACGGCACAATGCCAGTTTCAGGTGAGACTCTCGCATTCAAGGTAACTGAGCTCAAGCGTAGCGCTAAGAAGGTGACCCTTTCACACGCCAAGACTTATGCAGCTGCAGTTGAGGAAAGAGCTCAGAAGGCAGCAGCTGAGGTTGAGAACACCAAGAAGGCTGTGAAGAAGATCAATTCAAGCGTGGAGAAGACCACTCTCGGTGACCTCGACGCACTCGCAGCACTTAAGAGCCAGCTCGAGAACAAGTAATTGTTTTCAAAATATTTCATAAGAATGTCCGGAAGTGAAAACTTTCGGACATTTTTTGTACTTTTGTGCAAATTTGACTGTAAAATGAAAAGTATATCAGAAAGGCACCTATACATAAAGGAACAATTGTATAGGAATGGTTTTGTTACAGTCCAGGAACTTGCTGAACAGCTGGAGGTGACTGGAGCCACGATACGCAGGGATCTCAGAATCATGGAGGAAGATAATATTCTCCGTAGAAATCATGGTGGAGCTTCCTTGGTGCATGACAAGGTGATTGAGCTGTCATTGAATGACAGAAGTGCCATAAACCCGGAGGAGAAAGCCAGAATAGCAGCGGCTGCAGCCGAAATTCTTCAGGAAAACGATTCGATGGGTGTGACATCCGGATCGACGATTGAGGCTTTTGTGCGGCAGATCAAGTATAAGGGTCCGATGAAGGTGGTGACTCCTTCCATCAGACTTGGTGTGATTCTCAGTGAGAAGATGGATGTGGACCTGAGGATACTTGGAGGACGGGTTGTGGCTAACTCCATGTCGACGCGCGACGAGTATTCCATCCAGGGACTCCATAATGTGAGATGCTCCAAACTCTTTTTCAGCTGTGACGGTTTCAGCGTTGAAGACGGAGTTACAAGTGCCTTTGTCGAGGAGGCTCATCTGACGGAGTGCATGATGAATGTCGCTCAGCAGAGGATTCTGCTGGCTGACTCATCCAAAATCGGTAAATGCGGATTCGGTAGGATATGCGGAATCGAGGATGTTGATACCCTGATCACCGATTCCGGAATCAGCGATTCGCTCAGAGAAAAGATTGAAGCTCTTGGCGTTGAGGTCGTAATCGCCTAAGCCTACGGCTGTGAAATCCTCACTCTTTTCTTTTTTGAATTGTCGAGAGAGTTCTTGGCAGCGATGAAGGTGTATCTGCCTTTGGCGGTCACCCATGAGTCGGCAGACTCGTCATATGATGCCAGACTGTCTTTGGAAATGAATATTTTAACTTCGCATGTTTCGCCAGGAGCCAATAAAGGTGTCTTGGCGAATCCTTTTAATTCTCTATCCGGCTTGTCCAGCCCTCTGCGTGGTGCCTTGACGTAGATCTGAACAACATCCTTTCCTGCAACCTTACCGGTATTGGTCACTTTGACCCTGACATTCCATCCGTTCCCGCTCTCTTCCACCAGCATCTTGCCAAACTTGAAGTCGGTGTAGCTGAGTCCGTGACCGAAAGGAAAGGCGATGGCTCTCTTCTTGAATGTGTTGAAATATCTGTATCCGACATATATGCCTTCCTCATAGTTCGTGTAATCGATATTCTTTATCAGATCACGTACGCGACCGTCCAGCTGTCTGTAGAACGAATAGTTGAAAGGCTTGTCGGCATATAGGATAGGGAAGTTGCCGGCTGATGGCTCATCCCGGTAGTCTTTGGATATGGTGGATGGAAGATGCCCGCTTGGGTTCACTTCTCCCGAGAGGACAGATGCGACTGCGTTACCTCCTTCCTGTCCGGGAAGCCAGCAAAGGAGAATCGCATCTGCCAGCCTTCTCCATGACTGGATTTCCACGAGTCCTCCGATGTTGAGGATCACGCTGACCTTCTTGCCACGCTTATGGAATGCCTTGGATACAGTTTCCAGCAGTCGCTGTTCGTCTTCCGACAGCAGGTAGTTATAGTGATAGTTCCTGTCCTTGCCCTCACCGAAGACCCGACCGAATGTTATGATGGCACAATCAGACTCGTCAGCGGCGTTTTCTATCAGCTCCACAGGGGTTACCTCTATTGCACGTTCCCTGTCAATCTGCCATCCGTTGTCTCCATTTATGCGGTCGCACCTCATCTTCTCGTCAGCCATATATTCCTTATAGAATGCATCCACCTTCCCGTCAAGGCTGAACCCGGCATTGGCCAGACCCTGCTTCAGATCTATAACGTATGGCCTGTGCACGTCTCCCGATCCGGTTCCTCCAGCAATGAAGTCATAGGAGGTAACACCGAAGAGGGCAATGCGGTCATCTGCAGCGACTGGCAGTGCCTCTTTTCTGTTCTTGAGCAGGATTATACCTTCTTCCGCGATCCTTCTGCTTGCCTGGGCATTTGCGGTGAGGTCGGGAGCTTCGGAATATTCATATCCCTTATATCTGTTGGTCTTGAGTGAAAGTCTGAGGATCCTGGCTACCGACCTGTCCAGATCCTCCATGCTCAGCGACCCGTCCTTTACCGCCTTGAGGAGGTTGTGATAATTGTAGTCATAACCTGGCTGGAGGAGGTCGTTGCCGGCTCTCACCTGAGCTGCCTCATCATATCCTGCACCCCAGTCTGACACCACGACACCTTCGAATCCCCATTCGTCACGGAGAATTTCGGTAAGTAGCCTGTGGCTCTGGGAAGCGTGCTCGCCGTTTATATAATTATAGGAAGACATTATTGTCCATGGCTGTGACTCCTTGACAGCGATTTCGAAACCTTTCAGATAGATTTCCCTGAGGGCCCTTTCGGACACTATGGAGTTGTTGACGAGGCGGTTGGTCTCCTGATTGTTTGCTGCATAGTGCTTGAGGGAGGTTCCCACACCATTGCTCTGAATGCCGTTTATCATTGCTGCCGCAATCTTTCCGCTCAGGAGAGGGTCTTCTGAATAGTATTCGAAGTTTCTTCCGCACAGCGGGTTGCGGTGGATATTGATTCCAGGGGTGAGCAGAACGTCCACTCCATACTCCTTGGCTTCGCCTCCCATTGTCCTGCCCGCTTCTTCCACTATTTCCGTGTTCCAGGTTGACGAGATAAGCGAACCGATTGGGAATCCGGTGCAATAGAAGGTGCGTGTGTCTCCAGGGCGATGAGGCCTTATGCGTACCCCGGCAGGACCGTCAGCAAGGACCACGGCAGGAACCCCCAGACGTGGAATCTCATTGATCACACCTGCTGCACCCGGGGCCTTTACCTTTTTATATGCCTTAGGCTTGAACATCTCTGCGCGACCTCCGACGATCAGCTCGCATTTCTCTTCGACCGTCATTTCATTTACGATCGCTTCGATGTTGTTTTTGTTCAGTCTCAGTTCTTCTTTCTCATTGATGGGAGTTACTGCAAGAAGAAGGGTAATCAAAAGAGGCGTAATCATGATGGATTCTGTATATATTTTCGACAAAAATATGTAAAAAATCTTCTTTATCAAAATTCCATTATTTTTTATTCTTTTTCTTTTTCATTTGAAATGAACATAAAATTTGCAAAAAATGTTGTTAAATTTCTCGTTATGTTTGTTTTTGTGAAAAAATATATATCTTTGCAAAATACTGAGAACCATATTATGAAAACAAGTCTAAAGCTATTCGGATCAATGCTCTTGAGCGCGGCGGTTTTTACTGCCTGCGGCGATAAAGATCCTGTAAAGGGAGACGATGTGACTCCGGATGCCGGAAATTCGGATTTCGAGTATCTTTTTGCACTGAATTGTCCTCAGATCATCAGTGAAGATGAGGTCTTTTTTGCTGAAGGTGACTCCCTCGGTCTTTCTGTGGTCGGGCAGGATCTGGCGCTGAACACAGCATCGGCGGTTTCAGTCTCCGAGGGGGGGCAAAGATAACTTTGAAATTTGAAGGCCCGCGAGGCCTGAGTTCCGGTGATAAGGTTCTTGCTTATTCACCTTATATATATAAAGGAGTTTCTCAGAGTGTCTCTGAGATTACCATGACCATCCCTGCTGTGCAGCATCAGGATGGAGATTCTTTTTATCTGTATCAGTTCCCGCTTGTAGCTGCGCCTTTCGTAGCTGGCGGTACGGTCGATTCCGGTCTAAATATGATTGCCGGAGAGTTGCAGATGCACCCGCTTTATTCTGTGGCTCGGTTTGACATCGCGTTCGCTTCGGCAGAATATTCCGGCCAGGTTATTAAATCCATCACGTGGTATTCCAAGTGTTTGTCAGGCGATTTTACAATTGATCTGACTTCTTCCGAATATGAGCTTCCAGCTTTGAATGGCAACACTGTCACGACAGAGGTTGCCGGACTTCATGTGCCTGAGACTGGGGGAAGTGTCTGCATATATGCGGCTGTAGCTCCCGGAACTCATTCAGGCGAACTGACCATTGAGACAGACAAGGTTAAGATTGCTGTAGCATTGAATGAGACAGAGTTCAAGAGAGGTGTGATGACTGAGGTTAAGGTGACAGTTCCGGGAAGTACTCCTGATGAACCTTCTGAGCCGGAAAATCCGGAGGAGCCTGAAAACCCTGAAAACCCTGAAAACCCTGAAAATCCGGAAAATCCTGAAGAGCCGGAGCAGCCGGTGGATCCTGAAGAACCGGAGCAGCCGGTAGTACCGGAGGAACCGGATCTTGATATTGATGACAGCACCGAGTCGTTTGACCCGCTTACCCCTATGGATTGGCAGAGGTAAATACTGAAAGAAATTAACAATCAAATAATTAGTAATATGTCAAACAAACCGATTTATGAAACCCCTGTCTGCTCACAGTTTGAGATGTGCGTAGAAGGTGTCCTTTGTTTCAGCACAGGTGAAACAGAAAAATTTGATAAGATTAACGATTTTGAATGGTAACCGTATGAAAACAAGAGTATTTAATTTTGCACTTGCAGTCGTAGCGGCTGCCATTGCGTCGTCTTGTATCAAGGAGCAGGCAGAGCCTATGGCTCCTGAAACAGAAATCACAGGTCAGGTGTTTGAGACTTCACATGAAGCCGTAACCAAATCAACTCTTGTCGATCTTACTCCGACATGGGTGGA
Organism: Bacteroidales bacterium; assembly: GCA_017502125.1. GTDB lineage: Bacteria > Bacteroidota > Bacteroidia > Bacteroidales > UBA932 > Cryptobacteroides. The sequence goes on along the minus strand of JAFVVN010000047.1, from coordinate 70,614 downwards.
AGGTGATGCCATCAGTGTCTCAGGAAGCGATAAGGTTGCTGTCTGCACTTTCGTTGCCGGTTCTGAGAACAAGTTCCAGACAGAAGAAGGCGTGAGTGTAGAATCGCCTTATTACGCAATCTATCCTGCAGCTGAAGGCAATGTTGTGGATAGGGAGACAGGTGTCTTCACTGCAACTGTACCTGGCCTGCAGAAGATTGATGTAAATAAAGAGCAGAATGTCGCTCAGGGTGCGCTTGTGGCTGTAGCTCAGAGCGAAACTCCTCAGCTTCAGTTCAAGAATGCTGTGGGTCTTGTAAAGATCAACATTGCAAGAAACGACATCATGGCGGTGAAGATTGAAGGTCTTGGCGAGAATGAGTTCGTTGCAGGTCAGTTCACCATGAAGCTCAATGGAGACGAGGAGCCGGAAATTGCTCTTGTCGAAGGTACTGGACTGACAAGCGTGACACTCAACACTGTTGAGAATTATGGCATGTTTACCCCTGGTGAATATTATGCGACTGTTCTCCCATGCAATCTTTCAGGTATCAAGGTCACTTTCTCACGAAAGACCTTCACATACGATGAAAATGGTGAGGTTTCCGGAACAGGATCAGAGACTATCAGCGTTCAGAAGCAGTCTTCAACAGAGATCAAGAGAAATGCCGGTACTAATCTCGGAACTTTCTTCACTTACGAGATCAGCACAGCTGATGAACTCCTCGCTTGGAACAAGGCTGATGCTAAATGGACAGTATGGGATGTGGTGACTCTTAAGGATAATATCGACTGCAGCACAATCGGTTCAAGTTGGACTCCTAAGGAATTCAAGGGCGTATTCGACGGTAACGGCAAGACCATCGACAACCTCGTGATCGAGAATGCGGGTCACGCTGCATTCTTCAGGAAATTGCAGTCTGCAGTTGTGAAAGATGTCACTTTCGGTGAAGGATGCTCATTCACATCGACTGCACCTGTGTCTAACATCGTTTATGCTGCCTCCCTTGCAGGAGAGATCCGTGGAGGCTGTACTATTACAGATGTAGTGAACAAGGGTGCTGTCACAGTCAGTGCAACAAGCGGAACCTCTGGTGACTATGTAGGAGGTATCGGTGCATATTTCCTCGCGGATTCAGACTCTCAGATGACCGGCTGTAAGAACTACGGAACCGTGACTTATTCTGCTACTACTGCAGGTCCTGTCTATTGCGGCGGTGTTGCTGCTCTTGCTGCAACAAAGGTAGGTCTTACTATGACAGGTTGCGAGAACCATGGTACTGTGCTGTTCACAGGAGATAACACAGCAGCAAAGGATATCAACCTCGGAGGTATCACAGGTATTGCAAATACAGTCACTTTCGACTCATGCGTCAATCTTGGATCTGTTCACTCTAATGCGACTGCAACCAATAAGGGTATAACCAATATCGGAGGTATCGTAGGAGTCATGAACAATGCCTGCGGTACAATCACTGCCTGTGTGAATGGCTCTTCTACAGATTCTTCAAAGGGTGCCCTTACTAATGACTCACCTGCATCCGGCGTCGTACGTATGGGTGGATTTGTCGGTTCTGTCATCAGCAAGCCGATTAACGTTACAGGTTTCAAGAACTACGGTCCTGTCACAAATAACGGTGCTGTAAGCAACTGGACTGCACTCGGCGGCGTTGTCGGAAATGTAGGCGGAATCAGTGATGTCAATACCATTTCAGGCTGTGAGAATCATGGCGTGGTAACAAATACAAAGGTTGTCAGCCGCGTATCACTTGGTGGAATTGTCGGAATGATCCAGAAAGCAAAGACCAATGTTACAGGAAATACAAATGCCGGCACGGTTACTAACACAGGAGATGCGCCGGCAGGCATTGGTGTGACTCTTGGAGGTATCGTAGGACGAATCGAGGCTTCTACAAACGGAGAAAACACTCTTAAAGACAACACAAACAGCGGTGATGTCCTTTTTGCTTCAGCAAATGCTTCTGATGCAAACATGTTGAGCGGTGTTGCCGGAATCATTGGCGGTCATGCCGGTAATATTGCAAGCAGTGCATATCAGCCATGCAAACTCACGATCGACAATTGTACAAACACAGGAAAGGTTGAAAAGACCGGAGCCGGTGCAGACAATATGTTTGTCGGCGGTATCGCTGCTTTCCTTAACGGTACTGCTAAAAGTGCTACACATGTTGCCAATGTGACAAACTGTACAAATACCGGTGCTGTCCTTAACGGATCTACCGGTGCAGGAACATGGACTACATATACAGGAGGAATCGTAGGATATTACCATGTTACCGGAGAATTGAAGGGATGTACCAACAACGGATCGGTTACGAACACTACAAGTGCTCAGAAAGCAGGTAGTTATATACATTTTAGACTTGGTGGAATTGTAGGAAGTGCCGAAAATGGTAAAATTACAGACTGTACAAATAACGGTGAGGTTAAGGATGATTCTCAAACTAATGCCGGAAATGTTGGAGGAATTGTAGGCTTGGCTACGTCAACAGCACTCGAAATGACTAATTGTGATAACACAAAAACGGTTTCAGTTAGCTTCAATTCTGCAAGTAATCCTTACCCGATGAATATAGGTGGCATCGTCGGATATTCTGCCATTACAACTACTCTTGATGGATGCGACAATACTGGAAATGTGACCAACAACAGGACTACTGCAGCTAATGGTATCTATATGGGAGGTCTCATCGGTCAGATGTCGAACAATAACTTGACAGTGACGAACTGTACAATGAGCGGAACCCTCACAAACAAGGCAAGCGGTGGAAAGGCTACATTGGGCGCAGTTGTCGGTATGTGCTATAACAATACGATATCTGGCTCTCATAGCACGATGAACATCAAAAATGAATATGCCAATCAGCTTGTGGGTGGCTTTATCGGACAGGTTGAGGCGAATAAGACTACTAATATAAGCAACTGTTCTGTTGCAGCAGACGTGGTTTCCAAAGGAGCTGGATATTCAGGAATGTTCGTAGGCCGTCTGACAGATCAGGCATCCGGTGGTATCACTACAACCCTCACAAACATCTGGGTAAAGGGATCTTTCGAAGGCACAACATTAACTGCAGAAAACTACACGACTCACTGCTACGGTACAGGATCAGATTACAGTGAAACAGCTAATATCTCCTTCGGCGACTTCAAATGAAGTCCAGAAGGCCCGGAAGTCAAAGGAAATCTTGTCGGTCAGGTGACTGATGCCCTGACCGGCAAGCCTATCCAGGGCGTTCCTGTGACTGATGGTTACACATACACTGTTACGGATTACAGCGGAAGATACGCTCTGCAGGGCAACAGCAATGCACGATCAGTATATATCACAGTTCCGGCAGAGTATGAAATCCCTACGGATGGTAACAATCACCCGGCCTATTACAAAAACGGAAATTTTGGCGATACGTCGCAGAAGCATATAAACGATTTCCAGCTGACTCCTCGCAGCTCGGTAAGCGATAAGTTTACCCTTGCCGTTGCTGCTGACATCCATGTCTCGAATGATTCGGACCTGAGCAAGTTCTCAGGCAGAAGCCTTCCTGACATGATATCCACCCTGGACAGCTATTGTACAGGCGATTACTCGGATTGCATCACGATTCTTGCAGGCGACCAGATGACAGACAATATGTCCATGATGCAGCCTTTCAAGAATGCCCTTGCCGGAAAGACTGTCGGAGGACGCAGGCATACGTTCCTGCATTGCATCGGAAATCATGATTTTGATGCGCAGTATTTCAACAGCTACACAGGATCCTTTTCTGACAACATTGCAAGAACATACGTCGCAGAGAAGACATTTGTGGATAATTTCGGACCGACAGACTATTCGCTGAACATAGGTAAGGCGCATATCGTCGTGATGAACAACATGAAGGTGACAGGAGCTGGAAGTAGTAGCGTTGATATTACATATGCTGTTTCAACTCCTCAGCTGGATTGGCTGAAGGCAGATCTGGATCTGGTCGAGAATCCTCAGGACAAGGTTGTGATCCTATGCGTTCATGCTCCGATAGTAGGTAATGAGGGATCTATAAATTTTAAGAACGTGCTCCAGCAATTGTCCAGATTCAATGAAGTCCATATCGTTTCAGGACATAAGCATTCAATCCGTAATATCAAGCATGACGCGACATGTGCCGGTGGAAGCAAAGTCTATGAACATAACCTCCAGATGATGGGAGGAATGTGGTGGAACACCAACCTTTCTGTGGACGGTTCGCCTGCCGGATACGGACTCATGAAGTTCAACGGCAAGCAGCTTTATGAAAGCGTCAACAAGACAGTCGGAGCGGACATGGACCATCAGATCAGGGTTTACAATGGAAGCGGCTCATATTATGCTTCCTACTTTTCCTGGACGCAAGGAGCTGGAAAGAATCCTGTTCATACGGAAACCTATAAGTGGGAAGACAGTCTGAAAGGAAAGTTCATAGCCAGAGTGTGGAATGCAGATGACGACAACTGGACGGTGGAGTTTGTGCAGAACGGAAAGTCAACACCGATGACAAGACTCGATGCTCAGCAGGATCACTGCACCTTTGCGTTCAGCTACCTTTTCCATGATCGCGTGAATGGAGGTAATAATGAGTATTATTCCAAACTTAAGAACTTCTGGGTGATAGACGCTCCAAGCGGAAACCCTGCGAACGAAACAGACTGGAAGATAGTAGCGACCCACAGACCGTCTGCTTCAAGGACCCTGGTCTACGAACGCAACGTGCTGCAGACCGACTTTTCAGGCTTTGCCTATGGGGCTTCGTTCCCCGCAAATAACTAACATAACTAAGATTTGTCTATGCAAATTCGATTCCTTAGGTTTATGACTCTGTTGCTGGCCATCGTGCTGGCAACAGATGTCGTATCTGCCCAGACCCGAAAGATCACAGGTCAGGTGGTGGATGAGATGGGCATTCCGCTCATCGGATCAGTTGTCGCCTCTCAGGACGGCAAGAGCGGAACGATGACTGACGAGAAGGGAGCCTTCTCCCTCAATGTCCGCTCCAATGATCAGACTGTTTCTGTGTCCTTCCTCGGATATCTGACACAGAATGTCGATATTCTCGGAAAGAGTGACATCAAGGTGCAGCTCCTCCCGGACCCGAACAACTCGTTGAACGAGGTGGTCGTGATCGGTTATGGAGAGGTGAAGAAGGCGGACCTGACAGGCTCTGTCGGAAGTGTTAAGATGTCCGACATCAAGGAGGCTCCGGGCCTTTCTGTGGATCAGGCGCTCCAGGGACGTATCGCGGGAGTGGATATAATGTCCACAACCGGTGAACCTGGTGCAGCGACTTCCATCCGTATCCGTGGAACCCGTTCCATTACAGCCTCTAATGAACCTCTCATAGTTGTGGACGGAGTGGCAGGAGCCGTGACCGACCTCAATGACATCAACTCGGACGACATCGAGAGCATCTCGGTGCTGAAGGATGCCTCTTCCACAGCAATCTACGGATCCAGAGGCTCGAACGGTGTCATCATGGTCACCACCAAGGGAGGTTTCACGACCAAGCCTAACATCACCTTCAAGGCTCAGTTTGGTGCATCGCAGATAGCAAGGAGTCTGGACCTGATGAACGCAGAGGAGTTCATCAGATACAGGAAATCCATCAACGCGGCCGGCGGTCACCTCGCGCATGGAAATCTTCCTGCCTATGACGAGAAACTTGATCCGGCACTCTATGGCGCTGGTACGAACTGGCTTGACGAGATCTCGAGGGTGGCGTTGTACCAGAACTACAACTTCTCGATGAGCGGAAAGGAGAATAAGCTTCACTACTTCACAGCCCTCGGATACACCGATCAGCAGGGAGTTGTGAAGGGAAGCGGAATGTCCCGCGTCACCACCCGTCTGAATCTTGCATACAAGATATTCAAATGGATGACGCTTTCCTATCGTGGTTCCTACACCTACCAGAGACAGCTGCCGAACAGGGCTACAATAGGAGGAACCAGCATCTACAACGGTGCCATCTACCTTTCTCCGCTCATCTCTCCTGAGGATAACTACAATCCTATCTTCGAGAACGGTATGTATATCAACAACCCGGCGAAGACCATCGAGATGACGGAAAATATCCAGGACCGTCATACTACTTTCAATACGGCCATAGTGGAGATCATGCCTGTAAGCGGCATGGTGATTACAAGCCACAATACATATATGTTATACGGTCGCAAGGACTACAGATTCTATCCGAGCTATCTTCCTGCAAAGGTTGAGGGAGAGGGCGCTGAGGCGTATCGTTATGAGGGTGACGCATACAGGTTCTCGTCTGAAAATACCATATCTTATAAGAAAAAACTCAGCAGAGGACACAACCTTGACGCCCTTCTCGGATTTACTGTATCCAACGAGTCCACCAATCTGCTTTCGCTCAATGCAAAGGGACTTCTTGTGGATGGCCTTAAGTGGAACAATATGAACGGTATCAGTTCCAAGGAGAACTACACCGCTACCTCAGCCAACACCAAGGTTGTCCGTGAGTCCCTGCTTGCCAGATTCAACTACAACTATAAGAGCAAGTACTACCTGACATTCACAGGCCGATATGACGGATCGTCAAACTTCGCGGACAATCACAAGTGGGGCTTCTTTCCTTCAGGTGCCTTCAAGTGGAACATGAAGCAGGAGAACTTCCTCCGCAGGGTCAAGGATATCGATGAACTTTCTCTCAGACTCAGTGCCGGACTCACCGGTAATGATGCCATCCCGACCTACAATTCGCTTGAGGCCTACACCAGTTCGACAGGAGGCTATCTCTTCGACGGCACACAGTCAGCCGCATATTATCTGAACCGTATAGCCAATCCGGACCTCACATGGGAGAAGACTTTCCTTGCCAATCTCGGAGTTGACCTTTCGGTGCTCGACGGCAGACTCAAGTTCACGGCGGAGGCATATACATCCTATACAAAGGACCTCCTTCTGAGCGTGCAGGTTCCTCAGACCACGGGATTCAACAGCAGGTTCACAAACCTCGGAAAAACGACCAACAGCGGTGTCGAACTCACGATAGATTCGCGCAACATCGACACCAAGGATTTTTCATGGAGCACTACATTCACCATTTCTCATAATCGTCAGATGGTGGAGGATATCGGACATGAAAACTACGTGGCCACCCTCGAAAGCTGGGGAAACAGCAAATATATGATGTATGGATACAGGAAAGGCTATCCTTTGAACTCTCTGTGGGGATTCGAGTATGCCGGTCCATGGCAGAATGAGGACCAGCTGAAGCAGTATTATCAGGAATCGAATACATATGTGTCTTCCACCCTGGCCGACAAGACCAACGACGCTGCGGTCAAGACTCTGCTCGGACTTCCGAAGTATGTGGACCAGGACCAGAACGGAGTGCTTTCCGAGAAGGACCTTGTATATCTCGGAAATTCAGACCCGGTCCTTTACGGAGGTCTGAACAACACCTTCCACTGGAAGAACTTCAAGTTCACGATGTACTTCATCTACTCTCTGGGCGGCAGCATCTACAACTGGTCGGAGATGTTCATGGGAGGTGGTATCGTAACCAATCAGTACCGCTATATGCTCGATGCATGGCATCCTGTGCGTAACCCTGACAGCTGGCATCCAAGACCGGGCAAGGATTATAATCTCATGCCAAGCTCAAGACAGGTGCATGACGCTTCATACTTGAGACTCAAGACATTAAGCGTCGCTTATACTCTGCCGTTCAAGAGAGGTAACACATTCAAGGACATGACATTCACTCTGACCGGCGACAACCTCGCCCTGTGGACAAAGTACAATGGCTTCGATCCGGATGTGTCCACCAACAGCAGCAACTCGACTCTCAGACGTGTGGATATGGGAGCATATCCTAAGGCGAGAATGGTGGTTCTCAGTGTTCAACTTCGTTATTAATGGAGGATAGGAAAATGAAAGGAATATTAAAGAATATACTGCTTGTTTCAGTTCTTTGCCTTGCGGCATCCTGCTCTCTGAAGGAGGAACCTACATTCTTTGTCAACAAGCATAATTTCTATAAGACTGTGGATCAGTGCAAGGCTTCACTGAACGCATGTTACGCTCCTTTGAACAATATCTATGTGGCGGACTTCATGATCGCCACAGAGGCGTGCAGCGACCTTTGGCGTTCGTCTTCATCATCAGGAGACTCTTCGCTTGATGTGTCGCCTTCAAAGCCGCAGGTAGGAGCAAGGGTCTGGGAAAACGGTTACAAGGGCATCATGTATTGCAATGAGGCCATTGAGAACATAGAGAATGCTCCGATCGCAGATTCTCTCAAGGGCCCTCTTGCAGCAGAAGGACGTGTGATGAGAGCCATGTATTATTACATCCTTACATCGATGTTCGACGGTGTGCCGTTTTATACATGCATGGTGGACAGCTATCAGGTGCAGGACAGCATCCGCTACCTGCCACGTACTCCTGCAGACAGCATCAGAATGTGTCTCTACGAAGACCTGCGTGACAATGCCATTCCATATTTCACCGATAAGAACGGTCTGAAGGTGCGTGGAGGAGATGCTCCGGACAACAGGAGCGGATATGCCCACGGACTGATGCTGATGGCCAAGTTCGCGATGTGGAACCAGGAGTGGGAGATGGCTCTCGAGCCTCTTGACTCACTCGAGAAACTTTACGGAGATTTCTCGGAAGCACGTTATCCGCTGCATGAGATTCAGTGGAGATACAAGAATACCGCTGAGAGCATTTTCGAGATCCAGCATGAGTATTCGCGTGACGGTGTGAGATACTATGGTAATGTCGCTGCCATCATGACCCCTAAATATGACAGGGCAAAGGACCTCTTCGATGGCGCTCATCTGACAGGATACGGCACCACTCTCCCTAACTGGAATTCGTTGAAGGCTACCGACTATTTCACTCTGTTCCGTCCTGCATATGGAAAGGTGACCTCAGAGTCCGGAGCAAGGTGTCTGTTTGATCCGCTTCCTCTGACATATGACTTGGATGCGACCTATAAGGCCAGTGACGGAAGGGAAAGATGGCTCACCAAGATCGACCTTGAGGCATGGGCTAAGAAGGAGATCAGAGGAAAGAAGATCGACCGAAGAGTTGAATATGCTGTAGGTCTGGGTAACCTCGAGACAGGCGAGACCTTTGGTGAGACAAAGACCTGGGGAATCGGCTGGGCCGGTCCTAAATTCTGGTGCCCGGATATGGAGAATACATATGACTCCAACAATTACCGTATCTTCAGATATGCCGATGCCCTCCTGATGATGGCTGAGTGTCATGCTGAGCTGGAAAATGATCCTGCCATGTGCATGCGCTACCTGAATATGGTACGCGAAAGGGCAGGTGTGGATCCATATACAGACTTTACAGGATATGAGGACTTCCTGACTTTCCTTCGCGCGGAAAGAGCCAGGGAACTCGGCGGTGAATTCATGAGAAAGTTCGACCTGGTGCGATGGGGCATCTGGTATGACGAGGTCAAGAAGTTTAACTCACAGATCAAGAACAATGCTCAGCCTTGCCACAGGTACTATCCTATTCCTGACAAGCAGTGTGCGTTGTCCGGATATGCCTTGACCAACCCTGAGTATGAGAATGCCGGTCTTAATTGATGAATTATGAAGAATATATATAAATATATCTGTATCCTTTTCGCCTGCATCGCGGCAATGCCGTCATGTCAGGATAAATTTGAGGAAGAATATGAGGTGCTTGCACTCGATTATGATAAGATCGATGTCAAGCATGAGGGTGGCAAGTATACCTTCATGGTATATTGCTCCGGCGACTGGACCATCACCCTTGACAAGGAGGTGGACTGGGTCACCTTCGACAAGACCTACGGACACGGTGTGACTATGGTCAACATCGAGTTCGGCAGGAATGAAGCCCTCAAGAGGTCTTTCACCATGACTGTTTCGGACGGTGTGGAAACCAAGACGATACCTGTCGTCCAGGTGTCTCCGATAACCAAGGTGGTGATGGAATTCCTGAATCAGGAGGGCATCGACCTTGCTGATTGTGCCGGTACGGTGGTGGCGAAACTGAAATCAAATCTGCCGCCTTCATTCATTGAAACTCTCGTTCCGCAGACCGATTCGAAATGGATTGAGGACTGTCAGATAGGTAATGGCTCCGGAGAGGATGAATTTGTCTATGACATTTCTTTCAAGGTTCCGGCAAATGACACCGGAGCAGAGAGAAAGGCAACTGTTTCATTGCAGTTCACCGACCCTGACGATGTGGAGTACAAGGCGGAATTGATTGTCAGTCAGAGCAACGAGCCGGGAAGACTGATCCTGGATGATAGCGTGGTCTATGGACCGGAGGAGAAGGAATGTTTCGAGGTGGTCAAGGGTGGACTTCTTAATTTTGCCGGAATTTCCGAGAAAGTGGAGTGTATTGTGTCAAACGAAGAGTTTGTCAAGGATGTAAGGGTTGATGGAGGAATGCTCTGCTACACTCTGCTTGAGAATCTCACAGATGCGAGCAGGGAGGTCGAGATCACTCTTGTCTATGAAGGGACGACTGCAAAGATCAAGATTGTGCAGATGGATGCCGGAGTACGTTCCATCATCGAGATTGCTACGGCGGAAGACCTTCTTGCATGGAATGAAGATGTCGCTTCGTGGAGACCGGAGGACCGCGTATTCCTGAAGTCAGACATCGATTGCAAGGGTGTGATCACATCTGCCAACTGGACTCCGAATCAGTTCAGCGGTGTCTTCCACGGAAATGGCAAGACCATCGACAATTTCGTGATCGAGAAGGAAGGCCATGCTGCATTCTTCAGGAAGCTGCAGGGTGCTGCAGTCCAGGACCTTACTTTCGGTGAGGGATGTTCGTTCACATCGACAGCTCCTGTGGGTGATGTGGTATATGCTGCCAGCCTTGCAGGTGAGGTGCGTGGTGGAGTCACGATTACAAATGTGACTAACTACGGAAATGTCAGGATCTCTCAGAACGCGACAAGCGGTGCCAAGGGAGATTATCTCGGTGGAATCTGTGCTTATTTCCTTGCCGACTCAGACTCCAGGATGAGCGGCTGTAGGAACTATGGATATCTCACATATTCTGCAAAGGCGGCCGGTACGGTCTATTGCGGTGGTATTGCTGCATTGGCAGCTACAAAGGTAGGTCTGACGATGAGCGGCTGCGAAAATCAAGGTACTGTATTGTTCGACGGAGTCAATGATACCAAGGTGGATGTCAACCTCGGAGGTATCGCTGCCATTGCCAATACAGTCAACTTCGACTCATGCGTCAATCTCGGTACCGTGAAGTCATGCACTTCTACAACAGTTACCGGTGCGACCAACATCGGTGGTATCGTAGGATTCATGAACAATGCATGCGGCACGATCACCGGCTGTGTGAATGGTGAGGCAGGTTCTGCAAAGGGTGCTCTGACCAACGAATCCTCTGCATCCGGTGTCGTACGTATCGGTGGATTCGTGGGATCGATCATCAGCAAGCCTATCAACGTTACAGGCTTCAAGAACTACGGTCCTGTCACAAATAGCGGTGCTGTCAGCAACTGGACTGCACTAGGCGGCGTTGTCGGAAATATAGGCGGAATCGCTGATGTCAACACCGTGTCAGGTTGTGAGAACCATGGGGATGTGGTGAATACCAAGGTTGTCAGCCGCGTTTCTCTTGGTGGCGTTGTCGGAATGATTCAGAAGGCTAATACAGTCGTGACCGGTAACAGTAATGCAGGAAAGGTGACAAATACAGGAGATGCGCCTGCCGGCAACGGAGTTACCCTCGGCGGTATCGTGGGACGAATTGAGGCTGCCACAAACGGTGAAAACACCATCAAGGACAACACAAACAGCGGTGATGTCATTTTCGATGCGGCAGGTGCTGAGGATGGAACCATGCTTAGTGGGGTGGCAGGAATCCTTGGCGGTCATGCCGGCAATATTGCAGACAAGGTATATCAGCCATGTAAGCTCACTATAGATAACTGTTCAAATTCAGGAAAGGTTGAGAAGACCGGAGCCGGTGCGTCACGCATGTATGTCGGTGGAATCGCCGCTTTCCTTAACGGTCTCGAGAACAATGACACATATGTTTCCGATGTTTCTGGCTGTACAAATAACGGTGCTGTCCTGAATGGCTCGTCAGGTGCCGGGGAGTGGAGTATATTTACAGGAGGAATTGTCGGATACTACCGGGTGAACGGAACTCTGAAAGGTTGTGTGAACAACGGCTCTGTAACCAACACCTCAAGCGCTCAGTTCAAGAACAGCTTCAAGCATTTCAGGCTTGGAGGTATCGTAGGTAGTGCGGAGAATGGTACGATTACAGACTGTACCAACAACGGTGAGGTCAAGGATGCATCCGAGACCAATGCCGGCTGCGTCGGCGGAATCGTCGGATATGCTCCTACCAAGGCAATCACATTGACAAACTGTGATAATAAGAACTCTGTTACAGTCAGCTTCAATTCTGCCGCTGATCCATATCCTATGGCAATCGGAGGAGTTCTGGGATATGCTGACGAAGCTGTGACCCTTGACGGTTGCGACAACACAGGTGATGTGACCAACGACAGGACCACAACAGCCTTGAACATCTATATGGGAGGTCTCGTCGGTCAGATGCCGAACAAGAGCCTTGTCGTGAAGAACTGTACAATGAGCGGAACTCTCACCAACAATGCAAGCGGTGGAAAGGCTACATTGGGTGCGGTTGTCGGCATCTGCTATGACAATACGATATCAGACACCCATAGTACCATGGCAGTAAATAATACCTACGCGAATCAGTATATCGGTGGATTTATCGGACAGGTTGAGGCTAATAAGACTACTGATATAAGTAACTGCTCAGTCAATGCAGCCGTGGTTTCCAAGGGCGCAGGATATTCAGGAATGTTTGTGGGTCGTCTGACAGATCAGACAAAGGATGGTAAGATTACTACAACCCTTTCAAACATTTGGGTAAAGGGCTCTTTCGAGGGAACTGATCTGACTGCGGATAATTACAAGGGTATGTGCTTCGGCACCGGATCAGACTATAAGGTGACTGATAGCATCCAGTTCGGAGATTTCAAATGAAAACAGCAATGAAGCATATTCTGTCAGTGTGCATTCTGACACTGCTCGGACAGTTCTGCCTTGCCGGACCGATCGACGATCTGGCAGGCAGGGCAAGGCCCGGGTTCAGACCTAAGCTCTCCGGAGTACCTCTCATGGAGGTGGTCGTGATCAGTGACTGCACCAATGAAAACGTGGCCCTGAATCCCAATCTCAGCTTCAGGGAAGTGGATATGGCCATGACAAGGAAGACTGTCTATGTCCAGGAACATGACGGGTCCAGGGGCATGCGTCTTATCTTTGATTCGAAGTCGTATAACGATCTTCAGATGTACGATGTCATCGTGCTTGATGTGAACGGGGGACGTCTGAGAGTGAATGACAGGACCGGTTCCGTGACTGTGGCCGGGCTCACTCCTCTTGCAGTGGTTTCAAGAAGGAGCGGCTCCGAGCAGGATGTTCCGGTGAAGGAAAGGCTCATCAACGAACTGACCGATGCCGACATCTTCACCCGGGTCACCCTCAAGGATATGGAGTTCGCCTTCAAGGACGGAGCCATCATCAATATCAAGGAGAACTACGGCCAGTATGTCGAGAAATATCACAAGGACTACAAGAAGGAGGTCAACTACCGTATGGACGGTGGCCGTGCCATGATGAAGGATTCCCACGGAAACGCAATCGGCATGGCTGTCAACACTCTGTGTGACTGGAGAAGGGACGGAGACGGTGTCCCTCAGGGCTCAGGCATGCTCACCGGAATCATCACGGACGAGCAGATGCGAAGATATGGAAGCAACACCGGCCGCTATCTGATCAGACCTCTCGGAAAAAATGACATAAAGATAGATCCGAAGAAGAAGTCTTCCGCATGGACAATGCTCACAGGATGGATTCTTGACGGATTCAACGGAAAGCAGCTGGACTATGAGAAGGCAGGTCCGAGCGAACAGCCCCAGACCGGAGACAGGATCATGAGCGACACAGGTGCGAAATCATATTTGTGGACAGACAGCGGCGCCAAGACCTATACGACCAGCGACTGGAACAACATCACATCCGCAAGACAGGGTGCCGTGTGGCATGGAGCTATAATGTTCGACTGCATGGCAAGGGACTGGTACAACTGGGACAATATGGGCAACGCAGAGTCTGTGAATTCCATATTCCTTGAGTTTTCGGCAGCCAAGGTCAAGCCGGGACAGCAGATGCAGCTTTGTTTCGAACTCACAGCTGGAGACGTCAATATGGTCAATTCATGGGGCTTCCCTGCAAGATGGCAGGTTCAGTGCTCCATAGATGGCGGAGAGTTCAAGACTCTTCCGGAAGCATGTACGGGAGACGAATCCTTCTCGCTCCGTCCGCTTCCATGCTGGTGCAAGAAGGTGAACACAGGCAAGTACAACAAGAACTTCAACACCCAGTATGACTTCGGAATGGGCTCCCAGGGACATGTGTTCAACCTTCCGGATGAGGCCGCCGGCAAGGATAAGGTCATCATAAGGCTTATGCCGGCCGGGAGAATGGGATTCGCGCTCAGATCGCACCCGCATGAACCTGCCGAGGTTCCCGGTAGCTATGACATAACCCGTGCGTCTGAGGCCAGGTCCCTCATTTCGTTCGGATCGATTTTCATTGAATATAAGAAATAATCTATGTCTATGATACGTAAACTGATAGTGTCGATTCTTGCAGTACTGTGCTTTTCCGTAGCGTCCTATGGCTGGGCATGGTCGCATAAGCTCATAGGCTATATGGCGCAACGCAACTGCACCGAGACCACAAAGGCTCAGCTTGACAGATATCTTGATGTCCCTCTTGCTGACATATCGTTGTGGATGGATGTCTATCGTGACTATGACTGGGGCGGAATGGACTGGAGCGAGGCTCCGGAATACATCCAGGGAACCACCTACTGGCATATGTTCTCGGTCGATATGAGCGGCAAGGTGATGATGGAGTCGGGAAGAAAGGATCCGAACGGAAACGGAATGCCTTACCTGCTGGGCTGCATTGAACAGTTAAAGAACTATAAGGAGTTGTCGGATTCGGCCGTGGTCATCAATCTCAAGTACCTGACCCATCTTATGGGAGATGCTCACTGCCCGGCTCACTACTATTATGAGAACATGCCGACCGATTCGAAAGGAGAGACCGGTCTTGATTCCCGGTGGGGCTTCGAAAACGGCTCGTACAATGGCAAGGCTGATTCATATCACGGTCTTTTTGACCGTGCAGGAGAAAGGATACATCCGGAGTTCGATATGAAGCTTAAACCATACACCGAACACATCGATACCATGAGTGTGGCTTCACGCCGTCGAGTGGTCGAGGGCAGTGTGAAGGACTGGATAGACGAAAGTGCCGCAAGGTGCTGGGAAATCTATGAATGGGGCTGGAAGCCGGGAAAGGCATATGATGATTCCTTTTATCGCGAACATGGCGATTTCATAATATATCAGATTCAGATCTGTGCTTATCGTCTTGCTCATACGCTTAACCTGATTTTTGACCCTGAGTACAAAGGATTATGAAAAGAGTATTGACAGTAATATTTGCTTTGACACTTCTTCTGACGGGACCTGCTCTGAATGCCCAGGAGGCGGATACGACTGCAACCGGTCAGACCAAGAGCGAGAGAAACATGCTGCTCAATGCAGAGTCGGCATCCACTCCGCGTGAGATCAATATCGGTCTCCCGGAGAGTGGCGGCGGTGCAAAGGTCTATGTGGACGGAATGGCCCATGGCGTGAGCCTCCCACGTAGCCAGTACCACTGGGCTGGTGGTCATATGTTTGTCTCAAAGGGCTCCATCGGTCTTATGGAGGCTGTCATTACAGCCGGTGATATATCAGTCCTTCTGGATTCCCGCACGAGGATCGGCGGTGAGGAACTCTCAGGTGCTTTCACGGTGGGATCATCTACCAACGGACTCATCCGTTTCGACGGTGCTGTGGACGGTCCTTTAAAGAATGCGAAAGGCTGGTATTTCTCCCTCGGAGCTTATGTGAACAACGACCCGACAAACGTCAATGCTCCAAACCGTATCTTCGTGGACCGCAAGCAGATATATAATATGGCGCTGAGCAGAAAGTGGACGAATTCCACTCTGACTGCGGCATATAGGTTCTCGATGTGCAACGACAACATCGACGGCGGATATTCCTTTGCCCCTTTCGTATATGACGGTGACGGCACCATCTCTCCTCTGAACGGCTTCCGTCTTGGACGTGACTGCTATTTCACTGAAGACGACGCGGTTTCATATATGGAGGTCCGTGACGGACGCATCAAGCATGCTTCCCTTGGCGATATGGACCACCGCTATCTTCACGATTTCTCCGTGATGTTCGACCACAGGCACCACAGCGGATGGAACCTTGACGCAAAGCTCCATGTCCTCTATATGCAGCCGAGCCAGTCTGCCAAGATCGGTCTTGCCGGCATAGACGATGTGACATCTGCAAGCGGGTTCACAAACGCAGACGGTTCCGCATACACCGGCCTTCTTCAGAACAGGCTGGTGACGGTGGACAATCAGGAGGAACTGGATGTGGACCTTCGTATGACAGCGGAAAGACGTTTCAACTCAAGGCATAAGCTTCGCCTTGGATTGGAAGCGATATATTCCGAGCAGATGCATTCAGCCTCGACATTCTATTATGCTCACACCGTGGAGGCCAACCCGTCCCGCATCTACAGGAACGGAAAGTCCACATGGGGTCTGAACACCAGCGGACTCTTCTATGATTCGAAAAGGATCAGCGTCCCTGTCTATGCGCTTTATGACTATAATCCTTTCGAGCGCCTTCTGATGCGTACCGGTGTGCGACTATGCCCTGTGTATGAAACTCTCTGGAATGCTGCAATCCTGAACGGCGAGAGCAAGAACGCCAGGATCGACGGATTCAACATCGCCGACCGGAACATTTCTCAGTTACATAAGATAGATCTTCCGGCCTTTGATTATGCGCTTTCAGAGCACATCAGTCTGCGACTGGTGGACAGACTCTTCTTCGTGGCCGAAGGCTTCTACAGCATCACGGCAAAGAGCGGTGCATACTACAAGAGTGCGGCCATGCCGTCTACGGCTCCTATGGGCAATGCCTTCGGAAGGGGAGGACTCCAGTACGACAACAAATGGATGAATGTGACAGCGTTGGCTTCATATATAACAAGCTGGAACAACGCCAGGGTGATGACGGTGACCAAGCAGATCGGGGGCGTCAGCGAGACAATCCCATGGACGGCTCAGTACGGAATCGGAACTCTCGGCTTCACCCTCGACGGAAACCTGCATTTCGGAGGATTCAACATGCATCTCCTCGGAACCTGGCAGGATCCGCGCTATAAGAACTACACTAACGAGTTCGTGTTCAGTGACGGTACCAGGGAAGTCATCGACTACACGGGCAAGCACGTGACCGGAATATCCCAGCTCATGCTCGAGATCGACCCGTCATACACATGGAAGAACGTGAAGGTGTGGGCAAGCGCCCGCTACTACAGCCGTCAGTATGTCAGCCGTACCAATCTGGCCTATTTCGCCGGACACTGGGAGACATTTGCAGGAGTGGACTGGAAGATCAACGAACCGTTGAAACTCTCGGTGAACTTTGTGAACGTGCTGTTCCAGAACGGTGCCAAGGGCAGCATCGATGTGGCAGACACCATCACGGATGCCTCGCTTCTGAACAATTACGTGATGTCCGGCTCATACATCAGACCGTTCACCATAGACTTTATGTTGACCTATAAATTTTAATGCAATAACATGAGATTGCTGATATTATTGACAACTCTATGCCTTGCTGCAAACCTTTCCGCCGAGTCGTTCGAGAATCTGCGCGGCATGGTCGGCAGCAGAGAAAGCGTCCTTCTGCCGCAGGGCACTGAAATCGAAGGAATCATCGTGAGCGACTACAGGTCTCCGAATATGGAGACACCGTTCCAGGAGTCCCACAAGGCTGTGGAGCTGGGTCTTAACTACCGTACTGCATATATCCAGAGCCTGGACGGCAATTACGGATTCCGTGTGCAGTTCAACAGCGTTTACGACAACAGGTTCCCTCGTTTCAGCCGCGTGAAGATGGATCTTGGCGGTGCGGTCTTGACCAGGGAATCCGATCCTGAAAGATACACCATCAGTAACATGATAGGTGCATTCGTCACTGTCATGGAAAAGGATGTGCAGATCCCGCAGAAGGTGCGTCATATCGCCGATCTGACAGATAATGACCTCTATACCTTCGTGACCCTGGCTGACGTCGAATTCATGTCGAAGGAGGGTGCCTACACCAACGTCCACGAGAAGAAGGTGATGAGGACATATATAAACGACTTCAAGACCCATGCGGACGGTCCTGTCGACGTCTCCGGACTTCTCCTGAAGGACAATCAGGGAGATGACATCTTCATGCCGGTCAACACCAAGTGCACATGGAGACGTGACGGTGACAGGGTGCCTCAGGGAGTGGGATTTGTGGACGGTGTGCTCGTGCATACGGTTCTCCGCCGTTATGGAGACATAGGACGTTATGCACTGCGCCCTGCATCCGAAAAGGACATAAGGATTCCGATGGAGCCGGCATCATCTTATGAGACCATAGTGGAGTGGAACTGGGACAGGAACTACGATGTGGCCCTGAACCTCGAACGTCAGGGACTCAGGGAGTGGATCTTCGGCGATGTCCAGGATCCTGACAGGGTGCTTCCTGATGTGGGAGAGGGATATCTCTCCACCACTGCCGGGGCGATGATGAGACTTGACGCCGAGTGGAACAGCCGCTGCGTGCATGACGGAAATGATGCCGGTTCGGGTGCAAGGGAATGGTCAGTGCTAAGACTGAACTCTGACACAAAAGACTGGTATATATTTGATGGAGAAAGGATTATAGGCTCCAATGCCGTACTTGTGGAGACCTCGACAAAGGGATATGAAGGAAGCGCTGTGTCGTTCGAATTCACCTTCAGCGCAGGAAACTGCTCTGCAGGCCTGTCATGGGGCTTCCCTGGAGAATGGCAGGTGGCATATAGCGTGGACGGCAGAAATTATATCCCTGTCCGGAAGACATTCCTCTTGCGGCCGCTGTGGTACTCGCCTGCGAATGTCAAGGAACTGGGCGGAGTCAGGGAACTCTGCTATGATGCCGCTCCAGGCTCGATCGAGTGCAGGGTGACTCTTCCTGCATTCCTCCTGGACAAGGACAAGGTCTATTTCAGAATATATCCGTCAAGTGACAAGCTCACTGTCCTCCCTGAAAATCCGGAGGCTGACATCAACAGCGGAACGATGAAGCCGGGCTTCGCACATCCTTTTGTGCTGAGAATAGGCAAAGTATCTGTGAAATCTCTTAAAAACTGATTATAGAATATGAAGAAGTATCTGTTTTTCGTGTTGTTGTGTGTCGTGGCCTGTGGCAGACAATCAGACACTCCTGTTTATCTTGACCCGTCAGCCGATATCGAGGCCAGAGTGGAGGATGCATTGAGCCGCATGTCTCTGGACGAGAAGATCGCTGCAATCCATGCTCAGTCCACATTCTCTCTTCCAGGTGTGAAGAAGCTGGGGATTCCCGAGCTCTGGACAAGTGACGGCCCTCACGGAGTCCGTCCGGAAGTTCCATGGAACGACTGGGGAAATCCTGGCTGGAACAATGATTCCTGTGTGGCTTTCCCAGCTCTGACCTGTCTTGCAGCCACGTGGAACAGGGATGTTGCCGGTCAGTACGGTGCGGCAATCGGAGAAGAGGCGCGTTTCAGGGAGAAGGATGTGATTCTCGGACCTGGCGTTAACATGTACAGAAGCCCGCTCTGCGGCCGTAACTTCGAGTATATGGGTGAGGATCCATATCTTGCCGGAAAACTTGCCGTACCATATATACACGGACTTCAGTCCAAGGGTGTGGGTGCGTGTGTGAAGCATTATGCCTGCAACAATGAGGAGAGGCATCGCCACAAGACTGACGTCGAGGTCAGTGAGCGAGCGTTGAGGGAGATATATCTTCCGGCCTTCGAGATGGCAGTAAAGGAAGGTGGTGCGTGGAGCATGATGGCGAGCTACAACCTTTTCAGAGGCACACACTGCTGCCATAACGGATATCTGATCAATGACATCCTGAAGGGGGAGTGGGGCTTTGACGGAGTGGTCATGTCCGACTGGGCCGGCTGCCATGACACCGATGAGGCTGTCAGGGGAGGTCTTGATGTGGAGTTCGGTACAAGGGTCGGCAAGAAGATGCCTGCCGGCGAGAGCGTATACGATACATATTATCTTGCTCAGCCATATAAGGAGGGTATTCTTGCCGGAAAGTATGATGAGGAAGGTTTGAATGACAGGGTGCGTCGTGTCCTGCGCCTGACATTCAGGACAGCAATGAACATGGACAAGCCGTTCGGTTCGATGTGTACTCAGGAGCATCTTGATGTCGCCAGAAAGGTGGCTCAGGAGGGTATCGTGCTTCTCAAGAACGAGGGCGATGTGCTGCCTGTCAGAAAGGCCGGCAAGATCTCCGTCGTGGGCGAGAATGCCTACAAGAAGATGTGCATCGGAGGAGGTTCTTCAATGCTCAAGCCTATATATGAGATGTCTCCTCTCGAAGGAATCCTTGAAAGGGCCGCGCAGGAAGGAATGGAAGTGGTATATTCAAGAGGATATGTCGGAGACACAACCACGACCCAGGACGGAATTTCTTCATTCCAGAAGCTGGCCGACGACAGACCTCGCGCTGAACTCATCGCCGAGGCGGTCGAGAACTCCCGTGATGCCGACTATGTCATCTATGTGGGCGGTCTCAATAAGTCTCTCTATCAGGATTGCGAAAACCGCGACCGACTTGAGTATGGTCTTCCGTACGGACAGGATGAACTCATCAGCGAGCTTGCCAAGGTCAATCCGAACATGACAGTAGTGATCATAAGCGGAAACGCTGTGGCGATGCCGTGGATCGACGAGGTACCTTCAGTCCTTCTTGGCTGGTACGGCGGATCTGAAGCGGGACGCGCGATTGCTGACGTGCTCTTCGGAGACGTGAACCCGAGCGGAAAGCTGCCGTTCACCTTCCCGGTGAAGCTGGAGGACAATCCTGCCCATTACAACGGCAAGACTTTCCCTACACGTGGCAAAAATCACTATGACGAGGGAATCTTCCTCGGATACAGATGGCACGAGAAGATGGACATCAAGCCTCTCTTCGCATTCGGACACGGATTGAGCTACACTGATTTCGAGTACGGCGACGTGACCCTCTCTTCAAAGAAGATACGCGGTGGAAAGATCACCGTCAAGGTTCCTGTAACAAACGTGGGACAGGTTGCCGGATCGGAAGTCGTTCAGGTCTATGTCCACGACTGCGAGGCCTCTGTCGAAATGCCACAGAAACAGCTCAAGGGATTTGACAAGGTCTATCTCGAACCGGGACAGACAAAGACAGTCTCCATAGAGCTCGGTCCTGATGCCTTCCGCTTCTTCGACGAAGAGTCCATGGACTGGAAGACAGAACCCGGCGACTTCGAAATCCTCGTAGGCTCCGCTTCCGACAACATCTCCAGAACCGTCACAGTCAGATTGTAAAAGGGGTACCTGAGATATTGAAATACGCCTTCGTGAGATTGTCAAAATCTCGCGAAGGCGTAATCTTTTGTGATGAGAGCTTTATGCAGCACTACCATTTTCGTAGAGATACTCCGGAGCGATGTCAGCTCCGTTGGCCCAAAATATAGTACCATCCAACCCGAACTGAATGAATTGCTTTTCATCTTTCAATTCTTCAAAAGCCGGATATCTCAGAAGAGGTGTCAAATCTACAATCTTTTTTTCTCCTGTGTTGAATGTGCAGAGCAGAATGTAGCCTCCTTTGTATTCAACGTCTGTAACTCTTAACATATCTCTATCTGTTTATTTTGGTTATCCTTTCGCCTCTTTGTGCCTTATCCCATATTTCAAGGATTTCTGTCTTGTTTGCGTCAATGAACTCGTTCACCATCTGCACGATCCGTGCCTTAGCTCTTCCTTCTACTATCCGGTCTTCGATTGTAATGGTAAATTCTCCATCAGCACTTCTGACGTGGATATGTGGAGGGTTGTGGTCAAAGGCATAGATGTATATTAAAATGCCCTGCAATACATATATGGCTCCCATATTCTGTCCTTCTTATTGCTACAAAGATATATATTTTTCCAATATATCAAAACTCATCGGATCACGGGATATAACCTGTAGCTTGGCAGAGTTGTTTACCTACAATGATTGAGGTGAGGCTATGGAGGTGATTTCCGGATGACGATGGAGACATCGATCAAGAGTACACTGTAAGACAAAGGGGGCGACTAATAAGTCATAAGACTTTTTATTCACCCACTTTTTTTATATTGAAACGGTTCGGAACCGGAATAAATTTGTATCTTTATTGTGACAACCGTAAATAAAAACAATTACAAAATGAAAAGAAGTCTTTCACATATCATCATTGGCGGTATTGTATCATTATGCATCTGCTGCAGCTGCGAAAAATGGAGAACCGATATTCCTGAAGATACTCCGGGTGACAATATCCCGACTGAGGACATTGTAAATACGCGTTTCCACGGAAAGGTTCACATTGCAGAAACTGGAGAATTATTGACCGGATTCCTTCAAAAAAGGTTTCCAAATGTATCCAATGAATGGAATGAGGAGACACAACTGATCATTCTCGGAGAAAGAACAGCATCAGTATTCCTTGAAAACGAAGAGTCATTCCAGCGTATTATGGAATATTGGTTCAGGAACAATGCTTTGGCTTTCATAAATCCCGGCACGAAATGTCTGACATTATGGAATGCACTCAGAATGCAGGATATTAGTGAAGCCGAAAAATATATCACACCTGAGCTGGTTTCCTCTTATAATGACATTCTTGTCAAGGTAGTAAGGGCGGACGGTAATATGATGACATATCATAAACTGAACAAGCAGAACAGAGCCCATATAGATATTGAAAACATTATCAGGAAAGAAGGTTCTGCTGGAGAGGAAAAGACCAATACAACATCAGAAGAGTATGAGTTCGTTCCGGAAGATTTCAACATAGGACTTGCTGCAGAAAGAGTGAGTGAATGGATGAACAATTATTTTCTGAACCATCCGGGATCGGATATAGCTTTGCGCAGCTCTGAAGAGGCAGATTATGAAGGCAATATGTCAACACACACGATATATAAGCAGATCACCGTATCTCACAGCATCTGTTATGATTACTATTGGTGCAGCCTTGATGAAATACCGAAAGCAACTACCACCGAAGCCATAGTACGCATAAATACAATTGCGGGATATAATGACATCATAAACGGAGATGTGTATGACATCACTCTTATACAGGAATTCGATGCAGCCAAAACATTCCTTGACAACTATCTGATCCACGAGCATCTTGCATATAACTGGCGTTATTCCGGAGGATACTACTACGGACCTACAGTTGATCTTAAAATACACGGAGGATCAGACGCGGTTTTCTCATTCTACGACAATACAGAAATATATTCTCCAGTACCTGTACCTGAAGATAACGGATACAGCGTGACGCACGATCCCGGAAGCACGACATTAGGAGGAAGCATATCCGGAGGTGGCTCTGCAAACTCCAAAGGCATAACAGGCTCGTTGAGCGGAACTTTCAGCTTTAGTTTCATACTTCCTAAAACCACCACTACCGTACCTAAAGACGGTATGCCTCTGACTTATACAACAAACCATCGCGACAATATCTGCTGGAATTTTGAAAGTGATTTCGAAGTCCACGATTTACATTGGGGAAAGAATCCTGACTTCAATGAACCACCTTCTATAACGAAGAGTCATTGCATTACTGAAGAAAAAGTGACATTCGGTGTAAGTAACAGCAAGTCGCTTGGACATTCACCTGTGTATATCGATGTTGCGACCGACTTTAAGACATACCACGAACTGGCGCGAGCTACCATCGAGGATGAAGATATCAGACACAAGGAATGTGGAGACCATTATAAAAGGCTGACATCACACAATTTCAATACCACCAACTATACTTTGCCACAGGTATATCGATATTTCGCCAGCTATACACCATACTGTTTCTATACCTCAGGAGTCGTGGACGGAGGATCCGGATGGACACAGCTGGAAGCGACTTTGCAAGGCAGCAGCAGCGATTATAAAGCATTGGCAGACGGAACCCAGGTCAGAGCTGTGACCATAGAAGAGCTGGATAAAAATGCCGAGCGTATCTGGCGTTCTTCAATTGAACGGATTGCATCACTGAACAATGGAAGCAGTACCAGCGACAGCTATATAATAGCTTTGTCAGACAAAGACAACAATCACCTCCCTGTAGGTCTGTACATACATAATAAGACCTGGGAAGTTGTTGAAGACATCGACTCATTGAAGGAAAAACTCATCTCTGAAGAATCAAGCAAATGAGTTATATAACAAAGAGGGTGACTAATCAGTCATAAGACTTTTTATTCACCCTCTTTGTCTTATAGTGTACTGTAGGTAAACAACTCTGCCAAGCTACAGGTTATATCCCGTGATCCTGACCCTTGGTCTGTTGCCACGGGTGTCGGCCTCGTACCATTTCAGGGACACCTCCTTGACTTCGCCAGGCATCAGGCTGAAATAGTTGTCGCCGTAGAACATCGGAAGAATCTGCTCTCCATCCCTTCTGCCGACCACGTTCAGACGGATCATGATGGCAGGGACGCTGCTCCTGTTCTCAAGCGTGACGGTTCCTGTCCAGACTCCGTCCTCTCCCATGCAGAACTTCACGTCCGACCTCACGTCAGCCTTCGCCATCTGCTTCATGGCCTGGTGGTTACCATATTCCTTTCCGTTGATATAGAAGTTGTCTGAAAGCGTCTTTCCGTCCTTGGTCAGGTACAGCTTGATGAAATGCACATCAGAAAGGTCCTCGGCAAAGTCTATCTCAAAGCATTTAAGGGTGCTGTCCTCCTTGCTGTCGACTACTGCCTCCCTGGTCCATTTCACTGTTCCGTCCATATTCATGATCAGAGCCTGTGCCTTGAGCCCGGTCCGGTCGCCTCCGTTGTAGTTCACGACTTCTATGACGTTATCTGCAGGATTCCACTGGATGTGAAGTGGCTCCGCTCCCTTCTTGCAGCCGAAATATGAACCGTTCGGCTCGAAATACCAGTCATATGTCTGCCAGGTCATGGACGGCCATGCCGGGTGGGACATCCATAGAAGAAGTCCCTTCCTGTTGATGCTCCTGGACTCGAACATGCCCTTGTATCCGTCGTAATTGACGAACTGCGCGTGCTCGGAGAACTCCTTGACATCCTTGGTCGGACCATAACCGTTCTCGATGATCTCATTGAAGGTGCTGGCTCTCTGGGCTCCGTTCAGGGTGTAGTCGTGCTGTCCCCAGAGTATGCTCTTTGGCTCGAGAGCCTCAGGAGCAAAGGTCCTGAGCATTGATTCGTATGTCAGCACAGAAGGCATGCCCCTTTCGCTGTGGAACTTGGTGTTGCCCTTGCGGTAGGTGAAATATCCCTTGTGTGTCAGAGCCCTGTACGGACCGTGACCGCTCACGCCGCCGTCTGCCGAACTTGGGATGTATGTCATGTCAGGATGCCATTCTCCCACGGTCTTTCTCAATCCGGCCTCGATCTCTGCCGGAGGGAAACCCTCGTTGCGTCCGCAGTAGATGACCATGGAAGGATATTGTCTTATCCTCTTGACAAGGTCCTCTGCATTGGCCAGGAACATGTCATTGTCAGCCGGGTCCGGACCGTCTGCCGGATTGGCAAGCCAGAAGTCCTGCCATACCATGATTCCGTGCCTGTCGCATGCCTGATAGAGCTCGATGTCTCCCGTCTGTCCCACCCAGTTACGAATTATGTTGAAGTTCATGTCCGCATGATATGCCACAGCGATGGCATATTCCCTTGCGCGGTAGGTGAGGTTGTTCTCCGAGAATCCCCAGTTTCCACCTCGTCCGATGAACCTTCTTCCATTTATATATATATGAAGGACCTCGTCGATCTCCTTGGTGTCCACCTGGCGTATACCCACATTGAAGTCAGTTCTGTCGGATTCCGCTCCGTCGATCTCGAACGAGAATGATGCACTGTAAAGTTCAGGCTTTCCGTAGCCGTTTGGCCACCAAAGTCTCGGATTCTCGACCTTGAGCTGTGTGTAGGTCTCCGGATCGAAACGCACGATTCTCTCCTCACCTGCGGCAAGTGCCACATTCTGCTCGAAAGCTATGTCTCCGATCTTGCCCTTGAGCACTCCGCTGACAGGCTCGTCGGAACTGTTCTTCGCAATTACCTCTGGGGTCAGTACAGCCGAGGTGGTGTCAGGAAGCGGCAGCTTAGTCAGTACATAAGGCGAGTCGAGGCTCACAAGCCCCTCGCTGACCACTCTCACGTCATTCCAGATTCCGATGTTACGTCCTCTGACCGTGCTGATCCAGTCCCAGCCTATGCTGGCGTGGAAGGTAGGGTTGTCATAGCCGAGCATTCCTCCGTTTCTTCCGGTGTCGTTCTCGTTCTTCTCCTTGACGCTTCCTGCATTCCTGTTCTTTATGATTCTGACTGCCAGGGTGTTCCTGCCGGCTTTTGCTGTCTTGCTGATGTCGAAGCGTCCTCTTGTGAAGGCTCCGTCAATCCTTCCAAGGTATTGCCCGTTCAGATATATTTCCGCCTTCCAGTTGATTCCGTCGAACTCAAGCCATGTTTTCCCGTCCATGAAGCCCTCGGCTATTTCAAACTCGTTCCTGTACCAGAAGTCCGAGCAGAAATATGAATCGGAAATATGGAATATGTTGTCCGCGTAATTCGGCTCCGGCACGGCACCGAGGTTGATGTAGCTGCTGAGCACGGTACCCGGTACGGTTGCTGTCAGCCATCCTGCGTCGTTGAATCCTTCCGATGATATCTCAGGACCTTCTGCATCGGTGAAGCTGCTTCTTGTCAGCTTCCAGTTGCCGCCCGACAGACAGATTTCGTTCTCGGTCTGAGCAGGAGCTGCCTTTGCCTTTGCGCTGAGACCGCCTTTACCCCACACCTGCATTTCTGTCAGCATCAGGCGGTCCTGACCGTTTCCGGTCATGCTGATCCTGACATATCTTCCTTTTGCCTTTACGTCGATTTCTTCATTAAGATTCTTTCCTGCATCAGCGATATCCTTCCAGTTCCCGGCATCATCAGAAACCTGTATAATGGCCGAAGACGGGAGACTGAGCCAGTTGAGGATGATTCTGTCAAACCTGGCCTTCCTTCCCAGATCCACATACAGCCATTCATCTTGATTTCCACCGCTCATCCATGTGCTGTTGAAGTTCTTTGACGGCACCAGACTCACCAGCTCGCCGTCCTTGTATATGTCGAGGTTTGATGCGATCCACTGCTCCGCTCCCTTCATGTTCAGGTCCACTCTGAGCATGGTATATTCCTCAGCCTCAGGAAGTCTGGCGTCTATCTCGAAACGACGGGTAGGCAGCAGCTGGTTCCCCAGTGCATCCGCCTTGTCCGGGTCGGTGTGCTGGCGCGGCCTGGATTCCCTGCCGATGAACTCCCGTCCCTTGATGGTCTGGAGCACCGTCCACTCCTTGCCGTCCTTTGATGCCGACACCTTGACTTCATGGCTTCCGTCGGCAGCTCCTTCCTGATACGAAACGAGCATTTCTCCATGGACCCTGTCGAAACTTTCCTTCCAGCCGTTCCGAAGGGAAATCTGGGCGTATGCTGAAGATCCGTAAAGATTCACCATGGTATATTTATGCTGGTCCACAAGCCACTCCATCTCTCTCTTGATGTCCTTGCCTTCGGAAGTCTCCATTACAAGGTACTTAGGTGCAGATGTCTCAACTATTCCGTCTGTCACCAGCTGGCCAGTGAGGCAGTAGTCGTAGCTTGAAGATGCATAGACCGCCCTGTTGAGCGCAATGTTGCGATATGTGTCATCAGAGTATAGTTCAGGCGAAAAATCCTCGGCAGGATTGCCGGGATAGATTCCTATGCCCCGGTTATAGACAGTAGTCCCACTCTGGCACCCGGCCAGTGCTCCCAATGCAATGATGCAAGTCAAACAGATCTTCTTCATCTTTTATGCTTTAAGTTCAGTGTATATTTTCCGTCGGTGATTTCCTCGATGGTGTAGGCATCATAAACTATGGTATAGCCTGCACCGCTGGTAGGGTAGTAGGTCTTCTCCTCGTACATGAATCCCACCTTGCCGTTTGAAAGCTGCGCCATGACAGAGTATGCAGACCCGATCTTGGTCGCCAGATATGCTCCCTCCCAGTCGCATGCGATCTCCTC
Source organism: Bacteroidales bacterium (assembly GCA_017502125.1). Taxonomy (GTDB): domain Bacteria; phylum Bacteroidota; class Bacteroidia; order Bacteroidales; family UBA932; genus Cryptobacteroides. The sequence goes on along the minus strand of JAFVVN010000047.1, from coordinate 42,287 downwards.
AGGAGTGTAGTCCTTCTTGAGTTCAAGTCCTTTATAATATATGCTCACGTTTGAGCGGCGCGGACCAGCAGGAGCTGACTGCATGAGCAGCATCATCCTGTGCCCGTCCTCCTTGCGGATGACAGGAACCATAAGCATCTCTCCGTTGCAGGAGTTGCCGATTGTAATGATTCCCTTGTTGTGCCAGCTGGAATGAGCCATCTGGCTCCATGTGCCTTCGGCTTTCTTTATGTTGCTGAAAGTGAATATGTTGAACATTCTTCCTTCTGCATCTGTGCGGGAACTGATGAGGATGTCTCCCGTCGGAAGTTCCTCCACCTTCGCCTCGTTTGCGTCATGCGGGATCGCCGGCACCTCGGTTCCTCCGAGCACCTTCCATGATCCTCCGAAATCGTCAGAGTACAGCACATAGTTCATCCACTGGCCGTTACCGGCTATCTGCAGGACCGCGCAGTACAGACGGTGATATTTTCCCGCCTTGACATAGCGGCTCTGGACTATCCTTCCTGATGTGAAGAACATCGACTTTGCAGCCCCGTGGACGCTGTTCTCAAAAAGTCCGAAGACCTCTTCGGATATGTCATCCGGACCTGTCCATGTCCTGCCCTTGTCGTCGCTGTAGAATCTTGTCAGACGAAGGTGACAGTCAGGCGTTCCGTCAATGAACGAGATGTTTCCGGCAGCGCACATGAGCAGAAGTCTTCCGCTTTTTCTGTCAGCCACAATGCTCGGGTCTCCGAAACCGACGTTCATGAAGTCGGGGGAGTCCTTGCCTTTTCCCTCCACGACGGTGGTTATCGCTTCCCAGGTGCATCCGTTGTCGCGGCTGGTGCGGGCCCTGAGGTCCACTCTTCCGTCCTTGATTACTCCTATGTCATTTCTGGAAAACCTGTAATCCGCGACAGCCACCACAGTCCCGTCTTCAAGGGCTGCCATGGCCGGAATCCTGTAATGGACGGCAGTGTCGCTTGGACTGATGAATGTTTCGCTTCGCTCCTGACCTGAAAGCGTGAGGCTCAGGAGGGTGAGTGTGAGGATTGATGTCAGTAGTCTCATTGTCGTACCTATAGTTATGTACGCAAATGTACATTTATATTATTATAGTTCCAAATTTGTTTTTATAAAACGAAAAGAAATGAATATATATGTACTTGTTTATTCTTATTTATTTGTGTTATATGAAAAAATGTGTACATTTGTGAAAAATTAAACAAAAAATGAAAATACAGAAGGCAGACGATTTGAAATGTCCCAAAAGACTTCTCTGTTTTGACCTTGACGGCACATTGTCACAGCATAAAAGCCATATGCCTCAGGCGAACAAGGATATCTTGAAGAAGTTGGATGAAAAATACAAGGTCATTATGGTCGGAGCAGGGAATGCCCCACGCATATATAACCAGATGGAGCAATATCCGATTGACATCATCGCAAACTACGGAATGCAGGAAAGTGCGATGGTTGAGGGCGAGTTCAAGATCATCCGCGAGGATACTGTGGAGCCTGACAGGGAATACTTTAACACTACCTGCCAGTATCTCCGTGAGAAATATGGCTACACCGAATATACCGGCGGTCATCTTGAGTTCCACCCTTCCGGAATGGTCACCTTCTGTCTCATCGGAAGCGGTGCCAAGGTGGAAGATAAGGTTGTCTTCGATCCAGACAGGAGCAAACGCCGTGTTCTTTATGATGAAATATGCTCCCTTTTCCCTGACCATGTGGTCTATATCGGCGGATCTTCGTCATTTGATTTTGCTCCAAAGCGTTATAACAAGTATGATTCGATAATGAAATATGCCCAGGAGCATGGCTATGCTGAAGAGGAGATACTCTTTATAGGTGACGACTTCGGTGACGGCGGTGGCGATAGCCATATACGCATAAAGGGAATGGACTATGTCCAGATTGAAGATTACACGACTTTGCCGGAAATGTTGGGCTTCCTCCTTTAAAGACATGTGAATATGAACAAGATTGAACAGGCACTCCAGAGGGCAAGGGATACCAAGGCCCTGATTATAGGTCGCGGTACCGTATGTCGTACTGCTGAAATGTTCTGCCGGCTTTTCCCGGGTTCCAGGGCTGTCATAGTTGCAGATGAAAATACGTGGAAGGTGGCCGGTAGTGATGCCCAGACCTCTCTTGAGGTGGCCGGTGTCGTTTCTGAAAGACCTTATATCTTCCCTGCTGAAGATTTCTATGCGGAGTGGCAGCATATCGAAGCTTTGAAGTCCTATCTTGAGGGACTTGATGCTGTTGCTGTGGCAGTGGGTTCGGGAGTGATAAACGACACCGTCAAACTGGTGTCACATATGCTCGGCAGAAGATATATGTGCGTCGGCACGGCTGCATCCATGGACGGATTCACTGCGTATGGCGCTTCCATAACCAAGGACGGCAACAAGCAGACCTTCGATTGTCCGGCACCTCTGGGATTTGTACTGGATTCTGAGATTGCGGCGGCAGCTCCCAAGGAACTTGCCGCATCTGGATATGCAGACCTTATTGCGAAGATTCCAGCTGGCGCTGACTGGATGCTGGCTGATGTCGTGGGAAGCGAAAAAATAGACACCTTTGCGTGGGATCTTGTTCAGAATGGACTGAAGGAGTCGCTTTCAGACCCTGTGGCGGTCTTTGCCGGAGATGTGGACAAGACTCAGGCCCTCGCTGACGGACTTCTTATGAGCGGATTCGCCATGCAGGCCATACAATCCAGTCGTCCGGCTTCCGGAACTGAACACCAATATTCTCACTGCTGGGATATGGAGGACCTGTGCTTTGAAGGAAAGCATGTCTCACACGGATTCAAGGTGGGAATCGGCACGCTGGTCTCTACTGCCGAACTCGAATTCCTTCTTGAGAAGGATCTTGGGAATATTGATGTGGATGCATGCGTGGCTGCCTGGAAGAGCTGGGAGGAGATGGAGTCAGAAATCCGGACTCTGATGGAGGGAAAACCAGGTCATATCGCCAGAGCCCTGGTTGAGACAAAGGGCAAGTATGTAGACAAGGAGGAACTGCACAGACAGCTCGAAACATTGAAGGCTGCATGGCCGGAGCTCAGTCTCCGGATTCGTGAGCAGATAATCCCGTTCGAGCAGGTGCGCGAGAACCTCCGGCTTGTCGGGGCTCCGTATGAACCGGAGATGATAGGCGTGACACGTGAGCGTTTCCGTCAGACTGTATCATATATTCCGTTCATGAGAAGCAGATTCACAAACATCGATGTCATCTACCGTCTGGGTTGGATGGAGGAGTTTGTCCAGCGCATGTTCGGCAAAGGCGGCATCTGGGAAGTATAGCGACATCATATTGTTTAATGATTTGAACGTCAATCAATTATATTTGAAGGCCTGCGGCGCATGGAGCAGGTCTTCAATTAATTCGTATATTTGCACGATTTTAATGACATCTGAAACTATATGACAATGGACAATACCGTCAAGAAGTATCGTTATTGGGAGTGGCGCACTATAGTAGTGCTTTTCATCGGATATGCGCTCTTCTATTTTGTAAGAAAGAATCTTGGAATGGCCATCCCTGCGATGGAGGCGGAACTGGGTATATCCAAGACCCAGCTGGGTATATTCCTCACTCTTCACAGCATCATCTACGGCTTCTCCCGTTTTGTAAACGGAATGCTTGTGGACCGCTTCAGCAAGAGGAAGATCATGGCTCTGGGCCTTCTGCTTACATGTACGGCCAATCTCATCATATGCTTCAGTCCCAAGCTGAACGGTATGTTGACCCTGCTTGATGCAGAAGGAAAGGCAACCCTCGGTCTTGTGTATCTCATCGGTTCTCTCTGGGTCCTGAACGGATATCTTCAGGGAATGGGTGTTCCTCCATGCGTCAGCCTTCTTGCCCACTGGGTGAAGCCGGATGAACTTGCCACCAAGCAGTCCATCTGGAATGTGTCACACACACTTGGTGCCGGTGTGGTCGTGGCATTATGCGGTTTTATGCTTGACCATTTTGGATACAGTGCCTGGTATCTCTGTTTCCTGGTTCCGGCTCTGATTGCTCTTGTAGGTGTGCCGGTGCTATGGTTCGGGCTCAAGGATGATCCTTCGGAAGTCGGCCTCCCGCCTGTGGAGAAGATGGGAAAAGGTGCAGGAGAAAAATCAGAAGAGACTGATCTTCTTGAAAATATAGATAGAGCGAAATATAAGAAGATCATCAACAGGATGGTCTTTGCGAACCCTTATATCTGGATCATAGGAATTTCGAATTTCTGTATATATGTGATCCGTCTCACGATTCTCGACTGGGGTGCATCATTCCTGACCGAGACCAAGGGAATGGATATAGCACAGGCCGGAGGACTTCTCGCCACCACGGAGATTGTCGGGGGCACCCTGGGAATGCTTCTCGCAGGATGGCTTTCTGACAAGCTGTTTAAAAGCAAGGCCCACAGGACATGCTTCTTCTGCATTGTATTTGCGACCCTCACATTCTTCCTCTTCTGGAAATGCGAGTCCGTCATGCTGTCGTTCGTGTTCCTTGTCCTTTCGGCGTTCTTCATCTACGGTCCTCAGGCTCTTTACGGTGTGTGTGCATCGCAGCAGGCCACAAAGTATGCTGCAGGAACCGGTAACGGAATCATCGGTATATTCGGCTATGCAAGTTCAGTTGTGTCTGGAGTAATCTTCGGTTCTCTGGCTGAAACAGGAGGATGGGACTCAGTATTCCCGATAGCCATAGCATTCGGAGTGGCAGGTGCAATTGCCATCGGACTCATGTGGAAGGCACCGGCTGACGGATATGAGAAGTTGAACAGGATAATAAAGGAAAACAAATAGTCATGAAACCGAATCACAACACGGTGCTTACACCCGAACTTAAGGAGAAGCTTTCGAAAATCAAGCACGTCGCCCTCGATATGGACGGCACGATATATCTTGGCAGCACTCTCTTTCCTTTCACCAAGGCATTCCTTGCTGAAATGACAAGGCAGGGAATCGGCTATTCTTTCCTCACCAACAACCCTTCCAAGTCGATAGCTGACTATCTTAAGAAGCTTGAGGGACTCGGTATCGAGGCTGACGAGGAGAATATGTATACGACTTCTCTGGCAGCCATCGACTATATAAAGGCTCATCATCCTCAGGCACGCAGACTTTTTCTCCTCGGCACTCCGAGCATGGTGTCTCAGTTTGAAAAGGCAGGCTTCGAACCATGCACAGACAGCCCTGACGATGTGCCTGATGCACTTGTGGTGGCCTTCGATATGACTTTGGACTATTCCCGTCTTTGCCGGGCAGCCTGGTGGGCATCTCAGGGAATCCCATATGTGGCGACCAATCCTGACCGCGTCTGCCCGACAGACCAGCAGACAGTGCTTGTTGACTGTGGCTCCCTTTGCAAGTGTATCGAACATGCCACGGGCCGTCAGCCGGACATCACCCTCGGAAAGCCTGATCCGAACATGCTGAAGGGTATCCTTGACCGTCACGGACTAAAGGCAGAGGAAATCGCAATGGTGGGTGACCGCATTTATACGGATACGGCTATGGCACACAATGCAGGAGCCTTCGGAGTTCTGGTCCTTTCGGGTGAGACCACATTGGAAACCGCAGAAAAGGTGGCCGAGGATGCACGCAATAATCCTGCACCTGAGTTCTTCCCTCCTGACCTCATAGTGCGTGATGTTGAAGAACTTGGAGAACTTCTCGTCCAGAGTAGAAAATAACTGACGATAAAGTGAAAAATGTTGTATCTTTGTCTTTTCGCGACAGAATGAACGGAATGAAGAAGATACGACATTTTTTATTGATATTTATAGGGCTGACTGTTCTGGCTGCCTTCCGCGCTCCGGCAGAAAAGTCCCCGCAGGAAGCATATATTGAAAAGTATTCCGCTCTTGCGGTTGCGGAAATGTACCGCAGCGGTGTGCCGGCCAGCATCACCCTCGCCCAGGGACTTCTGGAGTCTGGCAACGGACTGTCGGAACTGGCGCGCAAAAGCAACAACCACTTCGGAATCAAATGCCATAACAACTGGACGGGCGGACGTGTCTATCACGATGACGATGCCAAGGGAGAGTGCTTCAGGAAATATGGCCATCCATACGAGTCCTACCGCGATCATTCAGATTTTCTACGCTACCGTGACAGGTATAAGTTCCTCTTCGACTACAAGGTGACTGACTATAAGTCCTGGGCCTATGGATTGAAGAAGGCGGGATATGCCACAGACCCGGCCTATCCGAAGAAACTGATAAAGCTGATCGAGGACTATGACCTTCATGAATATGACAGGAAGCCGGCTTCATACGGCAGGACTGCTGTGGAGGGAACTGCAAGGCATAAGAAGGATAAGTCTGAGAACAGGTCCAGAAAGGAGAAGACTGTCATAACATTCAAGGGCGAGGACCTCCCGGATGAGATTCCTGAGTCGCCTAATGTCATCGAGCAGTCCAGGCCTCTCACCTCAAGACAGAGGGAGGAATTCCACTTCTCTCTCTCACGTGAGGTCTTTGAGCAGAACGGTGTACCTTTTGTCTATTCTGTTGAAGGTGAGACATATGCCACCATTGCGGCTGCACATAATCTCTTTGCGCGTGAAATCTTGAAATACAATGACCTGAATGCTGAACGTGAACTTCTTCCTGGCACTGTCGTATATCTTCGTCCCAAGAAGAAGACTGCATCCAAGGGAATCGACAAATATGTGATGGAGGAAGGAGAGACCTTGCGGGAAGTGGCTCAGAGATATGGAGTCAAGCTGAGCAGTCTGCTTAAGCTGAACGGTTTTGACAAGGGTTTCGTGCCTCGTGAAGGCGACATAATCCGTCTTCGGAAGTGACTTCATCTTCTTCTGGAAGCGATCCCATTCACCGCCCCCCTGAAAGTGACTTGTCATGTCGAGCGACAGAAATGAGTCGAGACATCTGAATACTGAAAACATGAAAAGAAAACATATAATACTCCTCCTGGCATCAATGGCCCTTGCAGGTGCTGTGGCCGGCTTTTTCTTCGGACGATGGTACAATGACAACAAGCGTCCTAACTTCACTGAGCCTTATGTCCTGTTTGTGCGCCCCGACACTCCTGTCCGCACAGTGATCGACTCTCTTGTCAGCGGTGCCGGTGCCATCCGGCCACGCAGCCTGGAGCGTTGCTTCGAGAAGGAAGAACTGTCGGACAAGATGAAGCCTGGCCGATATGTCATAGAACCCTCATTCACAAGCATCTATGTGGCGAGAATGCTTGTTTTCGGTTGGCAGACCCCTGGCAATCTGACCCTTTCCGGCACCATTCGCACTAAGGAGCGTCTGGCCAAGAAGATAGCAGTTCAGATGATGGCAGACTCTGCATCCATAGCGGATGCACTCAATTCTGAAGACTTTCTGGCCAAGTATGGGTTCACTCCTGAGAATGTCTTTGCGATGATTCTCCCTGACACATATCAGATGTACTGGACAGCATCTGTTGAGGAGATCTTCGACCGCCTGAAAAAGGAATATGACACCTTCTGGAACGCAGACCGCATGGCCAAGGCAAAGGCTCAGAAACTTTCACCCATGCAGGTTTCCGTGGTCGCTTCCATTGTAAGCGGGGAGACCAGGAAGGCTGTGGAATATCCTCGCATCGCCGGAGTCTATCTGAACCGCTACCGCAAGGGGATGCGTCTTCAGGCGGATCCTACGGTGGCCTTCTGTTTCGACTACAAGCTCGACAGGATTCTCAAGAAGCATCTCAAGGTGGATTCGCCATACAACACCTATAAATATGCAGGTCTCCCGCCGGCTCCGATCAATGTCCCTCCCAAGGCCTGTCTTGAGGCAGTGCTTTCGCCGGAGAAACATAAGTATCTGTATTTCTGTGCGAGCCCGGACTTTGACGGCAGCCATCGTTTTGCCGTGGACTACAGCACACATATGAAGAATGCCCGCGCCTTTCAGCGCGAGCTTACAAAACGTCAGAATCAGAAGAAATGATATGCTGGGGATGGCACTCAGACTTCCTTACATTTGTAAACTTCTACTATCTTCTCCTTTCGGTCGCTTGGTTGGGTCGCCTCAATCAAAAATCAGCGTCATTTTTTGATTGTAACTCCCGAAAACGGACAAATACCTGCTATTTTCGCGTGAAAAGGCAGTTTGGATCAAAAAATAGCCGGATTTTTTGATTGTAATTCCCGAAAGCTGACGAGACGGTGCAGATTTTTCTTTTTTTTTATTCGTTTTGCACTTTTTTTATCATAGTAATTTCTTTTTTTAGCCTCTGTCCGGTTGATATTAAGTAGTTTTGTGAGAAACAAAACGAAATGCGCAAACCGTATCATATTTGTATATCCGGTGGAGACGAACTGATCTGCCGTTCGGAAGAGGACTACTACAGACTATTCAACTGCATCGCGCTTGCTATCCATGAGACTGATTCTGTATTGCTGGCTGATGCAGAGATGTCCACTCATGCTCATCTCGGTGTCCGGACAGATGACCCTATGGAATTGTTCTCCCGTGCCTGGCTGATGTATACACGATATTTCAACAGTAAGTACGGCAGACAGGGCCGCCTGGGAGAAGAACTTCCCTTCGTCCTGGAACTGGAGGGTGTCTACCATATCCTGGCGGCCATATGCTATATTCTGAGAAACCCTCTTCATCACGGCCTGTCCTCGACACCTTTCGGATATCGTTTCTCTTCTGCCAATGTGTATTTCAGGAAGGAACTTGGCAAGTGGCTGGATGAAGCTCTCCTCCCAGAGAAATCATATTACAAGCATCTGCCACGTCTGAGTTCATACCCGCCTAACTATAAGATGACCCAGTCCGGAGTATATTTTAGAGAAAGCGTCATCGACGTTGCTGAGGTGGAAAATATGTTCCTGACTCCTCGCACCTACATCTATTATATGAATCGTCTCTCTGGTGAGGAATGGAGGGCGGAGCAGGAAAAGGACAGGACTCAGCAGCCTCCTGTCACTCTTGGCCTGATAGAGAATGGAATATCCCTTCACTCTTTGGACAAGATGCTCTCAAACGAATACGGCCGTTCAAGGAGGTCGATGTCAGACATGGAAGTCTGCTCGATAATCGACAGACAGATAGTCCCCGATCTCGGTCGCTCGTCAGTATATGTGTTGAACGACCATGAATTGTCTGACGCAATCCACTATCTAAGTCAGAACCATTTCGTCAGTGAATCCCAAGCCCTCCGCTGCCTCGCCACCTCATATCCCCGGAGATGAATGGCCGGGTGACAAAACTCTGTAATTGTTGTGTGGCCCGGAAGTGTTTTTGCCAGTAGCGCCCTTGTTAGTAGTGCCCTTGCCGGAAGTACCCTTGCCGGAAGTGGCCGGAAGTGTTCTGACGAAAAGGGGATTGTCTGGTCTGCGGATAGAAGAGGACCGAAGCAGTTTCAATCAAAAAATCACGTGTTTCTTTGATTGTAACTCCGGATAAAGACGTTTTTGGGGCGTTTTTCAGTGAAAAACGGGTTTTCAAACGAAAAATCGCCTCGTTTTTTGATCCAAACTTCCCGTCTGCTTCACCCCTCGTTAGCTCCGCCTCCCGTCTGCTCCAACTCCCCGTATAATCCAAAATCCCCGTATGAGCGCGATCGGAGCATAAACCTTAACTCCTTGTGGCAGACCTCATACGGGGAACTATCTGTTCAAAGGGAAAAATTATATCTTCACTCCGTGATAGTGCGGTCCGAAGCGTTCGAACGCTGCACGGTCGAGTGACTCCTGATGGTCTGGATGTGCGATGCTGATGAGCAGCTTGGCACGTTCCTGCATTGATTTTCCGTAGAGGTCCACGGCTCCGAATTCGGTCACCACATAATGCACATGCGGTCTTGTGGTCACAACTCCGCCGCCTTCAATGATGACCGGAGCGATCTTGCTTCCACCCTTGTTGGTTGTGGACTGCATGGCTATAATCGCCTTGCCCTGAGGAGCGAGTGATGCTCCATAGACAAAGTCCACCTGGCCTCCCACTCCCGAGTAGAACCGGGTTCCTATTGAATCGGCGCATACCTGACCGGTGAGGTCAATCTGGACAGCCGAGTTGATGGCGGTCATCTTAGGGTTGCGTGCAATCACGAATGGATCGTTGGTGTATCCTACGTCCATCATCGCCACCATCGGGTTGTCGTCTATGAAGTCATAGACCTTCTGCGAGCCCATGAGGAAGGTGGAAACCAGCTTGCCCTTGTCGGTCACCTTGTTGGCTCCGTTGATGATTCCCTTCTCCACAAGTTCCAGCACTCCGTCTGCAAACATTTCTGTGTGGACTCCGAGGTTCTTATGGTTTCCGAGCTGAGCAAGGACAGCGTTAGGAATGGCTCCGATACCCATCTGCAGGCAGGCTCCGTCGTCGATGAGTTCGGCACAGTGCTTTCCGATCGCGATCTCGATATCGTTCGGCGCGCTGAAGTGTGCCGGTTCAAGCGGCTCGTTGCCTTCCACGAAGATGTCTATCATATCGAGCGGAATCATAGCCTGTCCCCATGCACGCGGCACATTCGGGTTCACCACGGCGATGACAGTCTTGGCACATTCGATGGCAGCCAGGGTCGCGTCTACGGATGTTCCGAGAGATACATATCCGTGCTTGTCCGGAGGACATACCTGGATCATCGCCACATCGCAGCGCAGGGCTCCGCAGCGGTACAGCTTCTGGGTCTCGCTGAGGAAGACCGGAATATAGTCTGCGTAGCCGGCCTGGACGCCCTTGCGGACATTGGCTCCGACAAAGAATGCCTGATGGAAGAAGATTCCGTCATACTTCGGATCTGCGTATGGCGCAGGACCCTCGGTATGCAGATGATGTATGCGGACATCCTGAAGTTCACCCCTGTCACCTCTGGCGCAAAGAGCTTCAATCAGCACCCTTGGGGCACTTGCAACGCTGCTGAGATGCACATGGTCGCCCGACTTGACGACCTTGACAGCCTCCTCGGCCGAAACGAATTTTATTTCTTTGGTCATGATCATGTGATTATCTCGTCAAAGATAGTTATTTTTCTCAGATTTGCTAACTTTGTCCCCATTATGCATACACTACAGGAAAAACAGCAGGCTTTTGCCCGCATCATAGAAGTTCTTGATGAACTCAGGGAAAAATGTCCATGGGACCGCAAGCAGACCAACGAGTCTCTGCGTCCGCAGACCATAGAAGAAGTATATGAACTCAGCGACGCCATCCTCAAGGGTGAGGAAAGGGAACTGTCCAAGGAACTTGGCGATGTTCTTCTTCATGTCCTTTTCTATGCCAAGATCGGCGAGGAGAAACAGCATTTCGACATAGTGGATGTGATCAACTTCTTGTGTGACAAGCTCATATATCGTCATCCTCATGTCTTCTCGACAGCTCAGGTGGGTGACGCGGAAGACGTGATCAAGCAGTGGGAGATGCTCAAGATCACAGAGAAGGACGGCAACAAGAGGGTCCTTTCCGGTGTGCCTGACGGCCTTCCTCCTCTCCTGAAGGCTTATCGTATGCAGGACAAGGCTCGTGGAGTGGGCTTTGACTGGGAACGCAAGGAGCAGGTCTGGGACAAGGTGAAGGAGGAGATGGAAGAATACCAGGCCGAACTCGATGCTATGGCAGCTGCTCAGAGCGATGAGGAGCGCAAGGCAGCCTATGACCGCGCCGAAGAGGAGCTCGGTGACTTCCTTTTCGCGACAGTGAATGCGGCCAGACTCTATGGCCTGAATCCTGACACCGCCCTTGAGCGCACCTGCGCGAAGTTCCGCCGCCGTTTCACATATCTCGAGGAGCAGACCATCCGCAAGGGACGCAACCTCAAGGATATGACTCTTGCCGAGATGGACGCGATCTGGGATGAAGGCAAGGCCAAAGGTCTTTAAACAACAATGGATATGATATACGATTGGCAGGAAAGGACAGCCATGCTGGTGGGGGAGGATATGCTCGAGCATTTCCGCAATTCCACGGTTGCGGTCATCGGAGTAGGCGGTGTGGGAGGCTATGCTGCAGAAATGATTGTCCGTGCCGGAGTCGGTCACCTGATCATACTGGACAGCGATGACGTGTCCCTGACCAACAAGAACCGTCAGCTTCTTGCCCTGGATTCCACTGTCGGCAAGCCCAAGTGCGAGGTCCTCGCAGCACGTCTGAAAGACATAAATCCTGAACTGGACCTGACAATAATTCCGGAATATCTTGAGGCTGAGAAGGCCGGGGATGTGCTTGGCGCATACAGGATTGACTTTCTTGTGGATGCGATAGACACCCTCTCTCCCAAACTCCATCTGATCAAGTACTGCATGGACAGCGGAATTCCTCTGGTCTCTTCAATGGGAGCCGGAGCCAAGTTCGATGCCACCAAGGTCCGTCTGACCGATGTCTCCAAGTCCTTCAACTGTCCGCTGGCATATATAGTCCGCAAGCGTCTCAGACATATGGGCATAAAGAAGGGCTTCCAGGTGGTCTTTTCCGAGGAGCTTCCGGACAGGGAATCCATAGTTCCGTGCGAGGACCGCAACAAGAAATCCCAGGTCGGGACCATATCGTATATCCCTGCCGTATTCGGCTGTGTCTGTGCTCAGGCAGTCATCCTGGGACTGATGAATTCTAAATAGAATATTTTTACTATATTTGCGCGATTTAACAGAAATTTATGGCAGATAATTCACTTTTGGAGAAGGTGTTGGGCCTTCAGGAGAAATTCGATTCACTTCAGGAGCAGCTTTCAGATCCTGAGGTAATAGCAGATATGAAGAGGTTTGTTCAGCTGAACAAGGAATATAAGGAACTTATGCCTATCCTTGAAGCCGGAAACGAATTCAAGAAGATACTCGAGAATTACGAGATGGCCAAGGACATCCTCGCCAATGAAAAGGACGAGGACCTCAGGGAAATGGCCAAGGAGGAGATCGCTGAGATAGAACCTACCCTTCCTGAATGGGAGGAGAAGATAAAGCTTCTTCTCATACCGGCCGATCCTCAGGACAGCAAGAACGCCATCCTCGAGATCCGTGGAGGATCAGGTGGTGATGAGGCTGCCATCTTTGCCGGCGACCTTTTCCGCATGTATTCGAAATATGTCGAGACACGTGGCTGGAGACTTGAGGTGACCAATCAGGCCGAAGGCGCTGCCGGCGGATTCAAGGAAATCGTCTGCAAGGTGTCCGGAGAGGGTGTCTATGGAGTCCTGAAATATGAGTCCGGAGTGCACCGCGTTCAGCGTGTCCCTCAGACAGAGACCCAGGGCCGTGTCCACACTTCTGCCGCTTCAGTTGCAGTCCTTCCTGAGGCTGACGAATTCGATATCGAGTTGAATATGAATGATATCCGCAAGGATACATTCTGTTCTTCAGGTCCTGGCGGACAGTCAGTGAACACGACATATTCCGCAATCCGACTCACTCACATCCCTACAGGTCTCGTGGTTCAGTGTCAGGACGAGAAGTCCCAGCTCAAGAACTTCGACAAGGCTCTCGCCGAACTCCGTACCCGTCTGTACAACATGGAGTATGAGAAATATCTCGCCGAGATTTCAGCCAAGCGTAAGACCATGGTGGCGGGAGGTGACCGTTCAGCGAAGATCCGCACATACAACTATCCTCAGTCGCGTGTGACAGACCACCGCATCAACTATACGATGTACAATCTTCCTGTGTTCATGGATGGAGCCATTCAGGATGTTCTTGACCAGCTTCAGATTGCCGAGAATGCAGAGCGCCTCAAGGCTGCGGAATAAATCTATTCTTCCATCGGTTCCAGCAGAGGACTTGTCTCTGTGAAATGGCTCAGGACTGCGTCAGTGTATGTCTTGGTGACAGGAATCGGTGGGATGCTCACATTGTCCAGTACGAGAATATATCCATCGTTTTCCTTTCTGAGGGTAACCACCTTGTTGAGGTTGACGATGTATTTTCTGTTGCACCTTATCAGGCCGCTCCCCTTGAAACTGGCTTCCACTGTCTTCAGACGACAGCGTAGGATGTATGGCTGCAGTGTGCCCTTATTGTCTGTGTACCAAACCTTTATGTAGTTGTCATCAGACTCGATGTAATATAGGCTGTCAGGATTCACTGACATCTTGAGACTTCCGTTATTGTCAAACAGAGTCACCTTATGCAGGGCTTCCGGTCTGGCTGGCTCGTCGGTGACCACATTCTCATAGTTCATCAGTCTGATCGTATTGTTCTTGTCTATGATGGCGAAATACATTCCGGCGATGATATATGGGACTCCCAGGGCCACCACTCCGTTGTTCATCGCGCGACCGAACACCTTCAGGGCTACCTCGGAGTGCGGCGCGGCCCAGTCGGTGGTTATCCATGTATAGAGGCCGCAGATCATGATTATCTCTGCCAGGCACCAGAGTGTGTATTCCACATATGTCATTTCGAACAGCTTCTTTGAAGTGTACATGAATATGCGGCTGGTGATGAGTATGATCAGTGATACAATGATGAAAAGCAGGGTATATAGGAACATGACGGAGTCGCCCAGTCCGAACCAGGCGGTGTCCGAAAACGGAATCGACATGTTCAGGTATACCACTGCAAAAAGGACCGAGAACGTTACCGTTCCGATCAGCTGGTATTTACCTAAAAGATATTCCGGGAGTTTTCTGTTCATTTTCGTTTGCGCTTTAGTTTTATTGCAGTGAGGGTCATTTCATCCACCAGAGACCTTCTGGCTGCCATGAAATCAAGAATGGCGGCAGCCAAAGGGAAGAGCATCGTGAACGAAAACACCATCTCATTGCGGAAGCGGAGGAAGTCCACACCAAGCCATATCTGGAGCCCGACAGCCATCAGCGCTGCTATGATGCTCACCCTCGCCTGAAGGAACATTGCCTTGAAACTTGCAGTTGCAGCCACTTGGGCGGTGAAGAGCATTATAAGCATTGTGAGGTATGCCAGCTTCTCATGATAACCTATGGTTATTTCTGCTCCGTCAGGACCTATCACGGTGGCGAAGGTGCAGAAGAACATTGAGAAGATGAGCGCCGTCGATATTCCGAGGTATAGTGTTTGGATTCTCTGCCACATGGTCTTGTTGAGTTTGGACGGGCAAAAATAGGAAAATTCAAAGTAAAAAACTATATTTGAAAGCTAATCGGAATTAAATCGCGCAATTATGAGAATAGCAGAATCAGAACTTATAATCAATGGGGACGGATCGGTTTTCCACCTTCACCTTCGTCCGGAGGAACTTGCAGACAATGTGATTCTGGTGGGGGATCCGGGCAGAGTCGACATGATAGCGGAGTATTTTGATGAAAAGGAATTCAGACATGCTTCACGTGAATTTGTCTCTGTGACAGGAAAGTACAAGGGAGTCAGGATGACTGCTCTTTCCACCGGTATCGGAACGGATAATATAGACATAGTGATGAATGAGCTTGATGCTCTTGCCAATGTGGATTTCGAGACACGTGAGGTCAAGCCCGAGCACAGGACCCTCAACATCCTGCGTATCGGAACATCCGGAGCTATCCAGCCGGAGATTCCTCTTGGAGCCTTCGTGTTCTCGCATATCTCCGTGGGATGTGACGGACTCCTGAACTGGTATGCGGACCGTGACAGCATTGCCATGCTTGACATAGAGGAGGCATTCAAGAAGCATACAAACTGGGACAGGCATCTTCCCGATCCATATTTCGTGAGGGCGGGAGAGAAGATGATCGAGAAGTTCCGTGACTGTACGTATAAGGGAATGACCATCGCAGCTTCAGGATTCTACGGACCTCAGGGGCGTGTCGTCCGTGTCCCTCTTGCAATGCCTGATATGGTGGACTCTTTCGAGAGTTTCCGTTTCGGTGAGGAAAAGGTGACCAATTTCGAGATGGAAGGTTCAGCCATTGCAGGTCTGGCCGCCCATCTCGGGCACAATGCCGGAACTGTCTGCTGCATCATAGCCCACCGTCATCACAAGGCAAGCAATCCTGACTACAAGCCTCAGGTGCGTAAGCTCATCGAACTCTGTCTGGAAAAACTCGCAGAGTAGCCCTGGAGCAGGCATAATGAATAAAGGTCTGAAGAGTTCCGACTCCTCAGACCTTTATTCAATCGGTGATCAATGTCAGTCCTGTACGTTCTTGAGCGCTTCGCGGATCTTTGCTTCGATCTCATCGCAGAGCTCCACATTGTCTGTCAGGAGAGCTTTCACAGCCTCGCGTCCCTGAGCCAGCTTGCTCTCTCCGTAGCTGAACCATGAGCCGCTCTTCTTGATGATGTCATATTCCACACCGAGGTCGATGACTTCACCGACATGTGATATTCCTTCTCCGAACACGATGTCGAATTCGGCCTTCTTGAAAGGTGGAGCCATCTTGTTCTTCACGATCTTCACCTTCGTGCGGTTTCCGAGAGCCTCGTCACCGTCCTTGATCTGGGTGGTACGGCGCACATCCACACGCACGGATGCGTAGAACTTGAGGGCGTTACCTCCTGTGGTGGTCTCCGGATTGCCGAACATGATGCCGATCTTGTCGCGGAGCTGGTTGATGAAGATGCAGCATGTGTTTGTCTTGCTGATGTTTGCCGTGAGCTTTCTGAGGGCCTGGCTCATGAGTCTTGCCTGAAGTCCCATCTTCGAGTCTCCCATCTCACCTTCGATCTCGGCCTTTGGAGTGAGGGCTGCCACAGAGTCGATGACGATTATGTCGATCGCTCCGGAGCGGATGAGATTGTCTGCAATCTCAAGAGCCTGTTCTCCGTTGTCAGGCTGCGAAATGAGCAATGTGTCAAGGTCTACGCCCAGATTCTTGGCGTATGTGCGGTCAAAGGCATGCTCGGCGTCGATGATTGCAGCTATTCCGCCCTGTTTCTGAGCCTGTGCAATCGCGTGGATGGCGAGTGTGGTCTTACCGCTGGATTCCGGTCCATAGATCTCGATGACCCTTCCGCGAGGGTAACCTCCGATGCCGAGTGCCGCGTCAAGCGCAATGGAACCGCTCGGAATGACCGAAACCTCCCATTTTGGCTGATCTCCCAGCTTCATGATCGTACCTTTGCCATAGTCTTTCTCAATCTTGTCAATCGTCGCCTGCAATGCCTTGAGTTTCGCAGCATTGATGCCGGTACTTTCCTGTACTTCTTCTTTAGCCATAAATGTAAAAATTTAAATGTTATATGCCTTTGGAACTGTTCCGTCGGGCGTAGCAAAAATAATCAAAAAAACTGGAACATCTCCAACTTTTCGGCAGCAAAGTTATATACCGTATGTGCCAAGATACGGCACATGAAAATAATGTGCGAAAAAAGATGTATATTTGTAGATACGACAATAAATTCATCAGATGAAGATAAAACTTTTAGGAAAGAATCTTGAGGAGCTGAAGGCGATTGTCGCCCAGGAGAGACTGCCTGGCTTTACTGCCAAGCAGATTGCCCAGTGGCTTTATGTGAAGAAGGTGCGCTCCATCGATGATATGACCAACCTGTCCAAGGCTGCGCGTGCTGCATTGAGTGAAAAATATGAGGTGGGAGTAACTCCCTATGCGGGTCTGCAGGTGTCTTCTGACGGAACGAAGAAATACCTTTTCCCGGTGAAGTGTTCCCATAAGCGGGGACTGAACCCTGTCTGCACGGAGGAGGAACTTGAGTCCGGAGCCGTGGAGGCTGTGATGATCCCGGATGACGACCGTGCTACACTCTGTGTCTCATCCCAGTCCGGCTGCCGTATGGGATGCAGATTCTGCATGACTGGCCGTCAGGGCTTTCACGGTCATCTGTCTGCAGCAGACATAATATCCCAGTTCATTGCGGTGGATGAATCGGACAGACTCACGAACACCGTGTTCATGGGAATGGGAGAGCCTTTGGACAACTATGAGAATGTGATGAGGGCAATAGAGATCCTCACTGCGGACTGGGGGTTCGGATGGAGCCCTAAAAGAATCACTGTGTCCACCATCGGAGTGCTTCCTAACCTTAAAAGATATCTGGACGAGTGCAGGTGCCATCTTGCGGTCAGTCTTCATGACCCTTTCGGACCGGAGCGTCTGAGTGTGATGCCTGCCCAGGGCGCATGGCCTGTCCAGGAGGTCATAGACCTCATCAAGCAGTATGACTTCACGGGTCAGAGACGTGTGAGCTTCGAGTATACGATGTTCTCCGGATTCAACGATACCAAGGCACATGCAGATGCCTTGATCAGGATGCTCAGGGGACTGGAATGCAGAATGAACCTCATACGTTTCCATAAGATTCCGGATTTTCCTTATGAAACGTCCCCGGGCGTGATTATTGAAAACTTCAAGCAGCGTCTTAACAACTCCGGGATCACGACCACTGTGAGGGCATCACGGGGTGAGGATATTCTTGCGGCTTGCGGCATGCTTGCGGGAGAACATAATAAATAGTGCCATGAAACGTATCCTGTCATTTCTTCTCATTATCGTATGTGCGCTTGGAAGTGCACGGACTGCTTATGCATATAGCGTAGACCCTAAGGGAGACTCGATTGCTGTGAACCGCATGAGGGAGAGGATGGCGGAAATCAGAAAGGTACGCCCTACTGTAGCCCTGGTCCTCAGCGGAGGCGGTGCCAAAGGTACTGCCCATGTTTCCGTGATAAAATATATAGAGGAACTGGGAATTCCTGTGGACATGGTTCTGGGAACAAGTATGGGTGGACTGATAGGAGGCCTTTATGCTCTGGGATATTCTCCCGAAGAGATGGACACCATAGTCAGGAACATGGACTGGAACTGGGTGATGAGCGATAAGCTATCACGTGAGTACATCACTTATACGGATATGAAATACAAGGAAAAATATCTCATATCCATACCTTTCTATTATGAAAGGGACTACTATAAGATGAAGCTTGCCAGCGAACATGCCCTTGATGATGTCCGAAAACATGAGATCCTGCATATCGGAGCAGATAATGAGGATGGCGCTGACTTCCTGAAGCATAACCTTCTGGGAAGTCTGCCTTCTGCCTATATCGAGGGTCAGAATGTAAGCAATCTCATAAGTTCATTGACCATAGGTTATCAGGATTCCATTGATTTCCAGACTCTTCCAATACCGTATGTGTGCATAGCTACAGATATGGTTTCAGGAAAGGCGAAGGTATGGCATAGCGGAAAGATAAACGATGCCATGCGCTCCACGATGTCCATCCCAGGTGTGTTTGCACCGGTGAAGACCCAGGGAATGGTGCTGGTGGACGGTGGCTTGAGGGATAACTATCCGACGGCTCTCGCAAGGGAGATGGGAGCGGATATCATAATAGGTGTGGATCTCTCTCAGGCTAAGCGCACCTATATGGATGTCAACAATATAGGTGATATAATAGTCCAGGGTCTGGATATGCTGGGACGTGATGTGTTCGAGGTCAATGTGCAGATTCCGGATGTGAAGATAAAGCCCTGGCTGCCGGAATTCAACTCTCTGAGTTTCAGTACCGAGGCTGTGGATACCATTATGGCGAGAGGCTGGCAGGCTGCCAAGGCTCAGGATTCGCTTCTGCGTGATGTGGCCAGACGTACAGAAGAGGACTATGTCAGCGTGAGGAAGCCGAAGGCCTTTGATTTCCATTCTGATTCCCTGGTGATTGCCGATGTGGATGTAAGAGGGGTGCTGCCGAGGGAGAAGGCCATGCTCAAGAACAGGCTGCATCTCAAGTTCGGACAGAAGATAAGCAAGGGTGACCTGGAACATATTGTGGCACAGATATATAGCACCCAGGCATATGATTATGTGACCTATGAGCTTCTGGGCTCGGAAGAACCTTTCCGTCTGGTTCTGAACTGCAAGAAGGGACCGGTCCATCAGTTGGGTCTTGGAGTAAGGGCTGACACTGAGGAGATAGTGTCGGTGCTCATGAATCTCGGCCTCAATGCCCATCGTCTTCAGGGACATAAGCTCGACTTTGTCGGCAAGGTCAGCGCGAATCCGTATTGTCAGCTGCATTGGGCCTACGATACACCTAAGATCCCGACCATCAATGCATCGGCATCGGTGAGATGGACTGATATGAATCTTCTGAATTTCCGGGACAATGACCTGAGCTTCAGCTTCCTGAATATGCGTCAGGAACTCTATCTCTCCAACATCAAGTGGAAATGGCTGGACATAAAGGGCGGTTTGAGGAATGACTACTTCAATGTGCGTGACCTCAAGTCCTCGCAGATCATGGGTGATTATGACTTCAGCCTTCTCAAGAATGACTTCATGTCATTGTTCCTGGACGGCAGGACCGATACCTGTGATGACGGATATTTCCCGACCAGAGGTGTTGATGCGGGGCTTTCATATTCATGGACCTTCGCAGGTTTCCCGACCGGCATACGTCCTTTCCAGACTGTGACGGCGGATGCCAAGGTGGTGGTTCCTGTGGGAAATATATTTGCCTTCATTCCTTCATTCAATATGCGTTTCCTTTTTGGAGAGGAGGTGCCGGTGCCGTTCTTCAATGCGGTCGGTGGTTCTCTTGCCGGAAGATATGTGGATCAGCAGATGCCGTTCATAGGGATGACGAACCTGGCGGCAATGAAGAATATCCTGACTATATTCAGGACAGACTACAGGTTCAGGCTTGCCAAGAACCATTACCTTACAGGAATTCTCAACTATGCCCGTGATTGTGACAGTTTTGTTCATTATGCCGAGGGACTGGGATATTTCGGTGCAGGAGTGGAATATGCCTATGACACCATCTTCGGACCTATAAAGGCAAATATCCATTGGTCGAATATTACAGACAGCGTGGGAATCTATCTGAGTGCAGGATACAATTTCTGATTCCTGACAAATCTATGAAAGAAAAGATATTGAACAGATTACGCAGGCAGTGTTCCCGCAGGGAATATTGCAGCTCCGACATATTGAAGAAGGCGGCAGAGGCCCTTGAAGGAGACAGGGAGGGTGCAAAGGAGATTCTGGATGTGCTGGTCTCGGAGAAATATGTCGATGATTTCCGCTATGCTTCAGCCTATGCGCGTGAGAAGGCGATGATTTCAGGTTGGGGTGAAGCGAAGATAAGATATGTGCTGTCTGGCAAGGGAATTGAGCATGAGTTGATTGCAAGGGCCTTGGAGGAAATTGATGATGATAAGGCGGAGGCCCGGCTTGAAAGGTTGCTGGACAACAGGTACCGCGCCTTGAAGGATGACCCGCAGGTCCGTATGAAACTGCTTAGGTTTGCCCTGGGCCGCGGATATAAGTATGACGAGGTGGCTTCGGCCATGGAAAGTATAATAAGGAAAGATGAATGGATACAGACTCCTCACGACGGAGGAAATTCAGATGCTTGAGTCACAGTCCTGTGCGGCAGAAGACTGGACCAGGGTAGTGGTTGCGGAGGGATTCTCTGCGGGATATGTCAGGAATGTGCGTTTTTCGGGTGATGTGCGTTTGGGAGTTTTCAGGAAGGACTTCGCGATGCCTGGAGGCATGAGGAAGCATTCCGGAATATATAATGCAACCCTGCATAATGTAGTTGTGGGGGATGACTGCTGCATAGAGAATGTCAAGAACTATATAGCCAATTATGAGATAGGGCATGACTCGTTCATTGAGAATGTTGATATAATCCTGACCGATGGCGTGAGTACATTCGGCAATGGGGTCGAGGTGGCGGTCCTGAACGAGACCGGTGGAAGGGAGGTCATGATATTCGACCGTCTTACGGCTCAGACCGCCTATGTGATGGCCCTGTACAGACATATGCCGGAGATGGTGGCTGCACTACGCTCTGTGATAGGACGTTATGTAGAGAATGTTGCGTCGGCTGTCGGCCGGATCGGTGCTCATGTGACCATCGTGGATGCCGGATACATAAAGAATGTCAAGGTTGGAGACTATGCCAAGATCGAGGGCGCTTCGCGTCTGAAGAACGGAACCATAAACAGTAATGTGCATGCCCCTGTGCATATCGGCGTCAATGTAATCGGTGATGATTTCATAATATCCAGCGGATCAAATGTCGAGGATGGTGTGACTTTCTCGCGCTGCTTCGTGGGGCAGGCCTGCCGGCTCGGGCATAACTATTCAGCCACCGATTCGCTTTTCTTCGGCAACTGCCAGGGAGAAAACGGAGAGGCATGTGCCATATTTGCGGGGCCTTTCACCGTGACTCATCATAAGTCCACCCTTCTTATCGCCGGAATGTTCTCCTTCATGAATGCCGGTTCGGGTTCGAACCAGAGCAACCATATGTACAAGCTCGGACCTATCCATCAGGGAATCATGGAGAGGGGAGCCAAGACGGCATCAGACTCATATATATTATGGCCTGCCAAGGTGGGAGCCTTCTCTCTGGTGATGGGACGGCACGTCAGTCATCAGGATACGTCCGATCTTCCGTTTTCGTACCTCATTGAGCAGCAGAACACCTCGTTCATAATGCCGGGAGCCAACCTCAAGAGTGTTGGAACCATCCGTGACGCGAAGAAATGGCCTCGCCGCGATGCCCGTCAGGATCCGGACAGACTTGACCAGATAAACTACAACCTCCTCAGTCCATATACCATCCACAAGATGCTCAAGGGCGTGAAGATACTCAAGAGGCTGCAGAAGGTGTCAGGTGTGAATTCGGATGCCTACACGTATCAGAGCGGAAAGATCAGGAGTTCGTCCCTGAAGAACGGTCTCAGGTACTATGGGATGGCCATTGATAAGTTCTTGGGTAACTCCCTGATCACCAAGATAATGAATTCGCAATTTTCTTCCATCGAACAGCTGCGTGAGGCTCTGGTGCCTGAAGTCAGGTTCGGAGAAGGGGACTGGGTGGACATTGCAGGAATGATTGCTCCCAAGGATGCTGTGGCTGCCTTGCTGGATGATGTGTGTAGCGGAGTGCTCGCAGATGTCGAAGCCATCAATGCGCGCTTTGCCGAGATTCATGCAAACTATTACGAGTATGAGTGGAAATGGGCCTACAAGGTGCTGGAAAACGAATATGATGTCGATCTGGCTACGGTTTCCGCCGAGAAACTGATGGAAATAGTCAGCAGATGGAAGAGTTCTGTGGTCGGACTGGATAACCTTATATATGAGGATGCCCGCAAGGAGTTCTCGCTCAGCGTGATGACCAGCTTCGGTGCCGACGGAGACGAGGAGGAAAGGATGGAGGATTTCATGCAGGTGCGTGGTTCCTTCTTCGAGGCGAACCCTTTCGTGACCTCGGTCAAGGACCATATCCGTGTCAAGTCCGAACTGGGTGACCGGGTGCTGGAAATCCTTCGGAACTTATAGATATATTAAAAGCGGCACTCTGGTGCCGGTGGTCCTCCCCACTTCGTGGGTCCCCTCCCTTTTCGGGAGCCAATGCCACCGGCACCAGAGTGCCGCTTTTATTGTATATTCTAAAGAGTGTTGAGACACTCGGTTACGTTCTTCTCGATGCGTGAAGCGATGTCGCTGCCTTCCGCCTTCTCGAACTTTTCTCCGATGATGTTCTCGTAGAGCTCGATGTAGCGCTCTGTGATTCCGTTTACGATTTCATCCGTCATCTCAGGGACCTGCTGTCCTTCCTGGCCCTGGAAGCCGTTTGCCATGAGCCACTCGCGTACGAACTCCTTGGAGAGCTGCTTCTGCTTTTCTCCGGCTGCGAGACGCTCTTCATATCCTTCCGCGTAGAAATATCGTGATGAGTCAGGGGTGTGGATCTCGTCCATGAGGTAGATCTTGCCGTCCTTCTTTCCGAACTCATATTTTGTGTCCACAAGGATGAGTCCCATCTTTGCGGCAATCTCGGTTCCTCTCTGGAAGATTGCGCGTGTATATGCCTCAAGCTGCTCATAGTCCTCGCGGCTCACGATTCCCTGGGCGATGATCTCCTCCTTGGATATGTCTTCGTCATGTCCTTCAGCAGCCTTTGTGGTAGGGGTGATGATAGGCTGAGGGAACTTCTGGTTCTCTACCATTCCTTCCGGCATCTCGACACCGCAGATCGTGCGCTTGCCGGCCTTGTATTCTCTCCATGCATGTCCTGAGAGGTATCCGCGGATTACCATCTCCACCTTGAACGGTTCGCATTTGTGTCCGATTGTCACCATCGGGTCAGGAGTGGCGATCTTCCAGTTGGGCAGGATGTCTGCAGTCGCATCGAGGAATCGTGCGGCAATCTGATTCAGAACCTGTCCCTTGAAGGGGATACCCTTTGGCAGGACCACGTCGAAGGCTGATATGCGGTCTGAAACGACCATTACGAGATATTCGTCATTGATGCTGTACACGTCGCGTACCTTTCCTACATAGTGGCCGGTCTGTCCGGGAAAATTGAAATCGGTCTTTACAATTGCTTCCATTTTGATATAGTTGTTAGAAATCGGGCGCGAAGATAGTGAAATTTATTGGTAGTCGGTCAGTTTAAGGCGATATTTCATGCTTCCGAAGTTCTGAAAGAATCTCATTCCCCTTCCCTCGGCACTTTCCCTTCCCTTGGCGCTTTCCCTTCCCTTTGTCATTCCCGGCTTGACCGGGAATCTCCTCCACCGGTCGTCAAGAGCGAACATGACCGGCTCCTTTATCCCTTCCGGTTCAAATCCAAGTTTCCTGTAGACATCTCCCTTCGACCATTCCAGATCCGCATAACTCATTATGTCGTCCGGACCGACCTCCTTGATGAATGCCTTCATCAGCCTTCCCATTCCTCCGCTCAGCCTCACCTCCGGGAGAGAGGCATATCTTGTCCATTCGTATGACCTTATCGTCCTGGCTCCCTTGACCCATTTCCTGGCGTTGGAGAAGGTTGCCACTGCCATCAGGGTGCCCGGCTTGTCATCTGAGGATGCTCCCTCCATAATTTCAGCCATATGCCCTGTATGCCTCATGAAGAAAAGTCCGTAGCAGTACCTGCAGGCCGCATGTCCGTAGCTGTGATTCCTTTCCAGAAATTCTCTTGCCACAGCCTTATCGATCTTCCTGACCTCGCAGTTCCTGGCATATATAGGAAAGAATACTTCCAGATGGGCAAGCAGTCTCTTTTCCATCATCTCCCTCTGCCTCTCCCATCTGTCACGTGTGATGACGAGCGGATACATTCCGTCGTAAGATTCGGTCAGGAGGATGCTGTCTGTCGCCATTTCAGACTGCCGGACAGCCTCTTCCGGGCTGCCGGCTTCAATCTCCAGGGGAAGTATCACCCTTTCATGATGCCCGTCTGGCGTAGTCACGCATATCACATCGAAGCCGCTACGCATCTGGACAGAATATACGAATCCCTTGTCTTTCAGGAATATCTTTACCTCTTCAAGCAGGTTCATTTTGTCATTATGTTCATTCAGTAACCCTGCGTTGTGTCAGACTTCATCTGATTTCAGTGTATCCTGTCTGTTCGAGAAGGGTGCGTGCTGTGAGCGGATAGTCTGTGGTCAGATAGTCCACTCCCAACTTGAACATCCTTTTCATTTCAGCTTCCTTGTTGACAGTCCACGCATTGATGCTCATCTTATGGTTGCGTGCCTGCCTGTACCATTTCTTGTGAAGGGAATATACTGCGTGATTATAGTCAACGCCGTTTATGCCTCTCTTTGCAAGCTCATCCGGACTCTTGCCGGATCCGAGGAACTGTACCGTGAATTCCGGGAGTTCCTTGGCAAGGACTTCGCAGATATGGAGGCTGAATGAAATGAACATCACTCTCTGAGGGTCAAGCAGTCCGTGCTCCTTGAGCTTTTCCATGCAGAGCCGGACGAACCTGTCCTCAACCTCAGCGCATGAATGAGGTTTCAGTTCATAAACAAGCATAGTCTCCGGGTATTTCTTGCCCTGTTCAAGGAATTCGTCTATAGTAGGGATGGTTTCGCCATTCTTGATCTTGAAGTCCTTGAACTCTGCATACGGATGTTTCTCTATCTTTTTCCCTTCTACATCGGAGTCGTGATAGACCAGCAGCACTCCGTCCGAAGTCATGTTCACGTCGAACTCGCTTCCCCAGAAACCGGCTTCCTGAGCGCATCTGAGAGCTGCGATGGAGTTTTTGGCATAGCCAGCTTCCTCACAGTTCCAGAATCCTCTGTGTGCCACTATTCCACATTCCTTCTTTCTTGCATCTGCATTTGAGCAGAGAACCAGCATGGCGAGTGCGGCCATGAGTAATCTTGATATACGCATATGAGTATAGTTACATGGTTAACCATACAAAGATATATATTTTATAGAAGTTTTGTCAAAAAATATTACCTTTGCCTTGATATGCTTTTTAGTAAGCACCCAAGTAGGATTGATTAATTATTGATGATATGGTAAAAGTTAATTTGGGAGGCTGCAGCTCCTTTGTAACAGATGCAGAATATAAGGAATATGTAGAGAAGGCTTATGCCGCTCTTGAAGTTCTTGAAAATGAGACAGGTAAGGGTAACGATTTCCTTGGTTGGAAACATCTCCCTTCACAGACGCTTGCCGGAAGCCTCGTTGCTGAATGTGAGGCCGTAAGGGATGCATGGAAGGCAAAGAATATAGATCTCGTAGTGGTCATCGGAATCGGTGGCTCATATCTTGGAGCAAAATGTGCTCTTGAGGCGCTTTCACATCAGTTTGCAAAGCAGCTCAAGACCAAGGGCGAGGCTCCTGAAATCGTATTTGCAGGACAGAATCTTTCTGAGGAATACATGTGCGAGCTCATGGACCTCGTTCAGGAGAGGAATGCCGCTTGCGTGGTTATTTCAAAGTCAGGTACAACCACAGAGCCGGCAGTGGCCTTCCGCCTCGTGAAGAAGTATCTTGAAGACACTTATGGAAAAGCAGAGGCTGCAGAGCGCATCGTAGCCGTGACAGACAAGGCCCGTGGAGCCCTCAAGTCCCTCTCCACTCAGGAAGGCTACAAGACTTTCGTGATCGAGGACAATGTGGGTGGCCGTTTCTCTGTCCTCACTCCAGTAGGTATCCTCCCTATCGTTCTTGCCGGCTTTGATATGAAGGCAATGCTTGAAGGTGCTCTTGCAATGGAGGAGGCCTGTGCGAAAAAGTGCGAGTGCAACCCTGCGATCCAGTATGCGGCAATGCGTAATGCCCTTTACAATCAGGGTAAGAAGATAGAGATCCTGGTGGCATACAATCCTAAGCTCACCTTCCTTGGCGAGTGGTGGAAGCAGCTCTACGGTGAGTCTGAGGGTAAGGATGGACTCGGAATCTTCCCGGCATCCGTGAACTTCACTACTGACCTTCACTCCATGGGACAGTACATCCAGGATGGCGAGCGCACACTGATGGAGACTGTGGTTACAGTGGAGAACAGCAACCGTTCGATGCTCATCGAGAACGACCCTCAGAACCTTGACGGCCTCAATTTCCTTTCAGGAAAGCATGTTGAGGAGTGCAATGCGATGGCTGAGCTCGGAACCAAGCTCGCTCATATCGACGGTGGCGTTCCTCAGCTTTCTCTTTCCATCGAGCGCATCAACGAGTACAATCTCGGTGCTCTCTTCTATTTCTTCGAGAAGGCCTGCGGAATCAGCGGCTATATGCTTGGAGTGAATCCGTTTGATCAGCCGGGAGTTGAGGCATACAAGAAGAATATGTTCGCCCTTCTCGGCAAGCCTGGCTATGAGGAGCAGGCAGCAGCCCTCAGGGCACGTCTCTAACAGATTGGCATACCCTTTGCAATTAAGCTGTCACGGTTAGTTTAGTTGTTAATAATAGGGTTATGGTTCACCTCCCGGATGGTTATTACTGTCGGGGAGGTGTTTTATATAATGATTTCGTATTCTGAAGGGATTTTCGTATTTTTGTAGGCTTGGTATTTTTGTACCCGGCCTTAAATGACTTTTTATGGCAGATACAGACAGCATCATCGTACGCAAGGCCAGGGTGAACAACCTCAAGGATGTCACCGTGGAGATTCCTCGCGGGAAATTTGTAGTCGTTACAGGTATTTCCGGTTCCGGAAAGTCTTCGCTTGCCTTTGATACCCTTTATGCCGAGGGACAGAGGAGATTTGCGGAGAGTCTGTCGTCTTATGCGAGGCAGTTTCTCGGACGTATGTCCAAGCCTGACGTGGAACTGATAGAAGGCATACCGCCTGCCATTGCAATAGAACAGAAGGTCAACACCCGTAATCCTCGTTCCACGATTGCCACCAGCACAGAGATATATGACTATCTCCGGATGATATTCGCAAGAATCGGCCGCACATATTCTCCTGTTACGGGCGAAGAGGTCAAGTGCCATACGGTCAATGATGTGCTGAACTATATTTTTGAGGGAGAGGCCACTGCAGCCTACATCCTTGCCGATCTCGGCTGGTCTGGTCGCGATGACAAGGTGGAGCTCATGCTTCAGCTCAAGGAGGAAGGATATTCCAGACTCTTCACCGACAAGGTGATCCGTATCGAAGAGGTCATGCAGCGTGCCGGGACAGGGGACTATCCGTCTGAACTGTATCTTCTTGTGGATCGTGTAAAACTCTCCGGTGCCCCTGACGAGGATCTGATGACACGACTCAATTCTTCGGTGGAAACGGCCTTTGAAAAGGGGGGTGGAACACTTTATGTGAGAAAGGAAGTGCCTGCCCGTGATGGGGGAGAGCAGGGATCCGCTCCTGAGGTCCTGATGAAACAGTTCATCAACCGTTTCGAGGCAGACGGGATGAAGTTCGAGAAACCGGACGAATATCTCTTCAGCTTCAACAGCCCTCTGGGAGCCTGCCCTGTATGCGGCGGTCTGGGAAAGATCATCGGAATAAGCGAGGACCTCGTGGTACCAGACAAGAGCAAGACCATATATGACGGGGCCATAGCCTGCTGGAGGGGAGACAAGATGGGCTGGTTCAAGGATCATCTTGTGAAGAATTCAGCCAGATACGGAATTCCCATCTTTGAGCCATACTGTAACCTGAGCCAGGAGGTCCGTGACCTGATCTGGAAAGGTCATGCCGCGGAGACCGAAGATGAGTCCATAATCGGTCTCAATGAGTTCTTCAGGTGGGTGGAGTCAAACAGATACAAGATCCAGTATAAATATATGCTCAGCCGTTATTCCGGCAAGACAGTCTGTCAGGAATGCGGCGGAAGCCGTCTGCGTAAGGAAGCCACTTATGTGAAGGTCGGTGGGAAGAACATTCATGAACTTCTCTGCATGAATGTGGAACAGCTTCTGGACTTCTTCAGGGAAGTCAGGCTTGAAGATTGGGAGGGCAGGATTGTGGCGAAGGCAATCGAAGAAATCGTTTCGCGTCTGGAATACATAAAGGATGTCGGACTGGGCTATCTCACATTGAACAGGGCTTCGAATACCCTGTCCGGTGGAGAAAGCCAGCGCATCAATCTCGTCACCGCACTGGGAAGTTCTCTTGTGGGATCACTGTATATACTCGACGAGCCGAGTATCGGACTGCATTCGCGTGATACAGAGAGACTTATAGATGTCTTGAAACGTTTGCGCGACATAGGTAACACTGTGGTCGTCGTGGAGCATGACGAGGAAATCATGCGTGCGGCCGACCTTCTCATAGATATAGGTCCGAAGGCCGGGATCAACGGAGGCGAGATCGTATTTCAGGGATGTATAGGTGATAAGGTGTCTCCGGATGTAAGGGAACGTTCGCTCACCATCCAATATCTTGAAGGAGATCGTCAGAGATATGTTCGCACAAAGCGTAAATGGAACTATTCCATAACTGTAGAAGGTGCCATGGAACATAATCTGAAGGATATCAATGTGGAGTTTCCGCTCGGAACCCTGACAGTGGTTACCGGTGTCAGCGGAAGCGGAAAGTCTTCGCTTGTCGGAGACATACTTTATCCGGCCCTTTACCGCCATATCAACCAGGCAGGTTCTTCTCCCGGAACATTCCGAGGGCTCTCAGGCAATCTGGACCGCATAACCCAGGTGGAATACGTGGATCAGAACCCTATAGGAAAGAGTTCCCGTTCCAATGCGGTCACCTACCTTAAGATATATGACGACATACGCAAGCTCCTTTCCGAGCAGCAGTTTGCGAAGCTGAACGGCTTCACCCCTTCTCATTTCTCCTTCAATATGGATGGAGGACGATGTCCGGAATGCCAGGGAGAGGGTTTCGTGAAGATCGGTATGCAGTTCATGGCTGATGTCACGATGGTATGCGAGGCCTGTGGCGGCAAGAGGTTCAGGCCTGATATCCTTGAAGTGAGATATAAGGGACTGAACATCGACGACATTCTAAACATGAGTGTCGAGGAAGCCATATCGTTCTTCTCCTCTCAGGAGGACCCTGCCGCAATAAGGATTGCGGAAAGACTTCAGCCTCTGATCGATGTGGGACTGTCCTATATCAAGCTCGGTCAGAGCAGCAGTACCTTGTCCGGGGGAGAGAGCCAGAGAATAAAGCTCGCCTACTTCCTGTCCATGAATGATGCGTCTGTGAGCCGCTCAAAGCAGCAGAGGATACTATTCATATTTGACGAGCCGACCACAGGACTGCATTTCTATGATGTGGAAAAACTGCTCAAGTCGTTTGATGTCCTGCTCGCAAAGGGACACTCCATAGTCGTGGTTGAGCATAATCTTGATGTCGTCCGTGCGGCGGACTGGGTCATCGACCTTGGTCCTGAAGCCGGTGATGAAGGAGGACACCTGGTCTTCGCCGGCACTCCGGAACAGTTGAAGTCATGCAGGGACTCATATACTGCAAAGTATCTATAGCCTTGTCATATGTTGACGGAAGGTTCACTTCCACCACCCACATGGCGGCCTCATTCACAGGGTCTCCGGCTTCCATATACACTATTCCTGTGCCGGGACCTGTCAGAATCAGTCTGACTCCGTGTCCGTCCTCGTCGATCATGTAGTCGTAGATTCCTTGTGACTTATCGTATTCAAGTTCTTCCAGATCAATCTCGAATGGAGTATGAGGCGGATGGAACTCGCAGTACAGATGCAATGTGTCACCTATATCTCCTCTGATATAGCTGTCTGGGAATGAGGCGAACCTGGATGGACCGAATTCATGTATGTATGTCTTGTCCACTCTCCAGCTGTCTTCATCCAGCCCTTCGTTCTCGGGACATATGGTGAACCGGTAGTGGCAGTTCCTCTCAATGTCGACATTGAAAGGGCCGTCGCCGAGGTAGAACCTGTATATCAGAGGACCTCCATTGCTGAAGTGGTTCTGCGACAGGTAGTTCATATGTATTTCCAGATAAGAGCAAGTCTTTCTTCTCGGATCGTCTTCTTTGAATATCTTATCCTTTTCGTCCTCAGGCTTCAGGTCGCTGATGTCTCCCTGCATGTTTTCCAACATGAAAAGTGAGACTTTACCACTTCTGCCCCTTTCATCTTCAAGATTCAGAGGTGAGACTTCCTTCCCCCGGAGAGAATATCCCTTGGGGAAGCATTCCGACTCACCGAGAATCCTGTTCGCTCCGAACACCCTTGCCTGTCTCGGACAGTTCCCGATGCTGACCTCGGTGATTTCCAGGCTTACGTTCTCTGCAAGCCTGCTTCTGTCCATCTCAACGCTTATTTTTGCCGTCATACGTTTCATGGGTACGGTTACCGACATGTCTTCAGAGATTTCAAGACCTTGCACCCTACCGCAGAAGGCCTCCCTTGTCATTGCCTCCATGGGAGTTTCCAGATGGTATGTCAGCTCATTCATTTCACTTATGTCATCAGCGAAGACCGGATATCCGAAGTCGGCCAGGGCGTAGAACGAGTATGTCCTGCCTGAAATCAAATCGATTCCGATGTCTTCGTCTCCTCCGTATGTGATGCATCTTTCGGCAAGCCCATCCTGATCGAAGACCAGAAGGCTGACCTCATCCACGCTCCTGGATTCCAGACTCTTTGAACTTATGTCCATGTCGGCAAGAGTGATGGTGGCCCGGACAGCCTTCCCCGTATCCGCCTCCCTGCCTTCCGGGATGCATCCTGTTCCGGTGCATCCGAGTATGGCACATCCGAACAGGATATGCCTCCCTCTCAGAATCCGACTCTGTGTTCTTCCATCTCTTTCCATTGTTCCACCTCCAATATCGTTTCAGAATTCTCGATGAATATGTCTTCGTCAGGGGTAAGGGAACCCTTTCTTCTGATGGTCAAGTCGAATACATGCCTCGTATTGTTCCTTACCCCTTCACCGTCTGCAGTCCTGTTGACGGTGAGCGGCCAGTAATATTTTTCTCCCTGTATCTTTCCCTCCACCACCAGTCGGGTGAACGGACTTCCCGGACTCTCTTCCTTGCAGTAATTATGGAAGCACATAAGAGTTATGCCGGTGTGCAGTTTTTCTTCTCCGATTTCATCTTCAATATCCTGGACTATGAGGTCCGGTTCCTTGAATCCCTCCATGTCATCCGGATTCAGCATCCCCATGTTTATGAACCTTCTGACGCTTTGGTCAGATTCGCTCAGATTGCATTCTGCGTTCACATTGGTAAGATACACTCTTGCGTCCGTGATCGGTTCCCCTTCATATGGTGTCCCATCGAAACGGCAGCGTATGGTATTCAGCACGATTGTGCTCACCAGGGGTTTCAGGGTCAATGTCCCGTAGCGTCCCGCCCCTGTTACTGTTTCCAGGCTTCCCATCATCACGGGGGTCTCCCTCCTGACATCTTCCAGCATGCAGCAGCATTCCTCAAGGTCCCTGACTGTGCTTATGTTCATGACATCCTCCTCATCCATGCAGAGATTGCAGCATACGAATATCTTCTTTTTCCCTGATGTCGATCCTACTGATACCTCTCCTTCATCAATGTCTTCCAGCTTCTGATAGCAGTCGAGTCTGCCGAGGCTGTCAGAGTTGAAGACGAAGATGTCTGCCCTTGCGATTGGGCCGGCCGGACCTCCAGCTTCCCCCTTGACCCGGATTCTCATGATGTCTCCTTTGTCTGTGCGGTTGCCGTCATTCATGAGGGTATCTTTCTTTGAACAACCGCAGGCAAGGGCCGCAATCACAGGAAGCGTTGTGCCCAGAACGGACTTTAGAAATTTTGAAAATCCAGATATGATAGTGCAAGTGATAGACCTTTGTTGAAGTTCAGAATATCCCGATGTCTTGCAACCCTTGTATGCAGTATGTCTTTTCATGTCAGTATGTGTAGCTTATGGTGAATCCGAGTCCGTCTCCTGCAGGCTTCTGCTGAATATGGCTTCTCCTGATGTCAATCTCGCATGAAAGGGTACACCTCCATCCCTTCCATATCCTGATTGAATATCCCAGCCCGACAGTGCCGTCTATTCCTCTTCCGTCTCCAAGTCTGCATCCGGTCATGATATATCCTCCTTTATATGTTTCAGTCATCCAATATTTCACTTTTATCCCTCCTTCCATCAGACCGTAAGGTTCTGTCCGGGTGCCGGATCCGGTGCCCTCGACCTCACTGTAATGTGCGTCCTCGTCCGGGTTTCTGTCTTTTCTGAGCATTCCCGGCCTCAGAGTATGTGTCCCTTCCAGACTCCAGTGCCCGGAGAACTGTCTTCCGATATTGAAACGGATTTCTCCTCTGCCTATGACCGCTCCTAAATCCAGTCCGATTTCAGTGGATGGTCCGTCTCCCTTTTTATGCCTGCCACAGCAGTCCATGCTTCCTATCAGGCATAATGCAGCTGCCAACAACAGTGTCTTCATTTTTTCCGCAAATCTATGGCGGCTGAGTGAATCTATCTGTCGATTTAAAAAAAGATTCATCAGATTTTTCTTTTTTTTATGATTAAAGATTTTTTTTTAGTGCCATAAAATTTTTTTTATCGTGTATAAAATGAATTTTATGGTCGTAGGATGTCTTAAACTACACTACTCTGGGGCTTATGTCATGAGTTTTTTGTATTTTTGAACTTTGTTACTTAGATTATTCAAACAGCCCAAGTGATGAGCATAGGCAGACCGATTACAATATCAATGATAATCCCGGTATACAGGGTGGAAGAATATATCAGCCGGATGGCAGAGTCCGTATTCTCCCAATCTTATCCTCATATTCAATATATTTTTGTCAATGATGAAACCGATGATGCTTCCATCGATATTCTGAACTCCCTTATACAGTCCGGATATGCTCACATGAAGGACAGGATCATGATTGTGAACCAGCCTCATGCCGGTCTTCCTGCTGCAAGAAGGGAGGGGATGAAATATGCGACGGGTGATTATGTATGGCATCTGGATTCCGATGACTGGGTGGAGCCAGATGCTGCAGAGAAGATAGCCGGATGTGCTCAGAGGACTGATGCCGACATCATTTACTTCGATTTCTATTGCGAGTATGCCTGCAAGACAGTTCTTGCTGAGGAGAAGGATTATGACTCCACGCAGAAATCACTGTATCAGAGAAATATATACTGCCATAAGGCTTATGCATGTGTCTGGAACAAATGCGTGAAGCGAAGTCTCTATGTGGACAATACAGTCTACTTCCCGGAATATTCGCACGCTGAAGATGCCGTCCTCATGTTACAGATGATCGGATATGCCTCCAGCATTGTGCATCTGAAGGAACCGTTGTATCATTATCGTAAGGATAATCCCCGAGCACTCACCAGGCAGGGACATAAATATAGGGTCAATGAGCTGATACTCAATTATATGGCTTTGTGTGAACAATATGAAGGCGCTGTCTCTGATCCTGTGGCTTGCATAATTGATGATGTGTACTACAGGGCGGGACGCTCATCCTTGCTATATGGACTGGGACTCTTTGACAGATATCCGTGTCTGGCAGGAAAGATATTGGAGAAAAAGCTAAAAGGAGAATCATACGTGTCTGTTCCGACGCAGATTCTCCTGAAGATATATGCATCTCTCCGATGCAGAAGATCTTGATTTCCTATCGTTTGAGGTAGTCCTCCCTTCTGAAGCTCCAGCGCTTGTGTGACCACAGCCACATATGAGGCTGTTCCCGTATGTCCGCTTCAAGCATTCGCATGTATTGCTTGCTGTATGGGAAGTCTTCTCCTTCTGCAGGCACAATAGGGTGCAGCGTTATTTCATAGTATCCCCGTCTTATGCTTTTGACACTTCCGTATATGAAGTGTGCGTCGAGCCTTCTTCCCAGAGTCTCGCCTCCAGTGATGATAGGCGTGTCCTGATTCAGGAAGGTCATCCATTCAGGTTCAGGATAACGTTGAGGCCGCTGGTCTGCAATGAGTCCGAGCAGGGGCTGCTTGCCTTCCTTCATCATGGTGAGGATGGACCTCAGGGCACTTTTCTGAGGAATGCCGGTGGTGTTGAAGCGGGCACGCAGACGATAGACAAGCTTTTCCATCACCTTGTTGGACAGGGGATGATAGATCTGGCAGCCTGACAGACTGGAATCAGTCCACAGGGATATGGATGTAATGTATTCCCAGTTGCCCTGATGACCGAGATACACGAAGAACGGACGTCCGTCCTTGCGAAGTTCCTCGATGAGTCCGCTGTTGGTGAAGCGCATCCGCCTGCGCATCTGGTCATCTGAGACATGCATGAGCTTCACGGTCTCCATCACATAGTCGCAGAAGTGTCTGTAGAATTTACGTTCTATATCTTTGATTTCTTCCTCTGATTTTTCCGGGAATGAGTTGACGAGGTTGGCGTGAACCACCTTGCGTCTGTATCTCACCACATGGTAAAGGAGCGGATATATGAGGTCGCTAAGAAAATATAGGACACGATATGGCCATATGGCTATGGATTTCAGAATGAATGTCAGCAGGGCAAGAAGTATCTTTTCTTTCATTGATATCAGTCAGCTATGGTTTATGTGCTGCGCGACGCAGGTTCGCAAAATTACTGTTTTTAGGCCAAATCACAAATTATGAATGATAAATTTGGTTATTTGTCCCCCATACATTAAATTTGTTGAAATCGCCCTGAACTATGCAGGATAGGGTATCCGTTAAGTAGAAGATAAATATTCAGAAGCTATATGAAGAAGATTTGTGCGCTTACGATGGTGCGTAATGATGAGTTCTACCTCAGAAAATGGGTGGCTTATTATGGAAAGGAACTGGGCATGGAAAATCTGTATGTCTATCTCGATGGCAAGGATCAGGAAATCCCGGACTGGTGCCCCGGAGTCAATGTGACGGCTGTCGATAAGATTCCAGGTCAGGTTGTTGAGGCTGAAAAGGGAAGGCTTGACTTTCTTTCGGGCCGTGCGGCAGATCTTCTCAAGAAATACGACCTTGTCATCGGTGTCGATGCGGATGAATTCCTTGTTGTGGATCCGAGACTGGGAATCAGTCTTTCAGAATATCTCACCAAGGCAGATATCAAGGTCTCTGTCTCCGGTCTTGGGGTTGATGTGGGACAACATACGGGTGAGGAAGGGGATATCCGTTCTGATGATACCTTCCTGAACCAGCGTCACTACGCCAGGCTGTCCACCCGATACACAAAGCCTTGTGTCATAGCGAAACCTGTCAGATGGGGCAGGGGATTTCACCGCATAAAAGGTCATAACTTCCACATCGGAAAGGATCTTTACCTGTTCCACTTCGGATATTTTGACCTTGGACGCATCAAGGCACGTTTTGACGATCCGTCACGTCGTGCCGCCGGATGGACGAAGCATCTTGAGAGAAGGTCAAAGACTATACGTCAGGTCACTGAGGGCAAGGCCAGGAACTGGGACAGGACCACTCGCTTTGCACGTGTCCTTCAGACTGTCTGTCGTCCGCCGTATGCCTTGAACAAGCCTGCCATGATGGAACTGGTGCTGATTGTAAGGATTCCGGAACGTTTTAGAGAACTCGTCTGATGATGGACAATTTGAATATGCCCATTGACGCTGTGGTCACCTGGGTGGATGGCGACGATATAATCCATAAGGAGAAAAGACGTAAATATGCTTCAGCCGATGAGCAGTCAAATGACGACATCGGAGGGGAGATCAGATTCAAAAGTGTAGGGGAGATACGTTATTGCGTGGCGTCTATCCTCCGTTTCGCTCCCTTCATCCGCAAGATATTCATTGTAACTGATGATCAGGACCCGCAGATATGGGACTTCATAGATGAGACATTCCCGGACAGGAAGACTGAAATCGAACTGGTGGACCACAAGGTCATCTTCCGTGGATATGAGTCCTGCCTTCCTGTGTTCAATTCCCTGGCCATAGAGTCAGTGCTGTGGAGAATCCCGGGATTGTCGGACCGCTTCGTATATTTCAATGATGATGTCATGCTCGCAGCTCCGGTCAAGCCTGAGGATTTTTTTGCCGGTGACCGTCTTGTGTGCTATGCTTCAAGGATGAGCTGGCATTTTGCTGCCTTTCTGCGTTGGGCGAAGCATATAGGAAAGCGTCATAAGGTGTTCGGTTTCAAGGATTCGATGGTCAATGCTGCTGAGGTTCTTGGCAGGCATGACTATTTCCTGCGTTTCGACCATATTCCTCACATGCTTCTTCGTGATGTACTCGAAACCTACTATTCCGCTAATCCGGATGTGCTGGCTGACAATATAAGTCATCGTTTCAGGGAACCGTCGCAATACAACCCTCAGGAGTTGTGCTACCTTCTGGCTGAATCGCAGGGGAGGGCTGTCGTGAGAAGGAACCAAGGCAGACTTCTATACATATACCCACGTCGGAAAAGGAATTATATAGATGACAAGATAAGGAAATTCGATTCTTGCCCCGATGCTATCTTTCTGTGCATCAATTCGTTGAATAATGCGTCGCCTGAAGATGTCCGGAAGGTGCTGTCGTGGCTGGACAGGCGTCTGAGTCTCCCGGCTGAGTGATTACCAAAAGTGAAGGAATATGCTGTTTATAGTCAATCCGATATCAGGTAACGGCAACAAGTCCAATATCATTTCCCGTCTGGAGGCAGGCGGGTTTAATGTCGTCCATACGGAATATGCCGGTCATGCTGAAGAACTTGCAAGGCAGGCTTCCGAGCGGACAATAGTGGCTGTCGGTGGTGACGGGACTGTGAATGAAGTGGCCCGTGGCATAATAGGCAGTGACAAGACTCTCGGAATCATCCCATGTGGCAGCGGAGACGGACTGGCCCTCCATCTGGGTATAAGCAGGAAATTCGATCATGCTCTGGATACGGTGCTCAGTGGAACAAGTCATTCCATGGATGCCGGTGTGATCGATGGCAGACTCTTCTTTTCGGTCTGCGGAGTGGGGTTTGATGCTCTGGTGAGTGAGAAATTTGCAAAGTCCGGAAAGAGAGGCCTTCTGAACTATGTCGAGCAGGGGATGAGCCTGTGGAGGGAGTTCAGACCTGAAAAGTACACCATCACAATCGATGACAGGACTTGGGAAAATGAGGCCGCCCTGATCACTGTGGGCAATTCCAGCCAGTGGGGGAATGGAGCCAAGATCACGCCTCTGGCGGACAGTTGTGACGGTCTGCTGGATGTCACTGTGGCTGATATGTTTACCACTCTTGAGATGCCGGCTCTCGCCTATCTGCTTATGACCGGTCATCTTGAAAGAAGCAGCCGTATACATTGCTACCGGGGAAAGACAATAAGGATATCCAGAAGTTCCGGAGGTCCTGCCCATGTGGATGGGGACTGGTTTGAAGCGGGAACGGAGATCGAGATACGGATAATCCCCAAGGCTTTGAATGTCATGGTCCCGTCAAAATAACAGAATATGAAAGATATAGTAAGATATGTAGGTGATTTCTTGTGGAATATACTCCTTGTGTATATATGTTACATGCTATGCAGGGGTATATTTGTCCTTGATAACTGGGATTCGTTCAGCTACCTCACGATGGGGGACTTTATGCGCCTTTGTCGCGGCGGTCTGCTGTTTGATACGGCAGCCATAGCATATACCGATGTGCTGTATGCGCTTCTTGTATTTTTTCCATTATACCTTAAGGAGTGCAGAGGCTATAAACTTTTCGTCAAATGGACGTTTATTGTTCTTAACCTTGTGATGCTGGCCTCCAATCTCATGGATTCGGGATATTTCCCATTTTCCAACCAGCGCACCACTACGAGTATATTTGCCCAGTTCTCCAATGAGGACAATCTTGTGGGAGTACTCCTTATAGAGGCTTTGAGAAGCTGGTATCTTGTGGTTGCATTTGCAGTCATGGCTTTCGGACTCTGGAAGTTATATCGGACTCCGGAATATC
This sequence comes from Bacteroidales bacterium, assembly GCA_017502125.1. Taxonomy (GTDB): domain Bacteria; phylum Bacteroidota; class Bacteroidia; order Bacteroidales; family UBA932; genus Cryptobacteroides. The sequence goes on along the minus strand of JAFVVN010000047.1, from coordinate 3,383 downwards.
CTTCAGGGAATAAGGTCGGCTACTCCTTGGTTTCGTTCGTCTTCCTGGCTTTCTTTGCTCTTGCCTCATTGGTCGGTATGCGGGGAGGAGTCGGAAAGGCCATACGCCCGATAACCTTGAGCAATGCCAATCATTTCACGGAGCGTCCGGCGGAAGCTGCCATAGTGCTGAATACTCCTTTCTCTTTCATCAGGACCATAGGAAAGGAACCCTTCAATGTCCCCTCATATTTTGAGGACAGGGAAGAGATGACGGAAATTTATGATCCTCTGCACCTGCCTTCCGGTGATGAGGAATTCCGCAGTCTGAATGTCGTTCAGATAATTCTGGAAAGCAATTCTACGGAATATTATGGCAGGGGCTTCACTCCGTTTCTGGATTCCCTCATGAAGGAAAGTCTCACGTGCGTGCATTCGTTTGCAAACGGCAGGATAAGCATAGATGCAATGGCCTCCGTGCTCAGTGGCATACCCCGTATGGGAGAATCCTTCATCCTGACACCTTCTGCATTGAATCCTCTGACAAGTGCTGCAGGCGAGCTGGGAAGGAACAAGGGCTATCATACAGCATTCTTCCATGGTGCCCAGGAGAACTCCATGGGATTCAAGGCATACAGCCAGTCTGTGGGATATAACGAGTATTATGGCCGTGAAAGCTATGGCAATGACGCTGATTTTGACGGTCACTGGTCGATATGGGATGAAGAATTCCTTCAGTTCTATGCCAGGAAGATATCCACCTTCCCTGAACCGTTTGCCACAGCGCTCTTCACTGCTACTTCTCATCATCCGTATGTGGTTCCTGAGAGGTATGAGGACATGCTTCCTGAGGGACCTCTTCCGATTCATAAGTGCGTGGCATACACGGATATGGCCGTGAGGCGTTTCTTTGAGACAGCTTCTTCTATGCCTTGGTATGAGAACACGCTTTTTGTCATCTGTGCAGATCATACCAATATTGTCGAACTTCCGGAGTATGGTACTGAGGCGGGACGGTACAAGGTGCCTATAATGTTCTATATGCCGGACGGGAGCCTGAAAGGCAAGAGGGGAGGGACAATCCAGCAGATAGATATCATGCCTACGATATTGGGCTTGTTGGATTACGATCTTCCATATGTGGCCTTTGGCAATGATCTGACGGTCACTCCTCCTGAGAAGTCATTTGCAGTAGGTTGCAACAATGGAGTATATCATCTTTTCAAGGACGGCTATCTGCTTCAGTTTGACGGTGAAAAGCCGGTAGCCCTGTATCTTTATGATACTGACCAGATGCTTGAGGACAACCTTATCGGTAAGGTCGATATTCAGGATGATCTCCTGTTGCTCAAATCTGTGATCCAGCAGTATATGGAAAGAGTAACATCAAGGGACGGTCTTGTCTTCGCACCGGGATCATGAATCAGCATGCAGGACAAAAGAAAAAGGGAACGATCGATTCGTTCCCTTTTTCTTATTATATTCAGGTGCTTACGCTCCGAAGTTGTCGTAAAGGATGTTTTCAGGCGGTACTCCGAGTGAGTCGAGGAGGTTTACAACCGCACCGACCATCATAGGCGGGCCGCACATGAGGTAAAGCGCATCCTCTGGGTTCTCATGCTGCTTGAGGTAGGTCTCGAACATCACGTTGTGCACGAAACCTGCAACGTAAGGTACGCCTGCTGCATCAGCCTCCGGATCCGGTCTGTCAAGTGCAAGATGGAACTTGAAGTTAGGGAATTCCTTCTCGATTGCATGGTAGTCATCGAGGTAGAATGCCTCCTTAAGCGCACGTGCGCCATAGAAGAAGTTCACCTTTCTTGAAGTCTTCTCTGTCTTGAACAGATGCATGATGTGGCTTCTCATAGGGGCCATACCTGCACCACCGCCGACGAAGATAAGCTCTGTCTCCGGTGAGAGATCCTTTGGAAGGAAGAACTCGCCGTAAGGACCTGAGATTGTGATCTTGTCGCCTGGCTTGAGAGAGTAGATGTATGAAGAACAGATACCTGGGTTCACATCCACCCACTTGCCCGCAGCCCTGTCGAACGGAGGAGTTGCGATACGCACGTTGAGCTTGATGATGTCGCCCTCTGCAGGGTAGCATGCCATTGAGTATGCACGGACTGTAGGAGTAGGGTTGACCATCTTGAGGGTCCTGAGTCCCATCTTCTCCCAGTCTGCCTGGTACTGCTCGTCCACGTCGATGTCCTTGTAGTCCACTGTGACAGCAGGTACGTCGATCTGGATATATCCGCCGGACTGGAAGTTCAGGTGCTCTCCCTCAGGAAGCTTCACCACGAACTCCTTGATGAAGGTAGCCACGTTGTGGTTTGAAACCACCTCGCACTCCCACTTCTTCACGCTGAGAGCGGAAGCCGGTACCTCGATAGACATGTCCTCCTTGATCTTCACCTGACATCCAAGACGCCAGTTTGCAGCGATCTGCTTGCGGTTGAAGAAGCCGACCTCGGTAGGGAGGATCTCTCCGCCACCCTCGGTCACGCGGCACTTGCACTGTCCGCAGGCACCCTTTCCACCACATGCAGACGGAAGGAAGATCTTCTGTTCTGCGAGAGTAGAGAGAAGGTTTCCGCCAGGAGTGACCTCGACGATCTTGCTTCCCTCGTTGATGTTGATCTTTACTGTTCCAGAAGGTGTCAGCTTCGTCTTGATGAAGAGGAGAAGCGCCACCAGAATGAGTGTGACGATCACGAAGACGATCACAGCAAAAAGTATTGTTGTCTGTAGCATATGCTTGTCCTCCTATATTAAAGCTGAATACCCATGAATGTCATGAACGCGATACCCATCAGACCTACGGTGATGAATGTGATACCGAGACCCTTGAGTCCTGCAGGCACGTGTGAGTATGCCATCTTCTCGCGGATTGCTGCGAGAGCGACGATGGCAAGCCACCAGCCGATACCTGATCCGAGGGCGTATACCACAGGTTCGCCGAGGTTCACGAAATCCCTCTCCTGCATGAAGAGCGAACCTCCGAGGATCGCGCAGTTCACGGCAATCAGCGGAAGGAAGATTCCGAGCTGTGAGTAAAGGTTAGGAAGGAACTTCTCCACGACCATCTCCACGATCTGAACGATTGCTGCAATCACTGCGATGAAGATGATGAAGCTGAGGAAGCTCAGATCAAGGCTCGCATATTTCTCGCCCATCCATGCCAGAGCGCCCGGCTTGAGGATGTACTCGTTGAGGAGATAGTTCACTGGAAGAGTGATCAGAAGCACAGCGATCACGGCGATACCGAGGCCGTTTGCTGTCTTCACGTTCTTTGATACCGCCAGGTATGAACACATACCAAGGAAGTAGGCGAATATCATATTGTCGATGAAGATCGACTTTACAAATAAGCTAATATAATCTGCCATAGTTTTCTTTAGTTAT
>JAFVVN010000046.1 GCA_017502125.1 Bacteroidales bacterium | reverse complement strand
GGATATCAACCAGGGTGCACCTCAGGTTAACTACAAAGAGGCTATCACTCAGACCGTTCAGCATCGTGAGGTATTCAAGAAGCAGACCGGTGGACGTGGTAAGTTCGCAGATATCATCGTTGAAATCGGACCAGCTGATGAGGGTGTTTCAGGCCTTCAGTTCATTGACGAGGTTAAGGGCGGTAACGTTCCTAAGGAGTTCATCCCATCAGTGGAGAAGGGATTCAAGTCAGCAATGTCAAACGGTGTGCTCGCAGGTTACGAGGTTCCGTCACTCAAGGTTACCCTCAAGGACGGTTCATTCCACCCAGTCGATTCAGACCAGCTCTCATTCGAGCTCGCTGCGCGTCTTGCATTCCGTCACGCTTGCCCTAAGGCTAAGCCGGTTCTCCTTGAGCCTATCATGAGCCTCGAAGTTGTTACTCCAGAGGATTATATGGGAGATATCGTAGGTGACCTCAACCGTCGTCGTGGACAGATCAACGCAATGGACTCTACTCTCGGAGCACGTATCGTCAAGGCATACGTTCCACTCGCAGAGCAGTTCGGTTACGTGACTATCCTCCGTACCATCTCTTCAGGACGTGCTACCAGCACAATGTCATTCGACCACTATGCTGAGGTTCCAGCAGGACTCGCTAAGGAGGTTATCGAGAAGAGCGGATACAAGGCCGAGGACGACGAATAATTGTTTAACTGAATTCAACGAAAATTGATATGAGCCAAGTAATTAGAATAAAACTCAAATCATTCGATCACATGCTTGTTGACAAGTCAGCAAAGAAGATCGTTGAGACAGTGTCTGCAACAGGAGCTCGCGTAAACGGTCCTATTCCGCTTCCGACTCACAAGAAGATCTTCACTGTCAACCGTTCGACTTTCGTAAACAAGAAGTCACGTGAGCAGTTCGAGCTCAGCTCATTCTGCCGTCTTCTTGACATTTACGATTCAACTCCTAAGACTGTAGATGCTCTTATGAAGCTTGAACTTTCTTCAGGTGTTGAGGTTGAAATCAAGCTCAACTAATCGAATAAATCGAAAAAAGTATTATATTTGCAATGTGGTTCGGTAACCACTCCGAACCACATTGCAATTTAGTTCTTTAAAATAATTTCGAATTGTTTTGCTTTTCAAAGCCGATCGAAAGATTTTGATTTGGTTTTGAGGGTTTTCAAGGCGGACGAGTGACGAAGAAGGGAGCTACCTTTCGGTAGTGACCGACTGAGGATGCGAAGTTCAACGCAGAAAACACCAAAAGCAGACAAAATATTGGTCCCTTAGCTCAGTTGGTTAGTAGCACCTGACTCATAATCAGGGGGTCGCAGGATCATGCCCTGCAGGGACCACAATAAAGCCTCTTCACGTTCAGTGGAGAGGCTTTTCTAATTTATGTTGTATTCGTTTGGTTTTATATTCGTAATATATTAAATTTGATAGGATTTATGATAATGAACTGAAGATGGTGGCAAGTACTTATTTTGCAATTGATTTAGGCGCTACAAGCGGCAGGACGATTCTTGCGTCATATGATGGACAAAAGATAGCGATGAAGGAATTGACACGCTTCGAAAATCCTATGATTCCGATAGGCGGTCACCTGTATTGGGATCTTCCGGGGCTTTATAACGAGGTCCTGATCGGTCTTAAGAAGGCAGCAGAAGAAGGTGTCCTGATCGAGTCTATCGGAATTGACACCTGGGGTTGCGATTTCGCTTTCTTCGGAACTGACGGGCAACTTCTCGGTCTGCCGCATTGCTACCGTGACCAGCATACTGACGGCGCTCAGGAAAAATTCTTCGAGAAAATGCCTGCATCTGAGGTTTATGAGCGCACAGGTATCCAGTTCATGAACTTTAACTCTCTTTTCCAGCTTGATACATTAAAGCGCAATGCCAGTTCGGCACTTCAGGCGGCTGACAAGATCCTGTTCATTCCTGATGCATTGATATACATGCTTACAGGTAAGGCTATATGCGAATATACTGTCGCATCGACTTCGCAGATGCTTAATCCCGTGACGGGAGACCTGGATCCGGAGATATTGAAGACTCTGGGCATTCCTCGTGAAAGGTTTGGCGTGATGACTCAGCCTGGAACCGTGGTCGGAACTTTGACTGCTCAGGTCCAGGAAGCGACCGGGTTAGGTGCAGTTCCAGTAGTTGCTGTTGCAGGACACGACACGGCCTCTGCGGTTGCAGCCGTGCCTGCTGAGGATAAGGAGTATGCTTATTTGAGTTGCGGAACATGGTCTCTCATGGGTATAGAGTCGGAAGACCCTATTATAACCAAGGACAGTTTCAGGGAGAACTTTACAAACGAGGGAGGTGTTGAAGGCACGACAAGATTCCTTAAGAATATATGCGGTCTCTGGCTTTTTGAGCAGAGCAGGAAAGAATTCAAGGATGTTCCCGAGTCAGTAGGAGAACTTGTCGCCCTTTGCGAGGAGTCAACATATGCTGGCCTTATCAACCCTGATGCTCCGTGCTTTGCAGCTCCCGCCTCGATGACTGCCGCAATCCGTGAATATTGTCTTTCGACTGGACAGGCAGTGCCAGAAACTCCAGCAGATTATTGCCGCTGCATATTCAGAAGCCTTGCAAACCGTTATCGCGAGATTGTTGATATTCTTCAAGGCATGTGTGACTTCCCAATCAGGAAACTTCATGTCATCGGAGGTGGCTCGCAGAATAAATACCTGATGCAGTATGCGGCAGATGCTTTGAGCATGCCTGTTGTCTGCGGCCCTGTCGAGGGAACAGCTTTGGGAAATGTGCTGATGCAGATGAAGGCTTCGGGCGTTGTTGAAACCCTTGGACAGATGAGGAAAATTTCCGCCGCTTCTGTTGAACTTGTCACCTACACTCCAGAAATTAATAATAAATAACCATACGATGAAAGAAACACTTATCCATCAGGCGTATGAGATCGCCAGAGAGCGTTACGCCGAACTTGGAATCGACACTGAGAAGGTGCTTCAACAGCTTCAGGATTTCCATTTGAGCATGCACTGCTGGCAGGCAGATGACGTGAAGGGATTCGAACTTCAGGCAGGAGCCCTTGACGGTGGTCTTGCAGTAACTGGAAATTATCCGGGGGCAGCGCGCAATATCGACGAACTTCGTGCTGATGTTCTCAAGGCGAAGAGCCTCATCCCGGGCAGCCACAGACTCAATCTTCATGAAATCTATGGAGATTTCCAGGGCAAGGTCGTGGATCGCGACGAAGTGACCGTCGAGCATTTCCAGAGCTGGATAGAGTGGGGCAAGGAGCATAAGACGCCTCTCGATTTCAACTCGACTTCATTTGCACATCCCAAGAGCGGAAACCTCTCCCTTGCCAATCCGAACGAGGACATCCGCAAGTTCTGGGTAGAGCACACAAAGCGCTGCCGTGATATAGCTGACGCAATGGGTAAGGCTCAGAACGATCCATGTATCATGAACGTATGGGTGCATGACGGATGCAAGGACGTGTCTGTCAACCATTACCTCTACCGCGAGACCCTCAAGAAGTCTCTTGACGAAATTTTTGCAGAGAAGAAGGACTGGATGAAGGACTGCATCGAGGGCAAGGTCTTCGGTATGGGTCTCGAGAGCTTCACAGTGGGTTCACATGACTTCTACACAGCTTATGCTGCAAAGAACAACATGATGCTTACCATCGACACAGGACACTATCATCCTACAGAAATCCCTGGCGACAAGGTTTCGGCCGTTCTCCAGTTCGTTCCGGAACTCATGCTTCATGTCAGCCGTCCGGTACGTTGGGATTCAGACCATGTGACCATCATGGATGACAACACTCAGGACCTCTTCTCGGAGATCGTGCGCGCTGGTGCTCTTGACCGCGTACACTATGGCCTCGACTTCTTCGACGGATCCATCAACCGTATCGGAGCTTACGTAATCGGTTCCCGTTCAGCGCAGAAGTGTATGTGCAAGGCTCTCCTTGAACCTCGCGCCCTTATCAGCAAGCTTGAGCTCGAAGGCGACACATTCCAGGTGCTCCAGCTCATTGAGGAAGGCAAGACAATGCCTTGGAATGCAGTTTACGACGAGTTCTGCGTACGCAATGGCGTTCCGGTAGGCAACGGTGTCATCGCAGCAATCAAGGACTACGAAACATCAGTATTATCAAAAAGGTAAACGTCATCCCCGGTCAGACCGGGGATCCCAACTCAAATTATCATGAATATAATCATAGGGCTTCTGATAATAGCTGTCGGTGCTTTCTGTCAGTCCAGCAGCTATGTCCCGATCAATAAGATAAGGAAGTGGAGCTGGGAAAGCTACTGGCTCATTCAGGGAATATTCGCCTGGCTGATATTTCCGCTTCTCGGTGCCTTCCTTGCGGTTCCGCAGGGGCATGGGCTGTTTGAACTTTATACGGCAGCACCGAAGGAATCTCTCCTGACCATGTTCTTCGGAGTCCTCTGGGGAGTGGGCGGACTGACATTCGGCCTGTCCATGCGCTATCTTGGAGTGGCTCTCGGACAGTCGATAGCTCTCGGAACATGCGCCGGACTGGGTACCATCATGGGTCCTGTACTTCTCCACCTCTTTTTCCCTGGACTTGACGCACTTTCTGCATTGACTTCTTCCGTTATCATCGGAGTGGTCGTGACGCTTGCAGGCATCGCCATCATCGGAGTTGCCGGAGGAATGAAGTCCGCAAGCCTGTCGGAGGAGCAGAAGAAAGATGCTGTCAGGGACTTCAATTTCCCTAAGGGACTTGCCATCGCCTTGCTGGCCGGCTTCATGAGCGGCTGCTTCAATGTGGGTCTGGAGTTCGGAAAGGACATCAACTTCGGTGAACTTACCAATCCGATGTTCCGCACCCTTCCGGCCACATTGCTTGTCACGACAGGTGGTTTCCTGACTAATGCGGCATACTGCCTTTATCAGAACAGGAAGAACGGCACGTTTGCAGACTACAAGGACGGCAAGGTGTGGGCGAATAACATCGTGTTCTGTGCGTTGGCCGGCCTGTTGTGGTACAGCCAGTTCTTCGGACTTTCGCTCGGACGCAGTTTCTTTGAGGCGGGCAGCGCAATGGATACCCTTGCCTTCTGCATACTGATGGCCCTCAATGTGACATTCTCGAATGTATGGGGCATCATCCTCAAGGAATGGAAGGGATGCTCGAAGAAGACTATTGCAGTATTGGTGACAGGAATAGCTGTGCTCATCCTCAGCTCGTTCCTTCCGGAATTGTTGAAATAAGAGATCCCCGGTCAAGCCGGGGATGACGTAAGTCACATCATCCCCGACCTGATCGGGGTCCAGCAAAAATGAAAAATGAAAAAATCAATACTAGATAACCGCCCTGCCCTGTACGCCGCTGTATGGCAGGTTGCGGAGACTGCCGGCTATCTTTGGGAGAAAGGCTGGGCAGAAAGAAATGGCGGTAACATAACCGTAAACGTTACAGAGCATATAGATGATGAAATCCGCAGTATGCCAGCAATCAGCGAAGTGAAGCAGATAGGTACTGTGCTACCGGAACTCAAAGGTTGCTATTTTTACTGTAAGGGCACACAGAAACGTATGCGTGATCTTGCACGTGACCCAATGGCAAACGGATCGATCATCCGCATCCTGGACGACTGTGCGAGCTATGTCATCATAGCTGACAATCCTGTGATGCCCACAAGCGAACTCCCGTCCCACCTGAGCGTGCACAACTATCTCCTTGCAAAGGGATCTCCATATCGTGCGTCACTACATACCCATCCGATCGAACTTGTAGCTATGACTCATTGCCGTAAGTTTATGGAGAAGGATGTGGCGACTAAACTGCTCTGGTCCATGATTCCGGAAACGAAGGCGTTCTGTCCACGTGGACTTGGAATGGTGCCGTACCTCATGCCGAGCGGAGTGGAGCTTGCCGAGGCGACCATCAGGGCGATAGATGATGATTATGATGTTGTCATGTGGGAAAAGCACGGCGTGTTTGCTGTGGATACAGACATCATGTCGGCCTTCGATCAGGTGGACGTACTCAACAAGGCTGCCCTTATCTACATCGCATCAAAGAATATGGGATTTGAGCCGGAGGGAATGTCTGATGAACAGATGCAGGAACTCTCCGATACATTCAATCTACCTAAATAAACCATCAATTCTGATGAGATGAAATGATGCTTTTGAAGGAGATGTTGTAGTCTTCACCTATTGTTGATTTGTAGTCTCGACAAAAAGTGTCATAGATGTCCTTGGCAACTCCTAAGTTACCTGTAGCATGGTATATGTTGCAGCGTATCCCCATTGCCTTTTCGTTAAGATTATCATACACTACAATAGTGTCGGCAATTTTCAGATTCATGTTGTCTGACATAGTTTTGCTATCCAACATTGTGCTCAAAAATGACAAAGCTGTTGCTGAGTATTCTCCTGTAAACGCTTCGATCCATTCTTCATCCGCGTTTGTAATAGGCTTTCCTTTAAATAAAAGACTCAGCAGGCGGTTAACGTCTTCATCTGTCTCATGGCTCTCAAACAGACGCATCGCTTCTACATAATCACATATAGAGGGGTTTGAGAATGATATGCTCAAGAATTTATTCTTGGTATTTATCTTTACTCCATCGATTTCTTCAAGAGCAGTTCTCAGCCTGCTTATGTATACATTTCTATTATTACTTGCGGTTCCTTCGGGCTTGTAGTTCCATATGAGCTGGTTGAGACTCTCTCCAAGTATGCCTTGCTTATATTTTACCGTGTATAGTATCAATGCAATCAGCAGCTTGCGGAGAGTCTGAGAAAAGTTGGAGGTTATGTCTTCTCCCGTTCTGGAATATACCCTGAAACCACCGAGAAGACAGATACAGTTACGTGAAAAATCGTAATACTCTTCAGTATTAGGTAAATTCATCTGAGCCTTTCTTCTTCTACCTGCCTTTATCTTGAAGTAAGATATGCCACCATATAGCACGACACCTCCGATTAAAATCGATATGAGTAATGAAGTACCTTTGTTTTCATCAGGGATTGGCTCTTGCAGAACGAATCTTACAGGCAATATGGGCATATCTATGCTCATTACATCCACTTTTGTGCTTCCTGTGTCGCAAGTCTGCAGGAACAATGCGTAAAGTGTATCGCCTGAATTATTCATGTAAAGGTTGGAATACGGCATGTTGACATCTATGCGTACACCGGTAGGAAGTGACATCTGTTCTATCGTTGGAGCATCTTTGTCAATCTTTACCAGAATGAAATCGTCTTCTACAATGGCAGTAGTATAGAAACAGTCTTCTTTCTGATCATATACCAGATTTTCGCCTGGAATAAACTTGCCGAAGGCTGGCTCATCCGCCTTCCATATAAGGGCTTCTTCAAAAGTATCGATATCAACTCTGTAAAGGTCGTAGAAAAGATCTTCTACAATGCCTTGATTGCCTGATAGTGAGCCTTCTCCTCCGAAAATATAAAGACTTCCGTCCAAGACAGTCGAAGATGCAAAGAATCTAGGTGCTATCTTATTAAGTGTGACGGAGTTTGAACTTTGGGGGCTGTTGGGAGAGAAGATATGAAGAATATTGTTGAAATGGTGGAATCCATATCCTCCGAAACTATAGAGATATGACCGGTCAGCATCCCAGCAGCTTGTGACGTTCCAATATATCGTGTTTGGATCCGGTGTCGTTACATTGCTCCATTGGCGACTGTTCAGGTCAAATTCTCCGTAAAGGTTCTGTGAGATACTATATGACAGGAGTGTCGTATCATTGCACCATTTGGCTTGGTTAGGTGCGTTGGAAGGAACTTTTCCTCCAACGTGAGTGATTTCTTCTTCGTTACCTGTCAATGCACTCTTTTTAGTGATGTTGCCATCAGGCTTTATGATGTAGAAGGTCTCTATACCATCATATGCAACATCGACAAAATGGGGATACTCTTTTGAAAATACCGGTGTAAGGGAAATTTCAGAATCCGCGATCCAGTCAGGATTCACTACAGTTGCTTCTGCATTGCAGACAGTATCCAGAGATGATGAGACCAGATGTTTCTGAAGTGGCCAGTTGCGTATGATTTCTCCTCCGGACTTTAGAATGATGTCCCTTATACCTACGCTTGCTACTGAATTTACCTTGAAACCGTCAAATTGGCAGTTGCCGAATGAAATGCGAAGTTGATTAATCGATTTAAGTTCATCGGAGTGCATTTCTGCCTGGGTTCCGTCATAGTCTAACAGAACTGTCTCCCTTTTCGGATCCAATGTCAAAGACAGATTTACCCATTCATCCCATTTAATCTGTGTGGTGATGATGATACTTTCCCCTCCGACCACAATCTGGGGTCGGTAGATGCCCATGTTGTCAACGGTATTCATGACATCAATGGCATAGCCATCGTCAGAAATCATTCTTAGTATGCATCCGAAGGGACGTTCATTGCTATTATACAGACTGAAGGAAATGGAAAGCGGTCTCCTTTTCAGTTTTATGTATCTACCTCCATCCAGAGCAAGACTTGTAGCTTCTGTTTCAAGTGAAGGAGTTGACTTGATTCTAAGACCATAGTCAGCCACATTTTGTGCAACTGAGACATGATACACTGGAATCAGTAGAAATATAATAAGGAAAAGCCTCGACATCATCTTCAGACAAGTATAATATCAGTTATTCTGCAAATATAATTTTTTTATAGCAAAACAAGAACGGTCGGCCAATATGGTGTGCCCGACCGTTCCTTCAGTAAATCAAATGAGTTTTACTCGTTTGAGCCATCTGTAAATGGATATGCGACATCTGCAATTTCTCCTTCTGCTGCCCAGCGACGGTTGAGGAAGAGCATGAACATATATCTCTGGCTCACGCATACTGAACCGTAGTCATACTCGAATTGCATCTGCGGAGAAATACGTGCTCCAGCACCCTTATAGTTTTCAGTTGTCTTGATGTGTCCGTCAGCAGTAAGATAAATGCCGACCTCCTCCTTGAAGACCTCTGCAGCTTCAGGACCTACAAAATCCATTGTTCCATTAATTGCAACGTTCTCTGCAATAGCTCCAACTGCAGGTACTGGACGCTCTGCCTCAGGCAGCTGCCAGTTGCAGCAGTTTACAGCTACTGACCACTGCTGCTGGAAGAAGAATCCCTTTGATTTAGAGCAAAGAGCAGCTCCGTACTCTGTGAGTGCGATAACACCTTTCTTGGTGTCATTATAGAAGAGCTCCTCACCGTTTGTTCCGCTTACAGAGAACTTAGGCCAGTTGTTGAAAAGAATCTGATCATCGTTCCCACCAAAGTAAGGACCCTGATCCTGGAAGTTGGTTACATCATTGAGAAGTGCAACAAGGTTGAAGTCGTTGTCTGCACCATGCTTAAGCGCAAAACTCTGCCAGTTAGCGCTTCCGCCAAGTTCCATATTGAGTCCACTATAGGAACCATAAACTGCGTTAAGCTTCTCGATCCAATCGATCTGCAGACACTCATGGCCATCGAAATTGCTGCGAGGAAGTCCCACAACAGGGTCAACGATATAGAAGTTGATGGTAGACATGAGGTCTGAACCATTGTGAACGAGTACGCGGATACCGTTTACCGAGTTATCGTCACCTACATTGAGGTCATGCGCAAAGCGCTCGTTTCTCACCCATGTTCCGTCTGAAGCAAGGTTTCCTTCCAAAGCTTCATAGTATTCAGCGACCTCTGAGTTCTGATCGGTGATTGGAGCAATAGAGAAGATTGCGCCTTCAGGAAGATTTTCAAAGAGATTCCTGAAATCGAACTCACCGGCAAAAGAATAGCCCTTTGCCAATGGAAGCTCAACTGTATAAACACCCTCAGAAAGCTCCTCGTAATTCTCTACAAGGTCAGAGAATGAAGACTCGACCACTGCAGGAACAGTTACAGTCACCTGGACCTCAGCCACGCATTCACCTGCTTTGGCTGTAATCACTGTTGCGCCTTCTGCAACAGCTGTTACCAGGCCGTAAGAGTCAACGGTAGCGATAGCAGGATTTTCAGATGCCCATGCCACAGCCTTATTTGTTGCATTGTCCGGTGCGACTGTCGCTGTAAGGGTAGCGACTCCTCCAACTTCCAGAGAAAGAGTCTCGACATTAACTGTTACAGAAGTAACGGCTACGGTACCATCCTGATTGCCTGTGTCAGGCTTGTTATCTGGCTGGTCTTCAGGCTCGCACGCAAAAGCAAGCATTGCTCCAGCAAGAATAGCTGCGAAATAAACAAAATAGCGTTTCATAAAAAATGTTATTAAATGTGTTTCAAATAGTTGTAAGTCAAAGAATTATTGTGCATCTGCAGGCACCTCGATCTTTACGGTCTCGGTGTAGTTGTAGTTTTCAAAGGAATTATTGACCTTGGCACCAAGTCTGACCCAATATGTGTATCCAGCCTTGACAGGCACAGTCACACTATAAGTATCCTTGGAATAATTTGGAGCCTGCTTGTTGCAGATGTTTTCCCATGGCTTCATGATACGGACCTTGTAATCATCCGACCAGTAGTATCCTATATGGTTGGCATATCCGCAGTGCTGGTTCAGGTTGAGGAAAGGTCTTACCTCCTGGACCTGAGGCATGCCCTCTGTGATAGGGGCGCGAAGTCGGCATGACATGGTCAGTTCCAGTCCATTGAGCTCATACTTGAAATCTGTAAGCTGGAGATATGGGGTTACATAGAAGTCCTGGACGGTTCCCTTCTTTCCTATAGGAACATAGAAAGTTGTGTCGCAAGGCCAATATGAACCGTTATATGGAAGCATATTGTAGGTGCCACGGAAGAGTTTTGTATTCTTATACGTACCGTCAGCCTTTACCGCAAGGTCCTGTGGCTCCGGCTTGAGACTGTAACTTCTCTCCCATATGCGGATCTTGGTGTCATTGTTGTCGAACATCATGTTAAGACCGGTGGTCTTGTCGATGATACGGCCACTGACTTTTCCATCCGGTGCATCGAAATTGTCGATCTCCATACACGAGAGCATGCACGCGAGCAGCGGCAATATGAAAATGATCTTCTTCATATATAGTCTTGTTTTTATCTATTAATATCCGTCATTATGGATGAGCTTGTCGTTCTTTGCTATCTCGCTTGAAGGGATATCCTCATAATAGTATCTCTTCTGGTAGGTGGTACGTCTGTCGTTCAATGCATTGACCTCGTTAAGGAAGATATACTTGCCTTCATCCAGGACGTAATAACCATAGAACATTGTGGTAATGTAATTATTGTGGATGCTGTGCAGGACTCTCCATCTTCTCATGTCCCAGTCGCTCTGATTTTCGAAACAGAGTTCACGCTTCCTTTCGTCGCGGATGAACTGGAGGTTTTCGTCAAGAGGATAGTCGTACATTCCTGAACCGACATCCTTCGGCGAGTCCACCATTACATATGGTCTGGCACCTGCTCTTTCGCGGATTTCATTTACATGGTCTATAGCCTCCCTCATGAGGGCAGGATCGGATTTTTCAAGACCAAGCTCATACGCAGCCTCTGCCCAGTTCATCAGGATCTCACCATAGCGGAAGACCTTCCAGGACTGGGAACAGCCGAAAAGCCTGCGTGTAGCGACCGTGCCCTTATCATCTACATATTTATTTATAAGGATTCCGGAACGGCTGCGGTTCTCGTCCTGAGTGTTGAAAGGACATCCGTGTACGCCGCTCACCTTTACCACGCCATACTTGTTCACAACTTCAGCGTCCGAATCGGAGTAGTCGAGCACAATGGTGCCGTCTGCCTTCGAGCCCACCTTACGGCTTGCTCCATGAGATTCTGAACGAAGCCTGTACTTAAGTGTATAGTCATTGTCTACATTAGGATCAGAGATGGCGTCAGCAGCCAGACCTGGGAAAGACGTGAAGATTCCTGCCTGAATGTCGATCGTAGTGCCGGAAGCGGCCTCAACCATTCCGTCAAATAGGAAGTTGGCCTTGCAGCGGGCTTCCATCTCATCATTATCCCAGAAATCTGCCATCCTGTCAAAACGTACAGGCTTACCTTCTTCGTCTGTGACTGCCGGGATCTGATAAAGCTTGAGCAGTTCCCAAACGCCGTGCAGTCTCACTCCGGACTGCTGAGCAAGTCCCTCTCCTAAAGGAAGGACGCTGTCATCCCATGCATGTGACAGACCCATCTTGAAATCTGCGTTATTCTGCTTAGGGTCATATGTCTTCACGAAGATGTCTTCAGTTCCGGCATTGTTGCCAAGGAACACTTCCTTGTAGGCCTTGACCTTGTCTGCACCTCTATGAAGGGTGTAGCCGGCATCAGAAATGAATTTACATGCATCGTAGGCATACTGGAAGAACTCGGCTGCAGCTGATGACGGCATGCCCATATATCCCTTGCTTGTCGCTTGTCCGCTGATGCCGACATAATGGTTGTATTTTGCGACAGATCCGGCATAAAGCATCGTCTCGGACATCAATGCCGCAGCGGCATATCTGTTGGCTCTGTAAATCTGATTCCTGTCATCTGACATGTGTTCCATCGCATATCTGAGGTCCTCATAGATGAACTTCCAGCAGTCATACTCAGTGCTGCGCGGAACCTTTAGTGTCTCAGGGTCTGCGGTCGGGTCCTGTACCTTATCGATGATCGGCACTCCGCCGAAACGCTTTACCATACCATAATAATAGTAAGCCCTGAGGAATCTGGCTTCCGCCATATATGAAAGGTAAGTTTCCTCACTGAAATTATCCTTGTAAGCAGGAAACTTCTCCATGAAGTTGTTGATGCTCCTGATGTTCTGATAAGGCCAATAGCCGAATGCACCGGAAATGTTCCAATATCCGCGAGAAAAACCCTCAAGACTGATCATGGCAGGACTATACTTGACACCCTGCCATATGTTTCCAGGGTGATAGCCCTTGCCGTTATAGCTCGAATAACCAATCTCATCGCTGATGTTGCCACAACCGGCATAGTTGAAGTCCTCGATCGGAAGGTCATTGTAAAGACCTGTGAAGTACTTCTGGACGCCGTAGTCGGAATTAAGAAGGACGTTCTCATCAAAAACACCCTTGGTCGACAGATCAAGATCTGCGCACGACCAACACGACAGCACTGCCGCCGTCAATGAAAATATATATTTAATTGTTCTCATCATCACGATCATCAGAATTTGATATTTACACCAAAGTTGAATGTCCTGTTGACAGGATAGTTATATATCTGCTTGGTATCTCCTGAGAAGTTTGCACCTCCCTGAGCACCAGGACGTTCAGGGTCGATATTCTTGAGCCCGCAGATGGTAAGCAGGTTATAGCCGCTGAAGTATACTCGGAGTGACTTGATATTGACTTTCTGCATCCATCTTTTCGGCAGAGTATAACCAAGCTCCAATGTCTTCAGTCGGACATATGACGCGTTCTGGATACCGGTTGTTCCGTAGTTGAAACTGTGTCCGGTTGCAGGATATTCTCCAGAAACCCACTTTGTGGTCGGGTTCCAAGGATCCGCTTCCGGGTCAGCGGTATGCCAGCGGTCAAGATACATGCCGAAGCATGCACCTGTGTCACCCCAACCCACCTGTGAGAACACCTCGGTATAGGCTGTATATACTCCTGCAGCACCCTGCCAGTTCATAGAGAAGTCTATTCCTTTCCAGTCCAATCCTAAGGTGAGACCGTAATTGAATACAGGCAGATTGAATGTAGCCACCGGATGGCG
Source organism: Bacteroidales bacterium (assembly GCA_017502125.1). Classification (GTDB taxonomy): domain Bacteria; phylum Bacteroidota; class Bacteroidia; order Bacteroidales; family UBA932; genus Cryptobacteroides. Next base: position 34,304 of record JAFVVN010000046.1, on the reverse strand, counting down.
GTCATTGTCATCGATCACGCCGTCCTCATTCCAGTCCTTATAATAGTAGTCACCCGGAAGGGTATTGGAACTGTAATTGATTCCTGTAAGAGGATGATACTGTATGTCCTGATATGAATGGAAGCGTCCAGCTTCCTCATATGCGAACCAGATGTCCTTGTTTCGTCCGGAAACGTTCTGTCTGTACCAGTTAGCCATCGAGTTGCCTGCAGGACTGTCAAGATGATATAGCCAGCGGTTTTTTGTGGCGGAAACCTGACCTGTCACCCAATAGTTCACCTGGCCTATCTTATTATAATGACTCATCTGGATCTCCCATCCGAAAGTGCGGTCGCTTTCTATATTCTCCTGAGGAAGCGAGGCTCCTACTGTAGATGGTATCAAAGCTGTGGATGTAGCCAGGAGGCCGTCACGGTTACGCATGAAGAACTCTACAGTACCTCCAAATTTTCCTCTCCACAGATTCCAGTCCATACCGGCATTATATGTTTCTGCCGTATACCATGTCAACTTCAGGTTTGGAATTGCAGTAGGAGACACTCCGGTAGAAAGTGAACTGCCATCGAACATCCATCCGTAGATGTTCGAGCCATAGGCAATATCATATCCTACGAGGGTCTGAGGATATGTGCCCGCACTTGCATCATCACCCATTATACCATATGATGCGCGAATCTTGAGGTTGGTTATCCAAGGTGCATTATGCTTTATGAAGTTCTCTTCGCTGATACGCCATCCTGCCGAAATCGAAGGGAAGAATCCCCAGCGCGAAGCTGCAGGGAAGCTTGAGGATGCATCTTCGCGGAATGCAAAGTCAACCAGATATCGGCTCTTGTAATCATATGTAAACTTTCCGATGAAGGCCCTGCGGGTTTTGTCACCGATCGTGTTCATGGATCCGATCTGATTGGTATCTTCTCCTGCAAAGAGGTACTCGCTGTCAAAATAAGTTTCCCTCTGCGCGTAGAAGTCTTCCCATTTGTTGTACTGCTCCTCATAAAGTACCATTGCGTTCACGTTGTGAGCATCCGCGAACTTATGTGAATAATTTAGTGAGAGCTGGAGAACCTGGCCTACGTTAGGATTCGCCTTCCTGTAAACGTTTCCCGGGTTATTGCGTTCAAGGGCCACAAGGTCGCCAGTCTCAGATATCTCATATAGATTATATGGTCTCTTGTAAACCGAAGACTGAGCCATTGTGTAGTCAAAACTGTAGAACGCCTTGGCACTCAGACCCTCGATTCCAGGGATGTCATACTTTGCTGCAAGAGCTCCGTTGAAACTGAAATTCTCGTATTTGCGGTATCCCACAACGTCGCTATCGGTTGAAGCTACAGGGTTGTCCGACTCGAAGAATTTGCCGTCATAAGCGAGTAGGGTCTTGTCGGCATCTGCCCAAGCTATGGAGGTTGGGTCATAGGTCCAGGCCTTCTTGTAAATCTCCCAAAGATCGCCGCCGGAAGAGTATGGCTGGTTGGTGACATCCTTATATCCGCTCAAGGAGAGGGAGGTGCTGAGCCTCTTGGTGATCCTGGCATCGACATTGGTTCTGAAGTTCCAGCGATTGTAATTAAGAGAACCGCTCTTATATGCACCCATCTGGTCCATATATCCAAGGTTGAAGAAGTAATCCACCTTGTCGGAACTACCGTTCATTGACAGGTTGTACTGCTGTTGAGGAGTTACATCTCGGAAAAGTTCATCATTCCAGTCTGTACCCACCTTTTCGCCGGCTCTGTAGAGGGCAATCTCGTCAGCTGTGTAGGCAGGGGTCGAAGTCCTTGAAGGATAGTTCTTGCCGATGTTGTTATATGTCTTTTCGTTGAGAAGGAGCATATGTGTCACGGCGTCAGTTGTTTCAGGAACATAAAGGAAGGTCTGAAGGCCGACATTTGCACTGAAGTCAATGTCGAACTTTCCCTCTGTCGATGATGAACCGTGCTTGGTTGTTACCAGAATGACGCCGTTGGCAGCGCGGACGCCATATACGGCAGCGGAAGCGTCCTTCAATACTGAAATGTTGTCGATCTCATTGGAGTCCATCCTGGAGAAATAGCCCATATCCCTTGGGATTCCATCGACGACGATCAGTGGCGCACCCATACCACGGATGTCAATGGTGGTGTCGAACTCACCCGGTTGGGCAGAATTCTGTGTGATGCGCACTCCCGGAATCTTGCCGGAAAGCATGTTGACGACATTTTCGTTCTTAGTGGTAGTTATGTCCTTGTTGCTCACGGTCGAGACGGCACCTGTGAGCGTAGCCCTCTTCTGAGTTCCGTAGCCGACTACCACGGTCTCTTCAAGGAAATTCGAATCCGTTTCCAACACGATATGCATCGGCTCCGATGATGCAGAAACTACCTGGTCCGCATATCCGATGAACGAAAAGACAAGCCTTTCACCAGTTTTTACCTTGATGGAGAAGTTTCCGTCCAGATCCGAGACAACTCCGTTTGTTGTTCCTTTGATAATCACACTTGCTCCAGGCAGCGGCTCTCCCGCGCTGTCCTTTATGGTACCGCGCGCCGTGAAATCCTGTGCCATAACGACCGCAGAAGTCACCGACAGGAGTACCAGCGCACACCACAAACGCAATGCATTCATAAGCAAATTAATTAGTTATAGTTTTACTCGGGTTAAAGTAACTACAAATATAGGTAATCATTACCCCGCGTATTCATATGAGGCTCTTACAAAGCGGTTAAAAAAGCATTAAAATCAACGTTTAATGTAAAAGAAAGAGTTTTGTAATAGAGTGGGTTACGCTCATTGAATAATGCTGTTTTATCTTTGTGAAAAACCATCAATATTAACATGAAAAGACTAATGACACCATTATCGATTATGTTGCTGAACATTGCAATCATGGCAAGCTGCGACGCTGTAGACGATGATTACATTCCCGGACCGATCATGCCGCCGGAGACTCCGGAGGAAATCGTTCCGCCGATCACGAACCCACAAGAGGGGGAAATGTATGACAGCTACCACGGTCTTGTAATGTGCGGATACCAGGGTTGGTTCGCTTGCAGCGGAGACGGAAGCCAGTATGGCTCCTCATGGCCTCACTATAGTGACAAATGGCATTTTCCACGTATTTTCCAGCCTGGTGTCGGAAGAAACGGTGTAGACCTGTGGCCGGACGTGACTGAATACGAGATTACATACGAGGCGTCGGCATTCACGCTGCCCGACGGAACAGCGCCGCGCATCTTCAGTTCGTATGACGAGTCGACTGTCAATCTGCATTTCAAATGGATGAAGGAGTACGGCATATCCGGAGTCTTCATGCAAAGATTTGCATCGCAGGTCAATAACCCTGTTGCAAAGGAACTGTCGGATAAGGTGTTGGCATCAGCCATGAAGGCTTCAAATCAGTACGACCGGGCGATCTGCATGATGTATGACCTGGTGGGGCTTGGCTCGGAGTGCTCGGTAGACGTGTTCATTGAGGACATAAGAAAAGTTTCACAGCAGTATAACCTCTTCGACAGGGAAGCCGGACAGAAATATTATCTCTACCACAACGGCAAGCCGCTCATCGCACTGGTCAGTGTAGATGAGAATATAAACTACACTATAGCAGATGCTCAGAAGATCACAGATGCGTGTCAGGAAATGGGTTTCAGTGTGATGATAAGCTGCCCGACCTATTGGAGAAAAGGTGGCGGTGACGTTCCGTTCGGTACAGCAGCCCTTCATGCCCTCATCAGGGATTGCGATATCCTCACTCCTTGGTATGTGGGACGATATGACCATGATGGCACAGCCGGAGCACATGGAGGCAAGTTCTCCGTATTCAAGGAACAGGTTGTGAAAGGCGACAAGCAGTGGCTTGATCAGAATGGTGTCGAGTTCGCTCCACTATGCTTTGCAGGATATTCAGACAGGAACCAGCATCCTAACAATAAGGTATTCAAGAGAGCAGGAGGTGACTTCTTCTGGAGTCAGGTCTACAACAGCGTCGAACTCGGATGTAAGATGATCTATGTTGCGATGTTCGATGAGATGGATGAGGGAACGGCCATCTTCAAATGCCTCCGCCAAAGCGAGGTCCCAAGCAACGAATACTGGAATGAGTATTATGTGGTGTTCAAGGACGGCGTATATAGCCGCTCCACCGTTCCTGTAGAGGTGACCGGCAACGGAAACTGGTGCAGAAAGGCCAGTGAACTGGGTATCACATTCACCGGAATAGAAGATAACCTTCAGTCTGATCATTATCTGTGGCTTGCAGGACAGGCAGGAAAGATGCTGAGAAGGGAAATTCCTCTGTCGGCAAAACAACCGGTCAGACAATAAAAAATAAGAGACCTATGAATAAGAAATCAAGACTGGCTCTTTTGCCGGTAATGTTTGGATTCTTCATAATGGCATTTGTCGATCTTGTGGGATTGGCATCGAATTATGTCAAGAATGATTTTGGATTCAATGATACGGTTTCCAACTTGATATCTGTAGCCTGCTACGTGTGGTTTCTGGTATTTTCGATACCTACAGGTATGATGATGAATCGCTACGGACGAAAGATGGTGGTCGTGATGAGCTTCATGTTGACAGCGGTTGCAATGATGCTTCCTGTCATCTTTTCAGAGAGTTTTGCTGTGATTCTTCTGGCATTTGCTCTGATAGGAATCGGTAACACGTTCCTCCAGGTTTCACTGAATCCTCTTGTGCAGGATGTGGTTTCTAAAGATAAACTGACAGGAACGTTGACATTGGGACAGTTCATCAAGTCAGCAGCATCGCTGCTTGCGCCGGTGTTCTTTCCAGCTTTTGCTGCATCGGCCCTCGGTTGGAAGACAGCTTTCCTCATCTATGCCTTGATCAGTGTTGTCGGTGCGGTATGGTTGGGAGCTACATACATTCCAAAGAATCAGCCTTCCGAGAATGTGTCCTTTGCCGGAACTTTCCGTCTTCTGAAAGACAAGACGATCCTATTGTTCTTCCTGGGTATTCTTGCACTTGTCGGAGCTGATGTCGGCATAGGTTTCACATTCCCTAAAATCCTGCAGGAAAAGTTTGCCATGACCTTGGATTCGTCGTCACGATATCTGACTTTCTATTTCATGGCCAAGGCAGCTGGCGCTTTTGCCGGCGGCATCCTTCTGATGAAATTTAAAGAGGACAGATTTTATCTGGTCAGCATCGTCATAGCTGTTTTAGGATTGGTATGGATGCTTTTTGCAGGGTCATTGGTAACGGAACTGATTGCTGTAGTCGTGTTCGGATTGGGCTATGCCAATCTGTTCTCCATCATCTTTTCACTTTCACTCAAGCACGCCCCTGAATTTTCCAACGAAATATCTTCGCTTCTCATAATGGGAGTTTCCGGTGGAGCAGTCGTCACTCCGGTGCTTGGTATATTGGCGGACAGCTTCAATACTCAGAACGCTGCGGTTGCTGCTGTCATTGCGGTCTGGATTTTTGTTGTTTCTTTGGCAGGTCTTGTCAGGAAGGTGGCAGGTAATCAATAAATAGCATCGAATTGATATGAGAAATATTCTAGGAGTCGATATAGGAGGGACAAAATGTGCCGTTACCTACGGACGTCAGAATGGAGCTGATCTTGAAATCGTGGATAAGTTGTCGTTTGCGACTACATTCTGCGAAGAGACCATCGGTAATATAAAGTCAGCGATACGCACTATAATGGAACGTAACGCTCTGACTGCAGATAATACATATTCTATAGGAATAAGTTGTGGCGGACCTTTGGATAGTGCAACAGGAGTTGTAATGTCTCCGCCCAATCTTCCTGGTTGGGACAATATTCCGATAGTGGATATATTGTCAGGCGAATTTGGCATAAAGGCGGCAATACACAATGATGCCAATGCCTGTGCGCTTGCAGAATGGACTTTCGGAGCTGGAAGAGGCAGTAGAAACATGGCCTTCCTGACCTTTGGAACGGGTCTGGGAGCAGGACTGGTTCTCGACGGTAAGCTTTATTCGGGAACTAATGACAACGCAGGGGAACTTGGACACATCCGCCTGAGTGACTTCGGCCCTGTCGGTTATGGAAAGTCCGGCTCGTTCGAAGGATTCTGCAGCGGAGGCGGAATCAGACAACTCGCTCAGTTCCTGGTAAAGGAGCGCATCCAGATGGGTGGTCATGTGTCCTGGTGTCCGGACGGCGATCTTGATGGCATCACTGCAAAGACAGTAGCTGACGCGGCGGCAGAGGGAGATGCATTGGCAAATGAAATCTTCAATATCTCGTCATCGTTTCTTGGCAAAGGTCTTTCGATACTGATAGATATCATAAATCCGGAGGTTATAGTGATAGGAAGCATTTATGCCCGTAACGAGAGCTTGATGAAGCCTGTCATGGAAAGGATTATTTCACGGGAGGCTCTTCCTCTTGCCTCAAAGGTGTGTAGGGTAGTTCCTGCCGAATTGGGGGAGTCTATAGGAGATTATGCGGCATTGTCTGTAGGAGCAAACATTAAGTTATGATAAAGGATACAATAGAATTCAGCTTGAGGGAAGCTGAGAAGGCATTGGCGGATTTCTTGGCTTCAGAAGAAACTGTCCCAAATATGAGCGCGGCTGTAGAAATTCTTGCCGAGTGCTATAGAGGTGGTAATAAGGTCATAAGTTGTGGCAACGGAGGCTCTCTATGTGATGCGACCCATTTCGCAGAAGAACTTACCGGCCGTTTCCGTAAGAACCGTTGTCCATTGCCCGCTATGGCAATAAATGATCCCGCCTATATGACCTGTACGGGTAACGATTTTGAATTCGACGATATATTTTCCAGATGGGTCGAAGCTTTCGGCAAAGAAGGAGATGTTTTGCTGGCTATAAGCACGAGTGGAAACAGCCGCAACGTGATTATGGCTGCGGAAGTCGCGGAAAAGAAGGGAATGAAGGTCATAGGCTTGACCGCAGAAGGAGACACTATGCTGAAAAGATGTTCCGATGTTTGTATTTGTGCACCGCGCACTCCATATTCTGACAGAATTCAGGAGATACACATCAAGGTGATACACATGGTTATCGAAGCTCTTGAGAAAGAATTAGTTAACAACAAATAAGATGAAAATGCTCTGTAAATTCAAAACGCCATTATTATTGATTCTTATGTCGTTGGTCGGTTGTCAGACCAAGGAAGAATTGAGAAATCCGGCAGGTGGTGACAATCAACGAGATGATTTATTTGTCATTAAACTTGATATGCCGGTAAAGACTATTAATGACGGTGTTTCTACCGAATGGGTTGAAGGTGACAAGGTAAATGTTTTTCATGCGCCTACCGGAACTGAAGACTTTATATGTGATGGTGCCTTCGAGTACAGGTCAACGGGAGAGTTTGTGGGAATTCTTGGTCAGAATCTCGGTGACAATCAGTCGTATGACTGGTATGTAGCTTATCCATACGATGAGAGCATGACCTCTCCAAAGGCCATGACCATCAATATCCCGGCTGACCAGTATCAGGAAAGCGACGGCAGCATGGCTCACCTTGCCGGTTCTCTCTGTCCGCTTGCAGGTAAGGTTTCAGCCGTAGCTTCCAACTCTTCAGTGGCTGTAATGATGAACCATCTTCTGACAGTCATGAAGATAAAGGTAACCAATTATGAGGCGGAACCATGTGAGTTGAAGACGGTTTCATTCTGTCATCATACGGATCCTGATGGTAAATCGATCACTTTTTTAAGTGGAAATTACAATGTGGATATCACGGGAGCAACTCCTTCATATGAGCGCCTGGAGTCAGCAGAGGTGGGGGTTGATATAGACAACTGGGAGGAAAATACGGCACTGACACGTTCCGGTGAAGGTAACGGTTCAGGCAGAATCAATATCAGTCTTACCGACACAAAGACACTCGGTCTGAATGAAAGTGCAACAGTCTATGTGGTATGTCTTCCTTTCACGATTGCGAATGCTACATTCCTGAATGTGGGAATGAACAGAACAGATGGAGGAATCAGCCAGCGTATATGTAAGGTTGTAGAATGCAAGGCCGGCAGGATAAACGGCATCAAGCAGGGCAGCCGCCTCGCGCCGCCTTTCAAAAACGGTATCACCTTCTATCACGGAAAGAAAAACTCCGACGGCACATATACCATAGACAATGACGGATGGTGGAGATGTGATCTTCCTGAAGGGTATGACCTTCAGGGGTCCTTTGACTTCAGGACTCTCTTCACTACAGTAAATGCAGATGCCGACTTTGAATTGTTACCTTCTGCAAATCAGAATGTTACTGTACAGTACTATTATGAGGATTTTGCTGCGTATCTAGGCAAGGAAGGCAGTTGTCAGGTATACTGGAATGGTGATCCCGACATGAATGTCAACCTCAACTTCCCGGAAGAGGATAAAAGCGGAGTGTTCATCAACTCTTCAGCAGGTTATCAGGTCGGTTCATGGCCAATATTCTATAGGGAAGCGGATACTCAGGCAGACGGACCTGTCATTGATACGGAAAGCGACCAGTACGACAGCTATCAAGGTCTTGTGATGGCGGGTTATCAAGGCTGGCACGGAACTCCGGGTGACGGTTGCGCACATAACCCGGCGGAGGCTTGGCCTCATTATGCAAATGTAGCGGAGCAGCCTTTCATCTTCGAACCGGGTGTTCTTCGTAACAACATTGATTTCTGGCCGGATGTAAGTGAATATCCAATCACCTATGAGGCGCCGAAAGACTTTGTCCTGCCGGGCGGCAGTACGCCTCGCCTGTATAGCTCTTACGACGAATCGACAGTCGATCTGCATTTCAGTTGGATGAAGGAATACGGCATCGACGGAGTGTTCATGCAGAGGTTTGTGTCGCAGCTCACCAACCCTGCGGCCCTTATTCACAGCGACAAGGTGCTGGAGTCAGCGATGAAAGCATCTAATGTACATGCAAGAGCGATATCCATCATGTACGACATGGTTGGAATGGAAGCAAGCACAAACGCAGATGTGATTCTCAATGATGCCGTCGCACTTAAGGCTAAATATAATCTTGATGACAGAAGCAAGGGGCAGAGATACTTCCTCTACCACAACGGTAAGCCTCTTATCGGTCTTGTGAGTGTAGGTCAGGCAGGTGTACCGTATACTATCAATCAGGCGCAGGCAATCGTTGATGGACTTCAGCAACTGGGATTCAGCATCATGCTTGGAGTTCCGGCATATTGGAGAAGCCCAGGTTATGGAGACTGCATAAATGACGGTGCAATCACAACCTTGATTAAAGATGTGGATATCATCATGCCATGGCTTGTTGGAACATATGACTATGATGGAACCGTTACAACAACACCGGAGGGTAGCTTCGATGATTTCTGGACTAAAAGAATGGAAGATACAGGAAGTTTTATTAAAACGAAAGGCGACTATTCTCAAGCTTCATCTTACGGCGTAGAATATTGCCCTCTCGTCTTCCCGGGATTCTCCGACAGGAATATACACCCTGATCACCAGGTGTACGAACGAATGGGCGGTGATTTCTATTGGAAGCAGATCTACAAACATCTGAACAAAGGCGCCAAGATGCTTTATGTAGCGATGTTTGACGAGATCGACGAGGGTACAGCCATCTACAAGTGCCTGCGTAAGGGAGAAGTTCCGTCAAACACCTACAGTTCAGACTACTATGTGGTGTATGAGAACGGTGCTTACCGTCGTTCCGACACAGCCGTATCAGTAAGCGGCAGCGGAAACTGGTGCAAGAAGGCAAGCGAACTTGGTGTGACATTCAACGGTATTGAGGATGACTTTGACAGCGACTATTACTTGTGGCTCACCGGTCAGGCCGCTAAGGTGCTTAGGGGAGAAGCCGAATTAACAGAGAGCAAACCAATAAGATAATAATCATGAAAAGAGCAGGACTGTTATTTTTTCTGATAGCCCTGGTATCTTGTACCAATAACCTTCAGCAAGATTCTGATGTGCTTGGCGCTCAGGCTCTTGCTGAGCGTGTGTTGGGCAGACAGGCTAAGCATTTCACATTTGAGAAATTGGATGGTGTAGAAGGAGATGTGTTTGAACTTTCATCTGAAGGACGAGAGATCGTCATCAAGGGAACTAACTCAAATTCAATGGCAGTGGGACTTAACCACTACCTGAGATACCACTGTAATGCAGTGTACAGCTGGTTCCATTACGACGAAATGGAGCTTCCGAAGAGACTTCCTAAAGTAGAAGAGCCTGTCCGCCATCAGGCGAGAGTCAAGGATAGATTCTTCCTTAATTACTGCACCTATGGCTACACAATGCCGTGGTGGAAGTGGGAAGAGTGGGAACATTTCATTGACTGGATGGCTATGAACGGAGTCAACATGGCTCTCGCGATCACCGGCCAGGAATCCATCTGGTATCAGGTGTGGACAGAAATGGGATTGACAGACGAGGAGGTACGTGCGTACTTCTGCGGCCCGGCCCATCTGCCTTGGCATCGTATGATCAATCTTGACAGATGGAACGGTCCTCTGCCCAAAGCATGGCTTGACGGACAGGAGGCTCTCCAGAAACAGATCGTTGCCCGTGAAAGAGAGCTGGGCATCCGTCCTGTCCTTCCTGCATTCTCAGGCCACGTGCCCGCTGAACTGACACGCATTTATCCTGATGCTCCGATCAAGGAACTCAAGCCTTGGGAACACTTCCCTGAGGATTGTGCGTGCAGCCTGTTGGATCCGATGAGTGACCTCTTCGCTGAAATCCAGAAGAAGTTCATTACAAAGCAGACTGAAATCTACGGTACAGACCATATATATGGTATAGACCTCTTCAATGAGGTTACTCCTCCAAGCTGGGAGCCCGAGTACCTCGGACGCGTGAGCAGGCAGGTTTACGAGTCCCTCAAGGCGGCAGATGAAGAGGCGGTGTGGCTCCAGATGGCATGGCTGTTCTTCTACGGAAAGGCCAACTGGACACCAGAAAGGATCGAGGCATACTTGACATCATTCCCTAAGGAAAATCAGATCCTTCTTGACTACCACTGCGAGAACACAGAGGTATGGCAGCAGACAGACAGTTTCTACGGCGTGCCTTATATCTGGAATTATCTCGGTAATTTCGGAGGAAACTCACACCTTACAGGAAGTTTCCGCGTGATCGATGAAAGGTTTGAGAATTCTCTCGTTAACGGCGGCAGCAACCTTTGCGGTATAGGATGTACACTCGAAGCAATGGATTGTAACCCATATGTTTTCGAATATGTGCTTGAGAAGGCTTGGGATCTTGATATCCACCGCGATGTGGATGCATGGATCAAGGCAATGGCAGACCGCAGAACCGGAACCGTCGACGAGAATGCAAGACAGGCATGGCAGCACCTGCTAAACACTATCTATGTGGACGAGCGTCCTACTGGTCTGAGGCAGCAGATGCTGAACTTCCGTCCTGTATTCAACGACTGGGCATGGACATATAACTCCCCTGCGCTTGATGAGGACACAGCAAACCTGAGAACTGCACTCGACCTTCTTCTGCAGGCCGAAGGAAACGGAGCAGCATATGATTTCGACGTAACGAACATTGCCAGACAGTACCTGACCAACGTGTTCAATGCGGCATTCAGGGATTATGAGATTGCTGTCAAGGAAGGAAAGCGTGATGTAATGGCGGCAAAAGCAGAACTCATGTTGCGCATTCTTGATGACCTTGAAGTGATAACCGGTACCCAGGCATACTTCCTCGCAGGAAAATGGATCGAGGATGCACGCTCTTGGGGTACGACAGAGGAAGAAGAACTGTACTACGAACGTGAGGCGCGCAATCTCATCACAACGTGGGCAGGAAAGGCACATCAGAGTTTGAATGACTACGCCCGCAGAACCTGCAACGGACTTATAAGTTCATATTATAAGCCTCGTTGGGAAAAGTTCTTCAAAGATGTAGCTGAGAGGATGGATGCCGGAAAGGGTTTCCATATCGAGCAGTATGAAATCTATAAGGATGAAATCACGGATTTCGAGATGCAGTGGTGGCAGGAGTGCATCGGAGAGTTCATTTCGGAACCTGAAGGGGACTCAAAGGCCGTAGTAATGGAAATAATCAAAAACTACTGATAATGATAACCAGAAGAATGAGCCTGATCGCGGCAGGCATCATTGCAGCTTTCGCTGCCTTGACCGGATGCCATCATCCGAAGATTGAGAACATGAAATGCGAATACCTGGCAGAACCGCTGATAGTGGACCGCCAGGACCCTACATTTACATGGAACTATTCCCAGTATGCGGACCCATCCTTCAAGGAGGCCGGTTACAGCATAAGCATCGCGAGAACTCCGGAGGACCTGAAGACAGGAAATCTCGTGAGCAGATTGGAGAGCTTCTCAGACTACGTATGGCAGGTGACTGCATGGAATGCAGACAGCAGCATTGTATACACATCACCGGTAGCAGCATTCAGCACAGGCGCACTCAAGATGAGCGACTGGAGCGCGGAGTGGATAAGCGACAGCTACGATAAGGACGAATACCGCTCGCCTATGCTGCGTAAGACATTCAATATAAGCAAGCCGGTAGCATCTGCAAGGTTCTACTTCAGCGCCGCAGCATATGCGAAGACTACCCTTAATGGAGAACCTATGGCAAATGCGGTTCTGGAGCCGGGATACACAGCATACGACTGCCGCAACCTGTACAACGTCTACGACGTGACTGACAGGGTGCGAAAGGGAGAAAACACTCTTGCAGCAGTTCTCGGAAACGGTTTCTATAATGCTATACAGCCTATCGCGACATGGGGGTTTGAGAATGCACGATGGAGAGGAAGAGCCAGATTCTTCTGCGAGCTCCACATCACATACGAGGACGGCAGCACGGACATGATCAAGTCAGATGATTCATGGAAGACATATATCGATGGACCATATGTCAGCAACAACATCTACTCCGGCGACATTTATGACGCCCGTAAGGAGATATCTGGATGGAACATGCCTGGCTTCGATGACAGCGCATGGGAATCGGCAACAGTGGTTGCGGCACCGTCTGACACCCTTACAGCCCAGCTGATGCCTCCTATCGGCGTAGAAAAGGAGCTGGAACCGGTAGAATTCAGGAACTACGGAGACAGTGTCTATGTATATGACTTCGGTCAGAACATCGCCGGATACTGCCAGATGACCATTCAGGGAGAGGAGGGCACGAAAGTTACAATCGAGCACGGAGAGCTTGCCAAAGAGGATGGAAGAGTGGAGATGGGAAACATCAACGTATACCATGTATATATGCCGGATTACGACCTTCAGAAAGATATATATTATATGAAGGGAGGCGAGCCGGAAACCTGGGAACCGTCGTTCTGCTATCACGGATTCCGATATGTGGAGATCAAGGCGGACAAGCCTGTAAAGCTTGACAAGCACAGCCTCAAGGCCAAATATGTCCACACGCTGGTACCTTCTGCCGGTGAATTCCAAAGTTCGAATGAACTCTTCAATACCGTGTGGGAAATGACCCGCAGGACATACAAGAACAATTTCCACAGCATCATCACCGACTGTCCTCACAGAGAAAAGAACGGCTGGACAGCCGACAGTTTCCTTGCAGTCGAGCTGGGACTTCTCAACTATGACGGAATCGCATTCTATCATAAATGGATTGACGACGTGACGGACAACATCCGTCCTGACGGAAGACTTTCCGGCATCATGCCTGACCACGGCTGGGGTTATATGGACTGGATCGGTCCTGTATGGGATGCAACCATATTCCTCATTCCGGACTTCATGTACAACTTCACCGGTGATTACTCACAGGTGGAGAAACTATGGCCTGTGTACGAAAGATACCTGGAGTACCTGAAGACCAGAGAGGAAGAGGACGGACTCGTCACATATGGAATCGGAGACTGGGTATATCATAAGGTAGCCACAGAGACCAGGTTCTCATCTCCATGCTTCTACTATAAGGATTATTGTCTGATGGCAAAATATGCGGTTTTGACAGGTCGTGATCCTAAACCATATGAGGAGAAGGCCGAAGCGATAAAGAATGCCATTAACGAAAAGTGGTTCAATCCAGAGACCAATCTCTATGCAAACGGCACCATGGCAGGACAGGCGATCGCCCTCTATATGGGCGTGGTTCCTGAAGGAAAGGAGCAGGCCGTGGCGGATGAACTTGCCAAGATGGTGGATGCCAACAACGGATTCCTTGAATTCGGTTCTATGGGAAGCAAGATGGCCTTGAGAATGCTGACAAAATATGGCCACGTAGACAAGGCATATGAGATCGCAACAAAAGAGGACTGCCCTTCATGGGGATGGTGGGTGAAGCAGGGCTTCACGACCCTCGCCGAGACTTGGGAACTGTCACCTGTGTTCAAGGATGCATCTGTCGACCATGTGTTCCTTGGAGATGTTTCTGCATGGTATGTGAACGACCTTGCCGGCATTAACTTCGACATGGAAAGACCAGGATTCGAGCACATCATCATCCGTCCTCATTTCCCTGAGGGCCTTGACTGCGTTGAGGCTTCTTACGACAGCATAAAAGGAAAAGTGCGTTCCGCATGGAAACGCACTTCAAAAGGTGTCGTAATGGAAATCTTGATTCCTGTCAATGCTGATGCAACGCTTGTCCTGCCGGACGGCACGGAAAAGAAGCTTGCTTCAGGAACTCAGACATTGGTCATATAAAAGACCAGTTCACCTCCACGGACTATATCTGAATAGTCGATATAATTCTTATCATAAGGCTTTCCGTTAAGGAAGGCCTTTTCTATATATATGTTCTCGGCTGAGTTGTTTTCTGCCCTTATGGTGAACGTCCTGCTGTCAGGAAGATTGATGGTGGCCTTGTCGATTACCGGTGAGCCGAACCAGTATCTGCCCTCTGCCGGGTTTACCTGATAGAGTCCCATTGATGAGAGAATGTACCATGCTGACATCTGACCCATGTCTTCATTTCCACATAGACCGTCTTTTTCCGCTGAATAATAGTTTGAAAGAATGTGACGGCTAAGTCTTGCTGTCTTGTCTGCCTGTCCAAGCTGAGAGTAGAAATATATTATGTGGTGGCTTGGCTCGTTTCCATGTACATATTGTCCTACAAGTCCGGTCATGTCCACAGTCTCTCCATCTATGCGTGAGGGCTCCGTAAAGAGTCTGTCGAGCTTTTCAAGGGCGATTTCAGTGCCTCCCATAACCTCTGTCAGGCTTTCTATGTCATGAGGAACCATCCATGTGTACTGCCATGCTGTTCCCTCGCAGTAGTCATCCGCCATGTGGACGATGCTATACGGGTTGAAAGGCTCACGCCAGTTGCCCTTGCTGTCTTTGCCTCTCATATATCCGCTGCCGCTGTCATAATGATGCTTCCACCATGATGCCCTGTCATTGAAGTACTCGTAGTCCTGCTCCTTTCCAAGCTTGCGGGCAACCTGCGCGATCGCATAGTCGGCCACTGCATATTCAAGGTCATAGGCAATGCTTTGAGTCGGATGAAGGTCGAATGGGATATATCCATATTCCTTTCTCAGATTCTGCCACCTTGAGTCCAGCATGGCTGATGCCTTCATGGCTTCATACAATTCCTCTGTCCTGTCTCCGGCTATACCTTTCAGGATCGCGTCACCAGCGACGATGATTCCGGGATTACCAATCATGCAGTCAGTCTCCACTCCGTACATCGGCCACACAGGGATGCGTCCGGATTTTTCATACATTTCAAGGAAACTGTCCATCATTTCAGGGTAAAAGTCGCTCCTGATGATTGTAAACAGCGGAGACCATGCGCGATAGATGTCCCAGAGGGAGAAATTAGTGTAGGTGTCCTTCTCGGCACAATCACTAAATATAGAAGGGAATATCATCGAGTGGTACATGGCAGTATAGAAAACCCTTTTTGTTTCCTCATCAGCAGTTTCGATTTCGATTCTGGAAAGTTCTTTGTTCCATATATCTTCAGCGCTCTTGCGTGTCCTCTCGAAGTTCCAACCCGGGAGTTCAGTCTCCATATTCATGCGTGCGCCCTCCATGCTCCTGTATGAAAGCGCGACCTTGAGCATGATCTGCTCTCCTGCTTTTGTCTTGAAGTCAGCCCTGCCGTACTTGCCGTCTATAAGCTCGAAAGAATCAAACGGCTTAGAGAATTCCGCATGAAAATAAACGATCTGATTATCCTCTCTGGCCCATCCTCTGTCTGCCCATCCGGTCGATTTTCTCCATCCTCGCAGTTCCCTGTCGGAGATCTTCTCAATCAGGCATCCTGTCAGCACATCCATTACTCCTCCGTCTCCGTTTTCCATGTCGAGGACAATCGCCGCCTCATCGCTCTCGGGGAACGTATATCTTTGGAAACCTACGCGGCTTGTTGCAGTCATTTCTGCTGTAATTCCATATCTGAGAAGAGGCACGGAGTAATAGCCGGGTACATTTATTTCACGACTTCTGTCGGCATAGGACCACAGGCCTGAGTTCTGGTCGGCTGTGTTCCCCCTGGCATAAGTGAGGTCTGTGCCGACGACAGGCATCACTGTGAGGTCGAACATTTCCGGCATTCCGGTTCCGCTCAGGTGTGTGTGCGAGAAACCGATGACAGTCGAGTCAGAGTCATGATAGCCCGTGCAGAAATCCCATGTGTTCGGGATGCTGGTAGGACCGAGCTGCACCATGCCGTTAGGTACGCATGCGCCCATGAATACGTGTCCTGATCCTGCGGTTCCGATTTTCGTATCGACGTGCTGACAATAATCGGGATTGGTGCAAGACAGAATGGAAAGAATTGAAATCGCAAAAGTTGCAAATGCCGATGTCTTCTTCATAGAGAGCATTTAAAAAGGCTGGCTCTTTACAGACCAGCCTTGTCTATTGTGTTTTGAATTTAGATGTTCAGGCAAAGACCAGGGAGATAACGTGAACCGTAAGTGTATACGATTGTTCCGTAGTCATACTCGAACTTGATACGAGGAGAGATACAGAATTTCTTAGTCGTGTCATAGTTGTTACCAAGAATGATGCGACCATCCTCTGTCATTGTGATGCCGAATGCAGCAAGTTCTGCAGCAAGATTCGCCTCTGCCTCACGGCTTTCAGGATCTGCGCGCTTTTCATACTCGCCAAGATTTGTATCAGATGCAAACTCTGTATAGTGTGCTGGAATCCAGTAAAGACCCTTTGACTGCTGACAATATTTTGCAGCCTCTTCTGTAAGGCCGAATGAGTTGTCGACAAGATTATTCTTGATCAGCACGCGTCCGTCACTTGCCACAAGGTGATCCTCTACCATCCAGGCACTCTTGAATGTTGGAAGCTTGCCGCCGGAATAGTCGTTTGTTGAGGTGTTGTACTGAGTGTTGATGTGGATGTCTCTTGCGATGTCAGAACCTCCTGTAACCCATCCGATACGGGTAAGCGTGTGCTCATCGTTATAGAGATAGTAGAAGTCAAATCTGTTGTTCTGGAGACGGTTCACACCGTTTGATGCAATCAGTTTGTCTGCAAACGGATCCTGGATTCGGAACCAGATGTTCCATGAGCCGACGTTGTAACCTGCATAGCAGTTCATGAAAAGACCGGCTTTATCACCATAGTCTACATTGAAGTTGTTGTCCCATCTTCTGTTCGCTACCCATCTGAAGCCCTGGCAGCATGCTGAAAGTTCATTGAATTTGGCAGAACCTCGGTCATTCTGATTGCCGGCAGCGATCATTTCTATCTTTGCATCTCCGGTGTTGCATGTTGTGAAGAGGTCTGCAAAATTAAACTCTCCGGAGAACTGGAAGTCAGATGGGAGGTCACATCTCCACCATCCGTCTTGGAATGTATATGTGCCGTCAGTATTCTTCTGGCCGTGGTAGAAGTTGATGCCTTCCTTGAAAGGAGGTGCCTGTCGGCTGCCCTGCTTCACTCCGCAGATCTGACCGGCCTTGCAGGCTACGTTCTTGCCATAGATGCTCATTGTGATTCCGCCGGAGTTGTTGTTCATTCCGATTGTGAGCGAAGTACCGTTTGAAATATAGAAAGGAATCGCTGCCATATATACAGTTGCGCTTTCGTTAAGGCCGAGTTCCTTAGAGGTGTTCAGGTGCAGAAGCGGACGAGGTGTGCCTGAGCCCATTCCCCTGTCAATATGATTATAAACGGTCTTCTCTCCAGTAAAGTCAACAGTAAAGGTTCCTGTGATGGTCTGTGCGTGTGCACCTGCCATCAGGTTGACTGTCTCGTTCTCATGAGTACATCCGTTAGCCATGAAAGACACAAGGTTGAGGTCCATAGGATTCGCCTCGTAATTTGTAACCTTGATTTTCATGACTGTCACAAGGTGGTTCATCATTACAGCCACAGATGAACTTGAAGCCACATCTGAAATCTTACCGGCAAGCGGGCAGAGCGAGCCGGCAAGGTGAGCCATGCTGCCGTCGCTTTCCTGATACTGGTCACCTGGGATGTTGATGGTCATGGCCTTTGGAGAGGTCATGCTCTCATCGTATGGGTATGCCACGTACCAGTCATAAGCCTTGTCGGCATCAAGAGTTCCTGCAAGTTTTCCTGAAAATGATGATCCTGAGGTGTATTCGAAAGCACCGTCGTTGACATATTCTTCAGTGCCTGCTACTGCATGAAATACGTTCACCTTATCTCCGGCTATCCACTTTGTGCCGAGTCCGTCGTTCACGGTCTTGGTCGGAGGGTTGAGGTTGAGGACAAACTCTGTTCCCTCTGTAACTGTCTCACCTGAACCTGGGTTGGTCTCTTCCTTGCTAAGGCAGCCTGCAAAAGCGCATACGGCTGCAAACATCATCGCTATTCTCAATAAGTTTCTTTTCATGACAGTAACATTTTAAAGTACATCTTCATTTTCTTCCCAATCAATGATGTTGAATTGACCGGACTGACATAAGATGCCCTCAGGCATCATTCCGAATGCCGAACACGACGGAGTCTGGTAAGGCATTGCTTGGAGTTGTTGATTCTCTTTGTTCATAAGATTTGGTGTTATTAGTTTTATTCTCTCAAATGATTGGCAAATCTACCTTTTAAAACTTTCTTATTTAAATAAGAACCTTTACAAATCGATTAAATAATCATTACAACAACTATTCAAGCCGATTTATACATTAACTTAGCATTAGAAAACATGAAGGTAAAAAATACATAACCATGAAAATCAGACTGACCATTATTGCGTCCGCAGCAGCACTTCTGTTTGCTGCATGCCAGCAGGACAAGGAACCTGTAGACTACGTTGATCCATACATCGGCAACGTGAGCCACCTTCTCGTACCGACGTTCCCTACGGTGCATCTTCCGAACTCGATGCTGCGCGTTTTCCCTAAACGATGGGACTACACGACCGAGAGGATAGACGGATTCCCTATCATCGTGACAAGCCACAGGGAAACATCCCCTTTCACGCTTTCCGTAACACAGGGAGAGCCTGCACCTGTCGTAAGCTACTCTTATGACAGGGAGACCATCACTCCTTATTCATACGAAGTCACTGTCGCCGATGGCGATATCGATGTGGAGTTTGCCGTTTCGCACCAATCAGCGATATACAGAATAGACTTCCTTAAGGACGTACCTTCAGTTCTGATCCTCAACTCTGCCAACGGTGTAATGGATGTCGACGGCAATGTGATTACCGGTACACAAGTCATTCAGGACAAGACAACGGTATATGTCTACATGGAGACGTCCCAGACTCCTGTCGAGACGGGATACCTCAATCCGTCTTGCGTAACCATGACATTCGATGAGAAGACGTTAGACGTACGCTACGGCGTTTCATTCATCAGTGTAGAACAGGCTGAGAAAAACCTGCGCAGAGAGATAAAGGACTATGATCTGGATGCTGTCAAGGCGGCAGGCAGGAAAATCTGGAATGATGTGCTCGGCCGTATGGAGGTAAAGGGCGGAGACGAAGACTATAAGACTGTATTCTATACTTCATACTACCGCAACTTCGAGCGTCCGGTCTGCATAAGCGAGGACGGAAGATATTGGAGCGGATTTGACAACAGCGTGCATGAAGACGGAGGTGTGCCTTTCTATAACGACGATTGGATCTGGGACACATACCATGCTTCACACCCTCTGCGTATCATGATGAACAAGGAAGTAGAGGAGGATATACTTGCATCGTACCTGAGGATGGCGGAGCAGATGGGCACCATGTGGATGCCGACCTTTCCTGGAATCGCAGGAGACTCACGCAGAATGAACGCCAACCATGGCATAGCGACTTTTGCCGATGCAATCATCAAAGGTCTTGATGTGGACAAGGAAAAGGCATGGGAAGCATCATACAAAGGCCTTACCGAGAAGACCCTCATACCATGGAGAGGCGTGCCAAATACCGTTTTGGATGAATTTTACTGGAAAAACGGATATATGCCGGCTCTTGGCAGTGGAGAACAGGAATTTGTAGATGTCGTTGACGGCTGGGAGAAGCGTCAGCCTGTGGCAGTGTCGCTCGGTACGGCATATAACTGCTGGTGCCTCGCGCTTATCGCCGATTCCGTTGGCGAAACCGAAAAGGCGGAATATTTCCGTCAGAGATCGTTGGACTACCGCAATCTTTTCAATAAGGAAACAGGCTTCTTTCATCCTAAGGATGCTCACGGCAACTTCATACAGCCGTTTGACTACAACTTCTGCGGAGGAATGGGTGGCCGCGAGTACTATGACGAAAACAATGCATGGGAATACCGCTGGGATGTCAAGCATAACATTCCGGACCTTATCGATCTCATGGGAGGAAACGAGCGCTTCATCTCGCAGCTTGACAGCATGTTTGCGGAGCCTATGGGACGCATAAAGTTCGAGTTCTACGCTAAGTATCCCGATCATACCGGAAATATCGGTCAGTTCTCGATGGCGAACGAACCGGGCATGCATGTGCCATACCTATATAATTATGCAGGAGCGCCATGGAAGACCCAGAAACGAGTGCGTCAAATGCTAGACACATGGTTCCGTCACGACCTGATGGGTGTGCCTGGCGATGAAGATGGTGGCGGTCTTACTGCATTTGCCCTGTATTCTATGCTCGGTTTCTATCCTGTCACTCCTGGCGAACCTCTGTATTCGATAGGAAGCCCTGTCTTTCCGGAGGTCACCATCCATTTGACAAACGGCAAGACATTCAAGGTTGTTGCTGAAAATGTTTCCAAGACACGAAAGTATATACAGTCAGCATCGCTCAATGGTAAGCCTCTGAATGAGCCGGTCCTTAGTCATGAGGATCTTATGGCAGGAGGAGAGTTGGTGTTGCAGATGGGAGACAGACCAAACAAGTATTGGGGATCTGCAGTCGGAAAATAAGATTTCTAAATCCTGTCATCTGCGTCTGTTTACTGCAAATCAGACAAAGGCTGATTCTGCAACGAGTTGACAGCCAGCGCTTTATCCTGAATCGCCTGCGGCAAACGACGCAGGCGATTCAGTGTAAGTGGCTGGAGAGTAATGTGTTGCGTGTTTGGGTTACAACGGCAGGAGGCCGATGCCAGGGCGGTCAGGCAGGACGATGTGGCCGTCCACGACTTCCATGCCGTGGAAAAGGTCGTTGGTTATGAGGAGGTTGCCGTCCAGATCACAGAAATCTACGGCAGGCGAGAGCTGGGCTGCAGCGGAGACTGCACACGAGGTCTCGGTCATGCATCCCACCATCACTTTCATTCCTTCTGCCCGTGCATAATTGACCATCTTCCATCCTTCGCGCATGCCTGTGCACTTCATAAGCTTTATGTTGATTCCGTGGTATGCTCCCTTGATGGAAGGAATGTCTGCAAGTCGCTGGATGGCTTCATCTGCGAATATAGGAAGAGGGCTCCGCTCCGTTATCCATGCGTTGTCGTCAATCCTCTCCTTGGCCATAGGCTGTTCCACCATCACCACTCCGTTCTCCTGAAGCCAGAATATCTCATCCAGAGCCTGCTGACGGTCTTTCCAGCCTTGGTTGGCATCGACGGCCAGAGGCAGATCGGTAATTTCCCGGATGGTGCTTATCATCTCCTTGTCGTTGTCCAGGCCCACCTTGACCTTCAGGATGTTGAACCTGTCAGCGCACTCCCGTGTCTTGTCACGGACCACATCAGGTGTGTCTATCCCTATGGTGAATGTCGTGTCCGGTGCTGCAGAAGGGTCCAGTCCCCATATTCTCCACCATGGCTGTCCCAATAGCTTGCCGACCAGATCATGAAGTGCGATGTCGATGGCGGCCTTGGCTGCATTGTCTCCCGGTGAAAGGCTGTCCACATAGGAAAGTATCTCCTCCAGACGGAACGGGTCACGGAACTGTCCGAGATCCACCCTGTTCAGAAACGTGCAGACACTCTCGACAGTCTGACCGAGATAAGGAGGCATCGAAGCCTCTCCATATCCTGTAAATCCTTCATAATCAATGCGGACCTGCACTCCGGGAGTGGTCTTTCTTGAATATGATGAGACTGTGAACACATGCCTGAGTTCCAGTTCATATGGCTTGAAGCCGAGCTTGAGCCCTTCTCCTGTTCCAAGTCTGTTGAAGTTGAACGTTTTCGGTGATGTGCACCCGCTGGCCACCGACCCGCCTGCAATCGCCCCGGCAGTAAGGATACCTGCTGTCTTTAGGAAGTCTCTACGTTTCATGATGACCTGATATCTTTGGCCGTTGACAGCTTCCTACCTTCTTTTGTAGGAGTGCCTCCTGCGCCTATGAGATTTGCGGGTGTACTTGATGATGACAAGGCAGATCAGTCCGCCCAGCACGAGTACGATGAGGATATATGTCCATGCAGAGGCATTGGCTCCCTTGACGCGCGACCACATCTTCAGGAGGGTCTCCGTGTCTGTGTCGTGCATCATCGCACAGCGGGTTATGGTCGACTTGTCCGGATACATGATGTAGTTCACGTGCACGCTGTCGGCCTCTTCTCCGAAGAAATAGCTGGCGTCGACCGCATCGTAGGATTCCGGATCCTCCATGTTCTCAAGGACGGTCTGACCTCCGACAGCGCTGACATATCCGGTCATATCCATGTTTCTCAGTGCATTTTCCTGCATGCACATGTAGTTGATGAAATATGAGGCAGCCTTGACATTGACGGCATATTTAGGAATGACCCATCCGTCGAACCATACAGCGCTTCCCTCCGAAGGAATGTCGTATCTGAGTTCCATGCCCACTTCAGCGGCCTCGTCGATGGCCCACTGGGCGTCACCGCTCCATGAGAGATTCATCCATGCGAGTCCCTTGGTCATCTGCTCCTTTCCGAAGTCAGCCTCCCAGCCTGCTACATTCTCCTTGAATGATGTCAGGAAGTCCTCCACAAGGGCTATGGATTCTTCAGATGTGTCGAGCGAAAGTTCATGAAGGGTCTTCTCGCCAGAATTGAGCTTCTCTGAGTTCAGACCCACGATGAGGGAGGTATATATGTCCCTGAATGCATCCTTCATGAGAATCTTGCCCTTGTATTCAGGATTTCTGAGCACCTCCCAGCTTCTCACTTCTTCTGCCGGGACAAATTCAGGATTGTATATGATTCCGACTGTTCCCCACATATATCCCACCGAATAGTCGTTGGCATTCTTTCCATGCCCTTCTATCTGGTTGAATTTCTCCACGATATATGGCGAGATGTTGCCGATGTAGTCCGGAGTGTCGCCGAAATTGCGTTCTATAGGTCTCAGAAGGTCATTTCTGAGCATCCTTTCGATGATGTAGTCAGACGGGCACACCACGTCATAGTCCTCATGGCCCAGTTCGATCTTCGAGAGCATGGTCTCATTGATGTCGAAGGTCTGGTATATGATTTCCACATGTTCGCCGGTCTGCTCTTCGTACCACACTTCGAATTCGTCGAGGAGTTCCTCGTCGATATAGTCGGCCCAGTTGTAGACCTTGAGGATATGTTCCCTGTCATCTGTGCAGCCTGATGCCATCAGGGTGAGAGTCATGATCAGGGAAAGTCTTTTTATGCAATCGAGGATCTTCATTTCTGTTATGCGGCATTTCTGGCGGCGCGCGCCTTTCTGAGGTTGATGATGATCAGGAGGATGAGGATTCCCAGGAACATGATGGTGATCATCGGACGGAGTTCAGGTGTGAGTCCTCCCTTGCGTGCATCTGTATATATATATGTCGAAAGGGTATCCAGTCCCATTGTTCCTCTTGTGAAGAAGGTGACGGCGAAGTCATCCAGCGACATGGTGAAGGCCAGGATGAATCCTGAGATCATTCCGGGCTTGAGAAGAGGGAGAAGCACCTTTCTCAGGGCCGTGAACGGGGTCGCGCCGAGGTCAAGGGCCGCTTCATATATGTTCGGGTTCATCTGAGTCAGCTTCGGAAGTACGCTCAGAACCACGTATGGGGTGCAGAAGGTTATATGTGCCAGAACCACTGTGACATATCCCTGGCTCACGTGCAGGAAGACGAAGAGCAGGAAGAGCGACACACCCGTGATGATGTCAGGGTTCAGCATCGGGATGTTGTTCAGGAAGGTGATGGCCTGCTTGCCGCGTCCCTTCATGTTGTGGATTCCGATTGCCGCGATCGTACCGAGGATGGTGGACACTGTTGCGGCTATGAGCGCGATGACAAGGGTGTTCTGGATGGCAGACATCAGAGAGCCGCCCCCATGCATTTCACCTGTGAAGAGGTTGGAGTAGAGGCGTGTCGAGAAGCCTGTCCAGTTGCCCAGAACCTTGCTCTCGGTGAACGAGAAGACTGCGATGAATACGATAGGTGCATATAGCACGATCAGCAGCAGCCATATGTAGAATTGTGCAAAGAATCTCTTCATGACTTATACCCTCCCTTCGTTTACGTCCTTCTTATTGTCCTGCAGCAGGCTCGTTATTCCTATGATCACCAGCATCACCAGCGACAGGGCAGCTCCGTAGTTCCACATTCCCGAGTTGATGTTCTCCTGGATGATGGTACCGAAGAGCTTTATCTTGTTGTTGGTGAGGAATTCAGATATGGCGAATGTGCTGACCGTCGGCATGAACACCATCATCACTCCGCTGATAACTCCCGGCATCGAGAGGGGAACCTGCACCTTCCAGAACACCTGCCATGGGGTTGCACCCAGGTCTGAGGCAGCCTCGGAATATGACTTGTCCATCTTTTCGAGGATGTTGTATATAGGATAGATCATGAAAGGAAGGTAGTCATAGACCATACCTATGATCAGCGTTCCCTTGCCTAGCTGCATGCCGAGCATATGGAAGAGTTCGGCAGTGGCCAGTGTCCTCATCAAGGCGTTTATCCACATCGGCATGATGAAGAGGACTATGGTGACAGCACTCCTGTTCAGGTTCTTGTTTGCCAGAATCCATGCTGCGGGATAGCCCAGCAGGATGCACAGAGCCGTATTCTCGATCGCCACTTCAAGCGACAGGGCAAAAGTCTCTATCGCATCGGTGTCGGTGAAGAATTTGGCGAAATTTCCGAAGGTGAAGTGTCCGTTGCCGTCCTGGAAGGCATAGACCATGATCAGGATCAGCGGGAGCGCGACAAACAGCACCAGAAATATCACGTAGGGCAGTGCCCAGGTACTTCTCTTATTCATCGCACTTGATTATCTTGATGTCCTTAGGAGCAATGTTGATACCCACAAGGTCGCCCTTGTCCCAGATGTCGTTTGTGTCCACCCAGATGTCGTCCCTGTCCTCGGTCCTGATGGTCAGATGGTAGTGGTCACCTTTATATAGAAGGAAATGAACCTCTCCGGCGAGAGTTCCCTCCTCAGGATGGTCGATGAGTTCCACCTTGGAGAACTTGACCTCCACCTTGACCTTCTCTCCAGCAGCAAACTTGGTCTGAGGCTTGCACTCCCACTCCGTGTTAAGGAACTTCACACGGTCCTCGCTGATGATTTCAGCATCGAAGGTGTTGCATGTCCTCTCCTTATGCATGACCTGGATGTCGGCAGGCCTGATGATCAGACCCACTTCAGACTCCGGCTCGAAGGCGTTATAGTCCTGGATCATGAGCTCATATCCCTTGTCAGTGTCAACGAACATCTCATAGTGCACTCCCTTGAAGGTGCATGACTTCACCTTGGCGGTGAACTGGGCTCCTTCGAGCCTGTTCATGATATATATGTCCTCAGGACGGACCACGACATCCACATCCACATCTTCTCCGAATCCTTCGTCCACGCATTCGAATTCATGTCCTGCAAACTCCACAAGCCTGTCCTTGATCATCCTGCCGTTGAGGATGTTGGATTCTCCGATGAAGTCGGCCACGAAGGAGTTCTGAGGTTCGTTGTATATGTCGGTAGGTGTTCCTATCTGCTGGATGTTTCCGTCATCGAACACGACTATGGTGTCGGAAAGCGTGAGGGCCTCCTCCTGGTCATGGGTCACGTAGATGAAGGTGATTCCGAGCTTTCTGTGCATTTCCTTGAGCTCGATCTGCATGTCCTTACGCATCTTGAGGTCAAGGGCCGAGAGCGGTTCGTCCAGGAGCAGCACCTTAGGCTCGTTCACTATGGCCCTGGCAATGGCCACGCGCTGCTGCTGTCCGCCTGAGAGCGAGTCCACATCCCTGTCCTCGTAGTCGGTCATGCTCACCATCTTGAGCACACGGCGCACCCTCCTGTCGATCTCGTCGGTAGGCACCTTCTGGAGCTTCAGTCCGAAGGCGATGTTCTCGTACACGTCGAGATGTGGGAAGAGGGCATAGCGCTGGAACACGGTGTTCACAGGGCGCTCATGCGGAGGCATGTCGGTGATGTCCTTGCCGTTGATGAGTATCTCTCCGGAGTCAGCTGTGCCGAATCCTGCGAGTATACGCAGCAGAGTGGTCTTTCCGCAGCCGGATGGACCGAGGAGGGTGAGGAACTCTCCTCTCTTGACTGAGATGCTCACGTCGTTGAGTATGCGTTTGTCACCGAAGCTCTTGGATATATTCTTAATCTCAATGATGTTCTCTGTATTTTTCATTCCGGTCAGGTTAGGTTTATTTGTCAAGTTTTCCGAAAAGGTGTCTGGCAGCGCCTGTGATGTCGAATTTCCAGGTCAGGCCTATGTCGAGCGTGTTCAGTCCCCAGTTGCTGGAAGACCAGGCCGCATGGACCCTCACATCCTTGTCTCCCTTGAGAGGGAAGAACTCGAGTCCTGCGCCGTAGAACATATGGTTTCCAGCGTCATAGGCCAGTTCATAAGGGAGGTCTTCCGCCACATGCTCGTATCCGAATTTTGCGAAGGCACGGCCCCATTCCCATTCATAGGATGGTGCTACAAGGGCTGTAAAGTCTTGAGTGAAAAGTCCTTTCACATTTGCCGCCCTTGTCATATATTCCAGGTCTATAGTGAAGTCTCCGACATAGAACCTGTTTCCGAGGTTCAGCGCCTTGACATATCTTCCTTTTTCGAACTGCCACATGTCGGCTGTCCAGTATGACTCATAGCAGTCCCAGTATCCCCTCCATGCAACTGCATATGCGAAGAGGTTCGGCTCTCCATATGAGAAAGGGGAGTTCGCCGCCTGGACGATCACCTCATGGCTGTCCGAAGGATACCACGCGGCCGACACGCCCCACTGCCAGCAGTCCAGCATGTTGTAGAACATGGAGTTCATGTCGTAGTAGGTGTCCAGGTCGTATGCATCATATTCGAAGCTTCCCACAAGGAGGGCATCCTTGCCGGCCGTGAATGCGAAACTGCCGACTTCATAGGTGAGAGTCAGCCAGTTGGTGCCTTCGAATCCGGAGTTGTCCTCGTAATATGACGAGGCCAGCCTCTGGTTCAGACTGTATGAAAAGTGTGGACTTATTTTACCGTTTATATCCAAATAAAGACCGTCGCCATAGAAACGACCGGCATTCTCTGCGAAATCCTGTCTATATCCGCCCCTCATATCAATCGATATTTCAGGGATATATTCAGTTATATCCGCGTTTTTTGCATCCCCCCAGGATGACTTCTGCAATGGCGCCATACTATCAACTTCCTGCGCTCTGACCGCAGAGCCGATTGTCATGAAGACAACCCCCAAAAAGACAAAAAATCTCCTCATCTATTTAACCAACGGTAAAGTACATAAAGATATGTTAAGGTTAGACTTTTATGTGAAAAAGCGGTCATAAGTCCATCCGAGAACTCATAATCGCTTTATTCAGCAAACAAAGGTAGAAAAAAAAAGAAAAAAACTACACTTTACCCCAAAAAATGCGACCGTCCCCACAAAAAATCACATTTCTTGTAGGGACGGTCCTGTGTGTTGTGATGGAGATCCGGCAGCTACTTTGTGAGGAGTTTCTTCACAAGAGTTGAGATGAGACGTCCTTCTGCGAGTCCTGCGAGGCGTTTTGTGGCGACTCCCATGACCTTGCCCATGTCTGAAGGCTGGCTTGCGCCCACCTCTGCAATGATCTTGACGAGTTCCGCTTCCACTTCAGCCTCGCTGAGCTGCTTAGGAAGATATACCTCCATTTCTGCGGCCTCCGCAAGTTCGTTCTCTGCCAGCTCCGGGCGTCCGGCAGCGGTGTACTGCTGTGCGCTCTCCTTGCGCTGCTTCACCAGTTTCTGGATTATCTTCACGACTTCCTGGTCGCTGACCTCTCCGGTAGCTCCCTCTGCTGTCTTTGCCAGCATGATTGCAGCCTTTATCGCTCTGAGTGATGCCAGACGCACCGCCTCCTTTGCCTTCATGGCAGCCACCATGTCGGCCTGTATCTTCTTTTCCAATTCCATGATTATTGTTTTTTGATAGGTCCCCGATTTCAGGGCAGGTTACCTGTATTTTTCGTATTCCGGCATTCCTATGCCTGATATGAAATCCTTGAACTTCTTGTCATCCTTCGGGCATATGAGGAGCACGTCGTCTGTGTCCACCACGATGTAGTTGTCAAGTCCGCAGATGGCCACGAGCTTCTTCTTCTCCGGAGACACCACCATCAGGTTGCCTGCCTCCTCCAGCATGACCTTTTCCGCATCAAGAGAATTTCCCATAGGGTCTTTCCCCGGCATATAATTATATAAGGACTCCCATGTCCCGATATCTGTCCATCCGAATTTGGCCGGGTATATCCAAGCCCTGTCGGTCTTCTCCATCACGCCATAGTCGATGGAAATGTTGAGGCAGTCCGTGAATGCCCCTGCAATGAATTCACCCTCTATCGGAGTGTCCAGAGCCCTTTCCCAACCTGTGAAAAGTCCTGTCACTTCCGGCAGATGCTTTTCCATTTCCTTGCGGATCACTGATGCCTTCCATATGAAGATACCGGCATTCCAGAAGAATTCACCTGTGTCGATGAACACCTGGGCCAGAGCTCTGTCAGGCTTCTCTGTGAAGGTCTTGACCGGGGTCGGCTCTCCGTTGATGAACGCGTCCCTGCCTCCGCATGCCTGGACATATCCGTAATTGGTGTCAGGTCTGGTGGGAGCTATTCCCAGAGTCATCAGCACATCGTTGTTCTCCACATGCTCGAAGGCCTTGGTCACCGTTTCCACAAAGAGATCCTCGTCATCGATCATATGGTCCGAAGGCGTCACCACCATCTGGGCCTGAGGATTCCTCTTCAGGAGGGTATAGGTCGCATATGCTATACATGGGGCTGTGTTTCTTGAATATGGTTCCATGAGGAGGTTCCTGTCCTCGAGCTCGGGAATGCTCTCCTTCACCAGATCGCGATATCTTTCCGCAGTCACAACAAGGATGTTTTCCTGAGGGACGATATTCAGGAATCTCTCATATGTCTGGCGCAGAAATGTCTTTCCGGTGCCGGTAATGTCAAGAAACTGTTTTGGTTTTGCCGCCCTGCTGACAGGCCAGAATCTTGTTCCGGATCCTCCGGCCATTATCACGCAATAGCAATTATCTCTGTTCATCATGTTTTGTTTATTTGTACATTGGTATATAGGCTTGTTGTATCCATTCTATGCTGTGTCCGTTCTGTGTGAAGGTCACTGCCACTATGTCGAAGAAGCATTCATGACTTCCGTACGGACGTCCCTTGCCGCTTCTGAGGAATGCCTGTGCCGCCTTTGCTATGTTTTTCTGCTTCTGCCATCCCACGTTATCCTGCGGGGGAGCCTGGATGTTTTCACGACGGGCCTTCACCTCTACAAAATGTATTCCATCCGCATCAAATGAGATTATATCCACCTCAAGATGTCCGCCTCTCCAGTTCCTCTCCAGGATGGTATGCCCTGATTCCGTGAGGAACCTGCAGGCAATGTCCTCTCCCAGCTGCCCTACTGAGCGTCTGATATCATTTCCACCCTCCATGCTCCCTCCTCTTTCCTTACAACTGCTTTCCTTGTCTTGCTGTGTCCGTCAGCTTCAAGGGAGTACAGGACCACTCTTTTGTCTCCCTCTTTCTTGACATCTTCTACCTTGATCACAGCCTTTTCGAGAATGGATGACGCAATGGACAGAATGGTGCTGTCTTCCGCATTGAGTGTGTCCCATGCTTCTTTGTAGCTCTCCAGATAGTCCTTCATCGCGACTGTGTCACAGAGCTCGGATGCCTTGTCGAAATCACCTGCAGTGACCGCCCTGTTGAATGCCTCCACGACTTCAGCAGGTCCCATTTCTGCGCTCCGGCTGCCATTGCAGCCGTTTCCTACAAGGAATGCGAAGGCTGCAACTGCTCCAAGTGCGATGCCTCCGACAAATGTCTTTTTCAATATTGCTTTCATATTCAATATTTTATAGATGCTTCAATGTTATCGTCTGTTTCGAAATCTCTATTCGAAATTTACAATCGTTACTCCTGTTCCTCCGAACTGTATATGCTCATCCCGAACCGAGGCCACACCCGGCGTGGTCCTGAGATATTTCTGAATCTCATCACGAAGCACTCCCGTACCTTTTCCGTGGATTATCCTTACGCTTGGAGCCCCCACCATAATGGCATCATCGACATAGTGCATCACCTTTTCCAGCGCGTCGTTCAGCCTTTCACCGCGGAGGTCTATCTCCATCTTGAAATTCAGCTTGCGCTCAGAGATGGAACTGTCCATCTTCATGGTAGTGGTCACAGGTCTTGCAGTCTCCTTCACCGCACTCTTGAACTCGTTGGATGTGATTCTCTCCACCTTGTCAAGCGGCATCTTGCTCGAGATGTTGCCTATAGCCACCATCACAGCCTTGGCAGACA
The DNA here is from genome assembly GCA_017502125.1 of Bacteroidales bacterium. Classification (GTDB taxonomy): domain Bacteria; phylum Bacteroidota; class Bacteroidia; order Bacteroidales; family UBA932; genus Cryptobacteroides. Next base: position 3,302 of record JAFVVN010000046.1, on the reverse strand, counting down.
CCTTCTGCACCTCTCCCACCATTCCGTTCTCCTTCACCCTCACCTTTTCTCCAACCTTCAGAGGCGCTGACCTGAAAGCCTCGATCCTCTGCTGTTCAGCCATCTGCTCGCGCATCTCCTGGGCAGCCTTGTCGTCTGCTTTCTGTGCCTTGCGCTGCTTCTGTCTTTCCTTACGCGCATCCAGCTGCTTGATCTTACGCTCTATATAATCCTCCTTCTCCTTCTGCTCCTTTTCCTTTTTGGCAGCCAGAAGTGACATGAAACCCTGAAGTTCCTTTCTCGCCACCTGGGTCTTTGACTTCTCGGCCTGGGACTCCTTGATGGTCTTGATGGTATTCTCCACCTGCCTGTTGGCACCCTTGATGATTTCCTCTGCCTCCTTCCTGGCCTCGTCAAGGATGTTCTTCTTCATCTGCTTGATCTGCTGGAGCTCCTTCTGATATTTGTCAGTGATGCTCTCCAGAGTCTTGTCGGTGTGCTTTATCCTTTCCAGCTTCTCATCCAGGGCCTTCCTGTTCCTGGCAATCTTCCTCAGGTTGCGTTCTATTCCCACGAACTCCTCTCCGGCGCGGGTCTCGGCATCCTTGATGATGTTCTCCGGCAGTCCCATCTTGCGTGCCAGTTCGAACGCAAAGGAATTGCCCGGAAGTCCCATCTCCAGCTTGAACATGGGAGCTATGTTCTTCACGTCGAACATCATGGCTCCGTTCATAACTCCGGTCTCTCCCGATGAGGCGTAGAGCTTGAGGTTGGTGTAGTGAGTGGTTATCACTCCGTAGGTTCCCCTGCTGTCCAGCTCGCTCAGAATGGCCTCTGCAATGGCTCCTCCGGCGGCCGGCTCCGTTCCGGAACCGAACTCGTCGATGAGCACCAGCGTGCGGCTGTCGGCCTTGGCCAGCATCTCCTTCATGTTCACGAGGAACGAACTGTATGTACTGAGGTCGTTGTCTATGGACTGGTCGTCTCCGATATCCACCATGATCCGGTCGAACACCAGCATCTCCGAAGTCTCGGATGTCGGAATCAGCATTCCCCACTGGAACATATACTGAAGCAGTCCCACCGTCTTCAGGCAGACCGACTTTCCTCCGGCATTCGGTCCGGAGATCAGAAGTATGTGCTTCTGTGGCGTAAGAGTCGCGGTCAGCGGAACGATCTCCTTCTTTTCCTTGCGGAGAGTCCTCTCCAGGAGCGGATGGCGGGCCTTTCGCAGGTTCATCTCTCCGTTGTCCGAAATCACAGGCATTCCGGCTATGAAGTCCAGAGCCACCTGCGCCTTGGCCATGAGGAAGTCTATCTCTCCGAGATATCTTGCCGCATCCAGAAGGTCCGGGATATATGGCCTGAGGAATTCGGTGAACTCAAAGAGGATACGCATGATCTCGCGCTGCTCTGAAAATCTGAGTTCCTTTATCTGATTGTCGAGCTCCACCACCTCGGCAGGTTCTATGAAGGCCGTCTTTCCTGTGGCTGACTCGTCATATATGAATCCGGCTATCCTCTTCTTGTTGCCTGCACTCACCGGTATCAGCATCTTTCCGTCACGTATGGAGACTCCGGCATCGCTGTCCACGATTCCTTCCTCCTGTGCCTTCTTCAGGATGGCGCTCATCCTCCTCGATATGGCTCCCTCCTTCTCCCGCAGGGACCTGCGTATCTCGTATAACGCATCCGAAGCGGTGTCCCTGACGTCTCCATATCGGTCCAGAATGCCTTCTATCCTTCGCAGAACCTCCGGGAAATTCAGGATGTGTGCGTTCATCCGCTTGAGGCTGGGGTAGACTTCATCCTTCACTCCGTCAAAGAATCCGGTGACCTTCCTAAGGGTCTCAAGCATGGTCTTGAGCTTTCTGAGCGATATGAGGTCTATGGCTGAAGAACTCCTCTCGAGCGGCTTCAGGAAATCGATGCAATCGATGAATCCTCCTGACGGGAAACTGTCCTCGAACATCATGATCAGCCTCATCTCGTCAGTCAGAAGCAGCCTCTTGCGGATTTCTGCGGCATTGTCGGAAAAGGTCTCCTCTGCCGCCCTGTCGGCTGCATATGTGGTGGAACACTTGTCTGATATGATCCTCCTGATGCGGTCGAATCCTATCTTCTGCTCCAGTCTTGTGTCAATTCGGTTCAATATTCACTCCTCCTCTACTGATCTTCTCCCAATGACTCTGTCAGGAGAAGCTTAAGTTCGTTTATGTTCTGAATGGTCGTGACACTTCCTCCCTTTACGAACGATATCCTGCCTGTCTCTTCCGATACCACCACGACATCAGCGTCGCTTTCCTCGGTGATTCCGATTGCAGCCTTGTGTCTCATCCCGTAGTTGGCAGGGAGGTTCTTGTTTTCGGTGATCGGCAAAGTACATCTGACTGCCACGATCCTGCCGCCTGCAATGACCAATGCGCCGTCATGAAGCGGAGAGTTCTTGAAGAACAGGTTCATGATCAGGCGTCGGTGTATGGCGGCATCAATCCTGTCTCCGGTGCTGATGACCTCCTCCAGAGGATTCTTATGGGCAATCACGATGAGGGCTCCCGTCTTCTCTTCCGACATTCTTCTGCAGGCCTCGGTCAGGTCATTCACCGCTTCTGAACTTGCCAGGGTTTTCTTGTTCACCTTTCCTGTGATCCTGTCCAGGATGGCCTTTCCTTTGGTGCTGTTCATGTATCGGTTGCCGAGCCTGATCAGGAACTTCCTGATTTCCGGCTGGAATATCACGATGAGCGCCAGCATTCCGACGTCCAGCACCATGTCCATGATGGCTGTCATGAGTCTCATGTTGAAGGCTGAAACCAGCACCCGTATCACATAGAGCGACACGATTGCCACAAAGATGCTCATTGCGGAAGATCCCCTGATCCATCTGAACAGGAAGAATATGATGAGTCCCAACAGGAGTATGTCGAGGATGTCCGCAATGGACAGTTGCAGGAAGCCGAAAACAGCGAGTGCCATATACCATATATTATATATCTGCGCAAAGATAGTCATTTTCCCTGTCATTCAGAATCTTTTCGACTCTAATCCACGAAGCCGGTGGAACATATCCGTGTCGGGTGAGGTGGCTGGGCAGAAAAAGTTATCAACAAAAATTTTCTGTAAATTGTTGAAAATTAAAATAATAGTCGTATATTTGCAGCCCGCAAAAATGTGTTGCGGAGTGTAAATTATTTATAATCAATTAATTAAACAAACCAATGCCTGGATTAATTGGAAAGAAAATCGGAATGACTTCCGTTTTCGGTGCTGATGGAAAGAATATTCCATGCACCGTTATTGAGGCTGGTCCATGTGTAGTTACG
>JAFVVN010000055.1 GCA_017502125.1 Bacteroidales bacterium | reverse complement strand
CCTGGCCATAGTTGGATACAAATATGGTGTAGCGTGCGAGATTTGAAATCTCCTGGTTACCTGTCTGACCCCATGATGCACGGATCTTCAGTTCATCGATCCACTGCACATCCTTAAGGAAGGACTCGTTGCTGATACGCCATCCTGCAGAAACTGAAGGGAATGTCGCATATCTGTTGTTCTTACCGAAACGAGACGAACCGTCGTGACGAAGAGTCACAGATGCAAGATATCTGTCATCATATGAGTAGTTGATCTTGCCGAAATATGAAATCAGCGAATATCCGCCTGCAGAACCGAAAGCCTGCGACTCTCCGGTACCTGCGTCAGGCCACATGTAGTCAGGTGTAAGCATGGTGTAGTCTTCCCTGTATCCTGAGAAGTACTGTGTGTTCTCTCTGTTGAGCTCGACACCCACCATTGCATCACCTCTGTGCTTTCCTACCTCGAAGTTATAGGTTGCCACGGCATTCCACATCCACCTCATCCAATGCTCCTGCTTTGCCTCGACCGCATTCTTGTCGTTTGCCACATTACCCTCGGTGATAGGATAAGTGAAGATACGCTGAGCCATCTGAGAATAGTCGATACCGAAGGTTGTCCTCACGTTGAATCCCTTGAAAGGATTGAGGTTGAGATAAGCATCTCCGAACATTCTCCAGTAAGTATATCTGTTGTCCTTGTTTCTGTTGAGCACAGCTACAGGGTTGTTTCTGTCAGGATAACCTCCTACAGGTCCTCCGTAGTTTCCGTCAAGTGTATATACCGGAATGGAAGGGTTGAACTGAAGCACGTTCTGGAGAAATCCTCCCGGTGCAGAGACCTGAGTCGAACGGTTTATGGTCAGGTGCTCACCGATCTTGAGGATGTCGCCGATAAGATTATACTCGGTGTTGACTCTGGCTGAAATCCTGTCGAAGTCACTGTTCTTGATGATACCGAGGTTCTTGTAGTATCCCAGCGAGAAGAACGAGCTGCTCTTCTTTGTACCTGAGCTTACGGAAAGGTTGTAGTTCTGTACGAATCCCGTGCGGGTGGTTTCCTTGAACCAGTCTGTGTCGGCTGAAGGTGTGGTACCGGCCTCATCGAGGAAACGGTTCATCGAAACGCTGTTGAGAACAGGGTGGCCCTGACTGTTGTAACCCCAGTCGAAAGCATATCCCAGACCGTTTACGTTAGGATCCTGACCCTCGTTCACGAAGGCCTGCCACATTGCCTGGCCGTACTCACGTGCGTTGAGGACCTGCATCCTGTTGACATACATCGAAGCTGCCACTGAAGCGTCAAAGTCAACCTTGATCTGTCCTTCCTTACCCTTCTTGGTAGTGATGATGATCACACCGTTTGCAGCTCTGGATCCGTAGATGGAAGCAGATGATGCATCCTTGAGGACCTGGATAGACTCGATGTCATTACCGTTCAGTTCGTGCATTCCTGCCTTTGTAGGAACGCCGTCGATGATGAAAAGAGGGTCATTGTCATTGAGAGTACCGACACCTCTGATACGGATTGTTGCAGCACCGCTCGGGCCTCCGTCTGCCGTAATGTTCATACCGGGAACTCGACCCTGGAGAGCCTTGATCGGGTTGTTCTCGTTCTGCTTTGCAATGTCGTCTACATTGACAACTGAAACCGAACCTGTCAGGTCGGCCTTGCGCTGAACGGTATAACCTGTCACCACGATTTCGTCAAGAAGTTCGAAATCCGGTTCCAGAACGATGTTCTGCGCCTTGGAAGCAGGAACTGTCACTGTCCTGTATCCGATTGAAGACACGGTCAGTTCAGCATCAGAAGCTACTGAAATTGTAAAAAGTCCATCCGAATCGGTTATCGTTCCGTTGGTCGTATTGCCGGTCTGATAGACCGTCGCTCCGACAACCGGACCTGAACCGTCAGATGAAACAACTGCACCCTTGACTTCTGTCAATTGAGCATAAGCTGCCAGCGGTCCGAAAACCAGAAGCGCTGCAGCCATCACTAATTTGGCAATCAGTTTCATTGTTAATAAATATTTTGGTTAGTTTTGAACTAAAGCAAATTTATCCGGTAATCACCTTTATAAATAAAAAATATGTTTCATTGGAGGTAATAATTCATACCAATGAAACATATCTTGCTCTAAACGCAACAAATTTTTCAGCCTCAACCTACTATCTTTTTCCTTGATGCAGGACTCGTTCCGAAGTATTCCTTATAGCATTTTGCAAAGTATGAAGGGGAACTGAAGCCCACAGAATATGCGATTTCAGACACCGTACTGTCTGTGGTGGCAAGAAGATAAGAGGCCTTCTTGAGTCTTGCAGTGCGGATGTACTCATTAGGAGAATAGCCCGTAAGAGCCTTGGTCTTCCTATACAGCTGCACCCTGGACAGACACATCTTTTCTCCGAGCGTCTCAACCGAAAACGAAGTGTCGTCTATATTTTCTTCTATGACTTCACGCAGCCGGCCCACAAAATCGCGGTCCATGTCCGATATATCCTCTTTTGCAAGCGGGAGCGAATCGCCGAAAATGCTCTGCAGGCGGCTGCGTCCCTCGATAAGATTATCCAGGCGAGCAAGCAGAAGCTCCGAGCTGAAAGGTTTGGAAATGTAGGAATCCGCTCCTGCCTCATAGCCTTCTATCTTTTGATCATCGGCAGCATAAGCTGTCAGCATCATGACCGGGATATGAGATGTATTGACTCCTGCCTTCAGTCTGCGGCAGCATTCCATACCATCCATTACAGGCATCATCACGTCGCAGATGATGGCATCAGGAACTGCCCTGACGGCCATTGAAAGGCCCTCGCCGCCATCACGTGCCTCCAAGACCTCATACTTTGGAGACAGAATGGACTTTACATAGCTCCTGACATCTGCGTTGTCATCTATGATAAGGACCGTCCCCATGGTGTCATCTCCGTCAGGATGGAGGAATTCGAACGGATACCTGTCCTTCGAAGAAGATGACTGCGATTCTGCATCATAGATGGCTCCTTCCTTCATGACGGACATATCCTCCTCGTTGCGATGACCTGCCACAATACCTCCACTACATTTCACAGGCAATGCAATCCTGAATTCGGAGCCCTCTCCTTCTGTACTGTCCACCTCGATCTTTCCTCCGTGCATATCGACAAAAGCCTTCACAAGAGCAAGTCCGATACCGGAACCGGAATGGTGAACGGATGATATCTGATAGAAATCATTGAAGATGTGACTTATGTGCTCCTGGGACATGCCTATTCCGGTATCGGAAACATTCAGATTGAAGAAATCTACGGAATATGACAGTCCCACCCTGATCGTACCTTTTTCTGGAGTAAACTTGAAGGCATTTGAAAGCAGATTGTATATTATTCTTTCCAACTTCTCAATGTCGGCTACAATCTTCTTGTCATAGCAGGAAGGATCCATCTCGACGGAAAGCCTTATATGTTTTTTCCATGCCATGTCGGTAAACGAATCCACCCAGTCTTTGACAGCACAAGCCGGATCGAACTCCGACAACTTGAGGTCAAGCTTGCCGCTCTCATATTTGCGGAAGTCCATTATCTGGTTGACAAGTCTCCGTAACACTGTGACATTTCTGGCAATCAGATCCAACAGAAAGCGGTCTCTTTCCTGAAGGGATTCGCTTTGCTGCAGTTGTTTGACAGGATCCGCAATCAGAGTCAGAGGTGTCCTGAAATCATGAGACACATTGGTATAGAAGGCAAGCTTGGCCTCTCTCTGCTGCTCTATCTGCTTCTTCTGATGCTCCAGCATCCGGTTCAGTGTCAAGGCACGCCTGAATCCATATACTGCCAGACACAGAAGGGCAAGCACCAGCCCCAGAAGCACAAAGACAACCATAAGTATCTTTCTTTGAGTAGAATACTCCGTCGTCCTGTAGTCCAGTAACGAATCAAGGGTCCTGATCTTCTCATCCATCATTGATATCTGAGAATGCTGCATCTGCATTATCCTGGCATTGGATGCCGTTATGATATCTGTAGAAAGACTGATGTCACGGGAATAAGGAGCACCTTCCAGAACTGCCATCACCACCTGCGCCACCTTATAACCACCTGTAGGATAGACCAATGACGCATCCAATACTCCATTGCTGACAAGATCCACTCCAAGTCCCTTACCGCCCAACGCATCCACGCCCACGAGAATCATATCCCGCTCACATCCTGCATTCAAGGCTGCTGCATATGCAGCCTTGGCCATTATATCATTATGGGCAAAGATTATATCAGGCAGCCACTTATCGGCAGCCAGCATCTGGCTGAACTTCATGAAGGCTGTGTCATAGGTCCAGTCTGCCTCTATGGACCTTACCTGCACACCTTCCATATCTCCGAGGGCATCTGAGAAACCATTATGGCGATCTTCGGCAGGGGTTGAAGCCCGCATTCCGCTGACTTCAGCTATCCTCACAGGTCGGTGTCCGTCTATACGGGACTTCACATATTCCCCAGCCCGAAGTCCTATATCATAATTATCTGCACCTATATAAGCTGTATATTTGTCCGACTTAATCTTTCTGTCTACAAGAATTACCGGTATTCCCGAGTCATAGGCTTTCTCCACAACTGGAGTTATGGGGTCTGCCTCGTTCGGAGCCACAATTATGACATTCACCTGTCTTCTGATGAATTCTTCTATATCCGATATCTGTTTTTCATTGCTTCCATATGCTGTGACAATCTCCATCTTCACCTCCGGATGAAAGGCCATCTCACGCATAAGCTCAGCATTGAGCTGATGCCTCCATTCGTCGTCACTACACTGCGACACTCCTATTACATACTTATGTTTTTCCTCCGCACATGCGGTTGCTAAAGACATAATCAAAAGGAGGATGAAAAACCTATATGACTTCATCATTACCGATAATTTTGATTTGACCAAATTTAATCAATTTCAGAAATCTGACAAACTTATCCTATTTATTCCAGATGGATTCAAGAGGCCAGATTCTGTATGAGCACTTTGGTCCCTTTCCTTCAGAATAGAATTCCAATCCACACTGGTTCTCAGACGGATAAGTCAGGAAACTGAATGAATGGCGGCCTCCCTGAAGGAATATCTCGACACTTGACTGGTCAACAAATATCCTCATCTGAAGATTCTTGCCGTCTGTTGCAATCTTTTCTGATTTGACCAAAGGGAATTTCTCTATCTCAACATCTGCACAATTGGTCCTGTCAACTGTAAATATACCTGTAGCAGGGTCAAATCTGACAGGCAGTCTTCTTCCTTCGCCCACGCAGAGGTCCAGACCGAATGGTCCATCATTCTCGTCAAACCTGAAGTCCATTTCGATTTCATATACATTCCTTTCAGGAGCGAAGCCTTCCGGTTGAACATATCCTGTCTTCATACGTCCTCTACCACGGACAACTTCGCCTCTCAACTTTTCAAGACCCGGCCACGGCTGCTGGACAAGGTCATAGCCTTCTGCCGTCTTTTCAAGCCCCATGATACGAGGAATCGACCAGAAGCCTTTTCCTCTCCATGTTGCAGGAAGTCTCCTTGAATACAGCCATGTCGAAACCCATGACACAGCCACCGCATCCGTCAGTTCTCCACTGAAATCACGGAACATACGCATCGCATAGAAATCTGCGCCCTTATCAACCATCTTCCATGGCTGAGTAGGGACAAATGTCTTTCCATCGAAGTCACCTACAGCATACTGCTGCATACCGTCATCTCCGACAGAAAGCAGCATCATCCACTTATATTCATTGCCGCATCTAGCCTTGAAAAGATTAGGACACTCGCTCCAGTTTCCTGCACCATCGTGGTACATGACACTCTGTTTTGTCCAATCGTGAAGGTTCTCGGAAGTATAGATCAACACTTCCTCTTCCGGACAATTGGTTGTCAGCATAACCCAATGCTGGCCTTCTTCATACCAGAAGACATCCGGGTCTCTCTGATTGGGTCTGTTCTCATCAATCACAGTCTTTACATATTCGAAACTGTGGCCCCCATCATTACTTACAAACATGGCCTGTGTCTCCTTTTCAGGAGTAAAGAGAGTACAGAAAGTTATGACGGTATTCTCCCCAAAACCGGCAGAATTGTTGAAATCTACTATTGTACTACCGGAAAATTTAGCGCCGTGACCTCCCCTGAGGACATTTGAAGGACTCTGCTGCGCATAATATACAAGGTCTGAAGAAAGTGTCTCTCCCCACCAATACATATGGTAAATCCCATCCTTATAATACAATCCCACAGGATCTCCTACTCCGCGCTGATCAGAACTGTAGTGATACTGGGGGCGATATTTCTCAGTATAATCGCTCCTCAATTCATAACCCGTGTCATTAGGAATTTCTTTAGGAGCCTCTACCTGAGCGGTACATGAGACAAAAGAAGCTGTCAGAACCATCAATGTGATTCCGATAGCGATGTGCTTTAAACATTTCATAATCATGTGGTTTTGGTTATATACGCAAAGTTATGCCTATGTCCGAAGAATTTATGTCATGCATGTTTCATTTTTCCACACTCCTGATACACTTTAACCTCAGACATCAGAGCAACATATCCGGAGAGAGGCACATCTTGGAAAAGGCAAACAGCTTCTTGCCAAGGTCCTTCAGGGAGGCTCCGATATGATAAACCACATCATCCACGATCAGGAAACGGTCGTGGATGTTTTGTGTCTGGACAATTTTGATTGGAGGATACTGACTATTGTGCTTCTGCACATCCAGCCGCAGCTGCTCCGGCATCCGGCCGGTCCGGATTTCAGCCGACACGCCCGGCGCCCGTTTCGACAGAAGCAGCAGCACGCTTTCGTCTACATAATTGTCTATCAAGACTATTCTCTGTTTCGCAGATTTCACCAGATCCGACACAAAGACATAGGCATCGAAAATCTGACCGTCATAAAATATCCCCTCGACTGGAGGCAAGGATGTGCGCACAAAGAAGTCGATCTTCTCACTATGCTTGGCAAGTAACAATTTATGCTCATTCAATTGATTTTCTATAGAAAGAAAACGATTGTTTATGGAGAATCCTTTCAGTAGAACTTCTTTTAAAACACTATTTGCCCAACGTCGGAACATAACAGCATTCTTACTATTTACACGATATCCTACTGACAGTATCATATCCAGATTATAAAACTGAGTCATATATGTCTTGCCGTCAGAAGCAGTTCGTTCCAAAATGGAACATACTGCCATCTCCTCTAATTCCTGAATAGCAAATATATTGCGGATATGCTTGGTAATCGCTGGGCGTTTCACCCCAAACAACAATGCAATCTGCTCCTGTGTCAACCACACAGTCTCACCCTCAACCCGCACCTCCAACCTCGTGATTTCATCAGGCTGATATATGACGATCTCACCTCTGTTCTGATTATTTTCCATCATTAATCAATTAATTACCACATTTGTAACTATTGCAACATATCCCCTTACAAGATACTCTTTCAATATAGCGTTAGCCCAAGATCGGAATAAAACACCTCTCTCTGATTTAACTCTATATCCTATTGATATGATCATATCGAGATTATAGTACTCTACATTTCTTTCGACCAATCTATCCCCTTCCTTTTGAACTGTCGCAAAATTTGCGACAGTTGAAAGACTTCGCAGCTACTCCCGCAACGCATTCTTGATATGCTTACCAATAGTCTTTACATCTCTGCCAAATAAAGATGCCAACTGGTGACGGTTCAACCACACAGTCTCACCCTCTACACGCACCTCCAACCTGGTAACTTCGTCTGGCTGATATATGACAATTTCGCCCTTATTCTGACTGTCTTCCATCATTAATCAATTAATTTTATCACATTGTATAACTATAGCAACATATCCGGTAAGAGGCACATCTTCGAGAAGGCGAACAGCTTCTTGCCGAGGTCCTTCAGCGAGGCTCCGACATGATAAACCACATCATCCACGATCAGGAAACGGTCGTGGATGTTCTGTGTCCGGACTATTGTGACAGGAGTATACTGGCTATTGTGCTTCTGAACATCCAGCCGCAGCTGCTCCGGCATACGGCCGGTACGGACTTCAGCCGTTACGCCCGGTGCACGTTTAGACAGAAGCAGCAGCACGCTCTCGTCCACATAATTATCAATCAGGATTATTCTCCGCCGTGCAGATTTAACCAGATCTGACACAAAGACATAAGCATCGAAGATCTGGCCGTCATAAAATATCCCCTCAACAGGAGGCAAGGACGTACGCACGAAGAAGTCAATCTTCTCACCGTATTCATCAAGTCTCTTCTCATGTTCAAACAGTCTTGCATTAACCCTGCCCTCAAGATCTGAAAGTCTATCATTTATAAGGAAACCTTTCATGAGATATTCCCGAAGGGTTGAATTGGCCCATTTTCGAAATTGAATACCTCGGGACGATTTAACTCGATAACCGATAGATAGAACCAT
>JAFVVN010000045.1 GCA_017502125.1 Bacteroidales bacterium | reverse complement strand
CTTCACGTGCAGCAAAGGAGCGTTGCAACGCAGGTTATGGTGTGAACAACACAGGTCTCGCAGTATTCCTTGATTTCAAGACAGCTATCGAGCGTCTCGGAAAGGATGTGATCGCTGCTAGATACGGTAACCTCTTCCAGATGTACGAGAAGATTACTGATACAGATCCATATAAGGAGCCTATGATGATCTATCCTGCAATCCACTACACTATGGGTGGTATCTGGGTAGACTACAACCTCCAGACAACCGTTCCTGGTCTCTACGCTATCGGTGAGGCCAACTTCTCTGACCACGGTGGAAACCGTCTCGGAGCATCAGCCCTCATGCAGGGTCTTGCAGACGGTTACTTCATTCTTCCTTACACTATCGGCGACTACCTCGCAGGCAAGTTCAAGGAGCCTAAGACTGACGTCAACGCACCTGAGTTCGCAGAGGCTGAGAAGGCAGTTGTCGAGAAGATCGACAAGCTCTTCGCAGTGAAGGGCAAGAGGTCTGTGGATTCATACCACAAGGAACTCGGTCACATCATGTGGGAGTATGTAGGTATGGCACGTAACGAGGCCGGTCTGAAGAAGGCTATCGAGCTTATTCAGGCTCTCAAGGCTGATTTCTGGAAGAACGTATATGTAGCTGGTGAGAACAACCACTTCAACCAGGAGCTTGAGAAGGCTCTCCGCCTTGTCGACTTCTTTGAAATCGGCGAACTCATGGCACGCGACGCACTCAACCGTAACGAGTCCTGCGGAGGTCACTTCCGTGAAGAAATGCAGACTGAGGAAGGTGAGACCAAGCGTGACGACGAGAACTACATGTATGTAGCGGCTTGGGAATACAAGGGTGAGGGTGTTGAGCCTGAACTCCACAAGGAGCCACTCGTATACGAAAACATCAAGATAGCTACCAGAAACTATAAAGACTAATTGACATGGATTTGACATTGAAAGTATGGCGTCAGAAAAACGCCAAGGCAAAAGGACATTTTGAGACCTATCAGGTCAAGAATATCTCCTCTGACAGCTCTTTCCTCGAGATGCTCGATATCCTCAATGAGCAGCTTATCGCTGAGGGTGTAGATCCGGTAGCTGTCGAGAAGGGATGCCAGAGCAGCGGTCCGGTTTCATTCGACCACGACTGCCGTGAGGGTATCTGCGGTGCATGTTCACTCTACATCAACGGCCGTGCACACGGACCAGACGATGAGGTGACTACATGCCAGCTCCACATGCGTAAGTTCAAGGATGGCGACACAATCACAATCGAGCCTTGGAGAAGTGCAGGCTTCCCTGTTATCAAGGACCTCGTTGTGGACCGTCAGGCATTCGACAAGATCCTCCAGGCAGGTGGATATGTATCAGTCGGAACAGGCGGAGTTCCTGATGGAAACGCTATTCCAATCCCTCAGGCAGATGCTGAGGAGAGCATGGACGCAGCAGCTTGTGTAGGTTGCGGTGCATGTGTGGCAACTTGTAAGAACGGTTCAGCAATGCTCTTCGTAGCAGCTCGTGTAAGCTCCCTCGCACTTCTTCCACAGGGTAAGGTTGAGGCTGCAAGACGTGCTAAGGCTATGGTTGCAAAGATGGACGAACTCGGCTTCGGTGCTTGTACAAACACCAAGGCTTGTGAGATGGAGTGCCCTAAGCACGTTACAGTGACTCACATCGCCCGTCTGAACAGAGAATTCCTCTCAGCAAAGCTTCACGACTGATCTTATTAAAAGATAACCATATTATAGTGGGTTTGACTGGCTCTTTCAGTCGAACCCATTATTTTTTTGTAAATTTGCACTCCACACGTACCATCAAAGCAAATAGCCCATTGAACTTTTTGCAGTGAACAGCCTGCGGCAGCAGTGATGGGCGGGGGTGATCGGAATCAACAGCCACTTTAATCATTAAATTGATCCTCGGTATATTAAGATTGGATCAAAAAATGCCGGTAATTTTTGATCCAAACGGGTGAAATGCGTCAAATGTTTGGTAAAACAGGACTTTTCCGAGGTTACAATCAAAAAATGAGGCTGTTTTTTGATCGTAAGTGTCAGTGGAAATCACATAATGTGAGTTCCGGCAAGGCAAGCATGAGATAAAGCGGATATTCGTTGATTACCAGAGGAAATTGTCGAAAGGGTAGCGACCGGCATGGATTTCTGCGACCATCTTATAGAGGTCACCACGCAGTTTATCTATGCCGATCTTTTCTCTTGCCGATATGAAGATGCAAGGGGTGTTTTCCTTTGCAATCCAGCTGTTCTTGAACTCCTCAAGGGTGTAGTTTATCTGTTTCTTAGGCTCGAGTGAGAACTCGTCATACTCTTCATATCTATATGCATCTATCTTATTGAATACAACGAAGATAGGCTTATCAATAGCTTTGATGTCCTTGAGTGTTTCTTCCACAACCTTGATGTGCTCCTCGAAGTTAGGATGTGAGATGTCCACCACATGCATCAGTATGTCAGCCTCCCTGACCTCATCCAGGGTACTCTTGAAGGCTTCCACCAGCTGATGAGGAAGTTTTCTGATGAATCCCACTGTGTCGCTCAGAAGGAAAGGAACATTTTCGATAACCACTTTTCTCACTGTGGTATCAAGTGTCGCAAACAGCTTATTTTCCGCAAAAACGTCACTTTTAGCCAGAAGATTCATCAAGGTACTCTTACCTACGTTAGTGTATCCTACGAGGGAAATACGCACCAAAGAACCCCTGTTTCCGCGCTGTGAAGCCATCTGTTTGTCCACCTTCTTGAGCTGTTCCTTCAGTCTGGCTATCTTGTCCTGGATTATACGGCGGTCTGTCTCGATCTGTGTCTCACCCGGACCACGCATACCGATACCTCCCTTCTGCCTTTCAAGGTGGGTCCACATTCGTGTGAGTCGCGGAAGAAGATATTGATACTGAGCAAGTTCCACCTGCATCTTAGCATATGCAGTCTTTGCTCTCTGGGCAAAAATATCAAGAATGAGGTTTGTCCTGTCGAGGATTCTGATGTTGAGTTCCCGTTCAATGTTTCTCAACTGGGTAGGGGAGAGTTCATCATCGAAGATAACAACTTCGATTTCGTTTTCCTCTATATATTCCTTTATTTCCTGAAGCTTTCCACTCCTTATATATGTTCTTGAATCCGGACGGTCCACCTTCTGGATGAACTTCTTCACACCTATAGCTCCTGCAGTCTCTGCAAGAAACTCGAGTTCATCAAGATATTCCATGACCTGGCGTTCTTCGTCTCCCTGCTTGATGACACCGACGAATACTGCCTTTTCGTTATGTTGTGCTTCTGTTATTTTTGCCATTGTATTCTTAGAAAAAATAAGACCGATCAATATGGTCGGTCTTATCAACTATATGTGTTTATTTAAATTATCTCAACTGGAAGATAACAGGGAAGGTGTAGGTTACAGGAACCGCACGGTCTCTCTGCTTTCCTGGCTTCCACTTTGGAGACATGGAAACCACTCTGACAGCCTCCTTGTCAAGTGATGGGTCAACACCACGGAGCACTCTTACTTTTGTTACGGTACCATCCTTCTCCACAGTGAACTGGAGGGTTACACGACCCTGAACACCGTTCTCCTTTGCAATCTCAGGATACTCAAGTCTTGAGTTCACCCACTTTGAGAACTGGTTTGCGTCACCGCCCTGGAATGAAGGCTTCTCCTCTACGAGCTGGAATGGAATAGCTTCTTCCTCGACTACTTCCTCTTCAACCTCTACATAGTCCATGATCTCCACACCGAGGTTTGCGTCATCCTCAAGGTTCATGAACATATCGTCATTAACTTCGATCTCGTCGTCAACGATGTCAATCTGGTCTGACAGTACAGGAATCTTAGGTGCTGCTGGTGGAGGTGGAGGAGTGTCCTGTGTGATAGGAATGATCTCTTCTTCCAGAACTACTTCGGCTTCTGCCTCAAGAGTTGAGACGTTGGTCTCTGTGCTTGTCCACTCGAATGCTACGAGTGTAATGGCGAGGGATACAATAAGTCCAATTTCAAGGAAAAGAAGTTTCTTGTTTTCCAAGTTGGCCTTTTCTGACTTTTTGATTTCCATATTTGTTATTATTTTTTGTATTCCATAATTCCCGGTAAAGTTAGAAACTTTATTTTTTATTTCAAACTTTTTATACATTTTGTAGCTTTGCAGAAAATTATATGCCATGATTTCATACTTTTTTGAGGATACTGATTTCGTTTTTAAGGGAAAGACGTTAAACAATAAATGGTTAAGACTTGTCGCCGAAAGCGAGATCCGCAGGATAGGGAATATCTCGATAATATTCTGTTCCGACAATTACATATTGGATGTAAATCAGAGATATCTTCAGCATGACTATTTCACAGATATAATCACTTTTGATTACTGCGAGGGTGAAAGACTCTCCGGTGATCTTTTCATCAGTGTCGATTCGGTCAGTGAAAATGCTGTGGAATATGGGACAGACTTCAACGATGAATTGAACAGGGTGATGGTTCATGGCATTCTTCACCTCATCGGATATGACGATCATTGCGAAGAGGATATTGCTGAAATGAGGTCCAAGGAAAATTATTATCTTTCTTTAAGGGAATTGCTTTAGTCTGACATGCAGAAGTATTATGATGTTATAGTAGTAGGTGGTGGACATGCCGGATGTGAGGCTGCAATGGCGGCTTCAAGGATGGGATCTTCCGTTCTTTTGATATCTATGGATATGAACAAGTTCGGTCAGATGTCTTGTAATCCCGCCATTGGAGGAATAGCTAAAGGTCAGATAGTCAGGGAAATAGATGCTTTAGGAGGTTATACCGGAATAATTACTGACGCCTCCACTCTTCAGTTCAGGATGCTTAACAGGTCCAAAGGTCCGGCCATGTGGAGCCCACGTGCACAGTGTGATAAAATACAATTTTCTCTATACTGGCGAAAAATCCTCGAAAGTGCCTGTAAATTAGATATTTACCAAGATACTGTAACCGGTTTTCTTTTCCGAGAATCAAAAATCTCGGGGGTTTGTACGACTACCGGAGCAATTTTTAATTCTCAGACGGTTATTCTGACCGCCGGAACCTTCCTTGATGGCAGAATGTTTATAGGGAAGACCATGTTCGAGGGAGGAAGGATAGGGGAACTTCCTTCACACGGTCTGACCCAGCAGCTGGTCGGGATGGGAATGACCACTGCGAGAATGAAGACCGGAACTCCTCCGAGAATCGACATTTCTTCTGTGGACACTTCAAGGATGACTCATCAGTACGGAGATTCGGATCCGGATAAGTTCTCCTATCTCCCATATCTGTCCACTGCTCAGAATGGAACGCCACAGATGCCATGTTTCATTGTTCACACGAACACAAAGGTTCACGATATATTAAGGAGCGGCTTTGCAGACTCTCCGCTTTTCTCCGGACTTATAACAGGAATAGGACCTCGTTATTGTCCGAGCATTGAAGACAAGCTCAGGACCTTTGCCGATAAGAATGAACATCAGCTTTTCCTTGAACCTGAGGGCAGGGGAACAAATGAATATTATCTTCAGGGCTTTTCATCCTCACTGCCTCTGGATGTACAGATGGATGCCCTTCATGCTATCGAGGGACTCGAAAATGCCAAGGTGTTCAGACCGGCATATGCAGTCGAATATGACTATTTCGACCCTACTCAACTGAAAGCTACACTTGAGGTGAAGAACATTGAAGGATTGTTCCTTGCTGGTCAGGTGAACGGTACCACAGGTTATGAAGAAGCAGCAGCTCAGGGTCTGGTGGCCGGTGTGAATGCTCATCTTAAAGTTCAGGGGAAGGATCCTTTTATATTGAAGAGAGACCAGGCTTATATAGGTGTACTTATCGACGACCTTATCACAAAAGGTGTCGACGAACCATATAGAATGTTCACCTCAAGGGCTGAATACCGTATCCTTCTTCGTCAGGATAATGCAGACTTGAGGCTTACTCCGCTTTCTTATAATTTCGGCCTTGCAGATAAGTACAGATATGATTATACGATGAGGAAGTATGATAGTGTGGAGAGATTGAACAGCTTTTTTGCCGACGCTTCTGTCAAGCCTGAAAACGTCAATCCTTATCTCACTTCCGTTTCTTCATCAGAGATCACCTCAAGGAAGAGAATAGCTGAATTATTGTCTCGTCCACAGGTAAGTATAGTAGAAATTTATAATTTAGTTCCACGTGGAACATTTAATAAATTCAATATAGATTCTTCTGCGGAGTTTGCATCTCCTTTGAATTCTCTTTTGAAGGATGGGGTGTCTTATGCGGATCTTCTGAAATTCGAATCCTATTCGGATCTGTCCGAGAAGTTTGTCGAGGAGTATTCTTCAAGTTCATACAAGGATGCTTCATATGCCCTGAAGTTCAATACAGAGTATCCTGTTGCGGAGCTGGACAATCGTGTTTTGTCGGAAAAGATAGAATCCAACTATAGAAAGGAAATACTTGATTCCTCAGAAATATCCATAAAATACAAAGGATATATTCAGCGTGAGCAGCAGATGGCGGATAAGATAATGAGGCTGGAAAATCTTCTTATTCCGGAGGATTTTGATTTTGATAAGGTGGAGAGTCTTTCCATAGAATGCCGCCAGAAACTCAAGAGATATTCTCCGAGGACCATTGCTCAGGCGTCCAGGATTTCCGGTGTGTCACCATCAGATATTTCCGTGCTTCTGGTTTATTTCGGCAGGTGATATTTCTTCTGATTTGATTTCAATATATACTTCATAACAAAACCCCGAAAGTTTTTTGTCCAACTTTCGGGGTTTATCTCATCTATGTGTCAGTCTCTTTGGTTTTACAGCCGTTTGAGCGCGAGCTTGATTATTTCTTCCAGGGATGCGGAAGGGGAGTCCTTGAGAACAGCTGTGATGGCTTTGTTTACGTTTGGTTTGGTGAATCCAAGTAATACAAGTGCTGTCGTGGCTTCTTCCACTGCCGGATTTGAGGATGCGGAGAATAATGCAGGACTTTCGCTTCCTTCTCCTTTCACGACCTTGTCCTTGAGTTCAAGAATGAGTCTCTGGGCACTCTTTAGTCCGATTCCCTTTATACTCTTTATCCTGTTTATATCTTCGGAGAGAATAGCATTCCTAATTTCGTCTGTAGTCAGTGAGGAAAGCATCATCCTCGCTGTAGCTGCACCTACTCCGGATACACCGATAAGAAGTCTGAACATTTCTCGTTCATTCTTTGTGGCGAATCCGTAATAGAGTTCCTCATCTTCACGAAGATAGTGATGGATATATACGGTGGACTCCTCCTTCCTGTTGAGGTTTTCATATGTCTGAAGGGAAATCAGAATCTTATATCCTATTCCACAGCATTCGAGGACCATGTCTGTAGGAGTCAGCTCGATTATTTTTCCTTTGATGTAGTCTATCATGATTTTATGTTTTTTAGCCTGTCTTTGACCTATATGACGATCCATTGCAAAATTATGATAAAAATCCTGTAAAAGAAACAGTAAAATTGCTAAATTTGCAGGTTTATTGCGTGTATGCGCGCGTATGAGAGCGAAATCATCGAGAGAGTATGATGAGAATTGAACAGATAAGAAATCTTTTTCCTGCACTTTCCAGAAAGGTGTACGGGAAGGATCTCGTGTATCTGGATAATGCTGCAACCAGCCAGAGAGTCTGCTCGGTTCTTGACATGTGGAACACTGTAAGTTCGGAGTCGAATGCCAATATACACAGGGCAGTCCACAGATTGGCGGATGAAGCCACTCAGGCTTATGAGCAGGCGAGGGATGCTGTCAGGGATTTTCTTAATGCCGGATCCCGTGAGGAAATCATCTTCACTTCAGGAACAACGGCTTCCATAAACCTCGTGGCCTTCTGTTTTGGAGAAGCCTTTGTGAAAGAAGGGGATGAGGTGGTGGTCACTGAGGCTGAGCATCACTCAAATATAGTTCCATGGCAGATGATGTGCATGCGTAAGGGGGCTGTTCTACGTGTTCTTCCAGTGGATGACAGCGGCCATCTTATGGTGGAAAAGTTGGATGAAATCCTGAATGAGAGAACCAGAATCCTCGCCGTTACCCATATTTCCAACGTGCTGGGACTTGTTAATCCTGTCAAGGAAATAGTAGCAAAGTGTCACTCCAAAGGTGTTCCCGTCCTTGTTGACGGAGCTCAGGGAGCTGTTCATTGCGGGGTAGATGTCCAGGACCTTGACTGTGATTTCTACGCTTTTTCAGGGCATAAGCTATATGCGGCGACAGGTACCGGAGTGCTCTACGGAAAGAGGAAGTGGCTGGATGCCATGCCTCCTTATATGGGAGGCGGAGAGATGGTGGGAACTGTGAGATTTGACCATACCACTTACGCCCCGCTGCCTATGAAATATGAGGCAGGAACGCAGAATTTTGCTTCCACGGCGACTTTAAAACCTGCCTTGGAGTTTATTAAATCATTGAATGATAGGGAATTAATAGATTATAGCGACAAAGTTAGGGATTATGTTCTCGATTCCCTCATGAAAGATGAGAGAATAAGGCTCTTTGGTGTTCCTCGTGGAACAAATCAGGAGAAGATTCCGCTGTTCTCTTTTGTAGTGAACGGTGTACATCATGAGGATCTGGCTTTGATTCTGGATAAGATGGGAGTGGCTGTCCGGTCAGGTCAGATGTGTGCTGAACCGCTTATGGACAGGATGGGGGTGACCGGAATGCTGCGAGCTTCATTTGCGCCGTACAACACCATGGAGGAAGCTGAATATTTTATAAAGTGCCTTGATAGGGCAATTGAAATGTTGGCATAGATTCCCGATCAGGTCGGGAATGACGTAAAAAATATTGATATGACACTGCAGGAAGCTGAAAACGCCATTGTCGAGGAATTCTCGATGTATGAGGAATGGCTGGATAAATATGAATATCTCATTGAACTTGGGAAATCACTCACCGATTATCCGGAGGGTTCGAAGACTGATGATAAACTTATAAAAGGTTGTCAGTCAAGAGTTTGGCTTGATTACAAGATGGAAGATGGAAGGATTGTGTTCAATGCTGACAGCGATGCCATCATCACCAAGGGAATAATTTCCCTTTTGATAGGTTTGTATTCTGGTCGCACTCCCAAGGAGATCCTTTCATCGGATTTCTCGGTGGTGGAGAAGATAGGACTCAAGGAAAATCTATCTCCTACGCGAGCTAACGGACTCGTTTCGATGATTGCCAAGATACGTGAGATAGCAGTAAAGTATGAAACTGAAGGAACTTTTTAGATCAAGGATGTCTGCTGAGATTGCAGAAGAGGAAAAAGAGAGAAAAATGAAACTTGAAAGAGATATAATAATGGCTCTCAGGCAGGTTTATGACCCTGAGATTCCCGTTAATGTATATGATCTCGGACTTATCTACGAGGTGAGGGTGGATGATGACCATAATGTGTACATTCAGATGACGTTGACCGCACCGAACTGTCCTATGGCTGACTATGTTGTGGAGCAGGTGAGGGCGGCCGTGGATGATGTTCCCGGAGTCGTGAGTGTGAGGGTGGATCTGGTCTGGGAACCGGTCTGGGACAAGAGCAGGATGTCTGAAGAGGCTCTTGTGGAGCTCGGCCTTGACGATTGAAGAGCAGAGGATGCCCTGCCTATGCAGTCGCATCCGGAGAATATGGAGAAGGTGGACTTATATCTCTCTTTGGGCTCGAATAAGGGCGACAGGGCATGGAATATCGAGACAGCCTTGTCATTGCTCAATATTGAGCTGAAAACTCCTTATAGGGCCGTTTCTTCGCTTTATGAGACGGAACCATGGGGATTCGAGAGTGAGGAAAGATTTCTGAATGCGGCGGTGCATTATGAACTCATCCTTCCGCGTGGGTATAATCCTGAGGCCGAAGGGCTGATGATACTTGAGAAGTGCAAGGATATAGAAAGGAAGTTGGGAAGGACGGAGGCACCGGAATATGATGAAGATGGGAAGAGGATATATCATGACCGCACTGTTGATATAGATATCCTTCTGTTTGGAGATAATGTTATTGATTGTGAGGAACTTACGATACCGCACAAACTGATGTACGAGCGTGATTTCGTGATGAAGCCCTTAAGTGAAATTAAATTGTAAAACTATAAGCTATTATGACACAGGAAGAACTTTTTAAAATTCTCGTAGCTCATTGCAAGGAGTATGGATTCATTTTCCCTTCAAGTGAGATCTACGACGGTCTTGGAGCCGTTTATGACTATGGTCAGCTCGGTTCGGAGCTCAAGAACAACATCAAGAGATATTGGTGGGAGGCCATGACACGCCTTCACGAGAATATCGTGGGAATCGATGCTGCAATCTTCATGCATCCTCGCACATGGGAGGCTTCAGGTCACGTAGGTGCCTTCAACGACCCTCTCATCGACAACAAGGATTCAAAGAAGAGATATCGTGCCGACGTTCTCATCGAGGACTACATCGGCAAACTCGAGGAGAAGATCGAGAAGGATGTCGAGAAGGGAAAGAAGAAGTTTGCGGATGCATTCAACGAGGAGCAGTTCAGGGCTACAAACCCTAATGTCCTCCGCAACCAGGCAAAGATCGACGCAGTGCGTAAGAGAATGGCTGACGCTCTGAATGCAAATGACCTTGCAGAGCTTCGCCAGATCATCATTGACTGCGAGATCGCCTGCCCTATTTCAGGAACCAAGAACTGGACGGAAGTACGTCAGTTCAACCTTATGTTCAGCACCCAGATGGGTAGCGTTACAGAAGGCGCTAACGTGATCTATCTTCGTCCGGAGACAGCACAGGGTATCTTCGTGAACTATCTTAACGTTCAGAAGACAGGACGAATGAAGATTCCTTTCGGTATTGCTCAGATCGGTAAGGCATTCAGAAACGAGATCGTCGCACGTCAGTTCATCTTCCGTATGAGGGAGTTCGAGCAGATGGAGATGCAGTTCTTCATCAAGCCTGGCACTGAGCTCGACTGGTTCGCAAAGTGGAAGGAGAACCGTATGGCATGGCACACAGCTCTTGGAATGGGTGACGAGAACTACCGTTTCCACGATCATGACAAGCTTGCACACTATGCAAATGCGGCTACTGACATCGAGTTCCGCTTCCCGTTCGGCTTCAAGGAGCTTGAGGGAATCCACTCACGTACAGATTTCGACCTCGGAAACCACCAGAAGTTCTCAGGAAAGAAGATCCAGTATTTCGATCCTGAACTCGGTGAGAACTATGTTCCATACGTAGTCGAGACATCCATCGGAGTGGACCGTATGGTTCTTGCAGTCCTTTCTCACTCATACAAGGAGGAGCAGCTCGACAATGGCGAGAGCCGCGTGGTTCTGAGCATTCCTGCACCTCTTGCACCGGTGAAGGTGGCGGTTCTTCCTCTGATCAAGAAGGACGGTCTTCCAGAGCTCGCAAGAGAGATCATGGACTCTCTCAAGTTCGATTTCAACTGCCAGTATGACGAGAAGGATTCCATCGGTAAGAGATACCGCCGTCAGGACGCCATCGGAACACCGTTCTGCGTCACTGTGGACCATGATTCGCTCAACGACCGCTGCGTGACCATCCGTCACCGCGACACAATGGAGCAGCAGCGTGTGAAGATCGAGGATCTCCACGCCATCATCTCCAAGGAGGTCAGCCTGAGCAATCTCCTCAGAAAACTTTAAATGATTTTACATGAAGAAAAAAGGCGCGGAATCAATGAATTCCGTGCCTTTTTTAGTTTGTCTATTCGTTTTTCCAGCCCTGTGACTTGATCGGGAGTTCCACTCCGTCCGGGGTGACTATGCAGGCTCCGACTTCCGGCTTGGCGAGATGGCCGATGATGTCGAAGGTCTGGAAGTCGTGGCGGAACTTGTCGTGCTTTCCGATAGGAATCGTGAAGAGCAGCCTGTAGTCTTCACCACCGTTCAATGCGGCTGAAATGGGGTCTATGTTCAGTTCCTTGCCCAGTTCGAAGGTCTTTCCTGCAAAAGGAAGCTTGTCCACATAGATCTTTGCTCCAAGTCCGCTGTCACGCACAAGCCTTTTCACTGCGTCTGCAAGACCTCTTGTCACGAGATATCCGTAGGACGGTATTATCTCTGCGTCTTCGAGAAGCTTTACCGTCTGAGGGTTTATCTGTGGTTTGAGATAGGCCCCTACCAGGTTCTTGTATTCATCCAGTTCAGGCTGGGCCTTTGTGTCTCCGCTTTTCTCGAATTCTCTTTTCTCCCTTTCGAGCACCTGAAATCCCATGAATGCGGCTCCAAGATTGTCAGAGACGCATATAAGGTCCATGCTTTTGCCTGCAGGACGTCTTTTGGCATTCAGGAGGGATGTTTCTCCGGTGGAGGACACGCTGACGAAAAGTCCGTTTGGAGAAGGCACGAGATCAAGGTTGACCTGAGAATATCCATGCTCCTTTGCGGCTGCAACCACTCCTTCCCATATTTCGGATATATGTTTGAAATCTAGCTTCGATGATACTCCAAGGCGTATATCCATTGTCTTTGGATGAGAGAATTCAGCATAGAGTTCACCGGTCACTCCCACCACGCATTTGTATCCGAGGTGCTTCAATGGAAAATAGATGAGGTCAAAGTCTATTCCTTCGATGAAGGTACGTGAATGGGTGGTAACAAAAGACTTTCCCGATGTCTCGAACCAGCTGCTGCGGAACGGTTTGAACGGGGTTCCTTCATAAAGTCTTGATATAGCCTCGACTCTGCCGAGGTCTGCGAATGTTTCTTCTGCCATGTTATGTTATATCGTTTACTGATTTTTATGGAACTGTCGCCTGACTGCAAAGTTAAGAACTTAAATCTTAAAGAGAAAAACTTTGAAATCCTCAGAACAAAAATTATTTTTGTGGAAATGAATGATAAACATGAAGAAACAGATCCTATTATCAGCTCTTGCAGTGACTCTTGCAGCCTGCTGCGGTCATCCGAAGTACGATGGTCCTACCTATCTTGACCCATATGCTCCAGTTGAGGAGAGGGTTGAGGATGCGCTTGCACGCATGACACTTGAGGAAAAGGTGGGAATGACCACAGCCCAGTCCAAGTTCAGTTCGCGTGGAGTGCCTCGTCTTGGTATTTCTGAAGTATGGCACACTGACGGTCCTCACGGAATCCGTCCCGAGGTGCTTTGGGACGAGTGGGATCAGGCAGGATGGACCAATGACTCCTGCACGGCTTTCCCTGCTCTTATCAATCTTGCGGCGACATGGGACAAGGAAATGTCCCTCCTTTATGGCCGCAGCATCGGTGAAGAGGCGCGTTACCGCAAGAAGGACATCCTTCTCGGTCCTGGAATCAACATCTGCCGTACTCCTCTTAACGGACGTAATTTCGAGTATATGGGTGAGGACCCTTACCTTGCCGGAAAGATGGTGGTTCCTTATGTGAAAGGTGTCCAGGAGAACGGTGTGGCAGCTTGTGTGAAGCACTATGCGGTGAACAATCAGGAGTTTCAGCGCACACAGTCGAACTCTGTGGTTGACGACAGGACCCTCTATGAAATCTATCTCCCGGCATTCAAGGCCGCTGTTACTGAAGGTGATGCATGGGCTATAATGGGTTCATATAATCTCTACAACGGTCAGTTCAACTGCCACAACGAGAAGCTCCTCTGTGACATTCTCAAGGGAGAGTGGGGCTTCGATGGAGTAGTGGTGAGTGACTGGGGAGGCTGCCGTGACAGCAGGGAAGCCATCCTTAACGGTCTCGATATAGAAATGGGTACCTGGACAAACGGTCTCAGCGGTGCTGCGAGCGACAGTTACAGGAGCTATCATATGGCTGATCCGTATCTCAAGGGTCTGCGTAACGGAACCTACACAACCAAGGAACTCGACGACAAGGTGCGCCGTATCCTTCGTACCATTTTCCGCACCAGCATGCGTCCTGAGCCTAATTACGGACGTTTCGTATGCCCTGAGCATTATCAGGCTGCACGCGAGATTTCAGCTGCAGGTGTGGTTCTTCTCAAGAATGAGGACAATGTGCTTCCTCTGAATGTTCCGGAAGGAGGAAAGATTCTCGTCGTGGGTGAGAACGCTGTGAAGAAGATGGTTGTGGGAGGCGGAAGCTCGAACCTCAAGACGGCATATGAGGTCAATCCGCTTGAGGGACTCCGAAACGCATATGGCGACAAGGCTGAGGTCGTGTGGGTACGCGGTTATGTAGGAGACACCTCGACATCATACAATGCCGTTGACACCGGTCAGGACCTCACAGACAACCGTTCCCCTAAGGTTCTCATAGCTGAGGCCGTGGAGGCTGCAAAGGATGCTGAATATGTGATTTTCGTAGGAGGTCTCAACAAGAGTGCACATCAGGACAACGAGAGCACAGACCGTTACGACACCTTCCTTCCTTACGATCAGCAGGATGTCATCGATGCTCTTGCTGAGGTTGCCGGCAAGCTGGTGGTTGTAAATATTTCAGGATCACCGGTTTCAATGCCATGGGCAGACAGGGCTGACGCCATCGTTCAGGGTTGGTATGGCGGTACCGAGACAGGAAATGCCCTTGCGGACGTGCTCACAGGAAAGGTCAATCCTTCGGGCAAGCTTCCGTTCTCAGTGCCTTTCAGGTATGAAGACGGCCCTATCAAGACTGAGGCCCAGTATCCCGGAATCAAGGAAGAGGGAGACGAATTCTGGCAGACACACTACTCCGAGGGTGTATATATCGGCTACAGATGGTATGATTCCAAGGATGTTCCGGTGCAGTGGCCGTTCGGTCATGGTCTCAGCTACACTTCGTTCGAATATACTGACGCAAAGGTTTCAAAGCCTGTCATGAAGAAGGGAGGTACTGTCGAGGTTTCTGTGGTCGTGAAGAATGTGGGAGACTGCGACGGAGCAGAGGTTGTTCAGCTTTATATCGCTGACCCTGAGGCCTCCATCGACCGTCCTGCAAAGGAACTCAAGGGATTTGAGAAGGTATATGTGAAGGCCGGAGAGACAGCAAAGGTGACATTCGAGATATCGGAGGAAGACCTCAGCTGGTTCGATGCAGAGAACCATAAGTGGGTTGCCGAGCCGGGTGAGTTCCAGGCACTTCTTGCTTCGTCTTCGAAGGATGTCAGGGCTACTGTTCCATTTACACTGAAATAAAAGACAGATTCGTAGCATATGAAGAAGGCGTTTGCAATATTGCTTGCATCCCTGCTGTTGTTTCCTTGCAGTCTGGATGCCAGGAAAAGTCAGGAAGGTGTTCCTGAGCTTAAGGTGATGTCGTATAACATAAGATTGGGAGTGGCTAATGACGGCACCAATTCATGGAAGTACAGATGTCCTGCCACTATAGGGATGCTCAATGCACAGAAACCGGATGTTTTCGGTGTGCAGGAGGCTCATGATTTCCAGATTGCCTTCATCGAGGAATTTGCACGGGATTATAAGTCTGTGGGAGTTGGCAGGGAGGACGGAAAGAAGGAAGGTGAGCACATGAGCATCTTCTGGAACAAAAAGAGAGTGAAGCTTCTTAAATGGGGCACATTCTGGCTCTCAGAGACCCCTGACAAGCCTTCCAAGGGTTGGGATGCTGCATGTTTCAGGACTGCCACCTGGGCACTTATGAAGGACAGGAAGACAGGAAGGAAGTTCTATTTCGTTAACACGCATCTTGACCATGTGGGCGCGCAGGCTCAGAAAAACGGTCTGCAACTCATCGTAGACAGGATAGACAGCATCAATCCTGAGGGATATCCTATGGTGCTTACGGGAGATTTCAACATCAAGCCGACAAATCCGGCTCTTGTGAATCTTGATGCAAGGATGCAGAGTACGAGAAAGATTGCTGACAAGACCGACAACCGCAACACATTCAACGGATGGAGTACGGCAAAGACCGACAAGATAATAGACTATATCTATATCTCAGGATTCAGCGGATGTCCGGAATACAGGACTGTGACCGAAAAATATGCTGATAAAGCCTTCGTTTCCGATCACTATCCTGTGTATGCACGTCTTATCTTCTAAATGATATTTCCTGAAAGAACTGCGGACAGTGGAAGTCGGGTGATGGAAGCCCGATGGGAAAATGACTCAGGAACTCGAATTCCGTCCTTGACCTGCGCCTTGCTGCCAGGAGAGTGCCTATACAGTTCAGTTCAAAGTTGAAGTATCCTTCTCCCGAAGGATTCTCCACGAAAAATTCGCAGCAGCTGTCCTCCCATACAGGGCCGCAGTCATCGAGGGTCACTGCGCGTATATTCTCTTCCTTCACTTCGAAAAGAATGGCCAGGGCCTCGTCGGAATATCCTATCCTGAAGTTCACTTCAGGTCTGTACGGAAATTCCTCCCAGTTCACGCAGCCTATCGTGTAGGATGGAAGTTTCTGAAGTTCAGAGACCACTTCCGGTCCCCGTGTGTCGATCTTGTGTACCTCAGTCATGACTTATTTCTTTATTACGCTGTATTTTATTCCCATGGATGTCAGTTCTTCGATGAAAGGAGCCGTCACAGCCACTCTGAACTTGCGCGAAAGGAATTCTATGTTCCATTTCTTTTCAGGGTCGTAAAGGAACATGGTGAGAGGGACCGTGCCTTTGTTGGACTTGATCATCTTCACGAGCCTTTCCCTGAATTCAGGGGAGAGCATAGGGGTGGATATGCTGATGGAGAAACCTTTGATGAAGGTGTCGGTCACATTTCCCAGCAGCATTATCTTCTTGACCCTGAAGGCGTATGGAGAAGTCTTTCCCTGGGCCTTCTCTTCCGGTTTGATGAAATATTTCTCCTCGATGTCCCCCTCGATGAATATGGCGCTGTGCAGCTGCATATAGCTCATGAAGGCCTCGTGGTCCTTTCCGAAGAGAGCCAGTTCGTAGCTTCCGTTATAGTCCTCGATGACTGTCTTTGACCATGGCCGGCCTGTCTTTGTGGTCATCTGCTGGGTGGAGGTGACAAATCCGGCTATATATGCCTTCTGCTTTGCTTTCCTGGCCTCGCAGTCGGCCACCAGTGCGTCCAGTTCGCTGACAGGGCATGTGGTGAAGTTCTCTATCTCGAAGGCATACTGGTCCAGCGGATGCGAGGAAAGATACATTCCCACGAGCTCCTTTTCAAATCTAAGGCGTTCAAGGATGTCCTCATCACCCACCATTGCAGGAATTTCAGGCCTTTCCGGCTTGAGTTCCTCGATCTCACCAAAGAGGGAGATGCTGCTGTCCATGCTGTCTTTCTTATAAAGTTCCCCATATCGGAGCAGGGTGTCGAGGAATATGTCTCCGTTCTTGCATGGAAGCATGAACTGCTTGCGGCATATTCCGAAGTTGTCGAACGCTCCGGCGTGCAGAAGGGACTCAAATGCCTTCCTGTTCACTATTCCGGACATCCTCTCCACAAAGTCAAAGATATCGGCAAATTGGCCGTTTTCTTCGCGTTCTGCGAGGATTGCGCGCACGATGTTGTCTCCGAATCCCTTGATACCTCCAAGACCGAAGCGGATTTCTCCGTTCTGGTTGACCGTAAAGCGTGCATCCGATTCGTTTATGTCAGGATTGAGCACCTTGATTCCGTTCTTCTTGCAGTCATCCATGATCTTCTTGATCTCGTCCATGTTGGAGAGGTTCTTGGTCAGGTTGGCTGCCTGGAATTCGGCAGGATAGTGTGCCTTGAGCCAGCCGGTCTGGTAGCTGACCCAGGCATAGCAGGTCGCGTGGGACTTGTTGAAGGCATAGGATGCGAACTTCACCCAGTCCTTCCATATCTTTTCAAGGATTTCCTGCGGATGACCGTTCTTTATGCCACCGTTGATGAACTTGTCCTTGAGTGAGTTCAGCAGGTCGATGATCTTCTTTCCCATGGCCTTACGAAGCGTGTCGGCCTCGCCTCGGGTGAAGTCGGCCAGCTTACGTGAAAGAAGCATCACCTGCTCCTGGTATACGGTGATTCCATAGGTGTCCTGAAGAATCTCCTCCATCGCCGGAAGGTCATATTCGATGGGCTTGCGTCCCTGCTTTCTGTCCACGAAGTCAGGGATATAGTCCATAGGACCCGGACGGTAGAGGGCGTTCATGGCTATAAGGTCCTCGAATCGGGTCGGCTGGAGCTTTATGAGCCATTCCTTCATGCCGGGAGATTCGAACTGGAACACGCTTGTCGTGTCTCCACGGCCGTAGAGTGCATATGTTTCAGCATCATCGATGGGAATCTTCTCGATGTCGAACTCGATTCCGAAACGCTTCTTGATGTTGGCCTGGCATTCCTTGATGATGGACAAGGTCCTCAGGCCGAGGAAGTCCATCTTGAGCATTCCCACCTCCTCGATGTAGTGGCCGTCATACTGCGAGACCCATACTTCTTCGCCTGTGAGCTTGTCGTTGGCGATGCAGATAGGGATATATTCGGTGAGGTTTCCTCGTCCGATGATCATGGCACATGCATGGACACCTGTCTGGCGGATGCATCCCTCAAGCTTTCCAGCATAGTTCAGCACATCCTTGATCTCATCGCTTCCGTTTGCGAGCTCCTCCTTGAGTTCAGGAATGAGCTTGTAGCAGTTCTTGAGCTTCGGCTTGTATGAAACTTCCTTCTTGTATTTCTTGAACTGCTTTTCGACTGTGATCCTGTTTCCCGGATTGTCAGGGTCGTCAACCTCGACTTTCTTTGTTATCAGTTTCTGACCATCCTCAAGTGTATCTCCTTCATTGAAAGGTTCTTCCGTATCCTCCATCTGCACGATAGGCTTGTCAGGAATCATCTTCGTGAGCCTGTTCGATTCAGGGATCGGAATATTGCTTACACGTGCCACATCCTTGATGGCAGATTTCGCAGCCATCGTACCGTAGGTGATCACATGTGATATATGGTCCTTTCCGTATTTCTCCTCGATGTACTGGAACACCCTATAACGTCCGTCATCGTCAAAGTCGATGTCGACATCGGGCATGTTGATACGGTCCGGGTTGAGGAACCTCTCGAAGAGGAGGTCATATCTGATAGGGTCTATATTCGTGATCTTGAGGCAGTATGCCACTGCAGATCCTGCTGCGGAACCACGTCCGGGACCCACCGAAATGCCTTCTGAGCGTGCAGCTGCAATGAAGTCCTGCACGATGAGGAAGTAGTCCGGGAATCCCATCTTGCATATGGTCTTGAGCTCGAACTCGATGCGTTCCGCCTGCTCGTCGTTGAGGGTGTCTCCATATCTTTCCTGGGCTCCCTTGTACGTCAGATGGCAGAGGAAGGCCACGGAGTTGCAGAATTCCTCCCCTCGCTCGTTACCGCTCTTGTCGCATCTTCCCTCATCGATGATATGCTTGTATTTCTCAAGATATGTATCTATTTCCGCCATGAAATCTGCCGGCAGGTCGAATTTCGGCAGGATCGGGTCCTTGTCGATCTTGTAGCTTTCTATCTTCCCGGCCACTTCAAGGGTGTTGCTGAGGGTTTCCGGATGCTTGTAGAACATGTCCAGCATCTCTTCCTCACTCTTGAGGTACTCCTGCTGGGTGTATCTCATTCGGTCAGGATCGGTGAGATAGGCATTTGTGGTGAGACATATAAGTCTGTCGTGAGCCGGTCCGTCCTCCTTGCGTGTGAAGTGGACGTCGTTTGTGGCCACCACCTTGGTTCCCGTCTTTTCAGCCAGTTCGAAGATGCCTTCGTTGGCTATAAGCTGCCTTTCGTAGACCTCCTGTGACAGCCCAGGAACCTCTGTCTTGTGCTGCTGTACCTCAAGGTAGAAATCATCCCCGAACACCTTCTTGTGCCACATGATGGCCTCCTCGGCGCCCTTCATGTCCCCTGCAATGATGGCTCTCGGCACCTCTCCTGCGATGCAGGCAGAGCAGCATACAAGATCCTTCGCATACATCTCCACAATTTCGTGAGACACGCGCGGTTTCTCATAGTATTTTCCTTCGATATGTCCGGTGGACACAATCTTCATCAGGTTCTTGTAGCCGTTGTAGTTCTTGGCAAGAAGAATGAGGTGGTAATATCCTCTGTGGTCCTTGTCCTTGAGCTTGTGGTCATAGTGCCTGGTCACATATATCTCGCAGCCGATGATCGGCTTCACCTCCGGGAACTTCTTCGCCACCTTCAGGAACTCCTTCACGCCATACATGTTTCCATGGTCCGTGATGGCCAGAGCCGGCATTCCCAGCTCCTTTGCACGCTCGAAAAGGCTCCCGATGGAAGCCTGGCCGTCAAGAATCGAATACTGTGTATGGACATGAAGATGAACGAAGGACATAGCGGAAAACATGTTTAATATAGGTCAGCAAAAATACACAAAATGCCCCTATGTATCAAACAAACTTATCAACAAAAGACAGGGCTGCCCTTTCGGGTCGCCCTGTCATTCACATGTGTATTCCGTGTGGTTTACTTCTTCTCGAAATAGACCTTCACCTTTGCGGCATCTCCTTCGAGTCCCAGGATTTCTCCGCTCATTTCCGCCACCATTATCTTCTTGTCGAATGAGATAGGAATGCCGGTGGTATCGTCACCTTCGATCAGAGAGAGCAGGTTGCCGTTGACCGAGTATTCGAATGTATTCGTTTCGCTCTTTCCGCCGGCTTCCACAAGCATGCTTCCTGTTCCGTCTG
>JAFVVN010000044.1 GCA_017502125.1 Bacteroidales bacterium | reverse complement strand
GCAGACAGTATCCGAAAAGCTCCAGGCGGCAAACGAACAACTTGCTGATGTCAAGGAACTCGCTATGGGCTACCGTCAGACCATCAAGAACAATTTCCCACCTGAGCAATGGGAGCACTTCGGAATAATGGACAAGAGATAGTGTATCTTATTCTTGACCGTTAAATTCGGATTTATCTCTCAATAAGTTATAAAGACAAGAGTTGCAGATTGGAACATCCGTTTCTCTGCAACTCCTTCTACATTAAAGTAACAAGCACTCACAGGAATCTATATTTGCGGATACAAATGATTGAAGCCGAGATTGCTTTGATTTCTTACTACATAATTTTAACTTTACATCGATGAATGTAATCCTGCTGACATACATATCTTTTATCAGAAGAAAACAGAAATAAATATGGCAAAGAAAGAAGGAATCAGAAAATTGTTTGACAACATTGCCCCTGACTATGACAAGTTGAATCATATCCTTTCCCTCAATATCGACAAGGGCTGGAGAAAGAAGGCTGTCCGTGAGATTGCCGACACAGACAAACCGATGAAAGTGCTTGATGTAGCTTGCGGGACGGCAGACTTTACGATTGAAATCGCTCAGAAGGTCGCTCCGGGAAGCAAAGTGACGGGAGTTGATATATCCGAAGGAATGATGGCCATAGGCAGGGAGAAGATAATGAAAACCGCTGTGTCTGCAGAATTGTCGGTAGCAGATTGTGAGGCGCTTCCCTACCCGGATGGCACGTTCGATCGCATATCCGTAGGATTCGGTGTGCGCAATTTCGAACATCTTGAGATCGGGCTCAGCGAGATGTTCAGGGTGCTGGTTCCGGGTGGTAAACTTGTGATCCTGGAACTGTCGGTACCTTCCAACGCCTTCATCCGCTGGTGCTATAAACTGTATTTCCTGAAGATTCTTCCTGCAATAGGAGGCCTCGTATCAGGAAACCGCAGTGCATATGAATACCTTCCTGCATCAGTCCTGCGTTTTCCTTCACCGGACAAGTTCATCGGAATGATGAAGTCAGCAGGCTTTGCCGTAGTCGAACATACACCGATGACTTTCGGCATCTGCCGTATGTATGTAGGCAAAAAGGCAACGATATGATAAGGCACTGGATAGAAGCCATGAGGCTCAGGACACTTCATGTAAGCGTTGCAGGAGTGATTGCCGGGACAGGGTGCGCAATTCTGACCGGCTCCTTCAAGGCAATTCCTGCTCTGCTGTGTCTCGCATTCGCAATCCTTGCGCAGATAGCAGCCAATTTCGGCAACGAGTATTATGATTTCAAGAACGGGATAGACAAGAAAGGACGTGCCGGATTCCGCAGAGGAGTAACGGAAGGTGAGATCTCTCCAAAGGCCATGAAAGCAGCGACATTCATAACATTAGGAATCGCTGCTGCCGTAGGATGTGCAATGCTGATTTACGGTCCCTGGTGGCTCATCATCGCCGGCATCCTGATCATGTGCTTCGCATTAGCATACAGCGCAGGGCCATATCCTCTGTCACACCATGGATTGGGAGATGTCGCCGTGATTATCTTCTTCGGCATCGTGCCGGTCGTACTGACCTGGTATCTTCAGACATCATCCTGGGACTCTGCAAGTCCTGTTTTAGAGACTTCTTTAGCTATTGGTCTTCTCGCCGCCAATGTACTCGTGGTCAACAACTATAGGGATATGGAAGACGATGCTGCAGTCGGCAAACGCACAACAGTAGTGATTTTCGGCCAAAAGGTCATGAGCATAGCGTACCTGCTGTCCGGCTTTATCGGAATGCTTGTCATGATTCCTATCTGGCTTGGCATGCCTGTTTGGGCTTTGGCTATTCCCTTGATTTACCTGGTTCTACATATCAAGACCTGGCACGACCTCAGGCAATCGGCTGGATCAGCAATAAACCCGCTTCTGGGCAGAACAGCAATGAACCTGATGATTTTCGCACTTCTTTTCGCCAGTGCCTGTCTCGTGAAAAGTACTTGCTTATAGTTGACCTCGGGTAAATCTGACTATTCGCAAAACTATCCTACCCGCATTTCATCTCAGCCATAAATCTTAAGGAGGAGAACACCAGCATAGGTCCGAGTCCGGTATAGAATGATGCTGTGAATGATGAAGGGATTCCTGGAATATGCTTGAGAGCGATTCCAAGGCCCATCATGAAAATAAGGAGAACCCATCCACGAGTCGGGAATGTCTGCCAGATTTTCACATTTTCAGGTAATGAGGCTATCCTCCTGCAGTATCTGTTCACTATCTTGCGGAACATCAGGAAGAAACCTGACAAGACACAAATGGTAATCAGCAGCAGCCACCAGATATTTTCTGATGGCTGCATTCGATATGCACTGATACCTTTGAGAGTAATTGTTATTCCGGGGATTCCCCAGATGACTGCAGCGACAAAATATAAGTGTTTCCTCTTCATTTATTAGAAAGTCTTCATCATTTTGTGCAGGAGCGTATACAGCTGAATCGATTCTTCATTTTCCAAAGTCACGCAACCTGCCATCTTAACGGGTATTTCGGCTACTTCCTCCTGTAGTTGCTCTCCCCTTTCAGTAATCGTCAGAATCACTTTGCGTTCGTCTTCTTTTGATCTCTGCCGGTTGATCCATCCAGCCTTTTCCATCTTCTTGAGCATGGGCGTAAGTGTGCCGGAATCAAGGAAAAGCAATTTTCCCATATCCTTGACACTGATGGACTTATGCTCCCACATCACCATCATCGCTATATATTGTGTATAAGTGAGTCCATGTGGTTCGAGCAGAGGTGTATATCTTCTGACAACCTCCTTAGCGCATGCATAGAGCGGAAAGCACAGCTGGTTACCCAGTTTCAGCATCTCATTCATAGTAGTTTCAGTATGTCGTTTTCTATTTTTTCCGGTTTTGTGACAGGAGCATAACGCTCGATCACCTTACCGTCGCGCGTAACAAGAAACTTTGTGAAATTCCACTTGATATCATCTCCGAGGAATCCCCCTTTCTGATTCTTGAGAAACGTGAACAAAGGGGCTGCGTCCTTTCCGTTCACATCAATCTTTGCAAACAGAGGGAAAGTTGTCTTGTATTTCAGTGTACAGAACTCCTGTATCTCCTCCTCAGTGCCAGGAGCCTGATGTCCGAACTGGTTGCATGGGAAGTCCAGAATCTCCAGCCCTTTGTCCTTGTATTTATCGTACAGTTTCTGCAAACCCTCGTATTGAGGTGTAAATCCGCATCCTGTAGCTGTGTTTACAATCAAAAGAACTTTTCCCTGATACTCTGTCATCGGCACCTCCACGCCCTTGGCGTTACGTACCTTGAAGTCATATATATTCATAAAATCCGTTTTTTGATTTTATACAATCGAATTGTGTGCCACAAAAGTATGAATATTACTTTGAAAATGAAAATATGATGAAAATTCAAGTGAAGAGTTTTTCAGCAAAAATGAGTTGTAGGTTGCAGATTCAGTTGACAATCATTATCTTTGAATGCTAAATATAATTAAAGATGCGTAGAATTATTTTACCTCTCATGTCGATACTGCTTGTTTCATGTGCAGCTTCTCCCTCTCAATATGTCGCTTTAAGTTTTGATGACGGACCAGATAGTAAAATTACCTCTGAGATTCTGGATATCCTCAAAGAACATAATGTTCCTGCGTCTTTTTTTGTGATCGGGCAGAATATAAATGATTCCACGGCAGTACTTATGAACAGGGCAGTTGATATGGGGTGTGAGATTCAGAACCACTCATACACCCACTCATTCATGACACAGCTTCCCATAGAGGATTTCGTGGAAGAAATCAGGCGTACAGATGATCTGGTTGAGAAATATACCGGTATCCGCCCTACCCTTTTCCGCCCTCCATATATAGATCATAATCCTTCAATGCATGCGGCTGTCGGACATACATTCATCTGCGGTGTAGGATGTCAGGACTGGGAAGCTGAGCGTTCCGCACAGATGAGATTCGACGACATCATGGCTCAGGTCAAGGATGGTGACATCATTCTTCTTCACGACTTTGAAGGTAATGTCAACACTGTGGAAGCTCTGAAACTCATGATTCCCGAACTGAAGAACCGCGGTTACTCCCTTGTTACAGTCTCGGAACTTTTCAGAAGAAAAGGTGTATCTCCTGAAGCAAACAGCGGATATATTTACACGAATGTACTTGGGTACTAGGCTTGCAGCTTCATATCCCCGTCCCTTACCCAGCCGAGTCTCTTCATTATGAAGTGGAAGAAAAGGCTGAGGACTGCTGGTGCGATGAAGTAGAGCCCTATGATTTCTGCGATCAGGATCCCATGGTCTGTGGTGGCCGACATTGTGTCCCAGCATCCGAGAGGTCCCACCAGACCTGCAGTTCCCATACCAGCTCCGGCAGCATTGTTAGTCATTTTCAGCCAGACTGTTGAAACAGGTCCAAGAATCGCTGACGTGAGGGTCGGAGCCAGCCATATTATCGGTTTACGGGCAATATTGCCGACCTGAAGCATGGATGTGCCGAGCCCTTGTGAGATCAGCCCCCCTACTCCATTGTCCTTGTAGCTTATTACAGCAAAGCCGATCATCTGTGCACAGCATCCTGCTGTTGCAGCTCCTGCAGCCAGTCCGCCGATGCCTATGGAGATGCAGAGTGCGGCGGAACTGATGGGAAGAGTGAGGATACATCCGACTGAAACCGAGACGATTATTCCCATTATGAAAGGATTGAGCATGGTTGCCCGGTTGATGATTTCTCCAAGTGACATCACCCACTCGTTTATCGGTGCACAGCAATATGCAGCGAACAGGCCTCCTGCCACGACTGCAGTAAGAGGGGTGACTATTATGTCTACGGGAGTTCGTTTGGATACAAGAGACCCCGCCTCTACCCCGACGATGGATGCAAGGTATGCCCCTATAGGTCCTCCGAACTGATACCCTAAGGCACCGACAGCCACTGCTGATATCGTAACCAGCGGAGCACGTTTAAGGCCAAGTGCTATGGCAAGACCGATGGATCCGCCAACGACAGGCGCAGACTGCAGCACCGCCGCAATATCCATGAGAAAGCCAAGGCCTGGAATCAGTGCTATCTGCTTGATGATCAGACCAAGTATGAGTGAGCAGAAGAGTCCCATGGCCATGAAGCTCAGGGCATCGACTATATATATCTTGAATAAGCTTCCTATCTTCTTTTTCATCCTATATAATTATTTGAGACGACAAAATTATGAAAATTCCCATAAATGTCGGGACCTTTCAGGTGATAAGAACGGTTTTCAGTCAGGCATAAGCCTAAAATCTGTATATTTGCGAAGATGTAAATATGGCTTCCCCTCCACCTTTCCTTTGCTGGCAGATGGTAACATTTTGAGAATTTAAATATTATGAAGATTGCGTTCATGATGCTTCCGGTGGTTTATCTTGCCGGTAACGGATATCTGTTCATGAGAGTGTGGCAGGCTATGGGCAGTGTGCCTGTATGGGGCAAGGTGATTGTCACCGTACTGTTCTGGCTGGCTGCATTTTCTCTGTTTGCTGCCATCGGGTTTCGGGATGCACGGATTCCGGCTCTGCTGCTGAAATCGATGTACCATATCGGAGCTGTGTGGATGGCCTTTCTGCTGTATGTTGTGCTGCTTCTTGCTGTTTTTGACGTGGCCGGAATCTTTGTGCCGGCGATGAAGCATTCTCTGCTGTTTGCCCTGCCGCTGACCCTGTGCATTCTTTGCGGAGGATATATTAATTATAGAAATCCGCGTGTCGAGCACATTGACATCAGCTTGGATAAATATCAGAATCCCTCCCCTGTCCGTATAGCTGCTATCAGCGATGTGCATCTGGGATATGGTACAAGCGTATCTGCCTTGAAGAGGTACGTGAAACTGATCAATTCCCAGAATCCTGACCTCATTCTGATTGCTGGAGACCTGATAGACAACAGTGTCAGACCGCTTATTCAGGAACCTTATGCTGAAGTGCTGTCAGAGTTGAAGGCACCTTGGGGCATTTATATGGTGCCCGGGAACCATGAATATATCAGCGGGATCGAAGCATGTGAGGACTTTCTTGAACACACCCCGGTCCACCTGTTGCGTGACAGCATCGTCACCCTTCCGGGAGGATTACAGATCATCGGTAGGGACGATATGAGCAACCGAAGCAGAAAACCGCTTGAGGAACTGATAGAAGGAGCAGACAGCGCTCTTCCTATGATTGTGATTGACCACCAGCCATACAACCTTGTCGGAACGGACTCACTTGAAGTGGACATACAGATAAGCGGTCATACCCACCGAGGTCAGATATGGCCACTCAACTGGCTTACAGACTGTATTTTCGAGCAAAGCCACGGATACCGGAAATGGACTCATTCCCACATATTCGTATCAAGCGGCATTTCTCTTTGGGGACCTCCTTTCCGAATCGGCACCCATGGAGACATGGCTGTTATTGATGTAAGGTAAGATGACATAAAAGAGCTGTCAGGCAATATGCTTCGTCCGTTCAAACTCATTGTAATCAGCGAATTAGTAAATTAATGCTGAAATTTTCCAACCTTTTCCGCTCACCTTCCGTCTAATGAATGAAAACGCTCAGGAGGGCGGGAACAGTAACGTATAAAATAATAGCAATATGGTAGAAACTTTAGTACCTATTTTAGTACCTATCGGAATCTGCGTGGTGCTGCCGGTGATGATTGTATGGCTTGTGAACCGCACACGTCAGAATGAGACAAACCGCAAGACGGAAATCATGCTCAGGGCCATAGAGTCCGGAGCGACAATAGATGCCGAGTTCTTCAAGGCGCAGCAGGAACATAAAGGATCGGGAACAATCAAGGAGAGACTTCTCAAGCGACTTACCGGAGGATGTATATTCACCCTGATGGGTGCGGCTTTCATCATCATCGGCTTCGTGAACAAAAATATGATGACAGACTTTCATATGTCGATGGACTCCTTCACGATTCCTTGTCTTTTCGGAGGATGCTTCCTTGCAATCGGCGTGGCTCTTCTTATCGCGTTCTTTGTGGGCAGGAAGATGCTCGCCCGGGAGATGGAAGCTGAAGCAAAGGAATTGGAAAACAAGTAGAAGAAATGTCTCCCGAGCGTTTCATAGACCTTGTCAGGGCAGAGCAGGAATCACTGAGAAGATTTCTGCTCGCGCTGTGTGGTGGAAATGCACAGGAGGCAGATGACATAGCCCAGGATGCCTTGATAAGGGCCTACGTAGCCTCCGGGTCCTTTCTTGGACTCTCTAAATTCAGTACATGGCTGTTCAGGATAGCATATAACTGCTATATCGACAATCATAGGAAGGCCAGGCCGGAAATGGTCGGAACTGATGCCCCGGCAGCATTGAATGTCATGGCTTCCGAAGAGACTGATGCGGCATTCAGGTACCAGCAGCTGTATCAGGCGTTGGACAGGCTGTCGGAGAAGGAAAAGGCCGCGATTGTCCTTCACTATTTTGAGGACCGGAGCATAAAGGAGATAGCATCCATCCTCCAGATTCCTCAAGGCACCGTAAAATATCACCTTTCGACAGGACGTAATCATCTTAAATCCCTGCTGCAATGAAAAACAACAATGATATAGAGTCTTTCCTTCTTGAACATAAGCCTCAGGTAAAGGATAATCCGACATTCCTCCTGGAAGTTCAGCAGAAGATGCGTGCTGTGGATGGTATCAAGGTCGAAGTGGACCGGCAGAGGAACTACGGTCGTATTGCACTGGTCTGTGCATTGGTTCTGGGAATAATGGCGGGGGCTATGGCCATGCTGCTCGCCTATCTTTATCCTGTCGATACTGAGTCGATCAGTGATGGAATCGTGGCCGGCATTAGACTGTTTCTTGAGCGGTGGAAACAATATCTGATGTTCCCTGTCGCAGTATGCACTATTGCCCTGAGCATAATATTCGGCAGCAGACGACATAAGTCAGTATCCTGAACTTCATGGAATTCCTCGCCGGTGTGGAGTCGCCTTCTTCTCCGCCATTTTTGTACGCAATGACACATGATTTCTTACGAAAAATTGTGTTTTATTTCATTATTATATATAACTTAGCAACGAATTTAAAATATTAGTGATGAAGAAACTATTTAATGGTTGGTCAGCAGGTTGTATTCTGGCGCTGGCTGCCTCTTTTTCTTTTGTATCTTGCGTCAATGAGGAGTATGATCTTTCCCAGGGTATAGATACGAACATGACGTTGCTCCAGAATACTAGTATTCCTCTTGGAAAAGTGGCTCCAATCCCTCTCAGTTCACTTCTGGGAGATCTTGAGGGATCGGACTCCACTCCATTGAAGGTGGACGAACAGGGCAATATCTCATTGTCATTCGGAAATGACAGGATCACTCAGTCATTCACAATGCCTGAGGTGGAAATCGGTGGTGAAGGTGGTCTCAAGTTCGATGACAACGTGGAAGTCAAGTTCATCCCGAAATATAAGGGATTCGATCTTGGTGGTCTGCAGGTCGGTGAAATTCCTACAAATATTCCTGATGAGATTCATTTCAGCCAGGCTGAAGGGGGGATACTTGAAAGAAGTTTCAGTCTTGACCTGCATAAGGAACTTCCTGAGCAGATTGTCGATATAGACGAGGTTCATCTTGAGTCTACCCTTCTCTACAGGTTCAAGGTGTCCGAGGGAACGGTTCTTCATATCAGCGAAGGGTTTACTATGAGCTTTCCGGATTTTATGGAGATCGGTAAGGCTGACAATTTTGACAATTACAAGATTGATGAGAACAATCCGAATGCCATCGTCTTCACAAGTGATACAAGAATATCGGAGGACAATCCTTTTGAACTTCTGATTTCCTTTACACGAATGGATATACCTGAAGGTGCTGTTGAGAGTGTTGAAGATCCAGATACAAAGAAAGTTAAGCGTTATATCAATATCCCTGACGCATCGGTGGATGTAAAGGGCGACCTCTATCTCCTTCTTTCAGATTATGCTTCCACCAGGATTCCTGATTGTGCCGTTCTTACCATGGATATCGAGATTGACAACCTCAGAATGAAGTCAGCCCATGTCAAACTTGACCTGGACATCGCAATTGAAGACAAGACGGTTGAGATCGGTGAGCTTCCTGAAATCTTCACCTCCGAAGGTACGGTTGTGGATCTTTATAACCCTGTTCTCAGATTCTGGATGGACAACGGATCACCGTTCAATATGTTCCTGAATGCAAACATAACCGCATATTCCAAGACACATCAGACAGATATTCATATTGGAGACTGCACACCTTATTTTGATGGTGATGAGCATGAGGAGCACTCTACAGAGCCTCTGATCATTCTTGCTGAAGATGAAGTGGAGTATTTCTTCTCCAGAAGAGGAATGCATGATGGACATGAGGATATCATGCTGGATAAGATCGGTGATATAATGAAGGAAATGCCGGAAAAGATCACCATCCATGACATTCTTGTCGATACTGATGACAGATTTGTGAATATCGAGGCAGACAAGGAATTTTCTGTGGAGATGGAATATGAGTTCATTTCCCCTCTTGCCTTCGGCGAGGATCTCAGGATTTCCTTGAATTATGATATCGATCTTGGACTAAATGGTGAAAGCGATCTTGGGCTTGATTCACTCATCGTGGGTATGGATATGATCAACACCATTCCGCTCAACTTTGCAGTTACCGGTGTCGTGCTGGATGCTGACGGCAATGAAGTCAAGGACGCAGATGTGGACCTCAAGTTGGATCTTGCAGCCGGAACTCTGGAAAATCCGGCTAAGTCCCCGGTAGAGATGCTAATCGCATTGTCTTCGGTTTCTTCGGTTGAAAAACTGAGACTCCAGTTCATTGCAACCTCATCAGAGGCAATGGCAGGAAAGTCCTTGAATACTGAGCAGGGACTTGGTATCGAGAAGCTCACCATCACATTGCCGCAGGGTATTAACCTTGATCTCAACTATGATGAGAATAATGAAAACTAATTGACGGACTTATCATGAAAAAAATAATCTACAGCATTGCAGCCGCACTTCTGCTCATTCCATCAGTGGTTTCAGCACAGGCAAATCTCCGAAGCGGATACTTTCTTAACGGATACATATACAAATACAAGATGAATCCGGCTATGGCCCCTGATAGAGGATTCTTTGCATTTCCGGTACTGGGAAACCTTGGATTGGGACTGGAAACCAATCTGGGACTGTCCACCTTCCTCTACCCTACCGAGAACGGTCCTTTGGCCACCTTCCTCAGTCCAAATGTGTCGAATGAAATGTTCCTTGCCAATATTGCTGAAAGCAACAAGCTGAATACCAACCTCGACCTGGGACTTATAGCGCTCGGTTTCCGTACAGGAAAGAGCTTCCATACAGTGGACCTTTCGCTTAGAGCTGATGTTGGTATGAATGTCCCAGGAAGCCTGTTCCGGTTCATCAAGGTGGGAGGTTCCATGGGTGAGAATTCATGGGACATTTCAAATATCGGGGCCAGAGGCATGGCAAGAGCTGAGCTTGCATATGGATATTCCCGTTCAATAGGAAAGCATCTGCGTGTCGGTGCAAGAGCCAAACTTCTTTTTGGTGTGATCAGGGCTGATATTGCCATGGACAGGATGAGAATGGAGATGGGAGCAGAAAGATGGGCTGTCGAGGCACAGGGAACAATGCATATGTCAGGCCCCATATCTTTCATGACCAAAGGTGAAAGCGGTAATTCAAGTTCATCTGCTGACAGAAATGTCCTTGACTGGACAGCAATTGATACTGATCGAGCCATGGAAGCCATATCCAGCCCGAGCATGGGATTCGCCTTTGATTTCGGTGCAACATATGACTTCCTGAAGTATTTCACGGCTTCATTCTCTATCCTTGATCTGGGAGCGATGACATGGAAAAACAGTATGTCTGCTGTGACTCCTGAGACAGCATGGCATTTTGAGGGCTTTGAGTCGTTGGATACTGATAATATGGAAGAACAGATTGCGAACATGACGGAAGAACTCGGAAATGCCTTCAATTTTGAAAGAACCGAGTCAGGTATCACCCAGACGACATCATTGGCAGCGACAATCAACGCAGGTATCGAGGCGAGGATGCCATTCTATGAGAGACTCTCATTCGGACTTCTTTATACACAGAGAATAGAAGGTGAATATTCATGGTCTGAGGCAAGACTCGCTGCCAGCGTTGCTCCGGTCAACTGGTTCAGCATCACCACCAATTATGCATTCTCTCATTTCGGACATTCATGGGGTGGTGCAATCAATATACATCTTCCGGGATTCGGTGTGTTTGTCGGTCTTGACTCGTTCGCTCCCCTCTTGAATGTGACGCCTCAGTACATTCCTATCGATGCCCTGAATACCAATCTTGCGTTGGGAATCAACTTTAACTTCGGGAAGAATCATGGACGATACGCCAAAAAGGATAAGGCGGACAAATAGAAATACTATGTATAACGACAAAAGGCTTACCCCAGGTAAGCCTTTGTCTTTTTCCAGTTTCCGAACTTAAGGTCGGATTCCTTCATCATCAGTGTAAGTGTCATTCCTTCCGGAAATTCAATCCCCGCCGCAGCATCGCCGGCAAGCCTGAGTATGTTGCAGAAGTCCGGATATCCTCTCTTGATATCATCATCCGGCATAGAACCGAGAAGTCTGATTCCATCAGCCTCATCCTCACATTCTGAGAAAGTGATTTCCAGTTCATTCTCTGTCAGCTGCTGGTCTTCATCGTCCACAAGCATACAGGTCTGGAAGGTCTCGAAATTAATGGTCTTTGCATACTTCACGACAAAATGTCCCTTAGGCCATTCACCTTTGCCTTGAGTGGTGGGCGAATCATATCCAAGCCATTCGTCGATAGCACCGAAGAAATAGAGCATTCCCTCATGAGGAAGTTTTCCTTCCCTGTCAAATGGAGCGATGTCCTCGCAATTGATCTGGCATATGAAGGTCAGCGGATAATCGAAGGTCTCTCCATCTTCTGTAACCTCGACTGTCGGATACTGCATGTTTTCCGGCATGTCTGGGTCTCCCCACCATTTGCTTCCGCAGAACAGTATGCGCTCTGTCTTGTTGAGTGTCAATTTGATTGCCATGATGACTATTTTAGTGTTTTCGCGAAAATAGTAAAAAAAAGAATATCGATAGGCAAATTTTGTTACCTTTGTATGATGTACTGAACTTAAACCTCTATCTTTATGGCAATTCAGATAAAGACAGTAACAACAAGAAAAGACCTTAAGACATTCGTCAGGTTTGCAAACAGACTATATAAAGGGAACAGATATTATGTGCCTTCCATGCCTTTTGATGACATGAACACATTGGACCCGAAGAAGAATGGAGCCTTTGATTTCTCAAAGGCAGAGTATTATCTTGCATACAGAGACGATGAGTTGGTTGGAAGAGTTGCTGCGATAATCAACTATAAGGCAAATGAAGCCTGGAAAGTGAATCAGGTCCGTTTCGGATGGTTTGATTTTGTTGATGATCCGGAGGTCTCCAAGGCCCTTCTCGATGCTGTTGTTGCTTTCGGAAAGAAGCATGGAATGACACAGATCGTAGGACCTCTGGGATTCACTGATTTTGATCCGGAAGGAATGCTTGTGGAAGGCTTTGACCGTCTGAGCACCATGGCTCTCATATACAATCATCCTTATTATCCCGAAC
The DNA here is from genome assembly GCA_017502125.1 of Bacteroidales bacterium. Classification (GTDB taxonomy): domain Bacteria; phylum Bacteroidota; class Bacteroidia; order Bacteroidales; family UBA932; genus Cryptobacteroides. The sequence goes on along the minus strand of JAFVVN010000044.1, from coordinate 39,726 downwards.
ATATGAAGAAACACGGCTATGTCAAGGAGACAGGCTGGGTGGAATATAGAATCACCCTTCCTGATGAGCTCCCTGAAAAGCATGTCAAGTTTGCAGAGATAATCAAGGAAAGATATAATCTCAAGATAGTAAAGAAGACTAAAAGGCAGATAAACAAGGAAAAGTATGGCCATAAGCTATTCAAGCTGATAAACGAGACCTATTGTGTCCTTTATGGCTATTCCCTTCTTTCGGAGAAGCAGATTGACCAGTATGTCGATCTCTATCTCGGGCTCGTGGATATGGAGATGCTCACATTCATCGAGGACTCGGATGGAGAGCTCATTGCTGCGGCCATCACGATTCCTTCAATGTCTGAAGCCCTGCAGAAATGTAACGGGGAACTTTTCCCATTCGGATGGTATCATCTCCTCAAGAGCATGTACTGGGGTAAGCCTGATACTTTTGACATGCTTCTCATTGGAGTACGGCCTGATTGGCAGAGCAAGGGTCTGAACTCCCTTCTTTTCGTGGACCTTTTCAAGCGCTACAAGAAGATGGGATTCAAATATGCCGAGACCAATGCAAATCTTGAGACCAACGCTAAGGTTCAGGCCATGTGGACTCCTTTTGAGAAGGAACTTCACAAAAGACGCTGGGTGTTCGGCAAGGAGATATAATTATGATGACAGACGACAGCAATATAGGAAAAGGCCGTATGTTGCCTCCTTTACCTGAGAGGATGCGTCCACATGACCTTGACGGTTATGTGGGCCAAAGGCATCTTGTGGGAAAGGGATGCATTCTGCGTAATATGATCGAGAGCGGAAATCTGTCGTCATTCATCTTGTGGGGCCCTCCTGGTGTGGGCAAGACCACGCTTTCTCATATAGTGGCAAAGTCGCTGGGACGCGAATTCTTTACTCTTTCAGCAGTCAGTGCAGGAGTCAAGGACGTTCGTGAGGTCATTGACAGAGCCCGTTCGAATTCCCTTTTTTCAGGTGGACAATCCCCTATCCTTTTCATCGATGAGATCCACAGATTCAACAAAGCTCAACAGGACGCTCTTCTTGGCGCTGTGGAAGATGGTACCATAGTGCTGATAGGGGCTACGACAGAAAATCCCTCATTCGAAGTCATAACCCCGCTGCTGTCCCGTTGTCAGGTCTTTGTTCTCAAGTCATTGCAGAAGAATGACCTGCAGCTGCTTCTTGACAAAGCTCTGAAGGAAGATGAGATTCTCAAGCATCGTAAGATCTCTGTCACGGAGGTTGACGCTCTCTTCAGATATAGTGCAGGTGATGCGCGCAAACTCCTTAATATTCTGGAAATTGTAGTGGGGTCTTCTGTGGGTGGAGAATCTGTAGTAATAGACAATAAAAGAGTCACATCCTGCCTTCAGGAGAACACTGCCATATATGATAAAGTGGGTGAAATGCATTATGATGTCATCTCTGCCTTCATCAAGAGTGTCAGGGGTTCTGATCCGAATGCAGCAGTATATTATCTGGCACGGATGCTTGACGGAGGAGAAGATCCGCTCTTCATCGCCAGAAGACTATGCATTCTGGCAGCTGAGGATGTGGGACTTGCCAATCCCAATGCTCTCCTTCTGGCTAACTCCACATTTCAGATAGTCCATTCGATAGGCATGCCGGAGGCTCGCATCCCACTTGCAGAATGTACCATATATCTTGCGTCATCGGCAAAGAGCAATTCTGCTTATATGGCTATCAATGAGGCTCTTGCAGTGGCTAAGGAAACTCAGATGGCCTCAGTGCCGCTTTATCTGCGAAATGCGCCTACCCAGCTTATGGAAGAACTTGGCTATGGTGACGGATACAGATATGCCCATGATTTTCCCGGACATTTTGCCGATCTTGAGTTCATGCCGTCAGAACTGGTGGGACGTAAGTTCTATGAACCTGCAGAGAACAGACAGGAAGACGCTCTCAGGGCCCGTCTGGAATCCCTCTGGCCAAAGTATTATCAGAAAGGATAGCCAACTCCGAAGTGCAGGGCATATCCGTCGCGCTTGAACCACTGGTCCGGACCAACCCATCTTTGTTCGCGTGCAGGATCGTGTACCTTCAAGCCCAGGTCAAGTCTCAATATAAGGAAACTGAAGTCAAGGCGCAGACCAACTCCCCAGTTGGCGGCAATGCTTTTCCCGAATGTATCTCCGGTGAGCATGGATTTTCTTCCGTTTTCCGTGCCGTCATCCTTGAGAGTCCAGATGTTTCCGGCATCCACGAATACAGCTCCAGCCACTTTCCAGAACATATTGAAGCGATATTCGATATTAGCTTCAAGTTTCATGTCTCCTGTCTGATTAGGAATGACGAAGGAGGTATCACGTGGAGATAAGCCCGGACCGACCGTTCTTGCCTGCCATCCACGGAGACTGTTGGAACCACCCCCATAGAAATGCTTTTCAAAAGGAAGTGCTGAGGAGTTTCCGTAGGCGTATCCTGCTCCGGCAAGGAGTCTTGTCGCTAGGGCTTGTCCGCCCTTTCTTCCGAATATCCATGTCTTTCCCAATGTGAGTTCGCCTCTGACATACTGAGAGTAAGGTGTATTCCAGATTACCCGGGCACCGTTTGCATCCTGTTTCATGAGTGGGTTGAATGCACTCAGCAGGTTACCTGCAATGTCGAACTGCATACGTGAATAGAAGAAGGACTCCTTTGGAACGCTTTCAGCATTGGTGGTGTAGTAAAGCGAGAGTCCGGAGCCAAGGTCAAAGTGGTCCTGATATGCATTTCTGAGGAACGGGTCGTTGGCCAGGGTGTTGTAGAAGTTAGGGTCAAGATTCACCAGATGAACTATATTCATCTGAATAGGATACGCCTGATAGAAGAACTTGCCTTTCAGGCTGCCTGTGTATCCGTAAGAGGTGGAAATTATGTTTCGGGTGTATTCAGGACGGTCCTGATAATTGTATGATATGTTTATATCTGTTCTTGGTACAGAGCCTTTGAAGTATTTGTAAGGCAGAGGGAAGAAACGAGGAAAGCTCAGTCCTGCTCCGACTCCAAATTCATTGGAACGTATGTCGTCGTTGAACTTGAACTGGAAGTTTCCCATGAAACTGAGGTTCAGCCACTCACCTCCCCTGAATATGTTCTTGTGATAGTATGAAAGCTGGGGGGAGACACCGAACAGACCAGAAGAGTTCGTGGAACCCTCCAGATTGACCTTGAATCCCTGGACCTTTGACTGGGAAAGCGAGATGGAGCAGTCGACAAGATTCGTATCGACCTGAGTCATACCTATATTTACGCTGCTGAATATCCTGAGAGCCGACAATCTGTTGTATGTCGTATTGACCAGTGTGGAACTATATGGATCCCCAGGCACGATTGTGTTCAGATTTCTAAGTACCTTTTCCTTGATATTCACTGTCTTAGGATAAGATATGCTTACATCCCGGAAGAAGAACCTTCTGATGGGTTCTGCCTCCTTCGGACTCTCGTTTCTCGTATATTCGTTTATGGTCAGGTGAAGAATCGCTGAATCCGGGCAGGTCAGTGTATCTGCTTCAAAGAAGTAGTAGTTCTTGTTGAAGTTGTAGAATCCCCTGTTGCGCATTTCCACGCTTGACCTCTCTGTCTCAGCTTCGAGGGCTGATTCAGAAAGATAGTCTCCCACCTTGACACTCATGCTGGCCGTGTCTTTGAGGAAATCCGTTGTGAACTCCCCTCTTTGAGGAAGTGTGTAGGTTATTTCCTTGATAGGATATCTCTTGCCTAAGGTTACATTGTATGTGACATTTACCTTTCTGCGTTTCACTAAGATATTGCTCTCCACGTGGGAGTCGTAGTATCCCAGATAGTTCAGGTGATTCTCGAGGTTCAGTATTGAGTTCTCCACCTGTTCTGCATCATATATCACAGGTGCAACTCCGATTTTCTTGACCAGCCTGTCCCATCCTTTCCCTTTTCCGTTCTGCCAGTTGTAGACATTGAGAAATGGGTTCCACCCGAAGATGAAGTATGAATTAGGTTTCTGCTTGAGGTATGGCTGGAGAAGGTTGGGGTTGAATTTCCTGTCATTTTCAATCTTTATCTTGTTCTTGGCCAGACGGAACTGATCGTCCTGAAGTACGCGTGTGGTACTGCAGGAAACGATGCTCATGACGGTGATAGCCATGATAAATATGCATCTGAGACCTTTCATGGAAATTCAATCTTACAAATTTACCGTAAAATGCCCGTTTCTCAAAATTTTAGCCATAAAATTTAGTATCTTTACGTGATTAATGAACCTATAGGGGTATGGCATCTATATCAAATAATGAGATAAAGCGACTTAAAGCATTGCAGCAAAAGAAGTTCAGGGATGAAATGGGACTCTTTGTTGTGGAAGGCGAAAAGATGGTGGAAGAGGCGGAAAGATCAGGCTTTACTGTTGAGAATGTATATTACCGTGATGAAATCGGACATGACATCATGGGCAGGATATCATCTCTCAGCTCCCCTTCTCCAGTCCTGGCTGTTGTGCGTAAGCCATCTGATGTTTATGTCAGGGAAAGCTCGGACTTTCAGAAGATCATGTCGGACAATGGATTATATCTGGGTCTTGATTCCATCAGAGATCCGGGAAACCTTGGGACAATCCTGAGAATCGCCGACTGGTTCGGAGTGGATGCAGTGTTCGCCACCCGTGATACAGTGGATGTCTTCAATCCGAAGGTGGTCCAAGCAACGATGGGAGCGATATTCAGGGTCAGGATGCACTATATGGATCTGCCGGAACTGGCCCGGCATATGCTTTCATCCGGTGGAAAGGTATATGGAACCTTCCTGGACGGCAGGAATATGTATCATAGAGAACTCGATCCCGGATTGGACAGCCCTGTGATGGTGGTCATCGGAAATGAGTCTGAGGGCATATCAGACCGGATGGAAGAACTTGTTTCCGACCGTCTTTATATACCTCCATACCCAGCTGATTCTCCAGGATCGGAGTCCCTTAATGCGGCCATAGCTACAGCCCTGACAGTAGCCGAATTCAGACGAAGGACATTATGAATACAATGGAACCCGTAATGCTGAAGGAACTGAATCCTACAGACTATGAATCTCTTATCAACTACAGGATCAGGAAGATCCTGATGATATGCAGCAACTACGACGCCTTCATCCTTGAGGAGGACGGACAGATTGAGGCACAGATATATAAGGAATACATCGAACTGAATCTGAGTAATCCTCCGAAGTTCATATGGGTTCAGACGGCTGCAGAGGCGCGTGAACTTCTGAATACCGTAGTGGGAATCGATATGGTTATGTCGATGTACAACGTCACGGACAAGGAGGTCTTCACCCTCGCTTCAGAAATCAAGAGAGACCGTCCGGCCCTTCCATTCGTGCTTCTGACCCATTTTTCCAAGGAAGTGTATCGCCGACTCGCTCTTCAGGATACCTCGGCCATCGATTATATGTTCTGCTGGCATGGCAATGCAGACCTTATCGTAGCGATAGTCAAGCTGTTCGAGGACTTGAAGAATGCCGAGCATGATATCCTTGAGGTGGGTGTTCAGGCTATTCTGCTTGTGGAGGACTCTGTACGCTATTATTCGACATATCTTCCTGAACTGTACAAACTCATCCTGGCTCAGACCAGTGAGTTCGTGGCAGAGACCATAAATGAGCAGCAGAGAAAGATCCGTAAACGTTCGCGCCCCAAGATTCTTCTTGCCACGAATCTTGATGATGCAATGGCGATGTATGAAAAGTACAAGTCCAATCTTCTGGGAGTCATTTCCGATGTGGGATTCACCGTTCATAAGGGTGATGCTCCCGAAACTGAAAAACTGGATGCCGGAATAGACCTTGTCAAGCATATAAAGGCTGACGATCCTATGATGCCTGTCCTCCTTCAGTCATCCCAGGACAGTATAAGTGAGGAGGCGGAGAGGCTTGGAGTGGGTTTCCTCAGAAAATATTCCAAGACCCTCATGCTTCAGTTGTCTGAATACATCAAGGAGGAGTTTGCGTTCGGAGATTTTGTCTTCAGGGATGCAGATAGGATGGAATATGGTCGTGCTGCCAATCTCAAGGAACTCGAGAAGATGATGAGGGAGGTGCCGGATGACATTCTCCTTGCCAACACCTCAAAGAACATGTTCTCCAAATGGTTCCTTGCCAGGGGACTCTTCACCCTTGGTGTGAGATTCAAGACTGTGACGGAAAGCAGTTTCGCAGATGTGGAGGAGTTGCGTGATTATGTATCCCAGCAGATCCATGACTTCCATGCACTGACAGGAAGAGGAGTGATTGCACATTTTGATGCATCCAATTATGGAAGACATATATGGTTCTCTCGTATTGGAGACGGTTCGCTCGGAGGTAAGGCCCGTGGTCTGGCATTTCTCAACAGCATGGTCTACAAGCATGGACTTGCCAGAAAATATGATAGTGTGAATATTTCCATTCCACGCACTGTGGTTATAGCGACAGACTATTTCGACCAGTTCATTCTCGATAATGACCTTCAGTATGTGATAGACTCAGATATATCTGATGAGGAAATCCTCTCAGAATTCGTTGCAGCACGACTTCCGGAAGAACTTGTCGATCAGCTCAGGGTCTTTGTGGAAACCACCCGTTCCCCGCTTGCCGTGCGTTCAAGTTCAAAACTTGAGGACAGCAGTTATCAGCCATTTGCCGGGGTTTATTCCACATATATGATACCTTTGGTAGAGAACAGGAACCAGATGCTCCGTATGCTGGAAAAGGCTATAAAGAGCGTTTATGCTTCTGTATTCTATTCCGGCAGCCGAACCTATATCCAGACCACTGCAAATCTTCTGAGCGAAGAGAAGATGGCTGTGGTTGTGCAGAGCATATGCGGTTCGGAACATAAGGGATTCTTCTATCCTATGATCTCAGGAGTCGCACGGTCAGTGAATTTTTATCCTATAGGAAACGAAAAGCCTGAAGATGGCATAGTTGACCTTGCATTCGGTTTGGGAAAGACCGTTGTGGATGGCGGTAACTCTTTGAGATTCAGCCCTAAATATCCTAAGAAAATACTCCAGCTCTCTGAACCTAAGCTGGCTCTCAGAGACACCCAGAAGATGATGTATGCCCTGGACCTCCGTCCCGGTGCGTTCAAGATATCTCTCAACGAAGGGGTCAATCTCGCACATTCACCTGTGTCAGAGATGCTTGCGGACTTCTCACATCCTGAACTCGTCGCCTCCACATTCAGCGCCGAGAACAACAGGATGCTTCCTGGAATTGCGGTCAAGGGGCCAAGAGTCATTTCCTTTGATTCCATCCTCAAGTATGGACGCTACCCTCTTGCCAAGATACTTCAGGATGTTCTTGCCATATGCAAGGAAGCACTGATGTGCGATGTGGAGGTGGAGTTTGCGGCTGACCTTGACTATAGGCGCAAGGATAATCGTCTCTCTCTTAAATTATTGCAGGTGAGACCTGTCGGCGAGTACGGAAACGATAACAACGTATCGATTGATGATGCCCTCAGACAAATGAACAAGGTTCTTGTGAAGTCCTCCAGAGCTCTCGGATCTGGGCATATAGATAACATCACCCACATTATCCATGTCCCTTCTTCCACTTTCGACAGTGCAAGAACAAAGGACATGGCAGTAGAGATAGCCCATCTGAACAATATTGTCAAGTCGGAAGGAGGCTCTTATCTTCTCATCGGACCAGGCAGATGGGGTTCATCCGATCCTTGGCTAGGGATTCCTGTTCTTTGGAGTGATATTTCAGAGGCACGTGTAATTGTTGAGAGTGCAATCCCGGGATATCAGATCGAGCCAAGTCAGGGAACACACTTCTTCCAGAACATCACTTCTCTCGGTGTCGGATATCTTACAGTTGATACCGTACGTGGTGACGGACTCATTGATGAGGAGACGATTTCGTCATTGGAAGCCATTCATGAAGGCGAGTTTACCCATTTGTATAAGGTTCCACAAGGGCTTGAAACCTATATAGACAGGTCTTCTAATGAAGCTATCATTGGTTGGATGTAACCATTTGGCAATTAGTTTTGAAAACAAAATAGTTACGCGTGATAACATTATTGTTATCACGCGTATTGCCTTTATTTTACTAAACAAGTCTGACGATTTTGCCGTCAAACGGAGCAATAGTCAGCTCAAGTTCCTTGCCGGGGTAAAGATTTTCAGTGACAGGTATTCCCATCCATTCGAAGGCATGCTCCGGGATCTGAATCCTGATTCTTGCTTCCTGATTTGAGAAGTTGGCTCCGATAAGAAGTGTGTGTTCATCGTGATCACGCAGGAAGACGAAATGTCTGTTCCTGTCGAATCCATCTGATCCCATATTACAGTAGCATAAATCATATGTGGTTCCCTTGCGGACTGCTTCGTCGGAGGCTGCAAACCTTATGGTTTCTGCAAATCTGCAGAAGAAAGCCGCTTCATCCTCCTTGAGACCGGCACTTACCATCCGTGAAGGGTCAAGGGACTTATACTCCCCTGTTCTGATGAGGTTTCTGAGTCTTTTGACAGAGTCTATGCTCCACCAGTCGAATATTGTCGTACGGCCGTCCCTGCCGCTGAATCCTTCCTCATCCATACCTCTCTCTCCTACTTCTTCTCCAAAGTACACCATGAACGGTGCAATATTCAGGAAAAGCGATACGTAAAGCGGCGCAAAGCTGTTAAATGCATCCTTACCGAAGAAATCGGATGCAAAACGATGCTCGTCATGGTTCTCAAGGAAGTTCAGCATATATGGCTGAAGATCGTTCAGGAACTGCCAGTTGCGGGTTATTCCTGTGGCAGACTGCCAGAGCTCAACGGGCATGCCGTTGTCATCAACGTTCTTCTCTACTATGGTCCTTAGAGTGTCGTAGAGTCCCGATTTATCGTAGAGGATGTCGAAACCGACTTCGCGCACATACTCGTTATAGAGTTCCTTCCTGTAGACTTCAGCAATGAATATGATTTCCGGATAATCCTCCTTGACCTTGGCTATCACCCATTTCATGAATTCAGGTGGCACAAGTTCCACCATATCGCAGCGGAAACCGTCCACTCCTTTAGATGCCCAGAACAGCAGAATATCGAGCATTCTGTCCCATGTACCGGTGTGGGAGTCGCCATAGTTTATCTTTACAGTCTCATACCAGTCATTGATTCCAGGACTCGGATTGTAGCAGTTGTTTCCTGTGGCCATTGCCGGACACTCTACGTATGGTTTCACACCCTTTGGAGGATTGGTCGGAAGTTTCAGACACTGTCCTGGATAATAGAAGAAATCGTTCTCGGTCTTCCAGTGTACAGTCTTGTCATCCTCAGCTCCAAGTACAGGATGTCCTTCTGAAGGGTTCACCTTGCCATAGTCTCTGGACACATGATTCGGAACGAAGTCAATTATGACCTTAAGTCCGGCTTCATGGCTTCTGTTTATGAGCTCATCGAACTCCTCCATTCGCTTTGCGGGATTGTCTGCAAGGTATGGATTCACATCATAGTAGTCGCAGATGGCATATGGAGATCCTGCCTTGCCCTTCACAAACTGTGGATGTGAGGGCATGCAGCCTTCAACTGATTCCTGTGTGGAGTGTCTGAGGATTCCTGTGTACCATATATGGCTGCAGCCGAGCCACTTGATGTACTCCAAAGTTGATGAATCGATGTCTGAGAACTTTCCAGTGCCGTTTTCTGTCAGTGATCCGTTTTTTTGGGGATTCGACTTTTCGTTTCCCCAAAGACGGGGCAGCATCTGGTAGATTATTGGTTTGTTCATGTTATTCAGCAGTCTTCTTTTATATGCGGCGCGAAGATACAACAAAATAAATGCCGCACCAAATTGGTACGGCATTTAAAATATGATATTGTCGAATTAGTCGATTAAAGTGCCTTTGTCTGGATTCAGGAAATCTGGATTTACAGTAATAGCCACATTTCCTCCTTCAGTGAAGATTTCTCCAACAATATTTGTTCTATAATTTGTGGCAGCATCAACGGCTGTTGCTGGGAATTCTATTACGTGATTGAGTTCTGTGCCGGCAGCGTATTTTGCTGTAACATTAAATGTAGCCTCAACGTTGACAGAAGTAGCACCATCTGGAAGGAGAATGTAATTCATTGAAATCCAAGTCTTCTTTGGATCAATTGAATCAAATTCTTCTGCGATCACATCAGCAGCCTCAAAATCAAATTTATAATTACCTGGATCAGTTCCTGCTGGATCTGCTTTACCGGTAAGAACATTGAAAGTAGTAGACAGCTTTGAGAGGGTCACTGTGCTGCTTGTAAGATTGAGTTCAGTAATGTTTGCATTTTCTCTTACCTCATAGTCAGTGGCAACAATGTTGATCTGAGCAAAAGGACGAACGAGCTCGCAGGTAAGTCCCTCATTTGCAGTATCATCATTTGAAACAGTGAACTCAACCATACCATAGAATGCATCCCTGCTTTCGTTATTTCCATTAGGAATTGTAGGGTCACCAGCGTAATTCATTTTTACAGTCCTCAAGTCGTCTGTATTATAAGGAGCAGTTGGTGACTGTGCCCAGAATAAGGCAACATACTTGTTGTCTCTCATCAATGTGAAATCCAATTTAGTCTGCAGATCAGTCAATTCTTCTGTTCCCTCAGTCACAAGAGTATACTGTGGCGTACCAGCATTGTCACCGACATGATATACCTCATAAATGAGATCTTTGGCTGTTCTGCCATCTCCGATAGACTTGGTTGCGAAATGTCCGACATTTATGGTAACATTTGCAGTACCATCGGTCACATCAGTCTTCTGGCATGAAGCAAATGCGAAAAGTGCAGTTGCAGCAAGAGCAAGAATAAAGATTTTTTTCATAATTGAAATTGTTTTAACTATCATTATTTGTAATTATTGTCAATATTTCCGTTGAAACCAGGGTTGATTGTCACTCCACCATCCTCAGTGTCCTCCAAACCGACATATGTCAGGAAGTCTCCTTTGACGCACTGGAATTTTCCTTTATGCACAGGGAATTTCACAGGGACCGTTGTGACATGAGTTCCGTCCTTCCTGTAGATTCCGACCTTGAGCTTAAGCTCCTTCTGGTCAGGTCCCACCATGATGTGGTCGAAACAAAGCATGGCCTCGTTGTCGTTCAGCTTTGTGATCGGAGATGTATAAGACAAGCCTGTCATTCCCCATTTCGCCTTACATCCATTGTATACATCCATATGGGTGAACAGAGGCTCCTTGTCGTCATATCTAACCTTGACATAGTAGTTCTCCAGATGAAGAGCCACAAAGTCAGGACTGTCGCCACTCTTGGTCATCTTGCTGTCGTAGAACTTCTGAAGGTCTGTGGCAACAATCTGATATTTGTAAAGAACAGGAGTCAGACTGATGGTGTCGGATGAAGTCTCCTGACCATCAAAATGCTCGATCTGCACTTCCTGGATGCCAGTATAGAGAGTCTTGCTTTCTGTGCTTCCGTGATAGTTCTCGCATCTTATGTGAAGGTCTGCAAAGCTTGCAGTGCTGAAATGGTGGTCTCCCATCATGTACTGAGGTACATAGTCTGTCACGGTGTAGAATACATAGCTGCCTTCGTCAAGCTCCACGAGGAATGTGCTGTCAAGACTTGTTATGTCATCCTTGCTGTAGATGAATTCCTTGTGTGGAGTCGTGGTCAGGTTTCCGCTGGCTGTCTTTCTGTATGCCTTGATGACATATCTCAGATCGTACTCCTCGCTGCTGAGGTCGTTCATCTGAGGATAGCTCTGGAGAACTGTGCTGTCAAGCTTGAAAGTCAGTTTCAACTGTGTTCCTGCAGGGATGTATACAGGGTACTCATAGACGCATGAGAAGAGCATGAACATCGCTGCCGCCATTAATATGTATTTCAGATTCCTCATCTCCTGCCCTCCTTTCTTCTGAAATCAAAGCTATATAGGAATGATATATGGCCCTGATCGAATCCATAATACAATGTATATTGGTCACGTGCCACGTAAGGACCGTTCTCCTCATTATAGAAGATATCATACTTGGCATCGTATATACCGGCTCCAAAACCGAACTCAACTTTCCAGCCGCTTCCTTTCTTGAGTGGAAGCTGGTATCCGATATTGAGACCTCCACCGTAAGTCGGTCTGTCCCATCCGGAGTTCTGATATCTGTAGTCCCCTCCTCTGTGGCAGTTATACCATGCGATTCCTGCATGTGCACCCACATAGAAACCATAGGTGTTAGGCACATAGAAACGGAGTTCCGGCTGAAGGATGAGACCCTTGAAGTCAAATGTATATAGATTCATATTGACTCCGGAGTAATATATCGGCAGGTTGATGGACAGGTTAGGTGCTACGCTGCATTCCATTGCCACATTAGGTACTCCAAGAAGCCAGCCTGCTGCATTGAGCTTGAGGTTAAAGGCCATCTGCCCTGATGAGGCCTCCCTTACTCGCGGAGTGCGGACCTTCTTCCTGACAACAGGTGGGAATGAAATCTTGTCTATCTCTTCTTCCACGACTTCTTCTTCCACTACCACTTCCTTGTCCCGATCCACTACGTCAAATGTCACACGCAGAGTGGTAGTACGCACTTCAGGGAAGATATTGTCGAATATCTTCTGATACGTATTGCCGTAATCCAAGGCCTGGAGCCGTTCGATGATGCCCGGTTCCCCGCTGTTGATTATCCGCACAGCCTCTCTTCTGAGGGCTATGTCACGATCCTGTGCTGTACAACGTGCAATGGTCTCCCAGTCCTCAGACATGTTTCTGAAGGTAATCTTGTTGATCGGATAATTCAACTCCTTCGAGAACCTTTCGTAGAAGAGCATGGTACGACGATTACCCAGGAAGTCGTTGTATTCCTGAGTGCCGTCAGGCGAGCAGGAACCAATGAGCTCGACGCTCGAAATCGTGACTCCCGGCATGCTTCTCAGATTGTCGAGATTCTTGAAGAACTCGGTGGTTCTCACACCGTTATCGTTCAACTGAGGGAGAAACCAAGCACTACCGGCACGGTAATACACAACCAGAGTTTCTTCAAACTCTTGGGCAGATGCAATACCGCAGCCGATGAAAATAGTAAGTATTGTCAGTATCCTTTTCATCACTGTGCTTGTATAGATACAAAAATTTTCACAAAATTAGACACGCTGAAATCCATATACAATAAGCTGAAATATACTTTTATCAACAAACTTATCAACAATCAGACATATTTGAATTCCATGTAGCTTGCTCCAAGAGCATCATTGAAACTTCCTCCAATGAATCCGACAAGGTCTCCTTGAACCAGTTTCCCGTCATCAACCAAGATCTTGAGGGCATTCTTCACCATATCTTCCTTTGATGGCTGGATGTCGAATTCATAAGGGTGAATCCCGTATGTAAGCGCCATTTCACGCATTATAAAGTCTTGATAGCACATGGCGTATACAGGTACTTTAGGCCTGAATTCAGCGAGATAACGACCCGTGCGACCTGTCCATGTATCAAAGATTATGGCTTTGACAGGAAGCAGCATAGTCGCTTCCACAAGATTTCTTGCCAGAGTGGCTGCGATCGGCTTAAGAGTCTCATCCAGGCGGATGTCCAGAGATACATCCATGGTGTCCTCCACCTCGGAAGCGATCTTTCTCATCGTGGTGACTGATTCCACCTGGTATTTTCCGCTTGCAGTCTCACCGCTCAGCATGATGGCATCTGTCCTCTGGAAGATGGCATTGGCAATATCCGTGACTTCCGCTCTGGTAGGACGAGGATTCTCTATCATGCTGTGAAGCATCTGAGTCGCTATGATGACAGGCTTCCTGTATTCGCGGCATTTCTGCACGATCGCTTTCTGAAGGAGCGGAATCTTCTCTGCCGGTATCTCCACTCCGAGGTCGCCGCGGGCTATCATAGCCCCATAACTGTGTATGAGGATTTCTTCAAGATTGTCGATACCCTGCTGGTTTTCAATCTTTGCAATGATCTTTATATGGCTTCCTGCCTTATCCAGAATCTCCTGAACATCCAGAACGTCTTTCTTTGTACGGACAAATGAGTGGGCTATGAAGTCTATGTCATTCTCGATGGCCCAGTGGACGAATATCCTGTCTTTTTCCGTGAGAGACGGAAGAGAAATATGCACGTTGGGGACATTTATGCTCTTCTTGCCCTTGATGACTCCCGCATTCCTTACATTGCATTCCAGTCTTTCTTCTGTCTTTGTGCGGACAAGAAGCTCTACGGAACCATCGTCTATCAGGATTCTTGATCCTACCGGAACATCGTGGACGAAAGTGCTGCAGTTGGTATATAGTGCATCCTCTGAAGAAATTTTCTCCACTCCGTCATATATGTACAGTATGTCTCCGTTTCGGACGTCAATCCCCTTTGGTGAAGACATTCCGGTGAGACGGACCTCAGGCCCCTTTGTGTCTATGAGAATGGCTATCTTGTCGGAAACAGCCCTGACATTGTCGACTATCTTTTGAGCACCCTCAAGCGTAGCGTGGGCTGAATTGATCCTGACTACGTTCATTCCGTTTTCATAGAGGGAGCGAAGAAACCCGACCTCGCAATTGAGATCGGAAATTGTGCATATTATCTTGGTCTTTTTCTGTTGCATGGTGTCAAGCCGTTTTACGGGGCAAATTTACAAAAAAATTGCCATCAACCCATGCAAATATGCTCTAAAGATAGGTCTGGGGATATTTTATAGAGAGCCTGATTGGTGTCCGGAGACTTAAGTCCGCCTAATTTCTCGATATATGGTCCCAACTTTATAAAGTCGAGGGCATGGAGATCAAAATATTCCGGGACAGACACTCTTCCCGAGTACCAGGCTGTCTTCAGATGAGGGTATTTCCCCTTCACACATTTTGCAAGACGTTCTATTTCAGCAGGATCGGAATCCCCTCCCATGAAGCATATACAAGTGATTGCAGATGAATATCTTCCTGCAAGAGTCAGAAGCATGTCATCTGTCATGGGTTCTCCTGCATCTTCCCAAAGCCATGGACTGTGACAACCGGGACACCTGTTGGGACAGCACGAAATATTGACTGCCAGGGTGATCTCATCCGGAATCTCCTGGCAGACAATATCGTAACTGTAGCATTTGAGCATTATTCCCTGCTTCGATTAGTTCTTGTGATAGAATCGTCTTGCAGCTTCTTCCTGACGTGCCATGGAGAAGTTGCTGACACGTTTCATATATCCGATGATGCGGGTCAGATAGTCTATGTCTTCACTGTGACATTCAGGACATTCCTTCAGATAATGTTTGCTGATGTGTCCGCATTTGTTGCAGATGGTGTTCGGAATGTTGAATGTGAAGTAGTTACATCCCTCCTGCGCCGCAACCTTAAGCAGCTGTGCATACTGAGCCTGTGAGAGGTGTTCCTCAAGGTTGAGATGGAGTGCTGATCCACCTGTGAGGTGTTCTATATACTTGCGGCCATGCAGACGCATCTTGTCTATGATGTTGAGAGACTTGTCCTCGACAACATAGAAATAGCTGTTGTAGCAGTCGCGAGGAACGGCATAACCGTCTTCCCTGTCCCATTTTGCGTGCTTCACACCCACATTCTCGGCAGGAATCATCTCGCAGTTGAACAGTGTGGTTTTCGTGCGGTATCTCTTGTTGTAGTCCTCGATGAGGCCGAGGGTGTCCTGGACGAACTTGACATATTCCGGATTGTCATTGATCTGGATTCCAAGGAATTCCGCAGCCTCCACAAGACCGTTGATTCCGACGGTAAGGTACTGGCGTCCGATGTTGATGAATCCTGCATCGAACAGTGGAAGCATGCCTTGTTCCTTGAGTGCCTTCAAATTCTCGTCGTATGCAAGCTGGACCTTATGAACAAGGTCCACGACCTCTGCAAGGTACACAAGATAGTCCATGCCATTCTTTACGGCATATTGGATGCAGCGGTTAAGGTTGATGGTGAGTACGCTCTTGGAGCCTGTGGAAACGCCTCCGGCACCAAGGGTATAGCTGAATCCGTTGTCCTGGATCTCATTACGAAGTCTGCAGCATGATGCGAGAGAGTCTGCGTTGTCGCTCATGTAAGTGAAGAAGGAATGACCCTCAGAGTACATCTGAGCAGTGAATTCTCCCCATTCCTTATCCTTTACCTCATTGTTTTCCGTAAGGAGAGCCATTGTCTCTACAGGGAATGTGAGAGGAGTCTTGAGTCTTTCTGCATTGAACCACTTCATGAATCTCTTCTGCAGCCATGAAAGACCTTCCCAATCAGGCTTGCTGCCATCAGGGAAACGGAACTCTCCGAATATGCTTTCAAAGTAGTTCTTGTCGTAATACGATATGTTCCAGAACACTGCCTGGAAGTTACGTGCTCCTGTCGGCTGGTTGATGGAGTACACGATCTGCTCGAAGCAATCGGTGATGACCTTGTCAACAGTACGCTGCTTAAGCGAGTTGTCAGCCTGTTTATGAGGATTCTTGTAATAGTCAAGACCGTACTCCTTGCCTATGAAGTAGTTCATATACATGAGGAACTCCGGTGTGGCGCAGGCACCGCTGAGCATGCTTGATACCATGAAGACGAGATTGATGAAACCTCCGCAGAATGACTTCAGGTTTGTCGGGCCTATGGAGTTTCCACCGATAGGTTTTGTTCCCTCAAGAAGCCAAGGGTACATAGTGATGCTGGCGCAGTAGTTCGCAAGTGATGTCTCATCATTCTTGTATATATGGTGTGTCTTGAGAAGTCGCATATATTTGTCAGACATCTCCTTGCCATACATCTTCTTGATCCTGTCGGTGAGGATGCGACGGTTCAGACGGATGAAGTTCTTCTTAGGCAGCTCGCCTATCAGGGTTGCGAGGTTCTTCTTCTCGATATTTGCATTTGCATCGTATTTGCTTCCGGTAGCCGCATTCTCTGCCTGGCAGTACTGGATGAGGAAATCAAGATGGTCACGTACCTCGCGGTCTTCGCTGTGTCTTTGTCTATAAAGCATGTAGGCCTTGGCCACGGCAAAGTACTGTTCCGCCATGAGACCCACCTCCACTTGATTCTGTATTTCCTCCACATGCATGCCCTCAGTGATGCGGACATGGGAGAGAATGTTAACCAGATCCTCTTCTGTTGCAAATGCGCCTACTGAAAGGAAGGCTTTCCTGATGGCGTTCTTGATCTTTTCGACAGAAAATGCCTTTCTTTTTCCGTCTCTCTTGATGATGGTTATTTCTGCGCTGCTCATGGTAAGTTTTACTGTTAATTATATGCAATGAGTCCGCTAAGTTATTCATTAAAAGCTTAGCGGACTCACCGATGTATTTATATTTATCAACAGAGTTTTAAACATCCATTGCCTGGCATGCCGTGATGGCTACCATCTTGTAGATGTCGTCAACGGAGCAACCGCGGCTCAGGTCGTTGACAGGACGTGCAATACCCTGAAGGATAGGACCTATGGCATCTGCATTGCCGAGTCTCTGAACGAGTTTGTACGCGATGTTACCCACCTCGAGGCATGGGAATACAAGCACATTTGCATGACCGGCGATCTCTGAACCTGGCGCTTTCTTCTGACCCACTGATGGCACGAGGGCAGCATCTGCCTGAAGTTCACCCTCCACCTTGAGAGACGGGTCAAGTTCCTTGGCAAGTCTTGTGGCTTCGATCACCTTGTCCACGACCTCATGCTTGGCAGAACCCATTGTAGAGAAAGAGAGCATTGCGACACGTGGATCTGCAAAGCCGGCCACGCTCTTGGCTGTCTGAGCTGTGCATACTGCAATCTGAGCGAGCTGGGAAGCATCCGGCATAGGAGTCACAGCAACGTCACCAACAACGAGAACGCCGTCTTCACCGTACTCCGGAGTCTGTGTTATCATGAGCATGGCACCGCTTACGCATGAAATTCCGGGAGCGCACTTTATGATCTGAAGTGCTGGTCTCAAAGTTTCTCCTGTTGTGGAAAGGGCTCCGCTTATCTGACCGTCGGCATCACCGCTCTTGATGATGAGACATCCGAAATACAGCGGGTCAAGGACGAGCTGGGCCGCCTTTTCTGGAGTCATGCCTTTGTTCTTGCGAAGTTCATAAAGAAGGTTTGCATATTCTGCAGTCTTTTCGCTTGTCGCCGGGTCGATGATTGTAGCTTTTGATATATGCTTGAGGCCGAGCTTGTCTGCAAGTGCGAAGATTTCGTCAGGGTTACCGATGAGAATTATGTCTGCAATCTCATCTGCAAGTGACTTGTCTGCAGCTGTAAGTGTGCGCTCCTCAAGAGATTCCGGGAGCACGATGCGCTGTCTGTTTGATTTTGCGCGCGCAATGATGCTTTCAATAAGTGCCATTTCTATATATTTTAATTGTTGATATCGCAATAAATCGGGCAAATTTAAATAAATCTTTTAATATATCATGGCTGATGTAAATGGAATTTGCATGAAATAAATTTTGTTTATATTTGCAGGTGCTAAAACCCGAGTCTATGAGAAAAAATCTTATTCCAAGAGAACATCCATGGTTCATCAAGGCATTCCGTGCCTATCTTCAATATGTCAATTCCGGCATGTATTTCCGCAGGGAACATATCGTAGGACTTGAGAATGTCCCAGCCAACGGAACGCCTGTCGTACTTGTATCCAATCATCAGAACTGTCTTAATGACCCTTTGTGTGTCTGCCTGAAGCTCACTGACAGACGAATGAATTTTCTGGCCCGTGCAAATGTCTTCAAGAATCCGATATTCAATAAGGCGCTGCGTGCTATGGGACTCCTTCCTGCCTACCGTATGGGTTATGAAGGTTACAAGGAAGTGCTTCGCAATCAGGAGACTATTGATGATGCATGCAAGGCACTTACAGATGGTGAGACCGTGATGCTCTATCCTGAAGCCGGCCACCAGGACAAGAGATGGCTCGGAATCTTCAAACTCGGATATCTTCGAATCGCATTCGCCGCAGCGGAGAAGATGAATTTTGAAGAGGATGTTGTGGTGCTTCCATCCTGCAACCACTATTCGAACTATTTCCATGCACGTACGGACATGATGATAAAGTTCGGCAAGCCGATTTCCCTCAAGCCATACTACGAGCGTTATCAGCAGGCCCCTCGAGAGACAATGATGGAAATCAACAGAATCGTACGCAGCGAGATTCAGGAGATGATGCTGCATGTGGATGACCTGGAGCACTACGACCAGATTGACTTCCTCAGAGAGAACGGATATGGAAAGAAGTTTGCCAAGGCCAACGGATTCAATTTCAACTATCTCCCTTCGCGTCTTCTTTCAGACCAGAAGCTGGTGAATTGCCTTCAGAATGCTTATAAGGAGCATCCGGAGGAAATGGAATCCATATATAAGGATACTGCACATTTCGCATCAGAAATTAAGAGGCTTAATATCCGTGACTGGCTCTTCCAGCGCAATCCGGGAGCAGAGGCTGCAATATTCAGAGGTCTTGGACTTCTTCTGCTTCTGCCTCTCTTCATTGTATCCATCATCCCGACAGCCCTTCTTTTCATCCTTCCGGAAATCTTCCTGAAGAAACTTATCAAGGACCAGATGTTTGTGAGTACATTCAATGTGGCTGTAAGTGCACTGATAACTGTTCCGATATGCCTGATAATACCGATTGTCCTGCTATGGGTCTATGTCGGATTCTGGTGGGCATTAGGGTACTTTATCGCCTTCCCTCTTATGTTCATCCTTGCATGGAACTACATAAGGATGTTCTTGAAGTTCATCGGTTCATGTAATTTTGTCGCACGTCGCAACCGCTCGACCATCAAGGAACTCAAGGTGCTTAGAAAGAGTATATTCGACCGTCTTGATGCGATCCTTAAATAAGCGTCAGCCGGTATTAATTTTATGGACTTCAGAACATATCCTCCTCAGAACTGTACCACACCTTGGGCTCCGGTCCCATGTATATGACAAGTTCACCTCCTGCGGCGATGTCCTTATGCTCAAGATATCCTTTTGTATATGGCTTGCCATTAAGGGTCATCTTCTGTATATATCTGTCTGTCTCGCTGAGATTCTCAGTCAGAATAGTGAAGGTTCCGTCGCTGACTGCTATTTCAGACTTTTCAAACAGCGGAGAACCGAACCAGTAACGGCCGGATGCCGGCTCGACTTCGTAGAAACCGAGTGAGGACAGAATATACCACGCTGACATCTGCCCTACATCTTCATTGCCGGAAAGTCCGTCCGGAGTATCACCGTACAAGGTTTCAAGCACATAGCGTACTTTGTCTGCAGTTTTCCATGGCTGCCCGGCCATTGTGTACAGGTACAGGATATGGTGACTTGGCTCATTTCCGTGAGCATACTGACCCACGAGGCCTGATATGTCTGGTGAGGATTCTTCTCCTTCCACAACAGACGGCACTGTGAACAGCGAGTCGAGTCTTTCAAGGAATTGCTGTCTGCCTCCAAAGCAGTCCATGAGCCCTTTCACATCATGGGGTACCAGCCATGTGTATTGCCACCCGTTGCCTTCGCAATAGTCATCTGCACGATGGGCCGAAGCAAAGGGACTGTATTCCTTACGGAAGTTACCATTGCTGTCCTTTCCCCGGATGAATCCTATATTCTTGTCAAAAAGGTTCTCGTATGACCGGCTCCGGGCGCTGAAATATTCATATTCCTCTTCCTTTCCAAGCGTCTTTGCCGCATTGGCAAGGGCCCCGTCTGCAAGGGCATATTCCAGATCGTAGGCTACCGATTCATTGAAAAGGTCACATGGGATGTAGGAGTATTTCATTCTGTGATCCTGTCCCCTGTCTTCTCTGAGGGCAGAAACCTTCATGGCTTCGAACGCAAGTCCATAGTCGAATCCTTCAATTCCCTTGACAATGGCATCAGCTATAGGTGGTATGCCCGGGTTCCCTACCATGCAGTTCGTCTCACAGCCGTGCAGATGCCATACAGGCAGTTTGCCCTGCTCCTTGTATATGGATAACATCGTATTGATGAAATCAACATATCTTTCAGATTGGAATATGCTGTAGAGAGGCATGGCGGCCCTATATGTATCCCAAAGTGAAAATGTTGTATAGGTCAAATGCCCCGGAGCTTCATAATTATGCCCATCCGCACCTCTGTAGCTGCCGTCTGTGTCGCAGAATGTGGAAGGGGCGATCATGGTATGATAAAGTGCCGTATAGAATATTCTTTTTGACTTTTCGTCAGACGTTTCGATCCTGATCCTGGAAAGTTCCTCATTCCAGGCCTTGTCTGCAGCTTCCATCGTGGCATCGAAGTCCCATCCCTGCATTTCAGTCTGCATGTTTGCAAAGGCATTTTCCATGCTCACAGGTGACAGAGCCACTTTCATCATAATCGTTTCCCTGTCCTTTGTGTCGAAGTCGGCACGGGCATAGGTCGGCATAGTCTTGAATTCATCCTTCCAGATCTGTATGTCCCTGGTTTCGACACTGAGGCTATTGAACGGTTTTGAGAATTCCGCATAAAAATAGATCTTCTGGTCGTCCGCCCATCCGCGGGAGAATCTATATCCTCTGAGTGCTGTACCCTCAGGGTCCGGTGTCCCTTTTTCTGCATTCACTCTTTCAATATATGTGTCCATTGGCCTGTCCCAACATCCTCCATTCATGAGGTCTATTATGATTCCAGCCTCGGAGGATGCCGGGAAGGTGTATCTATGAACTCCTACACGGTTTGTTGCCGTCATCTCTGCCTTGATGCCGTATCGTGTCAATGGAACGCTGTAGTATCCTGGCCGTGCCACCTCCTGAGTCCTGTCAGCATATGACCACAGACCGGATTCCGGCGATGCTTCCTTGCCTCGTGAAAGGGTCACCTTACCAGTTACAGGCATGACTGTGATGTCGAAAAGGTCCCCTATTCCGGTTCCGCTCAGGTGCGTGTGGGAGAATCCTATGACCGTTGAGTCACTGTCATGGTAGCCGGAGCACCAGTCCCATTCCTGAGGAATGCTGGTCGGTCCGAGCTGAACCATGCCGAAAGGGACATTGGCTCCGACAAACACATGACCATGTCCCCCGGAGCCTATCTTGGGATCTACATATCCGGTGAGGTCAGTTTCAGAACATCCGACAACTGCAAGTGCCAGAATACATGTCAATATTTCAGGGTATCTCATAGGCTGTAGAGTGTTAGTGTTCCGCTGCTGACCAGATCGGTGTGGCTGATGCGGCCTTCCAGTCCTCTTTTGTGACCTTTTATTATGGTCAGTCTGTCTTTGCCTCCGCAGATCGAAGGGTCAAGCTGAATCTCAACAGTCTCGAATCTGGGTGATGTCAAGGTATATGACGGATTTCCGGGGCAGTCAGGATAGAATCCCATCATGGAGAAAACTGCCCATGCCGACATCGTACCGGTGTCGTCATTGCCGGGGAGACCGTCCGGACGGGTTGTGTAATATCTGTCAAGAAGTTCTGAAACGATCTTTCTTGTCCTCCACTCTTCGCCCTTGAAGTAGCTGAAAAGGTAGGGGTATGCAATGTCAGGCTCATTTGCAGGATCGTACAGACCTTCATCAAATACCTTCTGCAGCTTGTTTACAAATGCTTTTCTTCCTCCCATCAGTTTTGCAAGTCCTTTCACGTCGTGCGGTACATAGAATGTATAGTTCCATGCACTGCCTTCGTGAAATCCGGGAACAGGTTCGAAGTTCTCACCTTGTCTCGGATTGAAAGGCTCAAGGAAAGTACCATCGTTCAGAAGCGGGCGCAGAGTGCCGTAATCCGGACAATAGTAATGTCTGTATCCCATTGACTGCTTGAGGAAACGCTCGGCGTCATTTATATGACCAAGTTCATCGGCGAGGTGTGATAGAGCATAGTCTGCAATATAATATTCCAGTGCATGTGACACGGAATTGTCTCCCGAGAAGTCTGCAGCGTACATTCCGAGAGGTATGTATCCTTTCTCGAGATATGGATCTATGTCGGGACGCATCAGATTCTCTCTACCCGGTGTCGTGGCTGACTTTATGAAGGCCTCGTATGCACAGTCTATGTCAAAATCCCGGATTCCCTTCATCCATGTGTCTGTTATTACAGGGATTGCCGGATCCCCTTCCATCGTGAATGTTTCACGACCGAAAAGTTCCCATTTTGGCATCCATCCCCATTCTTTGTACATGTCTATCATTGACCTTACCATGTCCAGCTGCTTTTCAGGATATACCAGAGTCATCAACTGATGCAGGTTACGATAGGTATCCCAGAGTGAAAAGACGCTGTATCTGGTCTGACCCTCCTTCACCTTCCCCACTCCTTCATTTTCCATAAGCGGATAATCGCCGTTCACATCATTGATTATACTCGGATGAATCTGAGTATGATACAATGCCGTATAGAATACTTCCCTGTCCCGGTCTGTTCCTCCCGTAACCTTGATTCTGGACAGGGTGTTCTCCCAATGTCTGTCTGCTTCATTCCTGATCTTGTCAAAATTCTTCACTCCGGGAGCGAGCTTCTCCTGTTCCGCATCCAGATTCTCCCAGGCATTGCTGCAGCTGACGAATGAAACTCCCATCTGAAGTTCGATTGTCTCCCCTTCCTCGGTCTCGAATGTGAACCAGTAGCCGAGGTCGTTTCCCGCAATTTCACGACCATAATTCCTATATATCTTGTAGGTTCCGTCCTCATCGCTCCACCATGTCTCCGGTCCCGTCATCTCCGGCTGGAACTTCCAGAATCCGCAGTCGGACGGAATCTTGCCGATTCTGATGGCAAAGTATACGGGGAAGACTGCCTGGCTGTTGTAGCAGAAGGTTCCTGCCATCCTCATTCCCTCGATTTCCGTATCACTTTTCTTCCGGATCCATGCCCCCGTCTCGTTTGTAAGTCCCAGACCGAAATTTACAAGGATATTGCTCTGGCCTTTATGAAATGTGTATCTTTCGATCGAGGTACGGGGAGTGGCACTCGCCTCCGCTTTGATGTCATAGGCAGACAGCACGCATCCATAATAGCCTGGATATGCCTCTTCGGAATGATATTCGGATCCGTACATATGATGATCCACAACGAGTGGTCCGCTGGTCGGCATGGTCAGTGCAAGTCCTACTTCGGGACAGCCTACTCCACTGAGATTGACATGTGAGAACCCGGAAAGGAATCTGTTGTCTGATGTATATGGCGTACTCCACCATCTCTTGTCCTTATCGTATCGGTTGAGATCGGATCCCGAGACATTGAATGGACTCACCGACATCATTCCATTGGGACATAGAACTCCCGGATTTGTAGTTCCGTAATTGCTGGAACCGATGAAAGGATTGACGTGACCGGTCACTTGTCCGAGAAGGTTAAGTGATAGAACAAAGGTGGAAAAGGATATGATGAATCTCTTCATAGGCCCATGAAATTGCTGTAAACTACAAATATAACAATTTGCCTTCAGCATAAGCCTTTTTCGCTCAAAAATATGCCATTGTTGAACTATTTCAGGAAAATCGTATCTTTGTATAATCTTGAATTTGCAGACAATATTTTAGATCAGATCGATATGAATAGAATTTTATCTCTTTTTGCTTGCCTGGGGCTTGTTTCATGTGCCTCGCAGACTACGCTGGTCGACCGTATGACACACGATCCGAATGCTACGAACACTGAGACTATCCTTCATGTATGGAGCTGGAATTTTCCGACAATAGCTGAAAACATGAAGAAGATTGCAGATGCCGGCTACACAATGCTCCAGACTTCCCCTGTCAACGCCTGCTTCAGTCCCGAAGGCGGAAACATCAGAATCCTTGATGAAAAGGAAGGAAACTGGTATCATTATTATCAGCCTACAGACTGGACTATCGGAAATAACATTCTCGGTACCGAGGAAGAGATGAAGACAATGCTGGATTCTGCCAGGAAATATGATATCCGAGTTCTTGTGGACGTGCTCCCTAATCACACTGCATTCAATATTGACCTTGTTACGGATGAGTTCTATGCTGCTGTAGGAGGAAGGGACAAGATGTTCCACACAAAGGGTCTTGAGGGAATACAGGATTATAATGACAGAACCCAGTGTACTCATCAGGGTGTAGGTGGCCTTCCTGATGTAAATACAGAGAACCCTCTTTTCCAGAAATACTACATGGGCTTTGTGAACAAGCTCATCGAGATGGGTGTGCGTGGTTTTCGTTACGATACAGCAAAGCATATAGGTGTTCACTCAGATCCCGTAGACACGGAGGCTGGAGTTACGGAAAACGATTTCTGGGATGTAGCCACCGGACGTAAGGATGTGCTTGGAGTATCACTTTGCATCTCATATGACAGTCTTTTCGTGTATGGAGAGGTCCTTCAGGACAGGAATGTGCCGGAGGAGGAATATGCAGGATATTTCGGACAGACAGCTTCAAGCTACGGTCATGTGCTGCGTGAGGCTCTTTGGAAAAGGAGTGCCAAGGATATCGACCTTGTTTCATGGTATCACAGGGCAGCACCTGAATATCTTACTACATGGGTGGAAAGCCATGACACATATTGCAATGCAAATGAAAGTGCAGGACTTACAGATGCTCAGATCCGCACAGGATGGGTATTCCTTACTGCCCGTCAGAACGGTACCCCTCTCTTCTACAGCCGTCCAATGAATTCAACCCGCGAAAATTACTTCGGTGACAATCTTCTCGGAGCGAGAGGAAATGATGAGTTCTTCCATCCTGAGGTGGTGGCTGTCAATAAGTTCCGCAAGGAGATGGACGGACAGATTGAGGATATAAGACAGTCGGAAGACGGTGAAGTCCTTCTTGTCAACCGTGGTGACAAAGGAGCCGCAGTCATCAACCTTGCAGCTGAGTCAAATGCCGTCGAACTGCCTACAGGACTTGCAGACGGAGAGTATGCTGACACGGTTTATGGACTTCCTTTTGTCGTTGAGAACGGAATACTCAAGGGAACGGCGCAGCCAGAAACCACTTATATCATTGTGAAAAGATAATATTTACCATACTAAAAACAATCAAGAGCCGGCTAAATCACTTTTGGCCGGCTCTTGTGTATCATGTATCAAAATTCATTTCTTCAGTACGAAGGCGATTATTTCACCTTTTACGACTGATTCGCCTTGTTTCACGCAGGCCGCTACGATAAGACCGTCAGAGAGGGACCTTATCTCTTCCATCCCATAGTATGTCTGGACGTAGCCGAGAGACTCCCCTTCCGTGACAGCTGCCCCGATAACAGGGGCCGATGATACTCCGTCCATATCGATGTTCCAGAGCATCTGCCCCTTGGCTGGGGCCTGAACAGGAATAGCATCCGGATATTTTTCCAGGACCTTTTCAACATTTATCTTCGGCAGTTCTGTGACAGGTCTGGTTATGACTATCGGCGCTCCGGATTTTGCCTTGGCTTCAGACAGCTCCTTGTTGAAGCGATCCTTGGCGATTCCGCTCCTATAGTCCCTGTATTGTCTTTCATGCATTGCGAGCTCAAACAGTTCCTCATCATCCTGCCCGCAGTGCCATCCTTCTTCCTGCATGATCTGGCGGAACCTGTCGAGTTCGTCAGGGAATGCGTCCTGAGGGTTTCCAGTGTAGAATTCAAGGCCTTTCTGCCTGGCCAGGGCGACGATCTCCGGATCAAGCCGACCAGGCAATTCTCCCATCCGCCCCAGAATCATGTTCCATGTGTCCTTGTCAATTGTGCTCCATCGAGGCTGTCCCTTGAGAATATTCATGAGATTCATCAACGCAGTATTCTTCACGTACTGGCTGAATGGGGTCACGAGCGGAGGATATCCAAGTCGAGGCCATACATATTCGACTTCCTGGAAAAGCATCACCATAAGTCTGTCGAGAGACAGCTCTTCCCTGCCTTGTGAACGGAGCGAAGCATTGATCGCGCCGTGGAATCCTTTCAGGTCAGCCATCATTGAGCCCATCATGCCGCCTGGAAGGCCGCATCCGACAAGAAGAGAACTCATGTGTGAGTTGTTGGAATCTATCCAATAGCCAAGGAACTCATCTATATATTTTTGAGTCAGGCTTCTGACTTCCATATATGCATCAATATTCAAGTCCTTTACCTGAAATCCGTCAGCCTTAAGCATTTCACGGACTGTTATCACGTCTGGATGAACCTTACCCCATGACAGTGGCTCGACAGCCACATCAAGATAATCGGCCCCTGCACGCGCCACCTCAAGCATTGATGCAGGTGAAAACCCCGGGCCGCAATGACCGTGATACTGTATCGTCAGCTGCGGATATTTCCTCTTGATGCCTGCAGTGAGCTCAGCAAGAAACGTCGGTCTTCCGATGCCAGCCATATCCTTGAGGCAAATCTCATCACAACCGTATCCTACCACCTTGTCAACTATTCCCAGATAGTAGTCCACAGTGTGTACCGGTGAGTGAGTAATGGCCAGGGCCACCTGGGATATCATACCCGCCTGTTTTGCATATTGCACACTGAGCTGCAGGTTGCGATGATCGTTCAGACCGCAGAAAGAACGCGAAATATCAGTTCCCTGAGCCTTCTTTACCTTGAACATCAACTCCCTCACATCTGCCGGTACGGGATTCATTCTCAATCCATTGAGACCACGTTCGAGCATGTGTGTCCCGATCCCGGCCCTGTTGAATGGTGCCGTCCATTCCCGGACTGCCTTGTTAGGGTTCTCGCCGAAGAGCAGATTGACCTGTTCGAATGCACCTCCGTTTGTCTCGACACGGTCGAAGCATCCCATATCGATGATGGCAGGAGCAACCTCCTTCAATTGTGAGACAGTCGGGACGTATTTGCCGGACGACTGCCACATATCCCTGTATACCAGGGAGAATTTGATTTCCTTTTTCATCAGCAATCCCCTTACATGTATAGTCCACCATTGATGGAGATACATTCTCCCGTTATGTAGGCAGCCTTGTCGGATGCCAGGAATGCCACCAGATCCGCCACTTCTTCAGGTTCTCCGAACCGATTGAGCGGAATGCTCTTCTTGAGTTCTGCCTCATTAAGGTCTTCTGTCATATCTGTCCGGATGAATCCTGGAGCTACTGCATTGACTGTTATCCCCTTGCGTCCGACTTCATTGGCAAGTGACCGGGTTGCCGCTATGAGTCCGCCTTTAGCTGCGGAATAGTTTGCCTGTCCTGGCACACCCTTCAGACCTGACAGTGATGCCATGCTTATGATACGCCCTTTGCGCTTGCTGAGCATCTGTCTGATCACCACCTTCGTCACATTGTAAAAGCCTCCGAGGTGAGTGCCGATGACAGCATTCCAGTCCTGACTGCTCATTCTGAGAAGGAGGTTGTCCCTTCTTATGCCGGCGTTATTCACCAGAACTTCGATATATTCTCCCGGATGACTTTCTTCCCAACCGGTAATTGCTGCCACGCATTCCTGATTGTCAGCCACATTGAATTTCAGGAGTTCTCCGTCGCTTCCAAGCCGTCTGACCTCTTCAAGAGTCTTGAGTGCCTCCTGCTCATTAGAGACATAGTTTATGATTACATTATATCCCTCCTGTGCGAGTCTGAAACAGATATTTCTACCGATTCCGCGGCTTCCGCCGGTTACCAAAGCATATTTCATAAGATTCTAAATTTTCAGTTTTTACCGTTTTGATTATCTTAAAGATGTCCTACGATCACGTTGTCTCCAAGGATTTTTGACACCAGTCCCTGCAGGACCTTGCCGGGGCCTGACTCAATGAACCGCCCTGCCCCATCTGCTGCCATATTCCTGACTGTCTGCGTCCATCTTACCGGTGAGGTGAGCTGTTCAAGAAGATATTTCCTGATTTCTTCAGGATCTGTGACTGGCATGGCATTTACATTCTGATAGACCGGACATATTGGCCTGTCGAAATGAACGCTTCTTATTCCTTCGGCCAGTTCTGCCTCCGCCTGCTTCATCAACGGTGAATGGAATGCGCCTCCTACCGGAAGCATGACTATCCTCTTTGCACCTGCTTCCTTCATCCGGTCAGACGCTTCGGCAACCGCTGCGGCAGTGCCTGATATCACAATCTGTCCATCGCAGTTATAGTTTGCCGGTACTACAGTGCCCACTGTTTCAGAGCATATGGATTCTACAGCCTGTGCCGGGAGTCCAATGACCGCAGCCATGGTTCCCGGAGTGGATTCGCATGCTTTCTGCATGGCTCCGGCACGAATCGCAACCAGGCGGAGTCCGTCTT
Organism: Bacteroidales bacterium; assembly: GCA_017502125.1. Classification (GTDB taxonomy): domain Bacteria; phylum Bacteroidota; class Bacteroidia; order Bacteroidales; family UBA932; genus Cryptobacteroides. The sequence continues at coordinate 10,661 of JAFVVN010000044.1, read as the reverse complement.
CAAAATCCAGGGCTCCCGCAGCTGTCAGTGCAGAAAATTCGCCCAGAGAGTGCCCCGCAACCATGTCCGGATTGAAATCCTGACTGCACATCGCAAGTATCACCGAGTGCAGAAATATAGCCGGCTGCGTCACCTTTGTCTGCTTGAGATCCTCCGCACTTCCATTGAACATGATGTCAGTTATATTGAAGCCAAGAATCGCATTGGCACGTCCGAACAGTTCACGTGCCTTAGTGCTGTTTTCATATAATTCCCTTGCCATTCCAGGGAACTGAGCTCCCTGTCCTGGAAATACATAAGCATTCATGATCATTGACTATCCGATTACTACCATAGGAGCCCCTTCAAGAATGGAATCTCCCTCAGATACATTTATTGAAGTCACGACCCCGTCATATTCTGACTGGATCTCATTCTCCATCTTCATTGCTTCAAGTACCGCAACGGTCTGCCCGACCTTTACAGAGTCTCCGACTTTGACCTTTATGCCCACAACGACACCAGGAAGGGGTGACCTTACGGATTTTCCTGGTCCTGCCATAGAAGGCGCCACCTGAGAAACTCCCTCGCAGACTGACTGATGCTCAAATGATTCCGTGTCTGATTCATGTACCGGGACGGCTTCTCTGCTGTTCTCTATATTCACCTGATAAGTCACTCCATTCACAGTGACCTCTGCCTTGTCATCAGTGACCGAATTCACAGAGACATTGTATTCGATGCCGTTTATTATATATTTCTTCAGATTCATTACTGCTTTCTCTTGATTGTGATGATGTAGCTTTCCTTGTCGTGATACTTTGCGTCAATATATTGGCGTATCGCAAGCGCAATTACTGCGGCTGTCATATTATCCATTGCCTGTCTTGTTATAAAGGAAGATTGTCATGTTTCTTCCATGGGTTTGACTGTTTCTTCCCTGTAAGCTGCTCAAGGGCACGTATCACACGGAATCGGGTATTACGAGGCTCGATGATGTCATCTATATATCCGAAGCTTGCCGCGTTGTATGGATTACAGAACAGCTCGTTATATTCCTTCTTCTTTTCTTCTGCAGCCTTGAGTCTTTCTTCAGGATCCTCAATGGCTTTTATCTCCTTTGAATAGAGTATCTCCACAGCACCGTCGGCCCCCATTACAGCTATGTTGGCTGAAGGCCATGCGTAGTTGATATCGCCACGTAACTGCTTGCAACTCATTGTGATATGCGCTCCTCCATATGATTTTCTGAGAGTCACGGTCACCTTAGGAACCGTGGATTCACCATAAGCGTAAAGGAGTTTGGCCCCATGGGATATGATTCCACCGTATTCCTGCTGTGTTCCGCAAAGGAAACCAGGCACGTCGACCAGAGTCACAAGAGGTATGTTGAATGCATCACAGAAACGCACAAAACGGGCTGCCTTTCGTGAGGCATTGATATCCAGTACGCCGGCGAGTACCTTAGGCTGGTTTGCCACTATGCCCACAGACCTTCCGTTCATGTGAGCAAAACCTATTATGATGTTCCTTGCCCAGCTCTTATGAACTTCGAGAAAACGGCCGTCATCAACTATGCTTCCAATGACCTTGTACATGTCATAGGCCTTGGTAGGATTGTCTGGAATTAGTTCATTGAGTGAATCATCATATCTCCCGGGAGAATCGGAAGTTGCCACCATCGGTGCCTCTTCGCGATTGTTGGAAGGAAGAAAACTCAGCAGTGCCTTGATGGTCTGTATACCCTCCTGTTCGTTTTCTGATGCGAAATGGGCGACTCCGCTTTTTGTGGAGTGTACGCTTGCTCCTCCCAGTTCTTCCTGGGTCACCACTTCTCCGGTCACTGTCCTCACCACTCCAGGCCCTGTCAGGAACATATATGAGGTGTCCTTGATCATGACTGTGAAATCAGTCAAAGCTGGAGAATAGACAGCTCCTCCGGCGCAGGGACCGAATATCCCAGATATCTGGGGTACAACGCCTGACGCAAGGATATTCCGCTCGAATATTTCCCCGAACCCGGCAAGAGAGTTGATTCCTTCCTGAATCCTGGCTCCACCCGAATCATTGATTCCTATGAATGGAGCTCCGTTGCGGACTGCCATATCCATGACCTTGCATATCTTCTGAGCCATTGTCTCGGACATGGAGCCACCATTGACGGTAAAGTCTTGAGCATAAACATATACAAGTCTCCCATCTATAGTGCCCATTCCGGTCACAACACCATCTCCGTCATATTTGTTCCCATCCATTCCGAAGTTGGTACAACGATGTTGTACGAACATGTCGAACTCTTCAAAGCTGCCCTCATCCAGAAGCATGGCAAGCCTTTCACGAGCCGTCATCTTTCCCTTGGCATGCTGGGCATCGATCCTTTTCTGTCCTCCACCGGCACGCGCTGATTCACGTCGTATTACCAGTTCCTTTATCTTTTCGCTTTGTGTCATATCGTATTTGTTTAAACATCAGACACAAGGGCAAATGACAGCTCGCCCTTGCAGCATAAATTATTGTTGACCTTCAGCACTGACTCACAGTGGAAGATGTTCCCTCTTCTGCTTTTCAGTCTGGATGTGACTTCGCACAGGTCTCCAGGCTTGACAATCTGCTTGAACCGGACCTTGTCGATCCCTGTATAAAGTGTCATCTTCCCTTTTATCGCATCCTTTACGAGAAGGGCGCAGCTCTGAGCCATTATCTCGCACTGGATTACGCCAGGAACTATCGGATTGCCCGGGAAATGACCCTGACAGAAGACTTCATCCTCCTTTATGCGGTATTCTGCATGACAGATGCCTTCCTCGTCTATATCCATCCTGTCCACAAGGAGCATCGGCTCCCTATGCGGAAGGTATTCCTTGAGTTCTTCCTTATTCATCGATTCTTTATTCGTCATTATACTTTCTGAATGCCACACATCCGTTATGTCCTCCAAAACCGAGCGAGTCGGAAATAGCTATCGTAAGCCGGGCCTTGACAGGTTTCAATGGAGTATAGTCCAGATCACATTCCGGATCCACCTCGTCGAGGTTTGCCGTAGGAGGCACTGTTCCGTTCATCAGCGCAAGGACAGAAGCTATCGCTTCAACAGCACCGGCAGCTCCCAGCATATGACCGGTCGAGCCTTTTGTAGAACTGATGTGTGCCTTGGCTGCGTCATCTCCCAAGGCGAGCTTGAACGCCATGGTTTCTGAAGTATCGTTCAGTGCGGTACCTGTTCCGTGTGCATTGATGTATAGCACATCATCCGAAGTGTATTCCGCCTCTTCAAGGGCACATCTGATAGCGGCAGCCTGGGTCTTTCCGTCAGGTCTCGGAGCTGTGACATGGTGGGCGTCACAGGTGTTGCCATATCCGCAGACTTCCGCAAGTATCTCAGCTCCGCGAGCCTTCGCATGCCCGTACTCCTCAAGCACCAGCATGCCGGCCCCTTCCGCCATCACGAATCCTCCCCTGTTCCTGTTGAACGGCAGTGATGCATATTTCGGATCCTCGGCCCTGGAAAGAGCCTTGGCGTTTGCGAATCCGGCAATGGCTATCGGAATGACCGAAGCCTCTGAACCACCGGTGATTATTGCATCTGCATGGCCGTACTTGATGGCCCGGAAGGCCTCACCGATAGCGTGGGTGGAGGTTGCGCAGGCAGTAACGACAGGAAGGCAAGGTCCACATGCATTGTTCCTGATCGCTATATTTCCTGCCGCTATGTTAGCGATCATGGTAGGGATGAAAAGCGGAGACACCCATTTGGGGCCTTCAGTCAGAATCTTCTCCGTCTCCCTGACCATGGTTGTGAAGCCTCCGATTCCAGAACCTACATACACACCGAGTCTGAACGGGTCTATGTTTCCATCCTCTGCCGAACTTATACCTGACTGCTGCACGGCCTGCCATGCCGCAGCTACAGCATATACAGTGAACTTGTCCTGTTTTCTTGCAAAACCCGGCTCTATACCATAATCCGCCGGATTGAAATCCTTCACTTCACCTGCAATCTTTACAGGGAGGTCGTCAGTGGGAAAAGCCTTCACGAAATCTATTCCGCAAACCCCGTCAAGAAGGCTGTTCCAATATGTCCGGACATCGTTTCCTACCGGAGTTATGACTCCCATTCCCGTTACAACTACTCTTCTGTTCATATATAGTCAAGATAAAGTATGTTAAATCTATGCTATTCTCGCCGCTGTCTCCCTGATCACCTTCTCTGCTCCGAGAATGAGATCCTCTACTATCGCCTTGGCAGGTTCGATCCTCTTCACCATTCCGGCACACTCACCGGCCATATAGGTACCGTTCCTGTCACCTTCCTGGACAGCCTTGCGGAGGGCACCGCTTCCTAACGCCAGGATATCATTCTTATCAGTGGATGGATCGGCCTCCATACGTGCAAAAGTCTTTGAAAATGGGGTCTTGAGCGAGCGGACAGGATGACCGAGAGACTTTCCCGTCACTATTGTGGAAATATCGGTAGCCTTGAGAATCTTCTCCTTGTATTCCGGGTGTACATTGCACTCTTCTGCAGAGAGGAAGCGTGTCCCCACCTGAATGGCGTCTGCCCCGAGCATGAAGGCTGCTGCAGCTCCGCGACCGTCGCATATACCGCCTGCAGCTACAACAGGAATGTCAAGAGCATCCACGATCTGGGGCACAAGAGGCATGGTATGGAGTTCTCCCACATGTCCTCCGGACTCAGCTCCTTCCGCCACAACAGCGTCAGCTCCGGCAGCCTGCATCTTCAAGGCAAGTGCCACAGAAGCCACAACCGGAATCACCCTGATATCGGCCTCCTTCCACATAGGCATATATTGAGCCGGCGAGCCTGCTCCGGTCGTGAGAATCTTCACTCCTTCCTCAACCACCATCCAGGCGATCTCCCCGGCATTCGGAGCCTGAAGCATGATGTTCACGCCGAAAGGCTTGTCTGTCAGTTCACGGCATTTTCTGATTTCTTCCCTTACTGCCTCGGTTCCTGCATTGATCGAGGAAATGAGACCGAGACCTCCAGCATTGGAAACCGCTGCTGCAAGCGATGCGTCAGCGACCCATGCCATTCCTCCCTGAAACACGGGATACTGTATCCCGAGCATTTCACATATTCTGCTTTTAATCATAATAGTCAAATTTAAAGGTTACCACTCAAACAGCACCGCTCCTGACACGAAACTCCCGTCCTGGTCCTGATCCATTCGTCGCTGGTATCCAAAAACTGAGCCAGCATTTCGTTAGTCACAATCTTCTTGGGAAGTACACTCCCCGTTCCCGATATTTTCATTCGTCATAAATTTGATTGCTGCAAATGTGCAATCTTAAATCATCCCGCAGAAACAAATGTCGGGAAACGGGCTGTTTTGAATGTAAAAATCGGGAAATGTGGCGAATTTACAATATAAGTGGCGAACATCAGCTTCACTAAAGCCTTTTGTGATGTCGGGTCAACAACCAGTTTCTAACAAAGTTACTTTATTTTGACTGTATATTATCATATCTTTTTAGAATTTTATCCCCTCCCTGCGTCCATTTTAGTTGGTGTTTTATGTAAAATATGCCTTAACAAATATGTTATCAACAATAACTATAATGTTTTATTTGTTGGTTATATGGATTATAGAGATATAAACCGAGATAGATGCCTAAGAATGCATCAGGCAGGGAGATTCAGGAATTTTCTGTATCTTTGCCATGATAAATCACAATCAAAGACATTGAAGACATGAAAAAAGTGATCACAGCCATATTCCTCAGCCTTATTATGACATCATGCAGATACAACAGTGAATCCGCTTTCGTGGATGGTGTGACTCAAGCCTTGAATGACGGAGGTAAAGTCGACATTGAACTTCTTGAGTGGACACGTGAGCCACTTGACTTCTCAATTGACGGTGATACCCTCACAGTCACCACTGCTCCACATACGGATCTTTGGCAAAGGACATACTATCATTTCCGCAATGACAATGCTCCTGTGCTGCAGATGAGGACAAGAGAGAAGTATTTCAGCTTTACTGTGAAGACAGACTTCACCCAGAGTCACCATCGTTTCGATCAATGCGGGATCGTGATGTATCTTGACAGTGAGAACTGGCTGAAAGGATCAGTGGAATACGAGAACGAGCACTTCCAGCATCTGGGAAGTGTGGTAACCAACAACGGATATTCGGATTGGGCTACAACTGCAATACCGGCTGACGTAAAGACCATGTGGTACCGTTTCTCTCGTCGTAATGACGATTTCTGCATAGAATGCTCAACTGATGGAGTCACATTCAGTCAGATGCGAATCTGCCATATCTATAAGGGAGCAGAGGAAATCCGATTCGGAATATATGCCTGCTCACCAGAAGACTCCTCATTTACGGCTGTATTTACCGACTTGAGGATTACGGAATGCATGTGGAAGGCCCACGACGGTCAGCAACCGGACGAAGAGTGACGATCAGTTCAATGACAGTCATGGTGATCGCATGCCTCACCATTGTCCCTTACATTTCCTGCAAGGTAGGCAGCCACTAATTCTTCAACATCACCGCTACATCCGCGGATCACTTCTATGCGTTGGGCTTCGAGGACATTCTTAGCTCCCTGACCCATGTTCCCTGCCAGCATGACAGTCACTCCCATCTGCCGGAGAACCGGAGCTATCCCGCTCTTGCATCCGCATCCTTCCGGGGAAGCCATCTTGCTGACTCCTGTCACATTGCCGTCAATGACTTCGAATATAGTATAATATGCACAATGACCGAAGTGGTCATCTACGCGTCCATCTCTGGTAGGTACTGCAATCTTCATTTCTATCAATTTTGTGCTTATTTATATCCCTTTACAAGGTTTTATCAAAATTTATGATTCAAAGGTACGGATTCTCGAGTGATCCGAAGATTTTTTTCAAAAAAATCTCAATCTTTCAGCTTGGATGAAGTTCCGACATGTCCTTAGTTTGCCCCCTTCTTATCTCATAAGGAAGCGAGACTATCTGTAAATGCGATATTCATAGTTAGTTTTTGTGTAGTGTTCCTGCCCGATAAGAAACGGTGCCGGACTTTTTGCTATATTTGCGTTATCAAGGCTAAGTCATGTCTAAGCGCAGAAGGGTAATATTTCACATCGACGTCAACTCAGCATTCCTGAGCTGGACTGCCGTGCAACTGATGCAGGGCGGACATCAGGATATCCGTCTTGTGCCATCAGTCGTTTCCGGTGACCCTAATGACAGAAGGAGCATCATCACAGCCGCATCCATTCCTGCGAAGAAGCTGGGCATCAAGACGGCAGAGCCAGTCAGCATGGCGCTTAGGAAATGCCCGAACCTGGTTGTGGTTCAGGGCGATTGGGAATGGTATCGCAGATGTTCTGAAGGGTTCATCGAAATATGCCGCAAGTACTCCCCCGTCCTTCAGCAGTTCTCCATCGATGAGTGTTTCATCGACATGACTTTGCGTAACTGGGGAGAGGATCCGGTGGATGTAGCCCTAAGGCTGAAGAATGAGGTCAAGACAACCCTCGGATTCACAGTAAACGTCGGAATCGGATCGAATAAGTTGCTGGCCAAGATGGCATCCGAATTCGAGAAGCCAGACAAGGTGCATACCCTCTGGGATGAGGAGGTGCAGGAGAAGATGTGGCCGCTTGAAGTGAGAGAACTCCTGTGGGTCGGCAAGAAGACAGAAGAGAAGCTGCAGATGTACGGCATACACACCATCGGTGAACTGGCACAGAGGTCCGTAGGCTCCTTGACACGTCTTGTGGGAAAGAAGTTCGCAGAGCAGCTTCATGAGAACGCCAACGGAAGGGATGAGTCCCCTGTCGAAACGGAAGTGCCGGAGGCAAAGAGCATCAGCGCAGAGAGGACATTCTCCAATGATATCGGCACTGAGAAGGAAATTGACCGGGCACTCTTCAATCTCGCCTGTGTCGTGGCCCACAGGATGCGAAGAGCGGATTTCCACACATCGTGCGTTTCTGTATTCATAAAGCACAAGGACTTTTCCGTAGTACAGAAGCAGCACCAGATGTCGCAGCCTACAAACATAACTGCCGTCATCCTCAATGAGGCAAGGGCGATACTTAGGGACATCTGGGACGGCAAGTCCCCTATCCGGCAGATCGGACTGGGAGTATCGAAACTGACCCATGAGAATACCTTTCAGATGTCACTCTTCGAGGATCCGAAGATGGACTACTACAGGGAATGGGACCGCAAGTTCGATGAGGAAAAGGCACAGAATGAAGATGCCAGGATGCTTGCCTACGAACGGAAGAGACAGTAAATATTGCACAAACTATCAGCATGAGAAATCGTTTCCAGGGCTATAGAGGAAGGACTTGAAATCTGCAAACAATTTTAATTATCATGATACTTACTACAACTCAGTCCATCGAAGGACGAACAATCGTGGAATACAAGGGAATAGTATTCGGAGAAGTAATCAGCGGAGTCAATTTCCTGAAGGACTTCGGAGCAAGCATCCGCAACATCATCGGCGGACGCTCAAGTTCTTATGAGAACGAGCTCCTCTCAGCCAGGACAAAGGCATTGAGGGAACTTGAAGACAGAGCAAGAGCTATGGGGGCCGATGCCGTCGTAGGAATCGATGTGGATTACGAAGTCCTCGGCGAAGGCGGCGGAATGCTTATGGTCACTGCATCAGGAACTGCTGTAAGACTAGGATAAGGATATGGGACATTATAGCATTCATTTCAGCCCGACAGGAGGAACACGAAGAGTGGCTGAGCACTCCATATTCCGTCAGTTTGCGTCAGGTCGTCCTGATGATGAGGACAAGTCCGAGCTCATTGAAATAGCAGCCAAGATTCAAGACATACTTGATGCTGATTTCCATGGCAAGCTGGAGCTGGAAGGAAGTCATGGGACATATAAGGCATTTGGTGGCACTCCACTGAAGCCGGCAGGCAATGATGACTGCTCCGGATGCGGACTCTGCGCCAGAGAATGCCCTGTCGGCGCAATCGATGTAGCTGCCCCGAAGGACACCATCCTTGAGAAATGCATCAGCTGCATGAGGTGCATCGGCATCTGCCCGAAATGTGCGAGAAATGTGGATCAGGACCTCTGGGACATGATGGCGGAGAAGATGGCTCCGGTTCTTGGCGGAAGAAAGGAGAATCATCTGTTCTTATAAGCAGTATGATTTTTGAAGTATTTCAATAAAATCATTCAGACCATGTTCAACAAGCACGATATATCTAGAAACCAGTGTCAGCTCTTCTGGCATCAGGCAGAGAAAGGCTACGACTGGTGGTGGCATTCCTTTACAGGACATCATGCGGAAACCGGCGAGGAAAAGGCTTTCTTTATTGAGTACTTCCTCTGCAATCCGCTTCATGGAAGCGACAGGCCGTCTTTTGGAAGGCTTGGTGAGACTCCGTCCTATCTTATGGTCAAGGCCGGCAGCTGGGGCGAGGATGCTGCGCAGCTTCACAGATTCTTCGGATGGAAGCAGGCTGAAATCGATATGGGGATACCATTCGTGATAAAGACAGATGATTGTTATGCCTCAGAGGACAGGATAAGCGGATCTGTAACGGTATCCGAAGAGGAAGCGGCATCTCATCCGGAATACATGTGCGAGTCCGGCTCCATGAAATGGGACCTGAAGGTCAACAAGAAGGTCGCCTTCAATGTGGGATACGGGGCAGGCAGACTCTTCCGCGAGCTTCAGCTGTTCGAGATGTTCTGGCATGCCGAGGGCATGAAGAGCGAATTTGAAGGAGAGGTCATATGGAACGGTGAGAGATACTTGATCACACCGCAGACATGCTACGGATATGCTGACAAAAACTGGGGCAAGGACTTCACATCCCCTTGGGTATGGCTTTCTTCCAACAATCTCACCAGCGAGATTACAGGAAAGAAACTAGAGGACAGCGTATTCGACATCGGAGGAGGATGTCCCAAGGTCGGTCCGATCGCCCTCAAGAGGAAACTCCTCTCGGCTTTCTGGTATGAAGGCAAGCCTTATGAATTCAATTTCTCAAAGTTCTGGACTCTCTGTAGGACAGAGTTCGAATGCACTGAGACCGATACTCAGATAATCTGGCATGTCGATCAAAGAACCTGGAAGCATCGCATGATAGCGGACATCACCTGCGAGAAGAAGGATATGCTTCTTGTCAACTATGAGTCCCCTGACGGAGCCAAAAGGCACAACCGCCTTTGGAACGGCGGCAACGGCAAAGGCACCATCCAGCTGTTCGAAGGCGAAAGGCTGATTGACAGGATTCACGCGGAGAACATCGGATGCGAATACGGAGAATACGACAGATAGAATTACAGATGAAGAGCAGACTCATTCTCACCACTGACAGAAAGTCAGCCTCCGAGGGCTCTTCAGACAAGATTCAGACAGCATATATATTTTCATAAGTCGGTTTTGTACTTTACGTTAAATTTAGAATGAGTAGTATAATTATCAGATATGCCAAAAAGGAAGAGGCAGCTCATATAGCTGAACTCTTCCTGCTAGCATGGCCTGTGGAAGATATATCAGATTCCAATCAAATCACCTATGATCAGCTGCAGCAGTTCATCACTCGTATTGCTGCTAGCAGGGATACTATCTACAGCTATGAAAACACTATTGTGGCCGAGGTGGATGGAAAGGTAGTAGGAGCGATGTGTGCATATGATGGGGCCGACTACCAGAGACTCAAGCAACCGATTG
>JAFVVN010000043.1 GCA_017502125.1 Bacteroidales bacterium | reverse complement strand
GCGATTGCAAATGCAAAAATCTTTTTCATTTTGTTAAAAATTAAAGGTTTGTATTAAGTTGTAATAATTGATGATCAATGTCTTATGCCTGTCCGGCATCATCGTTACCGGTATCAGCACTGCTGTCTGAGCCACCATCCGCATCATTATTGTCGGTGTATATCTCATCCTCGTATCCGGTTCCCGGCTTGCCGGCCTCGACTTCCTGGTCGAGAAGGACGTTGCCTCCGTCCTGCCATGGAAGGAGGGTGACTGTGATTCCCACCTCCTCAAGGCTGTATACCACGAGGGACACCAGGTATGAATAGCCCTCCTGGGTCTTCGTGCCGTGGTTCAGGACCTCATCAAGCGTGATAGGGATGGTGATCTGACGGTACTCCCCGTCCTTCATTCCCTTCTGGACGAGCCTGAGCACGACCTTGTTGTCCTGACCGGCGAAGGTCATGAGCTCGCCCTGGAGCTCCACCGGGGTCTCCTGAAGCGGTCCGAGCCTCACTCCGTCCACCATGACGTCATCCTCGGCTCCTTCACCCTTCGGGTCGAGGAGTGCACCGCCTGCGACAAACGTGCTCGAGTTGAGCTTGAGCTTCGCGTCCACATCGCCCTGCTTGATGACAAGTCCCTGCACCAGTCCGTCTCCTGCACCCTCTGCACTCGGAGCCTGGTTCACGACGGTCAGCTCGCCCTTGGTCTTTGAGGTGATCTCGACAGACTGGAGGACCACTGGAAGGGTTCCCCTGTTCTTCACCTCGAACTTATACTGGGCCAGCACGTGCCTGAAGACGAGGTTCGGCGTCACGCCTCTTCGCGCCGACCATGCGCTGTACACGTCCTGGACACCTGTCACCACATCCGTGTTGACGCCAGGGGCGGTGATGTCCGCAGCCGGGTCCGCCACGCCGAGAAGGATGTCCTGGGTGCCGTCGATGGCCACGTCTATCTTATATCCCGTAAGTGTCTCTGGAACCACCGCTGCATCAGCCACGTAGTATCCGTAGAAGTCATATGCGTCGCGGGTTCCGCTGTAGAAGAAGGTCTTTCCGTCGGCAAAGGTCATCGGGCCCTTGGCAAGCGACCATCCTTCGGCAGCATCGGCAGGCCTGGACATGTGGGCCTTGGCATTGATGATCTCACCGACGCCCGGGCGGGTCCTGTTCAGTCCGTGGATATAGAGGTCGTTGGACTCGTTGAGTCCTGTGAGCGACGCCCTGGTCTGGACGTTCACCACATTGGTGTTGAACGTGATCTCAACGGGGTTCCCGTCGTCCAGAGGGTCCACATAGGGTTTCACATCCTCCTTGAACTTCCTGCATCCAACAGCTACCGTAAGGGCAGCCATCGCAAATATGAATGTCTTCTTCATTATGGTTATCTTTCTTTTTCTTATCAATAGTTTCCAAAAGCATCCTCGTCGTCCACCTCTATCTTGCCTCCGTCGTTCCACGGCTTGAGCATTATGTTCACCTCGACCCTTGTGGCTCCGTAGACGGAGATGTTGACGGTGTATCCGTTGCCCGGCAGGAACCCTCCCGGGTTGCGGAGGACAAGCTCCAGGGGCTCGGGGTATTCGTGCACGGTCCCGTCCGGGTAGGTCTCGGTGAGGTAGGCATATCCCGTGTATTCCTCATCCGGGGCCAGCAGCAGGCTCGTGCCGACGCTTATCGGGGTCCCTCTGTCCTGAGAGGCATCCAGGGTGGTGATGGCATATCTGCCTTCCTCCAGTCCGTCCAGCATCTGTCCGTCAGGTCCTACGTCCTTCAGGGCCAGCCTCGCATAGTCGTCATCGTCAAAGAGGAGTCCCAGATTGTCCGAGCTGCCTCTGTCTGCCACCGTGAACTGGGCCCTGTACTTCGACTTCACCTCTATCCTGTCCACCGTCACGGTCCTCTTTCCGTTGGCATTGTATGCCGGAGTGACCATGAAGTCCAGCTTCGTCAGATGGTGCTTGAACACGAACACAGGGTCGATGCCTTTGCGGGCGGCGTAGTAGCTGTAGCAGTAGTTCTCCATGTAGAGACGCTCCTGCTCGTCGTCAAAGCCGGCCAGCTGGTCAGCAAGCACCCTCGCCTTCGATGACATCAGGTCCTGACTGCCGTCAATTTCCACCCGAATCATGATCTTCTCCTGCAATCTTGTTATGTCCATCTCCTGCACCTGGATATCGTCCAGATAGTAGGCAAAAAAGTCGTACACTATTCCTGACTCACTTCCGAAGGGGTAATAAACCCTCTCGTCCGGTCCTGACCAGGCCACCACATTCGATGTTTCCATCATATAGGCCTGCTTTCCTGCCAATGTTCCCGGCACATCCTTCGAGCCGTCAATGAGACATCTCGAGCCGTCAGTCTTGCTTGTCACGTCATATGTCGCGAGCATATCGTTTCCGAATGCATAGACATAAAACTTCTCTCCCTTCCACTCTGTCACATCGCCTATCACTCCAGAACCCTTCGGCACGATGGTCTCAGCTGCTCCGATGTGAATCTTGACAGGGATAGGTTCGGTCATGTCGTCGAAAATCTCCTCGTCTTCCATACCGCCATATGACCTGTCCGCACATCCGACAGCCAGGATTACCGCCATCACCCATATGCATCCCTTCTTCATCATATCTCCGTGTCTATGATGTTCTGGTTGTCATACCACACTTCAAGTCCGTTTCCACCGCTGGATACAATCTGGTCCCTGCTTACCACAAGGGTCGTAGGAATCTCCAGCACTGCATCCTTAAGGCATCTGTAACCGAGGTGATCCTCGGTCTGTATCATAAGGTCCGCCTTCTCAATGGTCTCCTTCAGGTTTATGCTGGCGAAGAACCTTCTCCGCGCACTGCCGTCAACCGTCGCATCCAGAATAATCTGCAATATGCCAGGGCCTGTGATGAATCCCGGTTTTGTGGCCGGGAACAGACCAAGCACATTGGCGTCTCCTGCGAACACATATTCATTGTTGTTGGAGAAGATGTCCTTCATGTCAAAGAACACCTTTCCTGTCCCAGTCCTGCTCACGACACCTGACATTAGCTGGATCTTGGTCGGCACTCCCGACATTATGCCGAGAAGCCTCTCGATCTTCACTCCTTCCTCTGTGCTGATGTTGATCTTGAATGTCATCTTACGCACAAGGGTCTGTGGTGTAAGGACCACATTATTCGCATCTTCCTGCGGGTATATGGACTGTTTCTTAACTTCAAGGTACAGTGGCTCAGCCGGATAGATGATAGGATACATTGGGTTGAAGTCCACAATCTCCTCCTTGACGATATCTTCTTCAGGAACCTCAGGTATGGCTGCGTAGAGGTCCTTCATACTTATGTTCAGGGAGTCCACGAACTGGTCCACACCTTCTATTATATATGCATAGTTTTTGTTTGCCTGAGCAAGCGCCATGACGTAATAGTCTCCGTTGAGAATGGTGTCAGTGGGCGATGGTTCAGCAAACGGAGGGATAACAGGTCCGGCAAGGGAGTCGGGTGTCTCCGGCAGCTGAGGGGCCTGCGACGTATCTGCAACGGCAGTGGAATCCTGAAGTTCAGGAGTATTGGCCGCAGATCCGATGATGAGCCCGTCCTTGTCAAGGGCATAGACATAGTGCACGGTGTTCACGATACGGCTCATCACCACCGTGAGGTCTTCCGGCACCTCCTTCTCTCCCATCTTGCTCCAATCGAAGCTGAAGCTGACTTCCGAGATGGAAGGGTTGCTATGGTCTGCCTCACCTGTGTCCACATATCCATACTGCACCTTGTTGCACGACATGAGCATAGCCAGCAACAGGATGACCGTCACTGACATATATACTCTTATGTTGCGTGCTATATGCATTATTCCTCGTTTTTCTTTTCCTTAGACTTCTTCGGTTCTTTTTCCTTCTTGGCCTTCTCTTCCTTGACCTTCTCCTCCTTTGGAGCCTTCTCCTTCTTTACTTTCTCTTCCTTCGGCGCCTTTTCTGGCTTAGCTTTCTCCTCTTTCGCCTTCTTAGGCTTCTCCACTTTCTCCTTTTCTGCCTTTTCTTTCTTCGGCTCCTTCACCTTTTCTGCCTTCTGGTCTTCCTTGGCCGGCTTAGTTTCAGCCTTTGCAGGTTTCTTGGCTCCCTTGGTAGGAAGTCCGAGTTCCTTGTTGAACTGCTTGTGGGCCTCCGCTATATACTTGTCCATCTCCAGCGAGAGCTTATCCTTCATCTTGTCGTCGATCTTGAAGTTCGGGATCGTCGACTCTCTCAGACGCGTCGCCTCATCGTTTATATACTGAGTGAAGCTCGCCTGATATGCCTCGGTGTTGGCCTTCAATTTCACGATATCGCTCTCATCCATGGTCCATCCCAACTGCTCGTCAAACTTGGCCTTGGCATCGATGAAAGGCTCGGTGATCTGCTTGCGGGCTCTTTCTATACGCTCCTCCATCTTCTTCTTCTCCTCGTCCTCCTGCACTTTGTCCTTGATGGACTTGTGTCTCCAGACAAAGGCTACCCTCAGTTCGGAGAGCACTGGAAAGGGAGTGAAATGAAGCCCCTTGCTCCGCTCTTCAAGCTTGGTGTAGAAATACCCGTCCGGATTGTGCTCGAACCTGTCATGAGTCGCCACCTGAAGTCCAAATGCCAGTCCAAGTTCAAGGTCTATCACACCTTTATTATATTGGTACAGCGGCAGGCCGTATCCCATCACTGCTCCCAATCCTATGGTATATCCCTGATGCCCGGTCTTGCCGAACTTGAAGGTATATGAACCATAGTCCACGTATGCTCCGGTATAGTATGCACGCCACGGCTTCGGATTCTTTCTGGCAAAGAGACCGTACTTGATCTTCTTGCCGTCGTCGTCTACCCGCTTGTCTCCCTTCTGGTAGGTCCTGTAGTAGTACCTGAACTCGGGACGAACGTCCAGAAGGTTGAACACTGTGGGCGGTGCGTACATATGCGTAGTGTTCCAGTTATATTTTGCTGTCAGTCCTATCGAACATTTGTTGTATGGGGAGTTCACAAGGTCGAACTCTACTCCAAAATTCGGAACGGTAAGCAGCCACTCAAATGCATTTGTCTTGAAGGCCCAGCGGTCGATTGCGGGACTTTTCACCTTCACTTCCTCCTCTTCTACGGCAAATGCCTCCGCACCGGAAACCATCGGTACAGAGAGTACAAACGCCAGGAAAAAGCCCACTACAAGCCTCCTCAAGCGCGATTTTTGTCCAATTCCATTCACACGTAATTTTGGTTTACATGCATTTAAGTCTACAAAGTTATGAAAAATTTATCAACAATTCATCATAATCCGGCTTAAAATGCACCCGCAGGCAGGCAGATTATGGATATTCATTTTAAAATTGTATATTTGCAGATTGTGCAGCTGAGGCTGTTTTTGAACGAAAAAATATATCAGAAATGAGAGAATTATATATCACCAATTCGCTTTCCAGAAAGAAGGAACTGTTCAAGCCGCTTAATGAGGGACATGTGGGACTTTACGTGTGCGGACCGACGGTCTATGGAGACGCTCATCTGGGTCATGCACGTCCCGGAGTAACCTACGACGTGTTCGTGAAACTCCTCAAGCACCTCGGATACGAGGTGCGTTATGTGCGTAACATCACGGATGTGGGCCATCTGGAACATGATGCGGACGAGGGAGAAGACAAGATTGCAAAGAAGGCACGTCTGGAGCAGCTGGAGCCTATGGAAGTGGTGCAGAGATGTACTCTGGCATATCACGAGGCCATGAGGATGCTTAATGTGGCACCTCCGTCCATAGAGCCACGCGCTTCAGGACATATCATCGAGCAGATCGACCTGGTGAAGAAGATTCTCGATGCGGGATATGCATATGAGAGCAACGGCTCGATATATTTTGATGTGCTGAAATATGACAAGGACCATCGGTACGGAGTCCTTTCGGGCCGTACCCTTGATGAGGTGAAGGAGGGCACGCGTGATCTGGACGGACAGCAGGACAAGAGGGCTTCATATGACTTTGCCCTCTGGAAGAAGGCTTCTCCCGAGCATATCATGCGTTGGCCGTCACCATGGAGCGACGGTTTCCCGGGATGGCATCTGGAGTGCTCTGCGATGAGCGAGAAGTATCTGGGCAAGGAGTTCGACATCCACGGAGGTGGAATGGACCTTCTGTTCCCTCACCACGAGTGCGAGATTGCACAGAATACGGCTTCAAGAGGATGCAGCGGGGTGAAGTACTGGATGCATAACAACATGATCACCATCGAGGGCAAGAAGATGGGGAAGTCGCTCGGCAACTTCATCACTCTTCCTGAACTTTTTGCCGGCAGGCACGAGAAACTGGCTCAGGCATACAGCCCGATGACCGTGCGTTTCTTCATTCTGCAGGCTCACTATCGTGGCACGCTGGACTTCAGCAATGAGGCCCTGCAGGCTGCGGAGAAGGGTCTGAAGAGGATCATGCAGGCAGGCAAGGACCTTCGCGCGCTGGCATCGGCAGCAGGCGTGGCTTCAGCTCCTGCCCTGGCATATGGCGAGTTTGTCTCCGCTACCGCACCTGAATCTGTGACGGCTGCAAATGCCGAGGTGAAGGCTCTGACAGAGGGGGTATATGAGGCTCTCTGCGACGACCTGAACACTCCTATAGCGCTGTCTCATGTGTTCGATGCAGTCCGTATCATCAATACTGCAAAGGATAAGAAGATCAGTCTGGACAAGTCTGATTATCAGACTCTTGTGGCGTTGTTTGACAACGTTGTATACGGAGTTCTCGGACTTCGTGACGAGGAGGGCGAGGGCGGAAAGGCAGCTCAGACCATCGACGGTCTGGTGAATATGGTTCTGGAGCAGCGCAAGGCGGCTAAGGCAGCCAAGGACTGGGCGACTTCTGACCGCATCCGTGATGATCTGAAGGCGCTGGGAGTCCTCATCAAGGATACCAAGGACGGAACAGAGTGGACTCTGGAATAGTCACTGACCAGAATTTATAAACATACAGGGGGCTGGCCGATATTGGTCAAGCCCTTTTTTTGTGGGGAAAATGTGGGGAAGACCGGAAGATCGCTCAAAGTTGATTATATATGACAATTTCTTTCATACTCAAGAAATCAAGGTCGACAATATATGTCAGGCTGCGAGACGGACGCAAATTGGATTCTACGATGACCACTGGATATTCCGTCAATCCGTTGTGGTGGGATACGAAGAGAGAAGTGGTCAAGGCGGGAATAGTACATAGTAATGCCGAGATGGCTGAGTTGAATGATAAGCTCTTGGATCTCAAGAGGTTCTTGAATCTTAGGTATGGGGCAGACAAGGGAAGGATGGCGGTGGACAGGGAGTGGCTTGGCAGGGCTTTGAGAGAGTTCGCAAAAGGACGGGAGACAGCGTCCGGACATGTGGTGCAGAGACCATATCCGTTTACGGATACCTTTCGTAAGTTTCTGAATGCCAACAGTTTCAGTGATGGAAGAATGAATCAGTATCACGTGCTGGAACGGGCTGTGCTCAGGTTTGAGGAATTTGTCCGCATATCCGTGCCAGACAGATGTAATTTTTCCTTTGACGTGCAGACAGTAGATGAAACTACCCTGCATGATTTATATGCATTCATGTCGAATGAACACATCTACTATAATAAGTATCCGGAAATATATCGGAAGTTTCCGGAGAAGCGACAGTCCAGACCGCGAGGAGCAAACACTTTGTCGGAATATTTCAAGAAACTCAGGGCATTTTTCAATTGGGCGAGGGAGGAAGGAATCATTCAAGGATCGCCGTTTTCCAGATTCAAGTGTGAAAAGGAATTGTACGGCACTCCTTATTATCTGACCAAGGAGGAACTGCATAAGGTGCTGAGCACAGATCTTTCGGACGATCCGGAGTGTGAGCGGCAACGTGATGTGTTCGTGTTTCACTGTTGCATAGGATGCAGGGCCGGGGATCTGCTGCGTCTCCGGAAATCGGATGTAATAAACGGGGGAATCGAATATATCGCCACCAAGACCATTGCGGACAATGCCCGGACAGTTCGCGTTCCGCTGAATGAAACGGCTCTATCAATCATAAGGAAGCATAGTGCTTGTTCGGGTGCCAAGTTGCTTCCGTTCATAGCACTGCATAGATATAACAGATTCATTAAAGCGGTGCTGACCCGGTGCGGGATCACCCGATGCGTGACTGTTCTGAACCCTGTCACACGTAAGGAGGAGAAGATCCCTATCAATGTGGTCGGAAGCAGTCATATGGCCAGGCGTACGTTCATTGCGAACATATATAACAAGGTACCGGATCCGGACATCATCGGTTCCATGACCGGTCATGTGGAGGGAAGCCGGGCTTTTGCAAGGTACAGGACGATTGAGGAGGATGTGAAGAAAAGCCTGGTGGATATTTTAGGATAGGAGTAAATCTGTCCGGCACGCGCGGCATCGTGGGGAAAATATGGGGATTTTCTTTGATGAATCGCCATCTCGAGTTATCGGGATGGCGATTTTTTGTTTCGGGTGGAAATTGACGGCAGTCAGGACCTGATGTCATCGAAGGCGAGGGTGCTTGCTGACCAGCTGGCCGGCTTTGACGACGAGCAGGAGCGTCTCTACATGGAGAACTACTGCTACAGCTACTACGCCGCCCGCAAAG
>JAFVVN010000042.1 GCA_017502125.1 Bacteroidales bacterium | reverse complement strand
TCCCTGGATATCAGGAGGCAATCAGAAAGATCAAACGATATATGGAAGACGAGGAGAACCTCTCCAAGGCAGCTTCCAAGATCGTGAAGAGCAGACATGCTTTAGAAGAAGAGGAGGAGCAGAACAATGATAACTAAAATGACAAAATATTCCTTCATTCTCATGACTGAGGAGAAGGATGGTTTCCTGGAGCAGCTTCAGGAGCTTGGAGTCGTGGACATCAGCCGTTCTGTGAAACCTGTGGACCAGGACTCTTCCGAGATACTGGCAAGGGCATCAAGAGCAAAGAAGACTCTTGAATTCCTTGAAAGCATCGACTACACAAAAGATGCTGATGCTGAAGCTATTGCAAGGACTACTGTGGAAATTGACGGCGATCCCGTCGCATTCGTCGGCAACTGTCAGTCAAGACTTGCAGAGCTGAACATTGAGCTCGCTGCTGCCAGAAAGCAGATGGACGCGCGTCTTCCATGGGGTGAATACGACAAGAAGGCCATCGATTCGCTTTCTGACCTCGGATATAAAGTACGCTATTATATAGTAGATAAGAAAAGGTTTGATCAGGCATGGGCCGGACAATATCCGCTTCAGGTGATCGAAGAGGATGGAAAGAAGGTATGGTTCGTGACCGTCACTCCTGAATCTGAGGAATATTCCTTCCCGGTCAATGAAGTACCTGCACCGGCAGACACATACGCAGCAGCAAAAGCTGATGTCGAAAGATGCCAGTCAGAAATCATTGCCTGCAAGGCCGGACTCCTCAACGCAAAGGACTACATACCGGCTATCAAGGAAATGAGGAACGGCGACCTTGCCGATCTGGACCGCTATCTTGCTGATTCAGCAAGAGGAAGCGCAGCTGAGGATTATGTAACCGTATTCACAGGCTTTGCACCTGTCGAGAACGATCAGGAACTCGTAGCTTCTTTTGACAAGATGGGTGTCCTCTATTTCAAGGAGGAAGCCACTGAAGATGATAATCCGCCTATTAAGTTGAAGAACAACTGGTTCACACGTCAGTTCGAGGTATTTACCGAAATGTACGGAATGCCAGTATACTCAGAGTTCGATCCGACTCCTATAGTAGCTCCATTCTACCTGCTTTTCTTCGCCATGTGTATGGGAGACGCAGGATACGGAATCGTACTGCTTCTTGCCGGTATCATGCTCAATAAAGGCTGGCTTAAAATCGGAATGTTCGAGGGCCTCGGCAACATTATAGCGATTCTCGGAGTAGGAACCATGTTTGTCGGAACCATCCTGGGAACATTCTTCGGAATGAGCTTGTATGATGCCGCATGGGTTCCCCAGTGGCTGAAGAGCTGCATGATCGTTGGAGACATAACCATTCCTGGCATCGGAACACTGAACATCCAGATGATCCTTGCAATGGGTATCGGTATTTTCCACATATGCCTTGCCATGACAGTGAAAGCGCTATGCTTCACAAAAAGGTTTGGAATCAAGGAGAACATCGCAACCTGGGGATGGCTTCTTCTCATCGTAGGCGGAGTGATACTCGCGCTGCTCGGCATCGGAAAGGTCCTTTCACCGGAAGCAATGAAATGGGCGGTCATCGCTGTCGGAGGAATCTCGGCACTTGCCATATATATTTTCAACACCCCAGGAAGAAACCCTCTGATCAACATCGGATCGGGTCTTTGGGATACATATAACATGGCTACCGGAATTCTCGGAGACGTGCTCAGTTACCTCCGTCTCTTCGCTCTCGGACTTGCAGGCGGAATGCTTGGACAGGCATTCAACAATCTGGCCCTCTCCGTTAAGGGTGAAGGAATAGTGACATGGATTCCGTTCATACTTATACTTGTGATCGGTCATGTCATGAATATCCTCCTTTCAGGATTAGGAGCATTTGTACATCCTATGCGTCTCACTTTCATGGAGTATTTCAAGAACGCAGGATATGAAGGAAAGGGTGCAGCCTACAACCCGCTTAAAACAAACAAAGATTAATTATAAACAACTTAAAAAATAAAACAATTATGAACGCAATTGAGTTACTCGGTTATCTCGGCCTCGCCATCATGCTGGGCCTTTCATTCATCGGCAGTGCATATGGCACGACAATCGCCGGTAATGCTGCAGAAGGTGCATTGAAGAAAAATCCTGACGGAGGAACAAACTACATGGTCCTTTCAGCCATGCCTGCTTCACAGGGTCTCTACGGTTTCGTAGCATTCTTCATATGGAAGGGAAAGGATTTTGCGGCTGATGGAATCGTGCTGTTCGCAATCGGTCTTGCTGCAGGTCTTACTTTCCTTATCTCAGCAATCCGCCAGGGTCAGGTCTGCGCCAATGGTATCATCGGTGTGTCACAGGGACACGACGTATTCACCAAGACACTCATCTACGGTGCTCTTCCTGAACTTTACGCCATCCTCGCATTTGTTGCAGCTGCAATGGCATAATCGAAACCTGCAATACTCTACAAGACAGGCAGACCTGGTATCAGACCGAGTCTGCCTGTCTTTCATCTTCTCTGCACTACCTATCGTCTTAGCGATGCAAAATAAATAAAAAAGAGCCTGACTGATCTGTCATCTCAGTCAAGCCCAGTCTAAATTGTCATAGAAATATCCTAATATTCATCCGGAGCGTACTTGAATGGATCAAGCGGTGACTTGTAGTCGCAGTAGTCCTCATCCTTGAAGAAGCGCTTGAGTTCAATCTCGGCGTTCTCGATAGAGTCTGAAGTGTGAACCACATTCTCCTGTGCGCTGAGGCTGAAATCGCCGCGTATCGTGCCTGGAACAGCCTTGCTCGCCTTTGTAGCACCTGCCATGTCACGTACCACCTGAACTGCGCTGTATCCTTCCCAGCAGCAGAGAATCACCGGTGCTGCCATCATACCGTCACGGAGCCAAGGGAAGAATGGCCTGTCAAGAAGATGTGCATAATGAACCTTAAGAATCTCCTCATCAAGCTGAACCATCTTCATGGCTACGAGCTTGAGACCTCTTTTCTCAAATCTTGAAATCACTTCGCCGACAAGTCCTCTCTGGAGGCATCCGGGCTTAAGAATTACCAATGTTCTTTCCATAACAAATATTATATGTTCAACTAAATTTCCTTGTGTTCGAGGCTCCGAACAGCCACACAAATCCGATATTTTGTAAATATAGCATTTTTCTTCAAGACCTCAAAATTATGTATTCAAAGACGGATGCGAAGATTGTGCAGCATGCAGTCTGCATGGACTGAACCCTTGTCTGCGGCATATATGTTCACATGCCTCCGTCCTCTCTCCAGACGTCTTGGAAGCTGCACCTTGACATAGTGCATATCCTGCGCTGCAGACGGCTCCATTCCGCATGAAAGCCTGTCTTCAAATCGGTTATAGAATCTCACCAGCACCTGATTATCCCCTGCAGGAAGGTTAATAAGGATTTTTTCTGTCTTTTTCACCGTACGGTACGGATTGAGATGTTTTGTCTGCACTCTTCCGTTCACGACCACTTCCACCCCATTGCCTGCTGTCACATCAAACATATGAAGCCCAGGCTTGGAGGCATGGAGTCCGAACGCCATCAGACAGTTGGAGAACGGTCTCACTGGGGATTCCACCATAGAGGCCGAAACCGGCATGGATGAGATGTCCACCCCATCCCAGGAAGACGGGCCATCGAACACCCCGCCTCTGAGTCCGGTGTATCGGCTTTCCCTCATTGACACCTCGGCTGATGTTCCTACAAGCTTCTCTGATGATAGCAAAACCTTCATCCGGATATCATCGATTTCCAGAATCACCTCACGTCCCTCTTCATCTGGCGTATACAGGACCTCTATTTCGTCCACAGGCTTTCTGATATCTACATCCCATCCATAGGCGACTGTGCTCCGATAGTTGCTATAATAGTCAAAACAGGAATAGCTATAGTGGGGAACAGCCTCAGCCCAGGAAAGCCATGAATTCTGAGGATGGGGTCTTACAGAAGAGAGCCTGTCAAATGGGCGGTCAAATTCCAAGGTGACAACCTTTATATCTGTCCCGTCAGAATACATTTCAGGTCCGACTTCCACCACACACTTCCCCCCTTTCATCTCAGCCCGTGCTCCTTCGGAACCGATGAGGGTCATTCCTTTTACAGGCAGCTCGATATATGATGTCCCGGGACATGTCCCTGTGAGGATAAGATGCATCAGATTTCCTTTCACAGTCACATCTCCCCATGAAAAATCTTCCGCGAAAGGCGAGGCATCTGTTTCATATAGAACCTTTCCGTTGGTCTCAAGCCATTTTCCCATCTGAAGAAGGACCTCCCGCTCGAAAGGGACTATGCTTCCGTCAGATGCAGGGCCTATGTTCAGCAGATAGTTTCCTCCGTGCGAGACGACCTTGACAAGGCTTCTCAACTTTTCTGCAACCTTGTCGGCGACATTTCCTCTTTCCTGCCAGCTGCGGTAGCTCCAGGTCTCGGGAAACATTGAAGCTGCACTCTGCCATGGAGCATGGAGTGCGGTCTGAGGAAGCTTGTTGTCGGCCATGACAGCAAAGTCATATACATCATTTCCCAGACGTCCGCTTACCATGCAGTCGGGCTGGAGCGACTTGACCAGATCATACAGTTCCTGACTCTGCCAAGGTTCAAGCGAGCCCATGTCGAACCACAATTCTGAAATCCGGCCATATCCCGTCAAGAGTTCCCTCACCTGAGATTTGTTGAACTCGTGATGTTCCTTCGTGATGAAGTCTGCATTATGACTGGAAATCGGATAGGCATGAGGGAAGTTCCAGTCTATCAATGAAAAATAAAGCCCAAAGTTCAGCCCGTGTCTGCCGCAGGCTTCCGAGAGTTCCTTCACGAAGTCACGACCCTCACGAAGCATATCCGTACTGTTGTAGGAAGTCGTTTCTGTATCATACATGCAGAAGCCGTCATGGTGCTTTGAGGTGAAGACTATGGAACGCATTCCTGCATTCCTGGCAAGGACAGCAATACTGTCCGCATCGAAATTCACAGGTTCGAACTCACAGGCAGTCCCGGCATACCAGTCCGAAAAGATTCCGGCAAAAGACTGTATCTGTTCGCTGTATCCGCGACGCACCGGTTCTCCTTCCCATACTCCCCCGAGATGAGAATACAGGCCAAAATGGATGAACATGGAATATTTGTTCGCCTCCCAATTTCCAAAACACTGTCTTTCAGCTTCTTGCGCCTGAACCCAGACAAGGCTGGCAAGAAAAGATATAAGAAACAGAGTGATCCTTTTCATATACGCATATTTATTTCGCTAATATACTTATTATTCAGATATTTTCCTATATGACAAGTTATGCTTACATTTGAAGAAGAATTCACAACTGATTCTTGATTTTTTATGAAGATAAGGAACGAATACAGACACCTCGACGGAGCCCAGGCATGGGAAATAGTGGTGGAATACGTCAAAGGGCATAAGGAAATCACCACTGTGACAGGAAAGACATTCAATGCCACATTCGTGGGCAGCTGCCTTTTCCTCAAAGGCGGAACCCCAGGAACCAAGAGAGCTGAAAAAGGAGAGTATCTCACCGGGAAGGACTTTATGGCTGCATACGATACTGTCAGAGGATGGGAAGAAATCAACACTGGAAACGTCAAACCATATATAAAACGACAGCAGAGCCCGTTCATTGCCTTGCTGCATTGTGCAGGAATCCTGGAATAATGGTTATATTTGCTCTTCAAACTTCAAGGCATGAAAACGAATATGAAAATCTTTGATAAGATGAAGATAATGACATTGATATTGGCGCTATCCCTTTCATGGGCTCTCGGCGCACAGGAGATTCCTGGTGCATTCTCGGTAAGGCCTGCAAACGACGCATCGGGAAAGATTCTCACCATGGAAGAGACCATTCTCTCCCGCAGACTCTCTCCTGAAAGACTCTGGGAGCATTGGAACGGAAACGGACACCTGACTGTTCTGATGGACGGCAGATGGATGACATATGACATTGCGACCGGTGATACGAGTGCCTATATGGCATCTGCGCCGAAGCTTAGAGCCTACACGGAAGGTCAGAGCCTGTACCTGAGTCAGAAGGACGGCTCGAAGATTCCGGTTGCAGTCAGCGAAGACCAGCAGATCACCTACGGCCAGTTCGTCAGCAGGAACGAGTTCGGCATAGAAGACGGAATATTCTGGGCACCGGACAGCACTCGCCTTGCCTTCTACCGCAAGGACGAAAGCAGGGTGACCACATTCCCGCTTCTGGACATCACCACAAGGACAGGATCGCTCAGGGAGATCAAATATCCTATGGCCGGAATGGATTCGGAGAACGTTCAGCTGGGAATATATGATCTGGCAAGCGGCAAGACGGTGTATGTCAAGGCTGAAGACTTCGGATATGACAGATATCTGACCAACATCACATGGACTCCGGACGCATCCAAGGTGCTCATCCAGGTTCTTGACAGAAGCCAGAAGCACCTGAAGCTCAATGCGTATGACGCTGCTACAGGAGATTTCATCAGGACCATACTGACCGAAGACAACGACAGATACGTCGAGCCGCAGGATCCGGTGTGGTTCCTCAAGGGCAGCAACGACACCTTCATCTACCGCACTGACAACCGTGACGGATTCCGCAACCTCTACCTCTGCAACATGGAGGGCAGGCTGCAGCGCCTGACCTGCACAGATGCAGACGTGACATATGTCGAGAACGATGGCAAATATGTATGGTACACCTCTGCCGAGGTATCCCCTGTCGAGAACCACCTCTTCAGGATCAGAGTGAAGAAAAATGCTGCCGGATGGAAGTTCGGAAAGCCGGAAAGGCTGACGCATGAGACCGGCTGGCATGAGATCCGGATGAGTCCGGACTGCCGTCATTTCACCGATTCCTGGAGCAGTCTGACCACTCCGCGTGTGACTGACCTCTGCACCTCAGACGGAAAGACTGTGAGAAACATTCTCACCGCCGCCGACCCGACTCTGGACCATGCATATACCGAAATCACCCTCGGCACAGTGAAGAGTGCGGACGGCAGGTTCGACAACTACTACCGCCTCATCAAGCCGAAGGACTT
The DNA here is from genome assembly GCA_017502125.1 of Bacteroidales bacterium. Taxonomy (GTDB): domain Bacteria; phylum Bacteroidota; class Bacteroidia; order Bacteroidales; family UBA932; genus Cryptobacteroides. The sequence goes on along the minus strand of JAFVVN010000042.1, from coordinate 47,814 downwards.
CGACCCATCAAGGAAATATCCTGTGATTGTCTATGTCTATGGAGGTCCGCACTCGCAGATGGTCCGCAACACCTTCACCGGCGAACTTCGCAGATGGGAGATGTACATGGCTCAGAGAGGATATCTGGTCTATGTCCAGGATAACCGCGGCACACAGAACCGTGGAGCTGAATTCGAAAAGGCTATCCACCGGCAGTGCGGCCAGGCTGAGATGGCTGACCAGATGGAAGGCGTGAAGATGCTCATGCAGCTGCCATACGTAGATAAGGACAGGATCGGAGTGCATGGCTGGAGCTACGGCGGATTCATGACAATATCTCTGATCACCAACTACCCGGACATCTTCAAGGTGGCTGTCGCAGGAGGTCCTGTGATCGACTGGAAATGGTACGAGGTGATGTATGGAGAAAGGTATATGGACCATCCTGACGTCAATCCTGAGGGATATGCCCTGACCAGCCTCATCAACAAGGCCAAGGACCTGAAAGGCAAGCTGCTTATATGCCAGGGAGCCATCGATCCTGTGGTCCTTTGGGAGCACAGCCTGAGCTTTGTCCGCGAATGCGTGAAGAACAATGTCCAGGTGGACTATTTCCCTTATCCTTGCCACGAGCACAATGTCAGCGGAAAGGACAGGGTGCATCTGCACGACAAGATCACGATGTATTTCGAAGACTACTTATAGCGGAATTCGGAGTGTTTCCTCTTCTGGAACGGGACAGGAGCCACTGAGGTCCCCACTCCTATTATGAATTCCCCTGCCACAAAGTTTGCCTGCACTCCAAAGGAGAACACCTCAGGGGTTGCAGGCATTGTTATTGCCGCACCGCTGCCGTCCATGTCGGGGATGATCACAGGGGTATAGACGCTGACTGACTGGAACTGCTGAGTCCATATCACTATCGAAACCAGGGTGCTCGGGTTCCAGATGAATCCTTCTCTGGTTCCCATTCCCCAGTTGTTCCCCATCACTCCCATCTGCGCTCCGTACATGATTCCGGAAAGGTAATACACATTGCGTCCCAGTCTGAAGGTGTTTCCAAGGATCATCTGCCGTGTCAGGAAAAGCTGCGGCACATTGATGGAATTATATCCTTCCAGGGTGGAGAAGAACTTGTCAGGATGCTGCAGCATGTACTGCCCGAAGCCTATGCTTCCCGGAAAGCCGTGTATGGGATGATAAAGTATAGTCGGACGGGTTATCGGAGCGGAGTTCCATGGGGTCAGACCCTTGAGGCGGTCTGTGGGAATGAATATGTCTGAGGGCAGGACTATGGGAATTATATGCGGCAGAGTATCCGGATGTAATTCCTCCGGCTTGTCATTTCCGTGAATAGGGATGGGAGCATATACACGGTCATCCACCTTCTGAGCGAGTACGACTGCCGGAAACAGAAGGCTGATGAAAACCGATATGTAAAGATATCTTTTCATTGTATCCCTTTTATGACCAGTCTGGGCAAGATTTATGCCCTCTTTTGATATAAAACTTTTATATTTGTGTCCTTAAACAGAGAATCATGAAATCGGTAAGAGATATATACAAGATCGGAAAAGGTCCATCAAGCAGCCACACGATGGGACCTTTCAAGGCAGTGAGACACTATCTGGAGCATCACCCTGAGGAGGACCACCTCCATGTGACCCTCTATGGCTCGCTTGCTGCCACAGGCAAGGGTCACCTCACTGACATAGCCATTCAGGAAGCCTACTCCACCTGGCATCCGACCGACAGGGAGACGCTGGAGTGCAAGATCAGAAGACCGGGCGATGTGGAGATCGAATGGAAGCCTGAGGAAAATCTGCAGCTGCACCCTAACGGAATGAAGATCGCCGCCGTCAATTTCGACGGGGACGAGTTCGACAGGTGGACATATTACAGCATCGGCGGAGGTGACATCATATGCATGGAGCACCCCCTTGAGAGCGAGGACACGGATGCTCCATATGAGATGACCACCCTGACCGAGGTCATGGACTGGTGCAACTCCACCGGAAAGGGCTACTGGGAATATGTAGACCAGGTGGAAGGGAAGAAGCCAGGCTTCTGGGAGCATATGGAACTCGTGTGGAAGGTTATGCAGGAGGCAGTGGAAAGAGGCATCGAGCAGGAGGGAGCTCTTCCTGGTCCTCTCAATCTGCGAAGAAAGGCACTGAGCTATCATGTGAGGGCATTCGGTCAAGGAGACACATTCAAGACCCGCGGGCTTGTGTTCGCCTATGCACTTGCAGTCAGCGAGGAGAATGCCAGCGGTGGAACCATAGTTACGGCACCGACCTGCGGATCCTGCGGAGTTCTCCCGAGCGTGCTCTACCACATGAAGACAAGATACGGATTCAGCCAGACACGAATCCTCAGGGCACTCGCCACTGCGGGTCTGATCGGCTGCATCGTCAAGGAGAATGCATCTGTGTCCGGAGCTGAGGTAGGCTGTCAGGGTGAGGTCGGAGTGGCCTGCGCCATGGCTGCAGCTGCTGTGGCCCAGCTCATGGGCGGAAGTCCGTCACAGATCGAATATGCGGCCGAAATGGGTCTTGAGCATCATCTGGGACTGACATGCGACCCTGTGTGCGGACTCGTACAGATTCCATGCATCGAGAGAAACGCCTATGCAGCAGCCCGTGCGATGGATGCCGGAATATATGCCCTATTCACTGACGGACTCCACCGCGTGTCATTCGATCATGTGGTACAGGTCATGAAGGAGACAGGAAAGGATCTTCCGTCGCTCTATAAGGAGACAAGTACGGGAGGACTGGCGAAGATAATCGAAAGAAATGCGAAAATTTGACACATGCTTCTTTGAGCGTTACGCCCGGATCAGCCTTATGACTCTTCTGGGTCAGGAGTATGCCGCCCTGATAAACGAGGACAGGCCAGATCTCCAGATGGAGGACAGGTCGCTCGGGATCGAGGTGACGCGCGCGATGGAGCCTCGCAAGGATGTGGCCCGGGAAATGCTCAAGGAAATGACCGGACTGGAAGTGCAGGAAAGTGACCGTGAGGAGATGGGAGAGATTCTCCGAAGCGGATACGGCTACGGACTTCAGGACGGAAAGTACATAGGTCATCTCGAATATGAATACTGGGCACTCGCCCTCCCCCTCCGCCGTATCATAGCCAGCAAGATCGAGAAGGTCGGCTCCGGCTTCTACGGTGACTTCAAGGAATTCGGTCTGTACATCTTCTGCAAGGACGACCTCAGCCACGACGAGGTCATCCTCACTATGGAGTACGCCAGCGACCTCCAGCGTCATCTGGACGTGAAATACTCCAAGATGTACCTCTCCCTGATAGACAGGCTCTATGTCTGCGACCTCACCCAGGTCGACCGCCTCGACCATAAAACGACCTGCACATCCCACGACATAAGCCGCAGAATGTGCAAGGAGTTCTTTCTTCAGGCGCTGGAGTAAATCTCAGATGCCTCATTTAACATATAAGTTAAAATATTTTTCAGCAAAACTCTTGTTTTATAATGAATTGTACATATATTTGTATCAACAAATATATAGAGATATGAGACGGGTGGAATTTGTGCCTTTCAGACTGACTGACGTGGCGGAGATATTTTCAATCAGACTTGAAGATAAGAAATATTCAGAACTTCAAGAGTTTCTAATAGGGTATAAGGATTCAAAAGACACATACACACGAAATGACCTTGACGAGATTATTAAATCATTTGCGGGTATAGTATCAGAAGGGGTCAAGGAATCATTTTTTCGTCCGGAGGGGAATATGAACGACAGGGTATGTGCCATTCCTGTATTGACAGCTTATAGAGACAAGAAAAAGCATGGCACATTGAGGATATACTGTATCCGTATCTCTGACAAACTTCTTGTAGTCGGAGGAGGAGGTCTAAAAAACACTCAGACCTATGAAGAGGATGAGAAATTACACATGCATGTTAAGATTTTACAAAAGATAGATGCAGTTCTGACCAGGATAGAGATGGAAGGAAAAGAAATTGAAAAGGAAATTTATAATCTTATAATAAACATTGACTGATATGGCTACAGTATATTACTCAGACCCTCTATTTGATGAATTATATTCAAAGGTTCCGGAAGACAGCAGGCGTACTGGCTCTCTTTCATTTGCCATTACTGCTCGCATTCTTGAAATTCTTGAAAGAAAGGGATGGAGTCAGACAGAATTAGCCAAAGCCATCGGGAAAAAGGATGCAGAGATTTCAAGATGGCTGAGTGGACAACATAATTTCACGATTGCGACCATTGCTAAAATCGAGGCAGTTCTCGGAGAGGATATTCTTTCAGTTAAGAAATATCGCAACAAAGCCACAACGGGATATGCACAAATGCCACCTGAAAAGAGAAAATGGCTCAGCGAAAGAGAAAGTCACAAGTACGGCAGGCATAAAAAATAAAGGCAGCTGGCACAAGGCCTGCTACCTTTGAATATCCGTAAAAAATTAAAAACACTTTTAGAGATTTGCGGTGCGTGCGGCTACTTCGGCGGCGACGGTTGCGTAGTTTTCGGTGTGGTCTGCGAAGAGGATGCCGCGGGATGAGTTGATCAGAAGGCCGCCATGGTCATTGGCTCCGTGGGCTATCACTTCTTCTGCTGAGCCTCCCTGAGCGCCGACACCCGGCACAAGGAAGAAATTGTCAGGGCAGAAGCTGCGGAGCTCCTCAAGCTTGTCCGCCTTGGTGGCACCCACAACGAACATCATGTTGTCCGGAGTGGAGATTTCCATCATCTCTTCCATAACAGCCTGATATAGAGGCTTTCCATCTTTCTGAGCTGTCTGGAACTGGTATGCTGATGCATTTGATGTGAGGGCAAGAACAATGGCCCACTTGTCCTTATATTCAAGGAAAGGAGTAACGCTGTCGGCACCCATGTATGGAGCGATGGTCACTGCATCGAAATCCATCTCCTCAAAAAATGCCTTTGCATACATCTTGGCTGTATTGCCGATGTCTCCCCTCTTTGCGTCAGCGATAAGGAAGATCTCAGGATACTTGCTCCTGATGTAATCCACTGTAGCATCGAGGGCGCGCATTCCGGCGATTCCGTAACACTCATAGAAAGCCAGATTCGGCTTGTATGCCACACAGTGAGGAGCAGTGGCATCGACTATCGCCTTATTGAACTCCACGATGGAGCGTGCCTTTCCCTTGAAGAGTTCTCCCTTTATGGCGAGTTCACCGCTTGCCGCCAGAGCCTTCACATGCTCCGGCATCTTGTCGAAATCCACGTCCAGGCCCACGCAGAGCATGCTCTTCTTGGCCTGTATCTGATTGTATAGGTCTTTTCTGTTCATATTGATATGATTCATCTCTGATGCCAGTATATACCTTCTGAAAACCATGGCCGCCCGTGGCCTTGTGAACGGTCGTGATGGCCTTCAGAGAATGTCCTGTGGACATTCGTGCCTGAACAGCAGGGCTTTAGCCCGCCGGCCGGAACCCGCTCCGAAGGAGTGGGAGGGATTTAGTTTTCAGAAGGTATATACTGGCATAATATTAATAATATTTATAAAACAAAGCGATGGATTCCATTCCGGCGAAAAGCTGCTTCAGGAGGTAGCTCTCGTTCGGTGAGTGAATGGTATCGCGCTCCAGACCGAAGCCCATCAGCAGAGGGTCGATGCCGAGGATGCGCTGGAGGTCTGCAAGGATAGGAATGGATCCGCCACCGCGTGAAGGGACAGGCTCGACTCCATAGACCTCGGTCATGGCCTTCTCTGCAGCCTTGTATGCAGGAGAAGAAATCGGAATCAGGAAGCCGTCGCCACCGTGATGAGGAATCACCTCCACCTTCACATAGTCAGGCGCAATAGCCTTGAAATGCTCTGTGAAGAGCCTTGTGATGGTCTCGCTGTCCTGGTTCGGAACCAGACGCATAGAGATCTTGGCATGGGCAACCGACGGGAGGACAGTCTTGGCGCCCTCACCGGTGTAACCGCCCCAGATACCGTTCACATCAAGACATGGACGGATTCCAGTGCGCTCGAGAGTGCTGTATCCGGCCTCTCCCTTGACCTCATCTATATCAAGGAACTCCTTATACTCCTTGAGGTCGAACGGAGCGCGGGACAGCTTTGCCCTGTCCTCATCTGAGAGGACCACGACATCATCGTAGAATCCCTTGACAGTGATGTGCCCGTCCTTGTCGATCAGAGACGAAATCATGTCGCAGAGGACATTGATAGGGTTCGCCACAGCTCCACCGTAATGGCCGGAATGAAGGTCCTTGTTCGGGCCGGTCACCTTGACCTCCACATACGAGAGGCCACGCATTCCGCAGTTTATAGAAGGAACTGATTCTGAGATCATTGTGGTGTCAGACACCAGGATGATGTCGGCAGCGAGACGCTCCTTGTTCTCCTTGGCCCAGGCAGCGAGAGACGGGCTTCCTATCTCCTCCTCGCCTTCGAGGATGAACTTCACGTTATGTTTGAGAGTGCCCTGACGGACCATGAACTCGAATGCCTTGATGTGCATGAAAAGCTGCCCCTTGTCATCGTTTGCACCTCGTGCATAGATGGCTCCGTCGCGGATCTCCGGCTCGAACGGATCCGAATGCCAGAGTTCGATAGGGTCCACAGGCTGCACGTCATAATGACCATAGACAAGGACAGTCGGAAGAGACGGATCGACAAGTTTCTGACCGAAAACGACAGGATGACCTGTTGTCGGATAAACCGCCGCCTCATCAGCCCCGGCCTCCATCAGCAGCTCGACCAGTCTCTCGGCACAGCGCAGCATGTCAGGCTTATGCTGCTCAAGCGAACTTACAGACGGGATTCTCAGAATGGAAAACAGTTCCTCAAAGAACCTTTCCTTATTAGCTTCAATGTATTGTTTCATATATGGTATGATTTATATTTACATAAAAGTTCAGTCGCCGCGCACAGAATGCCAAAGGGACCCTGCAGCCAGTATTACTTGGCAAGTCGCTCCTGAGCGTATTTAAGAGTGAGCTTGAAAGTCTTCTTGGAGGAGGACGGAGCTTCGTACATTGCATCAGTCATTATTGCCTCACAGATGGAACGGAGTCCACGTGCACCCAACTTGTTCTCAATCGAAGTGTCCACTATAAGATCAAGTACCTCGGGGTCGACAACCAGCTTGATGCCGTCCAGTTCGAACATCTTTTCATACTGCCTCATCAAAGCGTTCTTAGGCTCAGTGAGAATCCTCTTCAGTGACTCACGGTCCAGATGATCCAGATAGGTTATTACCGGGAGACGTCCTATGATCTCAGGAATGAGACCATATGCGCGAAGATCCTGAGCCTCAACATATTGAAGAAGATTATCCTTATCTATCCTCTGCTTGTTCTCAGCTCCGAAACCTATGACCTGAGTATTCAGTCTCTGAGCGATTCTACGTTCTATTCCTTCAAATGCACCGCCACAGATGAAAAGAATGTTCTGGGTGTTGACATGAAGGAATTCCTGTTCAGGATGCTTGCGTCCACCCTTAGGCGGAACATTCACCACGCTGCCTTCGAGAAGCTTGAGCATAGCCTGCTGTACACCTTCTCCAGACACGTCACGGGTGATGGACGGATTGTCGCTCTTCCGGGCAATCTTGTCTATCTCATCGATGAACACGATTCCCCTCTCCGCCTTTGCGACATCAAAGTCAGCTTCCTGGAGGAGACGGGTCAGAATGCTCTCCACATCCTCACCCACATAGCCGGCCTCAGTCAGCACCGTTGCATCAACAATCGTGAACGGCACATTCAGAAGCTTGGCTATAGTCTTGGCCAGCAAGGTCTTACCTGTTCCTGTCGGACCCACCATCAGCACATTTGACTTCTCAAGTTCCAGATCGCCTCCATCTTCGAGATTGTTGTTCAACCTCTTGTAATGGTTATACACAGCCACAGACAGGAGCTTCTTGGCTCTGTCCTGACCGATCACATACTGATCCAGGTACGCATGGATATCCTTGGGCTTATGGGCACTCTCTATCTTCCCTGGCCTGGCTACAGAAGCAGTCTCTCTCTCGATATCCTTGATATAGTCCTCGGCAAGTCTGACACAGTCTGCACATATACATGCATCAAGACCTTGAAGCAGAAGAGAGGTTTCACGCTCGCTTCTGCCACAAAACATGCAATATCTGCCGGTGTTGTTCTTCTTTGACATACTATCTCTTCTTAGTGAGGATCTCGTCAATCATGCCATACTCCTTGGCCTCCTGGGATGTCATCCAGAAATCACGGTCGCCATCAGCATAGATCTTCTCCAGAGGTTGTCCCGAATGCTCGGAGATGATGGTATAGAGTTCCCTCTTGGTCTTTTCTATCTCCTGTGCAGCGATCATTATGTCAGATGCCTGTCCACGAGCTCCGCCAAGCGGCTGATGAATCATCACACGTGAATGCTGGAGGGCAGTTCTCTTGCCAGGTGCACCGGCACAAAGAAGAACCGAACCCATAGATGCAGCCATACCTGTGCAGATGGTCGCGACATCTGGCTGAACTATCTGCATGGTGTCATATATGCTCAGACCGGACGACACCTGACCTCCGGGAGTGTTGATATAGAGGGAAATATCGCTCTGATTGTCGTTGGAAGCGAGGAAAAGGAGCTGGGCTGTCACGATGTTGGCCACATCATCATCAATAGGGACACCCAGGAATATGATCCTGTCCATCATCAGACGGCTGAACACATCCATGGAAGCCACATTCAGCTTTCTCTCCTCAAGGATAGTGGGATTGATGTATCCGTCAAGCACGGATTCATACCTGTGCATCGTCATCGAGCTGATTCCATGCTCGAGACGGGCGTATTTATTGAATTCTTTCATATCTGCGCTATATAGATATCTCGATTCGCTTCGCTCACTCGAGATGACAAATTAAAAAGACCGGCTTTGCGAGCCGGCCTCTTAGTCAAATTATTTCAACTCGCGGAATTTTTCAACCGAGATCTTCTTCTTCTTGAGAGTCACGACCTCACGCACGGCAGCGATGGTCTTCTCATTCTCTACCTGGTCGAGAATCCTGCGTCCCTGCTCCTCCTGTGCAAGGATGTTCTTTGCAAATGACTCAAGCTGCTCGTCAGGAACATTGTTCATTCCGTACATTGCGAACTGATATGCAGCAAAACCCTTAGCGCTTGCAAGAAGGTCAGCCTCCTCGATCTTCACGCCATATTTCTCCATAAGGTAGCTGCGGATCATCTGCCACTTGTAGTCAACAATGAAGAGATCCCAATCCTTCTCGATATCCTCCATAGTGAACTTGCCGTCGTTGATCACATAGATCCATCTCTTGAGGAACTTCTCTGCAACAGTCACGTCAGCCTTCTCAACGAGGTATGCCCTTGCATCCTTGTTGAAACGGAAATCAGCCTCCTGAGAGTACTCAGCACGGAGTCTTTCCTCAACCTTTGCATCGAACTCTTCCTCTGACTTCACTACACCCTCTCCGAAAACCTTGTCGAAGGTCTCCTGGGTGAGAGGTGCATTGACGAATGTCTTCACATTCTTCACAGTCATCTTCCATACCGGCTCAAGTGATGCGACTTCCTCCTTGCTGACCTTAAGCATGGCAGCGCGGTCAGTCTCGTTCTCGAAAGCCTCGACAACATTGATATCCTTCACATCACCTGCCTTTACTCCTACGAACTGAGCCTTGGCAGCCTCTGCAACGCTACGGAGAGCCACATAAGTACCCTCAACCTTGTTCTCACCCTGCTCAAAGTCCACGATGATGAAGTCGTCAGCCTTTGCCTTCTTGCCCTCTTCGAGTGAGCCGTACTGCTTCAGGATGTTCTCCTTCATTTCCTTCTTTGCAGCCTCAGTTGCAGTGATTGTGTAATATACTATCTCATCCTCCTTAGAGAGCTCTAATGAAATCTCAGGATTCTGGGCAAGGTCGAACTTGAATGTGAAATCGTTTCCGTTCACCCACTCGTTCTGAGGGTTGTCCTCGCTTGGAAGCGGCTCACCGAGAACCTTGAGATTGTTCTCGCGGATATAGTTGTTGAGTGCTTCTGCAATAACATCATTCACCGAATCTGCGAGAGCCTGCGGACCATACATCTTCTCCACGAGAGACATCGGCACCATACCTTTGCGGAAACCCTTGATCTCAGCCTTCTTTCTGAAATCATTAAGTTTCTTCTTCCTTGCTTCTGCATAATCCTCATTTGCTACTGAGAGGGTCAGTTCGAGATTGAGATCATCGATTCTGTTCTGTTCAATTTTCATATCTTCAATTCTTTAATCTTATTTTCATTTCAGTCGTTCGCACGCGTACGCGCACGCAAAAAGCCCGCAAAAGTAATCATTATTTGCGAGACTTCAAAATATCACTTCCTGCGCTTAGGATAGGCCACCCGGGAGTGGTACATCTGCTGCAGGTAAGACTTCAGCACTTCCTTGACCGTGTTTATTTCACGCAGGGAAATATCCGCTTCCGTAAACTGTCCGGCAGAAGACTTTCCGTCAATGATTGCATCAACGAGTCTGGCTATATTTTCTGTCGAATAATCCTTGAGACTTCTGGATGCAGCCTCCACCGCATCACATATCATGAGGATGACCTGCTCCTTCGTAGACGGCTTGCTTCCTTTGTAGAAGAAATCTGCAACATCCTCAGGATCACCTCCTTCATTGAGATACTGATTATAGAAGTATCCGGTGTTCGAAGTGCCGTGATGGGTGATGATGAAGTCTTTCAGCACCTGAGGAAGTCCATATCTGTCAGCCATGGCCATTCCGTCAGTCACATGTCTTATGATTTCCTGAGCACTTTCTTTAGGAGTCAATCCCTCATGGTAGCGTACTCCCGGATTCTCGTTTTCCGTAAAGCACTGGGGATTGCTTATCTTTCCTATGTCATGATAAAGGGCACCGGCACGGATGAGAGCCACATTGGCTCCGATGGACCTGGCTGCCGCATCGGCGAGATTCATCACCTGGAGAGAATGCTGGAAGGTTCCCGGAGCCTTATCTGCGAGTTCGCGGAGCAGTTTGTTGCTGGTGTCACTGAGTTCCACGAGCTTTGTGTTGGATACCAGCTTGAACATCTTCTCGAACAGGAAGATAAGAGGATATCCGGCCACAGACATAAGTGAACCCAGGAACATGTCGATGACCACGCGATAGTCATTGAGCTCATTCGTACCGTCAGTGAGTCTGAAGGCTCCCCATACAAGTGCCAGCACGGCAAAGACGATGAGTGCAGTGACAAACTGAAGCCATCCCCTGTTGAAGAATCCGAATACAAGCATTCCCACCGCTCCTGCCACAAGGTACATGACAAAGAGTTCCATTCCATTCGGTGCAAAGACAAGCATCGGAAGAAGGGAGATGAAATATACCGAGAACACCATCCTCTTTGAGAAGAAGGCCAGAAGGTAGAGGGATATAAGAGTGAACGGCATCAGGTAGAACAGTGACGGGTTGATCCTCGCCACTATCGAGGAGCCTGCCGCCGCAAGGGTGAAGACCATCAACAGATAAAGATATTTGTTGTAGTCATCGAATATGGAGTAATTGCAATAATATATCGCAAGGAAGAGTACAAGAACCAGACAGAAGGCAATGAGGATGTTGCCAAGCCACTGAAAGGCAATATGGCCACTGTAACCCATGTTGATGTCATATTCAGCCTTATACGAATCCAGAAGCTGCTCCACCTCAGCTGTAACGATTTCACCGTTAGAGACGATGACCTGTCCCGTCTTAACTATTCCGAGCGTAGGAGAAATGAAATCTATGCTTTCCTCATGAACAAGATCCGTGGTCTGCTGGTCGAAGATGAGATCGGGAACGACAAGTTCCGAGACCCCTATAGCCGTAAGCAGAGAATCGGCAAGTGTCTGAGGAGATACTTCCAGCACGGAGGCATATATCTTCTGCAAGGCAGTCTCAGGAGTATATACCTCAGCGACAGGAACTTTTATAGCTCTTTTATCCTTCTGGATGAATATAAGTCCGGAAGAAGTCTGAGGTGAAGCTGAGGATGCAGCAAGAACACCACGGGAATATATCTCCGACAAAGCGATAGAGAGCCTATGCCCGATTTCCTGATGTTTTCCGAAGTCGACAGAAGCCAGCCTGGCCTCCATCTGTGTGTGGACATTCTGATCAAGCCTGTAGTATGGAACCACGACTGATCCTACTTTCTCACGCTCCTCCTGAAGCTGAGCCTCGGTTTTCAATATCGGGAAATCAAACTGCGAAATCAAAGTCTCATACATCCACGGCGAGCCCTTCCTATAGTCAAAATGGAACTTAGGAGTGCGGGGCATCAGAAAGACCATGAGCACAAGAATTGCGATCAACGGCAGATAGACCCTGAACCTTTTAGGAAAGTTGATTTTCTCCATTATGCATCAATATTCGCGTAATGTGCATTCTGCTCAATGAATTCGCGGCGTGGCGGCACATCATCACCCATAAGCATTGAGAATGTACGTTCTGCCTCGGCAGCATTCTCGATCGTGATCTGACGGAGAAGACGCCTTGAAGGGTCCATTGTGGTGGACTGAAGCTGCTCTGCGCTCATCTCTCCAAGACCTTTATAGCGCTGCACGAACACGCCCTTGTCGGATCCCTTGCCAAGCTGAAGGGTTGCCTCCTTACGCTGCTGTTCTGTCCAGCAGTAGATCTCCTCCTTGCCCTTCTTCACGAGGTAGAGAGGCGGAGTGGCAAGATATACATATCCGTTCTTGATGAGGTCGATCATATAGCGGAAGAAGAATGTCAGGATGAGCGTAGCGATATGGCTGCCGTCGACATCGGCATCGGTCATGATGATGACCTTGTGATAGCGGAGCTTGCTGAGATTCAACGCCTTGCTGTCCTCTTCCGTACCCACGGTCACACCGAGAGCCGTGTATATATTACGGATTTCCTCGCTCTCGAACACCCTGTGCTCCATGGCCTTCTCCACATTGAGGATCTTACCTCTGAGCGGGAGGATGGCCTGGGTCATACGGTCACGTCCCTGCTTTGCAGTACCGCCTGCCGAATCTCCCTCGACGAGGAAGAGCTCGCAAACCTCAGGATCACGTGAAGAACAGTCTGCAAGCTTTCCAGGCATTCCTGCACCCGACATGACTGTCTTTCTCTGGACCATTTCACGAGCCTTGCGGGCAGCATGACGCGCAGTTGCAGCGAGAATCACCTTCTCGACGATCATCTTGGCCTCCTTGGGATTCTCCTCAAGGTAGAGCTCAAGAGCTGCCGCTGTGGCCTGTGATACCGCAGAAACAACCTCACCGTTTCCGAGCTTGGTCTTGGTCTGACCCTCGAACTGAGGTTCGGCAACCTTAACGGAAACTACTGCAGTAAGACCTTCACGGAAGTCATCAGCCGCAAGATCGAACTTCAGTTTGGCAAGCATGCCTGCCTTGTCGGCATAGTTCTTCAAGGTCCTTGTAAGACCCATCTTGAAGCCCTGAAGGTGGGTACCACCCTCTATCGTATTGATGTTGTTTACGTAAGAATATATCTTCTCAGTGTAGCTTGTGTTGTACTGAAGAGCGATTTCAATAGGGATGATCTTGTCGGTTTCAAGGTAGATAGGGGTCTCGATGAGCTTCTCGGCACCTCCGTCGAGATATTCGACGAATTCACGAAGTCCCTCCTTAGAGTAGAACACATCGTTTCTGAAATGCTTGGTTTCGAGCTCGTTCCCATTCTCGTCCACATCGTTGACAAGGTTGCGCTTGTCTGTGAGAGTAAGGTGGATACCCTTGTTCAGATATGCCAGCTCGCGAAGACGGGCCGCAAGTGTTTCATACTTGTAGACGGTGGTCACCTGGAAGATCTCGGGATCCGGATGGAAGGTCACGAGAGTTCCGGTGTCCTCAGCCTCGCCTACCACCTCGACAGGCTTGTAAGGCTTACCCTGGGAATATTCCTGGACGAAAATCTTTCCTTCACGGTGGATTTCCGCCTTAAGATAGTCAGAAAGGGCATTCACGCAGGACACACCCACACCATGGAGACCACCTGACACCTTATAGCTGTCCTTGCTGAACTTACCACCTGCATGAAGGACCGTCAGAACAACCTCAAGGGCAGAACGGTTCTCCTTCTCATGCATGCCTGTAGGGATACCTCGACCGTTATCCCTCACGGTTATCGAATTGTCTTCGTTGATAGTCACGTCGATGTGGGTACAGTAGCCGGCGAGAGCCTCGTCGATACTGTTGTCCACAACCTCATAAACAAGGTGATGAAGACCTCTTTCTCCTACATCACCGATATACATTGAAGGTCTTTTCCTTACTGCCTCAAGGCCCTCAAGGACCTGAATACTGTTCGCGGAGTACTGCTCCGCAGAAGTGTTGTTGATTACTTCTTCGCTCATTATGATATCTTTACTTTTATTGCCGTTTTTATTGTTACAAACAAACGGACAAATATAGTAAAAATATTACAAACTTAAGCTTATTCCGACAGTAAAATAAATGCCTTTTTCTGCATAAAGCGGGTTCCTTTGAATGGTCATATTCAAGAGATTGCCGGCGCGCAGCCAATATGACAGAAGACCGGAAGTCACATATTCCGCATACACCCCGAGATCAGCATAGCCAGGCAGCGTCATGGTGTATCCGAGAATCTCCTCCTCATTGGCTCCCTTCATTGACCATTCTCCCTTTCTGGCAGTTGAGAAACTGCAGTCCGCACCCACAAATATCCTTCTTCTCCAGTTGTACTCAAGAGCCACGTCTCCAGTCAGGCGGGCAGGCCTGAGCACAGCCTCATTATGAAAGCCTTCAAATACCTTTCCCCAGGCGTGGTTGTATGACACGGACGCATCAAAAAGGAATTCCTCTATCTTGAAACAGCAGTCCATTGCGACGAACCACTTGTTGTATGGCTTGTACTCATATGTCGGTACAGCCTCCGTAGTCTTCTCCACAAGGTCAGTCCTCCTCATGAGCACAGCATCGAGCAGCGCATTTCCATAGTTGACGTATCCGCCTCTGAGATTATAGCTGAACTTCGAAGATATGCGACCGTCCAGACCGGCTGTCAGGGATATGCGCTCCAGAGTGCAGTCCAACGGAAGGGATGCAGCCATATAGTTCATGTGATGATTCGTCTCAAGAATGGACGAATAGGTGTCAATGGTATTGCCGCCTCCGGCTGTAGCATAGAATCGCATGGCTGAAGGGATCACGATGTAGTGGAAAGTGACATCAGGATAGAGAAGCTGCCCCTCAGTGGCATACAGCTTACCGTTGTCAGGTCCGCGGAGAATCTTGACGATACGGAGCCCTGCATCGAGATGCAGCCTGTCTGTGCGGTAGATGTAGTGAGGAACAACGGATATTCCGGCTGCACTGGCATTAAGAGACTTGCTGTAATGCGCCATATTCAGGCCCAGGTCCAGAAGGAACTTATGGGCACCCTTGACGATGGGACCCATTGATATGCCAAAATCAAGAACCTGTTCGGAAAGACCGTCTGTTCCAGCCATGCGGTCACCGGCAAGTCTGTATACGGCATCTATATCCAGAGCCATTGACTCCGATGTCTTCGGCTTGGTTGAAAGTCCGAATCTTGCATCAAGGGCATTGAAACCGCGTTTCCACCACCGGTCCTTCTGGGCCAGACCATAATAGCCGGCACCGAAATCCACTGCCACTCCCTTTGAATCATATCTCAGATCTGCTCCGGCGCGGGTAAGGAGGTCATGACCAGCCCATGTGCGGTCTGATGAACCCTTAGGCATCCTGTCCATGAGATAAGCCTTGCCACCATGACTGAGATCGGGTTCGATCTTCCAGTACCTGCCCACAAAGGATCTGTGAAGTGCATATACGTCAACATTAAGCCCGGGATCCTTGAAATCCGGAGACCAGACAAAGTCAAGTTCAGGATGCAGCTGATAGCCGGCACCAGCCTTGAGGTAGAGTTCCTTCTCGCCCATATCCGTAGCTGAAGGTTTCATCGACAGGAGGTATGGATTGAAGTCATAGGAACCCTTATATGGATTCTCAAAGACCGAGTAGTCAAAGTCCAGGGCAAAGTGAGTGACCGAGTCCGGAACCGACATTTCCAGTGAAGGCTTATGGGTCTCCACCAGCTTTCCCTCATACTCACGTGTCACCTCCACTGTGGGATCAAGACTCTGTGCATACAGCCCCTGAAAAGCACCGAAAAAGGCACAGAAAACACATGTAACAAATATGTTCCTCATATGTAACATTAGTATTAAATAGTTTCATTCATAAGCGCTTGCAACTTCGAAAGCCTGATATTGACATTTTCAAGCACATCATCATGATTTCCTTCCGGAGTATAGCCGTCACGTACGCTTTCAAAGGTAGCCTGGGCCTGTTTCAGCTCTCCTCTCTCCACGAAGGAGTCTCCCAGAACCACAAAACATTTGGCAAGCCAGTAGTTATGAGCCGAGCCTGAATCAGCAAAAGCATACACCTTGGATTCCACAGTCTCGAACTCGCCTTTGTCATAGCAGTCCACAATTATCATATATGCTGCCTCCGCGCCATATGGATGTGAGAGATCCGCAGCAAGACGCTCAAGTATTTCAAAGGCCTCCTTTCTACGGCTTGTGGCCAGATAGGACTTGGCCTTGACATACTCTGCCTCCAGTCTGAGATTCTCATCAGAGCGGGAATCAGCAAGAAGGCTGTCCGCATTTGCAAGGGCATTGGCCCAGTTGTGTCCGTTGAAAGCGGAACGCATCATTCCTGTCAGGGCGACAAACGAGTTGTTCTCCAGAAGAGCGGAAGAATAAAGGGAAGAATAGCCTCCATAAGCATCATCCCAGCGTTCCAGCTTATATGATATGTTCGAAAAATTGAGCATCGAAAGCTCCACGAAAGAGCCTTCCCCATCGGAAATCACCTTTCTGTAACTATCGCACGCCTGCTCCAGCTTGCCAAGGTTCTTATATGATTCCGCCATATAGAAATCCGCCTTATAGCCGTATTTTCCATCCGGATACCTGTCAAGATAGGACTGAAGTGAACCCAGAGCCTTGCTGTAGTTCTCGGAAAGGAATATCTGCTCTGCCGAATTGAATATCATGGTCTCCTTCTCATCGGCTGTCTTTGTGGCTCCCTTGCCGATGGTTTCAATGTATGCAATATACTCTTCCGGCTCATTACGTGTCTGATAGATGGATTCGATAGCTATCAGGGCATCCTCAGCATAACCCGAGAAAGGCATCTTTTCCACTACGGTCTTATAATACCCGAGAGCTTCATTGAATTGAGACTGGTTCCTTGAAATGGATCCCATCTCTATATAGGCCTTTGCCACGAATGTACTGTCCTTCACCGACTCTGCAATCATGCTGAAGCACCTGAATGCATTGCCATCCTCTTCTTTCACAGCATAGGAGCGTCCGAGCTCATACATGGCCTCAGGGTAGAATTTCGACTCAGGGGAGGCCTCCATAACATTTGAAAGCAAGGCAATCTTCTTGTCATTGTCCTTCTCCAGACCGTAAGAAAGCGCAGCCTGATAGTACGGATATATGTCATTCACATTGAAATAATCACGCAGCACCAGGTCATAGGTAACACAGGCACCTTTGTAATCCTTCTGTATGAAATGGCAGTCTCCCTTCCTTTCTAGGGCATCCTTGCGGTACTTAGGCCTGCTTTCGTCGAGATATGTGGAGAACCATTTCTGCGCCGCTGCATAATCCCCATTCTTGTAATGGCAATAGGCTATGTTATATGGAAGAAGGGATGATTCCGGCATGCCATGGAGGGCGGATGTGTTGTAGAGCTCAGTAAAGCCTGTAAGCGCCATCTTGTATTGGTCGTTCCTATAATACGACTCCGACAGCCAGAAACGTGAAAGCTGGTTGAAGCGGCTGTTGCGCGCAGAATAATAGACAGCCGTCTTGAGACATGGAATGGCCATTCTATATGAGCCCCTTTCAATCAGCTGTCCGGCCCTCAGATAGTTGGCTTTCATATAGTTGTTCTTCATATCACCGTCCAGGTAGTCTATCTTGTCATAGGCTTCGAGAGCGCCGGCATAATCGCGGTTATGAAGGGCTGCAACAGCTATGTAGCTATATATCCTCTCCCCCTTGTCAAGTTCCGAATACCGCTTCAGATAATCATGGAACACCGAGGAGTCGCTGTTAAGGTCAAAGGAGAGCTTGGCATAGTTGAAATATGCATCCTCCGCGATATCGGCATCGTATCCGAGAAGCGAAGCATCCCTGAAGGCCTCCAGAGCCGCCACCTTGTTTCTTGTCTGGACATAACTGTATCCAAGCTGATAACTCGCAATCTGTCCTATGGAGTCCCTGCGTTCCCCCATCATGCAGAAGCAATCTATCGCACCTGCATAATCCTTGACAGCATAAAGGACGGATCCCCTGTAGAACCAGTCGGCCCTTCCTGCCGGACGACCACCTTCCTGATTGTTGAGATCCATATATCTGCGTGCCTGATCTGCATTGCCGAGCACGAGCCATGATTCAGATATTATTCTCGAAAGCTGTGGCCTGCGCTCCTGAGGTGTCTTTGCATATATCTCATCGCCATGTGTGGTGACATATCTGTAGTCCTTCAGCATGAAACGGCACTCCATTATGTAATATGCCGACTGATCGGCAAAACGTCCGTCCTTTGAGGACTTTTCGAACCACGTGACAGCTTCTTCGAAGTTCTTCAGGTCATAGTTGATGTATCCGATGGCATATCTCGAAGGAGCCGTATAGTCCGACATCGGAAGTTTCTCCACTACTGTAAATCCTTTCAATGCATCCTGCATGTCACCGTTCTCCATGGAGCAATAAGCCTTCTTGAAGGTATATTCCACCCTCTGAGACTTCTTGAGATGCTTGATCTTTATGCTGTTCAGAAGTTTTCCCGCAGCCCTATAGTCTTGACTGTCAAAAAGATTCAACGCATGAGCATATTTTATGGCAGGAATCAGAGAGGAATGCGGATTGGATTCCATGAAACGGTCCATGTCCCTCTGGTATCCGGGAACACGCTGGCTTACATCACAGAGCACGGCATAGCCTTCAGGATCAGACGAAAGACTTCTGCTGTCCATCTCGTCAAAATACAGCCTCGAACGGCTGTACATTCCGTGATCATACAATTTCAGAGCATCCCTGAACTGTCCCTGATCCTGAGCCGGAAGCAGCAACAGAACATCCGCAAGAAGAGCCGAAAAAGCCAACAATATCCTTTTATATGTCATCTTATTTCTTAGTTTACGACCAAAGTGGCAAATTTAGCCATTTTTCCACTATATTTGTATGTTTGAATCTTAATTTTTACACATGGAAGACAGGACTCCTATCATTTCGTTCAAGAACGCCGACATCATCAACGGCGAAGCTACAGTCATATATGGTCTGAACATGGATGTATATCCGGGCGACTTCGTCTATATAGTAGGAAAAGTCGGTACCGGAAAGACCTCCATAATCAGGACTATCATTGCAGAGAACCCTCTGAGAAGGGGTAAAGGTCAGGTGTGTGGCTTTGACCTGGTCAACATGAAGGAAAAGGAGATCCCTTTCCTCCGCAGGAAGATGGGAGTGGTATTCCAGGACTTCCAGCTGCTGATGGACAGAAGTGTGGAGGAGAACCTGCTGTTCGTTCTGAAGGCGACCGGATGGAAGTCGGAAAACGAGATGCAGGCACGAATAAAGACCGTGCTTGAAGCCGTCGGAATGGACCGCAAGGCCCACAAGATGCCGCACCAGCTGTCCGGAGGAGAACAGCAGCGAATCGCTATCGCACGTTCGCTTCTCAATGATCCGCAGGTGATAATCGCTGACGAGCCCACAGGAAACCTCGACAATGAGACAGCCAACGGAATCATGAAGCTTCTCACAAGCATCAATAAGGAGAAAGGCACAGCCATCGTCATGGTCACCCACAACAGACAGATCTTCGAGAAGTATCCGGGCAGGGTCATGGTCTGCCGGGAAGAGACCTGCATCGAACAGATGGAAGACGATGTCATAGACCTTGAACTCACCATCTGATCGTCCGGACATGGAACGGAAGGAACTGTACCTGAAGGTCACCGAATGGTTCTCAGCAAATATGGAAAGGGCGGAGAGCGAACTGCACTACGACTCCCCTTTCCATCTTCTGATTGCCGTCATACTGTCTGCCCAGTGCACGGACAAGAGGGTCAACATGCACACACCTCAGATATTCGCGCGCTTTCCTTCGCCGAAAGAACTGGCAGAGGCTTCATTTGATGAAGTGTACCAACTGATAAAATCCATATCATTCCCCAACAACAAGGCAAAGCATCTGATAGGGATGGCAGGGAAACTTATTTCCGATTTCGGAGGAGAAGTCCCTTCCGAACCCGCCCAGCTCGAAACCCTTCCCGGGGTGGGGCGCAAGACGGCCAACGTGATAGCTTCAGTCATCTATGACAAGCCTGTCATTGCAGTAGACACCCATGTGTTCAGGGTTTCACGAAGAATCGGACTCTCGGACGGCAGCAATGTGGAGGCCGTGGAAAGCGATCTGACTGCAGGTTTTCCCGCCCACCTGAGAGGTAAGGCTCACCATTGGCTGATTCTGCATGGAAGATATGTCTGCACGGCACGCAAGCCAAAATGCGAAAGCTGCGGACTGCAGGACCTTTGCCGGGAATATCGCCTGAACAACCTATGTCTCTGATACACAGATTCCCCGATACTGTTTCCCTTGACGTCTCAGGTGGATTCACAAATCCGTTCCGCTACGTCCCGCATCCTTTAGTGAAAGAGGCTGCCGGGCTCGTGGTCGCCAGACTCGAGGATGACATTTCGGAGGGTCGGATTCCAGACTGCGTCTGCCGGGGATTCAAAGAGGGAAAGATGCTGGGAGTGCTGGTGTGCAGACTTCCGGGCGATGGAAGCATAGGCTATCTTGCGGCCTTTTCCGGATCAGTGGGAGGACAGGGCGACATCGACGGTTTTGTCCCACCCGTGCTCGACCTGCTGGAACCGTCAGGATATTTCAAGAGCCGGGAATCGGAAATAAGCGCAATAAACAGGAAGATCGAAGACCTGGAGCACTCATGCGGTCTGGAATCGCTTCAAACAGCCCTGCTGACCGCAGAATCGGGCAAAGACAGGGAAATGCAGGCCTACAGACTGAAGATGGCCGAATCGAAGACCAGAAGACAAAAACTGCGTATGGAATGCAGGGATGAGGATAGTCTTTCCATCCTCACCAGAGAGAGCCAGCATGAAAAGGCGGAATTGCGAAGACTCCGGCAGTCATGGGATAAGAGGATTTCCGAGATAAGGACCAGACTTGAAAGCTTCATGTCAGAAATATCGCATCTCAAGGATATGAGGGCAGAAATGTCTGAGGAACTGCAGCGATGGATATTCAGGCAGTACATGGTCCACAATGCTTCCGGAGCCACTTCCTCCATACTCGACATATTCACATCAGAGGGTATTTTCCCTCCCGGAGGGACTGGCGACTGTGCTGCCCCTAAACTTTTAGAGTATGCCTATCTCAATGGTCTTCAGCCACTTGCAATGGGAGAATTCTGGTATGGTCTCTCTCCTGATACAGCAGTACGGACACAGGGACATTTCTACCCTTCCTGCACGAGCAAATGCGGTCCGCTTCTGGGATATATGCTGCAGGGCCTGAAGCTTGAAGCATCAGACGAACGAACCGGTGTCCCTGTCGTCATCCATGAGGATGAGTCTTTAGTGGCTGTGGACAAGCCGGCCGGAATGCCATCCGTTCCGGGTCTGGACGGCAGAATATCCCTGCAGGAATGGCTGACAGAGCGATATGGAGGGAATATCCATTCAATACATCGCCTGGATATGGACACTTCCGGAATAATGATATTTGCCAGGAATGAGGAAGCCGCAGTCGAGCTTAGAAGGCAATTTGAAGAGCACATGGTCAGAAAGACATATCATGCCAGACTTACGGCAGGCCCAGGCGGTCAGGGAATGAGGCCCGGAGAACGAGGCAGGATAGAACTGCCGCTGTCTCCTGACTATGATGAACGTCCTCGTCAGAAGGTGGACAGGACAGGAGGCAAACCGGCAGTTACCGAATATGAAGTAGCCGCTTCATATCCTGACGGAACTGCAGACGTGATCTTTCATCCAGTTACAGGGCGGACGCACCAGCTGCGCGTCCATTCAGCACACCACCTCGGGATTGGTCGTCCTATAAAGGGAGACAGGCTCTATGGAGGAGCTATGGAAGAGGAACGGCTGCATCTTCATGCCTTCAGGATTTCCTTCACACATCCATGTACAAGGCTTCCCGTCACCTTTGAATCTTCAGAATCAGACTTTGACAGATAAAAAAACCGGCCCACATATCTGTGAGCCGATTCCATACCATATGTCTTGAAAGAATTACTTCTTCTTTGCGTATCTCTGATAGAACTTATCAACGCGACCTGCTGTGTCGACGAGCTTCATCTTACCTGTGTAGAATGGGTGAGATGTGTTCGAGATCTCAAGCTTAACCACTGGGTACTCAACACCCTCGATTTCGATTGTCTCCTTTGTATTCGCGCATGAGCGAGTGATGAAGACCTGGTCGTTTGACATATCCTTGAAAGCTACAAGACGGTAGGTTTCGGGATGTATACCTTTTTTCATAACGTTATAAAAATTTAGTTAACTAATTTTGCGGCGCAAATATACGGATTTTTCCACAATCTACAACCTTATTTTAAAATATTTACTTGATTCGGTACGGAAGATCCTCGTAAAGCGTGAATTTCTTGGCTTTTCTTATCCATTTCTGTTCTTCAACCTTCACATGTTCCCTCATTTCATCCAGAGAAACCGTTCCATTTATGAAGTCCATCAGCACCTGATCCGAAAGTTTTGCCTCAAATCCTTCTTCAAATCTGAATTCCGGATACCTTTCCTTGAAATATCTCAACAGCTGAAGCGTGTGGATGAGAGAATGGTATTCCATTCCCGGCTCAAGCATGATCTGATAGCCGAAGCATTTCTTGCCTTCGTACCTGCCACACGATGGGGTGAATGAACATGGGCGCATAAGCACTCCGTCAGCAGCCGGAAGCTGTTCCCCATGAGCTGTCTTCACAAAAGGCGCACCTATATATTCGTAAGGTCTGGCTGTTCCGATGGCAGGTGAAATGTTTGTATTGTTCCAGAGGCCTCCTCCGCTGTACATATCGCAGGTAAAGAGACCAGGAATATCCGAAGCCGGAGCTATGGTCCAAGGCATGAGCTGCTTATTGGAATCAGTCGCCAGGGCCGATATCACATGAAGGGCAAACCTTGCACCTATTTCATGGTAGTAGAGATTGGTAAGTTCGCCTAAGGTAAGACCATGACGATGAGCCACTTTAGGAACATTCATCTCAACATTTGCTGAAGGCATGGTTCCCTCAACCACCCTTCCTGCCGGATTGATATGGTCAACCACATATAAAGATGGTGCCTCATCCTTCATGGACTTGAGGACATCCATCAGACGGAACACATCTTTAGTATAGTTGAAGTAGCGTGCTCCAACATCCTGAATCTCAACGACTACCGCATTAAGACCCACGAGCTCTTCCGGGCTGAACTCTATGTGATTGGTAAGAGGTGTCAGCTCCGTGTCACGGGGAGAGAATATTGTCTGAAGATTACCTCTTTCACGGAAGATGTCATACATATATCTTCCGCGGTCCGTATCCCAGCAGTTCTGCGTGCAGAAGCATCCCACACGGCCCTCATGGAGAGCCTTGTCAAGCTGTTCCTCTAATGAAGTTGTCCTGAACGAAAACATTTCCCATATAAGTTTCGCAAGTGATAAAATATTGACATATTGAAGGTTGGTGAGACTTGCGAAACTCTTACCCCACCACACTTTCCATATCTGCGTTACCCTCCTCCTAAATCCCGTCACTCCGTGCTGCCCGCTGCAAAAGTAAAGTTTTATCATTGCAATTACAAATTATATATTACTTTTGCAGACCCAAAAACCAACAGACATGAAAGCAATCTGGACAATACTTCTGCTCATCGCATCGAACATTTTCAT
This sequence comes from Bacteroidales bacterium, assembly GCA_017502125.1. Taxonomy (GTDB): domain Bacteria; phylum Bacteroidota; class Bacteroidia; order Bacteroidales; family UBA932; genus Cryptobacteroides. Next base: position 23,842 of record JAFVVN010000042.1, on the reverse strand, counting down.
GACCTTTGCATGGTACGGTCATCTGAAGCTTCAGGAAATGAAGATATCTTCAAGCTGGCCACTTATTCTTGTCATCCTCTTTTCATGGGGAGTTGCATTTCTTGAATACTGCGCCCAGGTTCCGGCAAACAGGATCGGGTTCATAGAAAACGGAGGACCTTTCAATCTCATGCAGCTTAAAGTGATACAGGAGGTGATATCACTTACGGTATTCACCCTCATCGCCATGTTCATGTTCAAGGGACAGACTCTGCAATGGAACCACATTGCTGCATTCTTCTGCCTCATAATGGCTGTTTTCTTCGTATTTTTGAAATAATCATAAAAAACACGAAAAAAATTTGGAGATAAAGAAAAAAGTCGTACCTTTGCAATCCCAAAGATAAAACGGTCGGTTCGTATAACGGTTAGTACTCAAGATTCTCAATCTTGCAATAGGGGTTCGATTCCCCTACCGACTACCAGAAGCAGTCAGAGATGACTGCTTTTTTCGTATAGAAAATTAAAAGACTGTTAAGATGAATCCCTGCTTCGCGATAATAGACTCCAACACTCTGGAATGCATGGCTCTCAGAAACATTCTCTGGGACGTATTCAATGGAGTGGAACTTTATACATATGGTTCGATGGAGACATTCATACGGGATTCCAACAGGCATTTCGTGCATTTCTTCGTGAGCTCCGACATTCTCTTCACCGATGCAGATGAGTTTGAAACATTAAAGAACCGGACCACGGTGATTTCAAACGGGAAGAACAGGCCTTGCGAGGATTCCGGATTCAAGGTGCTCGACGTTTCTCTTCAGGAGCATGACATCCTCCAAGAACTGATGTATCTCCTGCCTACAGGACTATACGCAGAAACTCCGGCCAGGCTGATTGACACAAAAGGAGTGACAGACAAGCTTTCAGCAAGAGAAAAGGAGGTCCTCACACTTATGATCAAGGGGCTCATAAACAAGGAAATAGCCGATAAACTGGCAATTTCTCTTCCGACTGTGATATTTCACAGGAACAATATCTGTCTCAAGCTCAAGACAAGGTCAATAGGCAAGATGACTGTATATGCAGTGCTCGCCGGTCTTATCGACATAAACGAAATCTGATCAGGCCCCCGTCCTGATGAAGTCAAGAATTTCATCCCATACGATGGCCTTGTCAACCTCATTGAGGATTTCATGTCGCATATCGGGGAAGATGGCAGCAGTCACATTGTGATATCCTAACCTGTACATCATCCTTGCAGATGCATGAAGTTTACTTTCCCCTCCCATGCACGGGTCGTCACCTCCTGACAGAAACGAGACAGGAAGATCAGGATTGGACAACTTCCACCTTCTTGAAGAATTGGCCTCCACCATCATCCCCAGCAGATTATGCATGCCGTTGACCGTGAAGTTGAAGTTGCATAATGGATTATCCGTGAACGCCTTCCTCACCTGAGGGTCAGAGCAGGTCCATGCCCTCACTCCCTCAGATGCAAACCGCCTGTTGTATATTCCGGATGTGAGATTCTGCAGGAAAGGCAGGCGCATCCTCCCTTCACCGACAAGGTTCAGGAGGCCTGTGAGCATCATGGCGACCCTGGCTGCCGGCCTATATCCCGGGCTGCCGCAAATGACAAGTCCGGAAAGCATGTCGTCATATTTCTTGGCATATACCCTCACCGCCATCGAACCCATACTATGACCTAAAAGAAAAAGTCGTGAACCGGGAAACTCCTTCATCGTCCAGTCGGAGACAAGCTTCATATCTTCTACCAGGGCGACATAACCACCCTTGTACATATATCCGAGATCGTCACGCGACAGGATGCTGGCACCATGTCCACGATGATCCCAGGCCACACAGGCCACTCCATGATCAGCCATATATTCCATGAAGGGAATGAATTTTTCCTTGCATCCGCACATTCCGTGCGCCAGCTGCAAGACAGCCTCCGGCTCTCTTTCAGGTCTGACCAGAAGACCGCTCAGACGCAGTCCGTCATAGGCAGAATCCAATGTAAAGTTCGTTGTCATACCAATAAATTATCCTCAAAAGACACTAACACATATCATACCTTTATGCAATATCGCCGAGGAAACTTAGTCTTATTGTCCAGAAACCGAGACCACCTCAAGCACATCCTCATTCACACGGAACCTTATATTGCATCCACCGAAAGATATTCCATATTCACGCTGGGGATCGTCGTGATAGGATGGACGGGGATCAAGGGAAAGCACTTCGACAAGAGCGTCCTTCATCTGAGGTTGTGGAAGGACCGCGGCCATTTGTTCGGGCAAGACCACCTTCAGTTTCCTGTCCTGAAGCGAGTCTACATATCCGCATAGGGCATCAGGCCTGGAATCAGCATATCTTATATACGGTTTTATGTCATACAAAGGTGTTCCGTCCATCAGATCTGCGCCCCGTACATATATCACCGGGCCCTCCGGAGTATCGTTTTCCACGCCTTCAAGTTCCACACATGAGAGTCCCAGCGGATTTGGTCTGAAGGGCGACCTGGTGGCAAAGACTCCCATATGGCGGTTCCCTCCCAATCTCGGAGGACGTACGGTGGGCTGCCACCTTCCACTTCGTCCGTTGGCTGAGAATTCCCATATGAGCCACAGATGTGAGAACCCTTCCAGTCCTCTCAACGCCTCAGAATCCCTGTAGGCCGGTTCAAAGACAATCTTTCCGCGCAGAGAAGAGGCCAAACCGCTCTGGCGAGGGATACCGAACTTCTCTGGAAAATCCGTCCTGATATGTGCTATTGGCAATATTTCCATGATATCCTTAGAAGTTGTTTAAAGATTTCTTCAGTCTGGAGGCTATCTGTCTCCGGAATAGGAGGTGGGATATGCCTGTTTCTTCTTTGTATTGTAGAAGTCAAGAGAGAACTCCAGAGTCGAATCTGAAACCGTTCCTCTCAGTTCGTCCACACGGTAACCGTCATATGGCCCTCCCATTGCCCAAGGCGTTATGCCATCTCCATAAAAGGACCAGATTCCGTCAGCTTCTTCAGTGACAGGAACTTCAAGGATGGTCACATCAATCCGGACAGGCATGGCAGGAACAAATTTGACCTTCATCATCTTGATGTCAAGCATGGTCTTGTCAGCGTTCAATTCAACAAGCACCTTGATACCGTTCTGATCGAAGGGTTCACCTTCATACAGCACAGTCATCTTCCCTGAGAATTCAGGAGAATCCTCAGTTATTACTGACGGAGCCTTCTCACATGAAGCCATCAAAACAATCACCGAGGCTGCTGCAGCAAACCGTGAAATAATATTATTCAGCATATGTCATATATCCAAAGTTATTCCGGCAGTCCATCTCAAAGGCTTTCCCCTTTGGAAAAACGAATTGCCTATTGATTTGAAATAGAAGACGTTATAGTCATAGTCAAGAAGGTTATCCATCCTGAAGCGCAGGTCAAACCATTTGAAATCCAGGATGATATCCGCTCCAGGCTGCACAACATAGGGCTCCACGAGGGTATTCGCCTCATCCCACCATATACGTCCGACAAGACTGCAGTCGGCAGCTATTGACAAACTCCTTACCACATCTCCATTGAACGGCAGCCTATAAGCCAGCCTTGCATTGAGGGTATGCTCGGGAGAATATGGTATACGGTTGCCGCTGAAGTCGTTGTTTCCGTCATCATAGTCGGTGAAACGGGCATCAGTGTATCCATATGACATTGATGCTGAGAAACCCTTGTATCCATACAGAGCCGAAACCTCCGTTCCCACACTGCGGGAGCGTCCCACATTCGCCATCATCCTGCCTGTAGATTTCCCTGGAGGGAAAAGAGTTATCTGCTGATTCCTGCAGGCGATATAGAACACGGACGCCGAGCCCGAGAAATGATGTCCGCCTTTCCTTACGTCCAGCTTTCCCCCCACCTCATAGTTCCACGTCTTTTCAGGACGATATGCCGTGCTCTCTGCTGTTACTGCAGTTCCGGAATCATCAAGATAGACCCCAAGATCAGCCATAAGCCCGTTCATCATCATATTCTGCAGGATATCCGAAAATATCTGCGTATTGAAGCCTCCGCTACGATAGCCCTTAGATATGATGCCGAATACAGCAGCCTGCACCCCCCTTCCATTTCCTGCAAGGTCATACAGGACAGAAAGTTTAGGAAGAACCTCAACATAGTGGTTGCTCACCCTTCCTTCATATACAGTTTCATAGGGCTTCCAGTCGTTCATCGTCGGCAGGAAACGGTAATTGATAAGGGCATCGCTGCAATAACTCATCGTATTTCCCTCATAATCAAGGCGTACTCCGGCTGTAACAAGCCAACGCCCGAAGGTGAGATATGACTCATGATAAAGAGCAGCCCCAAAGGTGTTTATCCCGAACTCGCTTCCAATGGGGAAGGTATTCTCCTTGATGGCCAGAGGAGCATCATATCCTCCGCTGACCTCTTCAGGAATATTATTGTTGGCATTCCCCAAAATCAGATCGGAGATTCCGTCCTCCTTGAACCTGACAGGAGCAGACATCCTGTTGAACTTCCAGAAGGCGAAGGCGCCACTCTGCCAGTACCACCAGTCCTTCTTCCAACCATCCTTAGGTCTGAGCACAAACTCTTGTGTAAGAGCACCTTCTCTCTGAATCTGGGAAAGGGTGAACATGGATCTCGGAGTGAAGTCCTGATCCAGATCCATCCGGTCAAAAAGCATCTGAAGGGCAGAGATGCTGCTCAGCGTACAGGCATCCCTGTCCAGACGCAGTTTCACTGCCTCCGTAATATTCAGACGACTGTATCCGCATTCATCATTATAGGAGGTTTCCAGAAGTTCTTCAGTCTCAGGAATATACTGCCTGTATGGCCAGCCACCCTGCTTGAGGGCACCGGCAGAAAGAATATTTTCAAAATGGAGGTCGGGACGCAGATACTTCTCCATCCGTAACCTCAACGTAAGTCCGTCATATGGATCACAGGCCTTGCCGGTATATGAATTTGTGTAGAAGCCGTCAGAATGACGGAAACCTATGCCACCTCCTACTGCAAGTCCGTCTTTACCCTTACGGTATATCGATGCACGTGCAGAGACCGTATTGGCTGAGCCATATTCCAGCCCGGCCCTTACACCTTGATAGTCCGAGGGGGAAACTGTGCTGAGAGAGAGGACGCCGCACATGGAGTTTCTTCCATAAAGAGTTCCCTGAGGCCCTCTGAACATGTCCACACGACGGATGTCAAGCATATCCACATCATACGCATTCTTGTTCAGGACAGGAACATCATCAACATAGAATCCAAGGACCGGATTCTCCATCCTGGACCCGAAACCACGAAGATATATGGAGGAAGTCATGGCTGATCCGTAATCCGGGATATGGAGGTTGGGCACTACAGATGAAAGGTCTTTCGGACTATCTATCCCCCTGTCTTCCAAGTCGTTCATATATACAACGGAAACCGGCGCTGCAAGTCTTTCCAAAGGAAGGACCTGCTTGATTGATTGCTCGACCACTACAACTGATAAAGTGTCATGCAGTTCCTCTTCGGGAAGAGGAACTGCCAGCAAGACCGATATGATTGTCGTCAAAATCACAAGACGGCAAAGATACCACTTTTCTGCAAAAAACCTATTCTGACGGTTTATTGCAGTTCTTTTGCCATCAATATCAGCTCCTGAAGCTGAGCCCGATAACCGAAGTTGTCGGATGACAGTCTTTCACCGACAAGTTCATATGCCATGTCTAATGTTGCCGAACCTTTGTACTTCGAGTCACGGAGGACCATTCCATAGGCTGCCACTCCTGCGGCGAATCTCAGTTCGGTCGGGGTTGCGTCCAGAGCATCGGCAGGGTTTATGTCCAGCGTAAGAGGTATGCTTTCCTCGCCGAGCATCTTCTTATATCTGAAATCGAAGACTGCAAGTGGTCCTTCGCCGTTGAAGCTCTCTGTCGGAACGATCTCATAGAGTGCCGTAATAGTCTGACCAGCACCGATTTCACCTGCATCCTTGGTATCATCCTCAAAATCTTCGTTGGCCATCACCCTGTTCTCATATCCGATGAGCCTGTAGCTGTCCACCTTCTCCTTATCGAAGGTCACCTGGACCTTGGAGTCATTTGCAACAGCCTGGAACCTGGACCTCTCGTTCACGAAGACCTTCGAGAGCTCGTCCTCTGAGTCAATGTACTCGTATGTACCGTTACCTTTATTTGATATCTGCTCCATCATGCTGTCATTAAGGTTTCCGGTTCCGAAACCGCATACAGTAATGTATATGCCCTTGGACGCATAGTCCTGAACCATTTCCACGAGGGCATCAGTGGAAGTTACACCGACATTGAAGTCGCCGTCAGTTCCCATAATGACGCGGTTGTTGCCACCCTCTATATAATTGGCGAGCGCCTCCTCGTATGCCATCCTGAGTGCTTCACCACCGGCTGTAGAGCCACTGGCACCAAGCTTCCTAATGGCCTGCTTTATGACAGCGGCATCACTGACAAGAGTAGACTCCAGGAGAAGTTTGACTGTGCCTGAGTAGGTCACGATTGACACCCTGTCAGAAGGATTGAGTCTGTCTGTCAAGGTCATGAGTCCTTCCTTGAGAAGAGGGAGCTTGTCTTCCTGATTCATAGAACCGGAGACATCAATAAGGAAGACATAATTGGCAGCAGGCATCTGGTTTGCCGGGATTGACCTGCCCTTTATGCCGAGTCTGATGAGCTTATGTTCCGGGTTCCACGGGCACACGCCCACTTCTCCGTTGATTGCCACGGTGTGGTCTCCTGCAGGATCAGGGTAATCAAATGTGAAGTAGTTCAGGTACTCTTCAATCCTCACCGCATTAGGAGACGGCTTGACTCCCATCCTCAGGCATTTGCGCATGTATGCATAGGAAGCTCCGTCAGCATCAATCGAGAATGTGGATACATTCTGATCAGCAGTCTTGATGAAGTCGTTCTCTTTGATCTCATCAAACTTATCTCCCCCGGCAGGTACTTCAGGTTCCCCACTCAGTGATTCGTCATATGATGCATCATATGATGCGTCAGGCATGTAAAATCCATCCTTTGTACAGGATATTGCAACTGAAGCCAGAAGTGAAGCTGCAAAAATATTCAGAAAGCGTTTCATAATGAATGATTTTAATTCAAGACCTTGATATTGATGCATAAAACAGTTGATTTGTGACAATCTGCACAGATAAGTTTACTGCTGCGCTATGGTGATTCTTGTAAAGGCGTCACCGGCCTGCATTTCAATGACAGCTTCACGCGGTCCTTCCGCATCACCGGTCGGGTCGACGGTTATGATGATTGTGTTGCTCCTTCCTTTCTCCGGAACCATTACATGATACCAGCTGCCCTCCAGGATATCATAAGTGCACGCTTCCTCACCATCAGAAGATATTGCATGGACATAGCCGATATATTCCCATTGATTATCAACCAGTTCTGCAGCATCATAACCTCCAGAGATCCACCATCGGGAATAGTTCAAGGCAGACACAGCATTCTGTCCGCCTTCAGGAGGGAAATTCACATGATTCTTATCAGTCCTGATGGGTTCCCATGCACCATCCATAATTACTTCCCCGCATGCACCGAGACTGACAATTGCAGCCAGGAATGTCAAGATTCGTTTCATAAGATTCTGTCGTTTTATTGTATAACGCAATGAACCGACGAATACTTCCTGAAAAATCTGAAATTTTCAGAAATTGAATCTAAGGCCAGCTCGAACTGTTATGACAAACGGCTCATCAGAACGGAATGTCTCGATGGAGCCTTCATTTAGAGCATACGAGACCTCCGGTTCGAAGTATAGTCCCACCATTGGAACTATATTGACCTGTAGCCCCATTGCCCCATTCAGGCCGAACAGGAACTGCTTTTCACTAAGCCTTTCTTCTCCGACTGCCGCATGTACGCATTTATCCATCTGCAGACCGGCACCAAAATAAAGATTGAAATGTTTCCGGTTTACTGCCATTAAGTCAAGTCTGACAGGCACACCCAGATAATGAACATACTGCCAGTCTTTCTGCTGGTCATGGTCAGCATCGAATATTCTGGTTCGAAGTGATTTGTACCTGGTATAATTAAGGCCTGTATTTATCGAAAGCCTGTCAGTAACGAAGAATCTGGCAGATATGCCTATGGACACAGGTATTTCATGGCGATAGGAATCAGAATAGCCGCTCTTTGCCCTCATCATCCCCATTGCCTGCTGCGGAGTTTCAACTCTCAGAGAGTCATTGCTCAATCCATCGTCGAGGAATGGTGGAGACATATCCATAGGCGGTTCTGGAGCAAAATCCGTCTTTAACGTCATTATCGGACTATCGGATGCGGATCCGGATATTCCTATCGCAATCGGACGTCTCCTGCGTCTTGGCTCTTCGTCCGGGAAGTCCTCCGATCCCTGGCAGTCAGGCTGATCATCCTCTCTCACATCCTTTTTATCATTGGCATTGTCAGCATCGGCAAGCAGTCTCTCCGTGACCTTGACGGTATCCTTTACCACATCAAACACCTCCTCTTCTGCAGAGACTTCATCCTTGACATCAGTCTTATCCTGAGCAATAAGGACATCATCTGAAGGTTTCCTGAGATTTACAGAAGGTGACATCCGCCTGGTTTTCCCGGGAGTGACGGTTCCCGGACTTTCTGATGGAGCATCGACAGAAACCGTATCAGCAGGCAGGACCTCTTCTACAGGAGGAAGTTCATCAGCAACAAGATCATCATCGGAAGGTACGGCATCCGGACGGACAAGCAGCAGGACAAGAGCGACTGCAGCGGCAACCGACGTGATGCCACCGGTCCACGCAAAGAATCCCGCCCTCTTCCTTCTCCGGGAAGCGGCGTATTTCTGCTGAAGGGCACTCCAGTCATCAGCAGGCAGGGGCTCCTCGATACTCTCGAGTTCCTCACCTATGATATCTGTCCAGTCTTCCATCATAATCCGTTTTTCCTTATATAATCCCTGACATTTTCGGCTAACTGTTCACGCGCCTTGAACAGCAGCGAGGATGATGTCTTCTCCTTTATGTTCAGCATTTCTGCAATGTCCTTATGCGAATACCCTTCCACGCAGAACAGGTTGAATATTATTCTTTTCGTTTCCGGCAGCTGCCCGACCATACGCATCAGTTCGGTCTTTGGAATCTTGGCGACCTCTTCGTTCTGAGGTTCAGGAATCTTTTCCTGAGTCTGCTCTATCGGCTGCAGGTCCATTCGTCTGGACTTTCTCATATGATCGATTACCATATTAACCGTCACTCTTGCACACCAGGATTTCAATGAACCGGTCGGTCTGTACTTACCTATCGTGTCAAAAATCTTGATCATACCGTCATGCATGAGGTCACGGGCCAGTTCCCTGTCGCCTACATATCTGATACAGAGCGCATAGAGGTAGGCCGCATACCTTGTATACAGCTCATGTCTGGCCTTTTCGTTCCCTCGGGCACACAGTCTTGCCAGTTCAATATCCTCTATGTTGATGATCTCAGCCAATTGGTTTTCTGAATATATAACGGCAGTTTTCCGCAAATACTTCCGCGAAGATACGGAAAAGCCTGACATTTGAAGTGTCAGGCCATATTGATATGGGATATTTTATTGCAACGACAAAGTCAATTGCTGCTTCTCATCTCCGGAGAACATTGTCTGGAATTTGTCAATATCATCCTTCACTGGCGTTCCTATCAAGGTCAGCGGAGAGTCATCACCATCAGTGAACTCATTTAGGATGATCAGCTGTCCCCTATCATTCATATACACCGCCTTATTCTGGTATTCTGTGCCGTGATTCAGAGGGATATAATTCTTCAGGATCCTGTCATCATCTGATTCCATGACAGAAGATATCAATGTTTCATACACATTTACATTAAATGTCAATGCACCTTTGTTCAAAAGGGATTTGAGAGGCATTATGGAGCCATTATCAGGATTCTCCAACGCTATTGAGACATCACCTTTAGTCACAACCACCTTCTTATCGGCAAGCTGAGTTGTGATCTGACTTGCGCCTTCTGCAAGACATGCCTGAGTCGCAGAAAATACTTCCTGCCATACTCCCCACTCCTCGGGATATCTGTCGTAGGTCTTTCCAGCAGATATCTCCACCTTTACATTTCTTTCAGAGAAGGTATCATTACAAGGGACAACTATCTTGAGCGGAGGATTTGACGAACCTGTCACGATTGCATAAGAATAGATTTCATCATCTATGAATGCTCGATACCTGAAAGTGAGGCATGCTGTCGGTGGGGTGAATTTAGTTTCAACCTGCGCATATACGTAGTCAATCATAATGACTTCGCCTTCTTGAGCAATCATCTCCTCATATTCCTTCACCTGAACTACTGGGTCATAATAATGTTTTTCACAAGAGACCAGCAGAAGTACTGCGGATAGTATTAATATTATCTTTTTCATGAGTCTTGATCTTTAATTCAAATAGTTCCATTCTATAAGGTATGGTTGTGATGAGGACATTGGACCGAACATGCCGATTCCTCCGTCTATATTTGTGAATGTCCACGTAGGAGGAACCAACCCCATATTAGACAAATCATTGTAATTCTCATTCCATTTGCCGTTGATGTAATGATATGTGCCAGTGTCGAGCTTATAGAGTGTCACATAATCCCCGACATAAGTTGTACCGATCACCTCTCCGACAGCACCCATGGTTGGTTCTGTATAATCAAATGATGGTTCTGATTGATTCTCACTTATATAGATTGTCATCCTCTGCTTGCCGGATATTGTCTCGCGTGAATCGTTCCAAAACACGATGTTTCTATATTCAGGCCACGACACGCCTTCAAGATTCCAGGAACAATAGGCATAATCACCGAAATCATCCTGCAACGGAGTATTTATTATTGGATAGGATACGTCAGAATCAACTGTTCCGTCAAATCTTACCTGCTTGACATTTCTAGCAACAGACACAGCATAATAGTCCTCGGTATCCGGATCATCATAGTAATCGATATGGAGTATCGCTTTACCATCTGTATATTTCTCCACGCTGCAGGAAAAGTCATTAAACTTCTCAGGAACATGCACCTTGGCATATGCTTCAGGATATCCTTTTGCCTTAGCTGAAATCTCAAGTTCGGCCCCTGGCTGAACGCCGCCTGTGAGATACCATTTGAACTTAGGGTTCTGGAATGTATCGTCTGCCTTATTCAATTCTCTTGGTTTTCCGTTCTCCAATACAGTTAGTGAAAAATCTTCCGGAAGTTCTGACACTCTCGGATCTTCAGTGACCACATAGGTAGGGACCACTGAAATCTCAATGAGTTCCTGTTCATCAAAGAAGATGCTTTCGATGTAGAACATCGGTTCTGCATCCAGCTTATCAATCTCAAAATCCGTCTCGCATGAAATTACAGATGCGAGGATCAGCATCAATGTTAATGTCTTTAATATATATTTATTCATTGCATTAGAATCTAAGTGTATAACTGAATGATGGAATGATAGGGATTATGCCATATGCCTTGCCGAGAAACTTGCCCTGTCCATTATAATCAACAGCTGCCCAAATCGGATTCATGCGGCAGTATGCATTATAGACACTGAGATTCCATATGCTTTCATTTCCTCGTTTTGTCGTCTTCTTGAAATTAAATCCTGCATCCAGTCTGTGATATGCAGGCATCTTCACATTATTCGGGCTTGAATAATAGTACTCATGTTTAAATCCATCATGCGGGCCAAAGAATATGATACCATATCCTGGATCCTCTGACGGATCGTACTGTTCGGAAGATACATTAGATGCGACTGTAAACCTGCTGCCACTGTGATAATGCCAGGCTGCGTACATTTCAAATCGTTTACCGAACTTATAGGTTCCAGAGACTGTGAACTTATGTCTGTGGTCATTCCTGTCAGGATACCAGTCTCGATAAATGCTCTCAAAGTACCTTTCATTCCATGATAAGGTGTAAGCTGCAGTAATATCGAACTTAGGCTTTCTCCAAGCAAACTCAAATTCACCACCATACGAGCGTCCTGTGCCCTTTGCAAAGGATGACTCCCATTTATTCAATGGAGGGAAGAGCGAGTTCCCACCGATATACTCGCGAAGGTTGTCCATCCTCTTCCACCAGCCTTCCACATTCAATGTCAGTCCGTATGGCAGAGTGAAGTAGAAACCTCCCGCTACCTGTTTCGCTTTCATTGGATCGATTTTGTCTGTTACAGGCATCCATGTATTTGAGGGAAGGTCAATATATGAAGTTGCAACCTGATGGTTGAACTGGGTCATCTCTGTATATGATGCTTTGATTGCCAATACATCAGAACATTTGAACTTAAGGGCAAATCTTGGTTCCAAAGTATTGTAGACCTTACCGGGTACGCCGAAAAGCACGTATCTGAGGCCCGCATTAGCGGTAAACCAATCAGTCAGCTTCATCTCATCCTCTACATATAAGTAGAATTCATGGCCATCATAGAATTTTCCGTCTGTGGACTTTGTACTTGACACCAGATTGTCATTCTCTTTATATTCCTCTTGCTTGACTCGGTTTACGTCATACATGTGATACTGATATCCACCGCCAAATCGCACATGATTCCATGTACCGGGAGCCCAATCAAACAATGACTTTATACCGATATTTGAAACATTCGATATGTTACCGTTGCTGGTCATCTCTTCATACACGTCAAGTACACCATTGCGGGCATGCCAGTCGGAGACCATCCTCGAACGATTCAAACTATAGAAAGCAAGGACGTTTGATTCCAGATTGTCTGCTATCTTGCTTTCCCAACCAGCAGAAGCCAGGATATTACCCCATGTCACGTTAATACCTGAGTCGAACCATGTGCTCTGAGGATCGCCATAAGCATCAGTAAACTGGCTATCATAAAACTCGTTGTTTTTGAGCTTGTCATCTCCTGCGTAAAAATTGAGATATAGCTTGTTGTTGTCATTTAGGAGATGTGTGATTCCGGCATTTGCATCCCAGAAATTATATCCAAGCACTGTCTTCTCATTCTTGTTCTTAGCATTCATGATGGCAAAGACAGGAGTCGTGACAGCATCGACCCAGCTTCGTCTCAAAGCGACATTGAATGATGTCCTGTCCTTTATGATAGGTCCCTCAAACTGAATATTTCCATCAATCAGACCGATTGTAAACGTGCCATGATACTCCTGCATATCTCCGAGACGAGTCATCACATCCACTACTGACGACATCCTTCCTCCATATCTGGCAGGGAAACCGCTCTTGTAGAAATCCACGTTGTCAATCACCTCATGATTGAAGGATGAAAACAAGCCGGCCAAGTGGCTTACCTGATACATAGGAACATTGTCAAGCTGAAAAAGATTATCGTTTCCCGTGCCTCCGTGTACGTATAATCCGGACATAAGTTCTGTACCCGACGAAACTCCCGGAAGCATCTGGATAGACTTGATCAAGTCTGGAGAACTCAACAGTGCAAAACCTCTGTTAAGGCTTTTGCCATCGATTCTTGTCAAGCCAGTCTGAGTCTCATTTCTTTTGGGATTGATCAATGCAGTAATGACAGCCTCGGGAATACTGTCATTCTGCTCCTCGATAAAGATGGTATAGTCCTTGGGCTTCTTCCTCTTGTCGGCCTGTGTGAGGACTATGTACTTCTTCATTATTTCGTATTCGATGTTTGTGCCGGTGAAGAGAGTCTTCAGGCACTCTTGCAAAATGACAGAATGCTCCTTCTTGTTGCCCTTGATGATATCCTTCATCGGCTTGCCCGAATATGACACATTGATCTCGATTGCTGAATCATACACGAAGTTCACTCCCAGTGACTCGTGGATGACCTCCATCTCCAATTTGAGAGTCCTGCTCTGCTGTGCGTGTGCAGGGGCTATGGCAAAGAAGGCCATAGCGATAGTTGTTGTAATTAATAATAGTACGTGCTTCATTGTCAAGTCGTTTGGGAATCTTATCTCTTGACCCTGTCACTTTGTGACGGACTTTTTTAGTATGTACACATTGTTAAAATTATTTTTTACAATGTGTACATCCAGTGCAGACTCTATGAGGCTGATGATAAGGTCAAGGTCTTCTGCATAGAACTCTCCGCTGAGCTGCTTGTCAAGGTCAGTCGCTGCGAACGACACCTTGTAGTAAGCAGAAAGAGTCTCAAGCACCTCTCTGAGAGGAGTCTTGTCGAAGATGAACGATCCGCGTTGCCATGCAATGGAATTGACGTCGGCTTCCATTGATACGACAGGGACATTGGCGTCAGGCGAAAGAGTCGCCTGCATGTTCTTGGTCAGGATCACACCTTCTGCATCTGAAGACTTTGCAAACAGCACCTTACCTTCTGTCACATAGACTTCCTTGACCGATGAACCTGCATCCACCATGAACTTTGTTCCGAGCACTCTTAAGAATGCACCGTCCGATGTGATTTCAAACGGTACCGCCTCGTCACGAGCCACTTCGAAATAAGCCTTTCCTTCAAGCTGAGTCTTACGAGGAGACTTCTCGCTGTAGGTGAGCTTGGATCCTGGAGCAAGAGTTACCTCAGTGCCGTCAGGAAGGACAAACTCCTGCACCTGGGCATCTGCCATGAGCTGGATCTGCTGTTCATTGCCACGGAAGAGGAACACACAAAGCACCACAGCAGCGGCTGCTGCCACCATGCCTGACACCCAAGGCAATACTCTTCTGCGAGGCTTCCGGACGATGCCGTGAGCCTCATTGAAGCGGTCGATCGCCTTCTGAGTGTCGAACTTTCCTTCCTGATAATGTTTCAGGACGAAGTCCATGTGTTTATCCTCAAAGTCTGACATAAATAAGATCTAAGATTCCGTTAATCCGACATTAAGACGGAAGTGTTTTGAAAAAGTACTATATGATTTGAAAATTTATGCAAAAAAGAATGTATAAAGTTTGTGGACACCTTCTTTCAGGACTTTCAAGGCCTTGCTGATCTGATTTCGGACAGTATTCACTGACAATCCAAGTTCCTCGGCAATCTCCTCGTATTTCAGTCCGTCACGTTTGCTGAGGATGAATACCTCGCGGCATTTGTCGGGAAGGGAGTCTATCGCAGTCCAGAGCTTGGCCTCAGTCTGTGATCGCTCCTGCGCATCGTCATCGTCGATGATTCCGTAGGTGTCGTATGGCTTGAGGGATTCAGTAGGAATGCCTTTCTTACGAAGATGGTCCAGACAACGGTTTCGCACCATCATATATAAATAGGACTTGCGGTTCAGTACGTGTGTACCTTCCTGAAGTTTCTCCCAGAGTGCAGCATAGCTTTCCTGAACGATGTCCTCCGAGAGATCTGCATCCTGTAGGTAATGCAGAGCATACAGACAGAGAGGCCTGTAGTTGTAGCGGAACAGGTCGTCGAAGTTTATGTTATTGTCTGGTTGGGGCATGCTCTCTATCTTATTCTACTCACAAAGATAAAGGATTTTCTTTGAATGTCGTTCAGAGGAGTAGGTACGGAATTTGCCTTTACACATCTTGAATAGTTTTTTTCATAGGTTAAGTTTTAGGTTAGAGGTGTCCTGCGATGAGAATTGCAGGGCATCTTTCTTTTTAGGTTTACAAAAGTGTAAAGAAACTTTACAGTAGATTTACTTCCCTTAAATCTGCATCTATTTACATATCAACAGGTTACATAGTTTGGTACGCCGGGTGTTATTATTTGGCACGAACATGAATAAAAACTTAACAACCCTATTATAAAGATGAATTTCTCCAGAAGAATAATTTGTTTTGCAGTGGCCCTGGGACTTGCTTCCGTGGCGTATGGCCAGGATGTGATGACGCTTAAGGAGTGCATGCAGTATGCTGTGGAGAACTCTGCTAAGATGAAGCTTCAGCAGATGGATGTGGATGATGCACGTGTTGCCCGGAGGGATGCGATCCTGAGGGTGTTCACACCTGAGGTGTCAGCCGGAACTTATGCGTATTCTAACTTCGGTCGTTCTGTGGACCCTGAGACCAATACCTATGTATCTACTACCTCTTTCAACAACGGCTATCAGGTCGGAGCGGGCATCACCCTTTTTGACGGATTCTCGGCGGTGAATAACATGAAGATCAGCAAGACTGCCTTGAAGATGGGAATCGACCAGGAGGAACTGACACGCGACGAGATATGTCTGGCAACAATGGAAGCATATTATAACGTCGTATATTTCGAGCAGCTTGCCCATATCCTTGAATCACAGGTACGGACAGCACAGGATGCACTGACGCTTGCAAAGAAGCAGGAGGAACTCGGACAGAAGGGATATACGGATGTGATAGAGATGGAGGCTGAACTAGCAGATCGCGAATATCAGCTGATCAACGCCAGAAACCAGCACGCCGATGCTCTCCTTACCCTCAAGGACCTCATGTTCTGGCCTATGGATGAGGAACTTCTCATCGACACATCGATGGCGGATGCAGAGGTGGTAGCAACCCTGACACCGGAGGATGAGACAGAAAGCATCATAGACTATGCAGTGAACAACCTCCCTTCCATAGCAATCGCCAAGGGGCGTATGGATAATGCAATGCTCGAACTAAAGACAGCAAAATGGAGATTCACCCCAAGTCTTTCGCTGAATGCCGGATGGTCTACCAGTTACTACACCTATCCGGGAATGGAAGGCTATGTTCCGACACCTTTCCACACTCAGTTCAGGAACAATGGCGGAGAGTATATCCAGTTGTCTTTGTCATTTCCGATATTCGACCGTCTTTCGACATTCTCGAACCTGAGGAGAAAGCGTAATGAAAGCAGACGCGCGACAATACAGTACGAGCAGAAGATACGTGAGGTGGAGGCAGAGGTGATACGTGCCGTGCAGGACAGGGACGGAGCATCGGCAGCCTTCCGTCAGGCAGACCGCAGGACGGCTCTTCAGGAGGAGGCATATCATCTGAACCTGAGGAAATTAGAGCTGGGTCTGATTTCAACGATCGATTTCCAGAAGGCATCGGACAACTGGCTCAATGCCAAGACCAGCAGGCTGGATGCGCTCCTTAAATTCTACATCAAGCGCAGCGTGGTAAACTATTATAATGGAATAAGCTATATCAATCAGTAGCTGATGTCTGAATATTCCGGAGGCCCCCTCCCACTTCGTGGGCCCCTCCCCCTAAAACTGCTACCGCAGGCTTCTCGCTACAAAGGTCCACAGGACCGTTTGTCAATCGCTCGAGAGGGTGCGAAAATGCCTCCTCCATATTTCAGACATACAGCAAACAGACAATGTAATCATTCAAAATCATGGACAAGATAATTGAAAAGAAGAAAGGAATTGCAGTGGCTTTTACAAAGAAGGCTTTGCCGTTTTGGTTCGGTGCCTTTATGGCGGCATTCATCCTCTGGCTGGTGTTTCGCGACGATGCGAGCACACTCAGGGTGAACGGTGATACCCTCTCGATCAGTGAGGTTCGCAGCGGAGAGTTCAACGACTACATCCGCATCAGCGGACAGGTGCAGCCGATGACCACGATACAGATCAGCCCTCAGGAAGGCGGTATCGTGCAGCAGATCATCATCGAGGAGGGATCCAGGGTGAATGTCGGAGATGAGATCATCCGTCTGAGCAACGACAACCTCGACCTGCAGATCCTTAATTCCGAGGCTGAACTGGCCGAAAAGGAGAATCTTCTCCGCAACACCATGATCTCCATGGAGCAGCAGAGGCTGAGCGTACAGCAGGAAAAGCTCCAGCTGCAGATCGAGGTGAAGAGGCTGCGCCGGAAATATGAGCAGAACAAGGCTCTCTATGAGGAGAAACTGATTGCCTGTGAAGATTATCTTACAGCTCAAGAGGACTATGAACTCGCTGCAGGAAGACTTGAACTTGTAAAGGAGCGTGCCACTCAGGATAGTCTCTACAGAAGCGTGGAGATCCGTCAGATGCAGGAGAGCCTTGAGAACATGCGTCTGAATATGCAGATGATACGCAGAAGGAAGGACAACCTGACAATCAAGTCCCCTATCAGCGGCGAACTCGGACTTCTGGATGTGACACTCGGTCAGTCCATCGCGAGCGGAACCAAGATTGGTCAGATCAACGAACTCGGAAGTTACAAGATCGAGGCACAGATCGACGAGCATTATATAGACAGGGTATCTGCAGGGCTTTCCGCATCGTTCGAGCGTCAGAACGAGTCCTACGATGCTGTCATCAGAAAGGTCTATCCCGAGGTGCGCGAGGGCAAGTTCAAGGCAGACTTCAAGTTCAGCGGAGAACAGCCGGCAAATATCCGCACAGGTCAGACCTACTATCTCAACCTGCAGCTCGGCCAGCCTGAGAAGGCCATCCTCATCCCTCGAGGCACATTCTATCAGAAGACCGGAGGAAAGTGGATCTATGTAGTGTCGCCAGAGGGCGGAAAGGCAGTTAAACGTGAAATCCGCATCGGCCGGCAGAATCCTCAGTTCTACGAGGTGCTTGAAGGGCTGGAAGCCGGAGAAAAAGTGATAACTTCGGGCTATGATAATTTTGGTGATAACGAAGTATTGGTATTCTGATTCAGCGTGATAGGCAAAACCCTGAATATCAACAAGAAACACAGTTCAGCTCGACGTCAAAGGAAGGCGAGCCAACATGGTAAAACCAATAAAAATCAACAACTTACGCATCACGATGAAAATCAAGGAAACAATAATAAAGGCGTTGTCGCTCGGCACAGGATTGGCCATAGGTCTGATTCTGATAGCGAAGGTATGCTATGAGATGAGTTATGACACCTGCTATGCTGATTATGAGCAGATTTATCAGATACGAACCGTATATACCCAGCACGGAGAGGATAGGGATTTCCCACAGATTTCCGGTGCTATTGCTCCGGGATTCAAGGATCATGTTCCAGGGGTGGAGGTTGCGACCCGTTGGACATTTCTAGTCAACAGCGACAAATTTATAGACCAACAGAAAAATGTCATAACGGGAGAATGCATTGCGGCAGACACTTGCTTCTTTGATGTTTTCAATACTGAGATTCTTGCCGGTAATCCGAAAGAAGCACTCAGTAAGATAGCTGTTGCAATGGTGTCCGAATCATTCGCAAATAAACTTGGTGGAGTGAATGAGGCAATCGGTCAGATTATCTACAGCGAAGAAATGCCGAACTTCAAGGTTGAGATCGGAGGCGTATTCAAAGACTTCCCATATCACAGTTCCATTAGAAATGATGTACTTCTCTCCATGGAGAGTCTTGTCAAAGAATCTACTGAGAACTGGTTTGGAAACGACCGTTATAGAGGATATGTAAGACTGGCGGAAGGCACTGACCCAGATATGCTCGCTCCCGCAATCAGACTGATGCAGGAGAAGAACTACCCTCCGGAAGTGAAGCAGATGGCAGAAACATCGGAGTTTGACATCCATTTCTTCCTGGCACCTCTCAAGGGTGAACACATCTCTTCTGAAAGAATGAAGAACATGATGGTCATTCTGACTATAGTGGCCATACTTCTTATCATGATTTCGCTCCTGAACTATATTCTGATATCAGTATCCGCTCTGGTGAAGAGATCAAAGGAGATGGGAGTACGCAAGTGCTATGGAGCAGCAGGCGCAAACATCTACGGAATCATGTTCAAGGAGGCGGCAGTTGATGTCGCGGCGGCATTGGTCGTGGTTGCTGCCATCGTGCTTTCGCTTCAGGCTGTCATAGAGGATATCGTCGGGGTTCCTGTCGATGCCCTTCTTGTAAGAGGGACATATATGACAGTCGTAGGGGTCATACTGGCTGTATTCTTCATTGCAGCGCTTGTTCCGGGCTATCTCTATTCGAAGATTCCTGCCGGAGCAGCCATCAGAAACTATCGTGAAAACAAGAAGATATGGAAACTGGGACTTCTGTTCGTCCAGACCGGAATATGCGCGCTTCTGCTCACATTGATGGGTGTGATCTCCGCGCAGTACAACAAGGCCGTGAATGACAAGCCCGGATATGAATACGATGATCTTCTCTGGACTGTGCTTACAGGAACAGACAGAAGCGTTCATCAGGGAATAATGAATGACCTGAAGCTGGTTCCCGGAGTGCTTGACGTCCAGGTATCTTATACTCTCCCTCTTGATTCGTCATCAGGGAACAATGTGTATCTGCTTGACAACGGTCAGGAAAACCTCTTCAATATCGCCGACCAATATTCCGGCTCGGCAGGACTATTCGACATGCTTGAGATTCCTTTCATAGAAGGCCGATATCCTCAGTCACCGACCGAGATTGCTGTGAGCGAGAGTTTCGTCGAGAAAATGATGGAGTTCAGGGACTGGAGCGACGGAGCAGTAGGAAAGCAGGTGTATATCACTGAACATGACGACCAGATCGGTGCGGTAACGATCAGCGGAGTGTATAAGGATTACAGGATCAACACTCTGACCAATCAGGACACACGTGCCAGCATCAAGTTCTATGGAGAAGTGGGAAAGGATCACATGCCGTTCATGGCCATCAAGGTGTCGGAAGTCACTACGGAGATGATGGCAAAGGTGGAAGAAGTGATCCAGGCAAGGATAGAGAACAAGGATGTGGTAGTAAAGTCTTACAAAGACTCTATGCGGGAGGCCTATTCCAGCGAAAGAAGGATGAGGAACACGGTCATCATAGGATGTCTGGTCTCTATCATCATCGCCCTTTTCGGACTCATCGGATATGTCCGTGACGAGTCGCAGCGAAGGAGCAAGGAGATGGCCGTACGTAAGATCAACGGAGCGACGGTCAAGGAGATAATGGGAATATATGTGGCAGAGATCATGAAGCTCAGCATTCCGGCAATCATCCTCGGCAACGTGGGAGCCTGGTTTGCAGCATCAGCATGGCTCAGGAACTTCTCGGAGAAGATCGCGCTCTCACCTTGGTTCTTCATCCTTGCGGATGTGGCGATCATCCTCCTGGTATCCGGATGCGTGATAGTCAACAGCCTGCAGATATCCCGCAGCAACCCGGTAGAATCATTGAAAAACGAGTAGCGTATTTCATAATTAATTATATCACAGCACATTACATTAAATCGCATGAGGCAAATGGCGCAGGCGATTCAGCATAAATAGATGATTAACAAATAATTAACAAAAACAGAATAGATATGATTACAGTAACTAACCTCAGCAAGGTTTTCCGTACAGAGGGAATCGAGACAACAGCTCTTAACAAGGTTTCATTCGAGATCAAGGACGGTGAATTCGTGGCCATCATGGGTCCTTCAGGATGCGGCAAGTCAACCCTCCTGAACATCCTCGGACTTCTTGACAACCCTACAGACGGAAGCTACATGCTTCTCGGGCAGGAGGTTGCGAAGCTCAAAGAGAAGGACCGCACCAAGTTCCGCAAAGGCAACATCGGCTTCGTGTTCCAGAGCTTCAACCTCATCGACGAGCTCAATGTGTATGAGAATGTGGAACTTCCGCTGAAATATCTCAACATAAGTTCATCTGAGCGCAAGCAGCGCGTGACCGAAATGCTAAAGAGGATGAATATCAGCCATAGAGCCCAGCACTTCCCTCAGCAGCTCTCCGGAGGTCAGCAGCAGCGTGTCGCAATCGCACGTGCAGTCGTATCGAACCCTAAGCTGATTCTCGCCGATGAGCCTACAGGTAACCTCGACTCGAAGAACGGAAAGGAGGTGATGGATCTCCTGACAGAACTCAACAAGGAAGGTACGACCATCGTGATGGTGACCCACTCCCAGAAGGATGCGTCCGTGGCTCAGAGAGTCGTGAACCTCTTCGACGGACAGATCGTCAGTGATGTAAAGAACGAACTGTAATGAACATACAAAACCAACGCAAATAGACACGAAACAACCCATAACAACTGACAAATGGCATCATTCAACATATTCAGACGCGGCAGCTCGGCAATGTCTGGCATACTCAATGTGCTGGGCATGGCTGTGGCGTTCGCAGCATTCTACATCATTCTCGTCCAGGTGGATTACGACCTGAACTTCAACAAGGGCATCAAGGATTCGGAGAGGGTCTTTGTGATGTCTTCCGGCAGCATGGACGGAGACGCCGACAAGAGACAGCTGAACTTCTGCCGCCCTCTGGCAGAGATCATCCTTGAGGCATCTCCGAATATCGAATACGGAGGTATTCTGAGCTTCAGCGGGACTGAGGACTCAAGATACTGGATCGAAAGAGATGGTGTAAAGCAGGATATAGACCTTGGCGTCACCAATTTCTCCGGAACGGCTCTGGAAGCATTGGGAGTGGAAGTGGTGAGCGGCTCAATCGAAGATCTTTCCGATACGAAGTCGTTTGCCATCAGCGAAAGCATCGCCGAGAAGTTCGATCTTGAGATAGGAATGAGCCTCGGTTATGAAGGATATGCCAACCTCAGGACAGTCAAAGCCATCTTCAAGGATCTGCCGGAGAACTCTCATTTCGCAGATGTGAAGGTCCTCAGAAATCTGGGAGATGACGGGATAACCAATTTCTCGGAATGGGGATACCATTATTTCATTAAGGTTTACGACCCTTCTCAGATCAAGGATATGGAGGAAAGCCTGGCTTCGGTCACCAGGGAATACCTGATGAAAGATTATTTCAGCAACTTTCCGTCTGCGGAAGAACTTGGAATGACCCAGGAAGCGATGGATGAAGCGATAAGAACCTTCCTGGCAAGTGCTGAAGTACAGTTCATGCCTCTGGAAGGCCTGTATTATGCATCCAACATCTCCACCCCTATCGAAAGAGGAAGCAAGACGACTACAGTCATCCTTATCATTGTAGCCCTGCTCATAGTATGCATCGCATTCATCAACTACATAAACTTCTTCTTTGCACAGATTCCTGAGCGCATCAGGAGTGTCAACACAAAGAAAGTGCTCGGATGCACACGCCGTGAACTGATCATCAGCACGGTTACAGAAAGCGTAACCCTGATTCTGTTTGCGCTCGCACTTGCATTTGCATTCGTGATGCTCTTCAACATGAGCCAGCTGACTCACCTCATCAGCGCGGACAGCGCATTCAGTGCAAATGTCGGCGTATCTGTCCTGACAGTGATCATTGCAGTAATCATTGCAGTCGTATCAAGCCTCTACCCTGCCTTCTACATCACCTCCTTCGAGCCCGCATTAGTGTTGAAGGGATCATTCAGCGGCACAAAGACCGGACAGAGACTTAGATATACCCTCATCGGTCTTCAGTTCGTCATTTCGCTTATTCTGATCATCTGCTCAAGCTTCATCATCCTCCAGCGCAGATATATGGTCGATTTCGATATGGGATTCGACAAGGAGCAACTTCTGTTTGTCCATACCACCGAGTATATCGGACAGAATGCAGAAACTGTGGAAGAGCAACTCAAGGCAAACCCTCAGATTCTGGATGTCAGTTGGGCGGCAGGTAATCTCCTCGCATCGACAAGAATGGGCTGGGGCCGCGACTTTAACGGCACAGTAGTCAACTTCCAGTGCTATGCGGTATCATCAGACTTCCCCGAGTTTATGGGCATAAAAATAACAGAAGGACGCTCATTCCGCAAGGAAGATGAGAACAATCCGAACGGTACATTCATTTTCAATGAGGCAGCAAGAAGGACATATGGATTCACTCTCGAAGACAGGGTAAGCGGACACGCAGATCAGGATGCTGCAATCGTCGGATTCTGCGACGACTTCAGTTTCAAGACACTCAAGGAAGAAGTCACTCCGTTTGCACTCTATGTCTTCGGAAGCGAGCCTTGGTGGCATCCTTCCACAGCATTCATCAGAGTGGCTGCAGGTGCTGACTACAATGAGGTGAAGAAGCATATCGGAAAAGTCCTGAGTGAATGGAGGTATGACTTCTCACCGGATGAATGGGAGATATATTTCTTCGACGAGAACATCAACTGGACATACAGAAAGG
>JAFVVN010000041.1 GCA_017502125.1 Bacteroidales bacterium | reverse complement strand
CCAAACGTCTTCCTCTTTTGAAAGCGCCTTATCCTTGGTTATGGCAGTGATGTCTTCATCATAAAGTATCACATCCCCATACCTCTTCGCAAGCTCGAAATACATCCCTCCACGAAGCAGCCTGAGCTCGGCCTCAAGACGGTTCATGTCAACCTCAGACATCTTTCCATAATTATGAAGACCATAAATAGCCTGATTCACCTTGCGGATTGCAGTATATAACATGCCCCAGACTCCCATGTATGAATCGACATATCCGGCATCGATTGTCGATCCGCCATATGAGAACTCACTTGGAACAAGAGCTTCCTTATTGTACTGATATGAACAATACTTGAACATATCTGTCAATGACTCGGACATTCCAAGTTTTGTCTGGCCATTCACGATATCAATGAGATAACTATATAGATAGTTCACATTATACTCAGCATTCTCAGTCGTTTCCCAGATAGTTACATCTGTAACGCTGCTGGTAGGCTGCATGTCGAGCATTTCACTGCAAGAAGACACTGCCGACAATCCTGCAGCCACAGCCAATGCAATCAATATCCTTTTAATCATAATTTCACAAATTGTATCCTTCACTCGGTTCAGGATTGGTTAGAAAGTCAATGTAAGTCCTCCCATGAGCAGACGCTGCTGAGGATAATAACCGTTGTTTACGCCTGGAGATTCTGGGTCGATTCCTTCAGGAAGTCCGTCGATGGTGAACAGGTTCTGCCCCTCAACAAAGAGCCTGAGGCTTTCCACCTTTATCTTCTTCATCCAATTAGAAGGGAAGGTATAACCGATCTGCGCTGACTTAAGACGGACATAAGATCCATCCTTGATCCAGAACGTAGACGCCAGACCGTTATCCCCTCCGTGACCAGGAGCTCCGAGAGAGATACGAGGATATTCTCCATCAGGGTTATCTATGCTGTAGGCCCCTTCCACGAGATAAAGAGGCGAGTTACTGCCACCGCTGTGGAATGTAGCTGTCCAGATGGTATTGTCGTCACCTCCGATATCATAATATGTACCGAGCATAGACACATCGAACAGGGCACCTCCTGTGAACTGAGCATTGAAGTCAATTCCGTTCCAAGCGAAGTTCAGGTTGAGACCGAAGGTAAGTTCTGGTCTGTTTGAACGTCCGAAATAGCCCTTGTCCTGAGCCCATGAGATTTCACCGTCACCATTAAGGTCACGATACTTGATATCACCGACACATGGACGGGTTCCGTACCATGCAGAATTGTCAATTTCCTCTTCACTACGGTAAAGACCATCACTTATCCAGCACATAAGAGATCCATATGTTGTACCGACAAGTTTTTGATACTCCGGACTATTAGGTTCATCTTTATGAACCAGCCAGCGTGTCTTGGAGTATGTCACTGTTCCGCTTACACCATAGAAGAACGGCTTGTTTCCAAGCATGACCTGATTACGGTGAGAGAGCATTATATCAATACCCTTACTGTCAATCTGGTCATAATTGATGTATGTCGGATAATATCCTCCCATCGAAGCCGGATAATCGGCACCATTGCTCGTAAGAATATCATAGGTCCATGAGTAGAATGCATCGACCTCAACTTCGAGTTTTGAATCCCAGAGATTAGCATCAAAACCGACATTGTATGACAGGGTCTTCTCCCATGTCAGGTCAGTATTTGCAAGACCGGAATCATAATAAGCCGAATTGATCGTGGTTCCTGAAGGTGATGGGTAAGCCACCTTACCAGACCATGGTGAATATGTGTTAAGGAACATATATTCAGTCACATAATCATTACCCAGAAGTCCGACAGATGCTCGGAGCTTGAGATCCTTCACGAATGATGCTGAATCCATGAAGTCCTCATTTGAAATTCTCCACGCCACCGAACCTGAAGGGAAGAATCCCCAACGGGTCTTTCTCATTCCGGCAAACTTGTATGATCCGTCATATCGTCCAGTGAACTCAGCAAGATATCTCTCGTCATAATCATATTTCGCACGGAACACGTAACCTACAGAACGTGAAGCACCGCTGTCTCCTGAAATTGGAGAAGTGTTAGGTAGAGCATAGCTCAATTCAGGAAGTGAGGTAAATGGAAGGTTCTTAGCGTAAGCCGAGAATTTATATGTTCTGGTATCTCGGACTTCTGCCAAAGCAAGAAGTTCTACTGCATGGTTGCCAAACTTGTTTGCATAATTG
This sequence comes from Bacteroidales bacterium, assembly GCA_017502125.1. Lineage (GTDB taxonomy): Bacteria > Bacteroidota > Bacteroidia > Bacteroidales > UBA932 > Cryptobacteroides. Next base: position 8,855 of record JAFVVN010000041.1, on the reverse strand, counting down.
ATACCGGCCTGGCCAACCATCTGCTGATAGTTAGACTGTCCGTCATAAACCTTGTTGCCGTCAACAGGATTATTTGTATCCGTACCCATAGCCCATGCCCACGAATTAGTGGTGGAGTCGTAGTACTTATACTTCACCTGATATGGAGTATCAAGATTCTTGCTGAAGGTGGTTCCATAGTCATACGAACCGCTGGCCTTGAGCGAAAGACCCTTCACCCATGGAAGATTCCAGGTGAGAGAGACATTGGCTGAAGCATCGAAGCCTCTGTGATTCTTGTAGCCAGAAGAATAGATTGCAGCAAGAGGGCTGAAAGGATAGGTCTGGTTATCAGCCTTGGAACCCGTATAATATCCATCCATTTTCTCTGGTACAAAAGGACACATACCGATTGTCTGACGTCCGATGGAGAACCATCCTGAATGATACTGTTCTGTTTCACCTCCTCCGGCTGCATATCGAGGGGTATTCCTGCGGCTCACTACGCCAGAGAGTCCGGCTGTAAAGATAAGATTCTCAGTAATCTTGGACTCAATGTTGGCACGCATGTTATACCTCTGATAGGTAAACCTGTCGATATTTCCCTTCTGGTCCATGAAACCGGCAGAAACGAAGTAGCGAGTGTTGTCATTTCCTCCCTGAACCGTGAGGTTATGTTTCTGGTTGAATCCTGTTCCGAAGACCTTTCCTATATAGTCGACATTGTCCCAGCCATCTGTAGGGTCGTCGTTGAGCATCATCTGCACCTGACTCTTTGTGAAATGCGGAATGTACTCGCTTCTGTCAGAAATGGCTCCGCTCGCAAGCTGGTCCATCATTTCTGCCATATTGTAATAATAAGCATACTGAGGACCATCCATGAACTGAGGGAAGTTAGCATTCATGGAAACACCGACAGAACCGTTATATGTGATCTTGGCCTTGCCCTTGTCACCTTTCTTGGTGGTCACGATGATGACACCACCGGAACTCTGAAGACCATATACTGCTGCAGATGCACCGTCCTTGAGGACAGAGATACTTTCAATGTCAGCCGGATCTATATGATTGATGTTCTGAACAGGGAAACCATCAACGATGTATGCCGCACTGAATCTGGATCCTCGAATCTTGATGGAAGCCTGGTCAAGGCCTGGTTCTCCCGACTCCTGAACAGAAGAAAGACCAGTAAGCTTTCCTGCAAGTACCTGAGTGACATTTGTTGCAGGAGACTTAAGGAGTTCCTCGCCCTTGATTGCCGAAACTGCACTTGTGAGTGATGACTTCTTCGCCGTACCGTAACCGACCACGATTGTCTCCTCGAGGAAGGTTGCGTCTTCCTTCATTACGACGTTGAGTCTTGAGAGGGAACCATCGCAGTTGAAGGTCTGGTCTCCCATTCCGAGGCTTGTGAAGAGTATCACATCACCTTTGTTAAGACCGGAAAGGGAATAGTTTCCGGCATCATCAGTCATGGTACCGTTGGATGTACCGCTGACCAGAACGGCCACTCCCGGAAGAGGCTGGCCATCAATGTCTGTGACCTTACCTCTGAGGGTCGGCTGAGCTGTTACATAAGCTGCCCCCCCCAAGAGGAAAATCAAGACGACTAACAGATTCCTGTAAATCGATTTCATAGGGTTAGTATGATTTAATAATTGTATTAGTTTCAATTGTTTGCTGCCTTCATTGCCACCTCGAGCTCATCCCAGAGCTTGTGCTTGTTAAGATGGACGATGTCGAAGATCATTACGCCGTCGGTACTCTTGAGGGCCTGTGTCACAGCCGGTCCGAACGGAGTGAAGTCACCGAGGTACTGCTCCACATAGATGGAGCCGATCACCGGCACCACTCCCATGGTGATTTCCTTTGCGATCTCCGCGCCGCCTTCCACGCTGTAGCAATAGGTCAGGCTGTTGTCCATACCTGCCTCACTGCGCTGTCCGACAACACCTGTAGCCTTGTCCACGTCATCCTTGGTGAGGAACGAATAGTACAGACCTGTCATATATACATCAAGCATTTCCGCATATCCGGTCTTATGATAGTCCTCTGTCGCCCAAGCCTGATACTGAGGCACCTGATATGGATCATAGTCCTTGCTTGCCCAGTTCACTCCGAGCTGCCAGTATGTAGGATACCATGCTCCTGTGTAGTCACCTATGATAAGGTCCGGATTGATCTCCTTGAGGGCCGCATGAGCCTTCTCCACGAAGTCATGGATGACAGTGGCACGCCACTCGATCCACTTCTTTCCATATTTTCCAGGAACCCAGTTCTGGCGGAGGTTGCCCTTCTCGTCATACCAGCTGAGGATGTCCTCAGGGAAGTTCTCGACCGTCACGCCTGCATATTCCTCGAACTGCTTCCTGGAGAGCTCGCTGAAGTCTGCAGTGATGCCGTCATAGCGCACGCGGTCGAAAATGAGACCGTCCACCTCAGGATATTTGCGTGCAAACTCCTTCAGGATCTCGATCTGATACTCCTGCACCTCCGGATTCGATGGATTCATCATGCAGTTATAGTTGGACTTGATCTCAGAAATAGGCGTGAGCTTGCCGTTGTGGTAGCAGATGGACTGCCATGCCGCCTTGTCCATATAGACCACACCGCGGTCGAAATAGTTGTGTCCGCCGGCAAAGACGTTGAGCGAGCCGAAGACCCTCATATCCAGCTCCTTTCCATACTCGATGAAATGGGCGAGCATATCATAGTCGCGTGGTCTCTCCACCCCTTCCCAGTCACCCATATATGGTGCTATCTCGCTGTCATAGAGCACTTCTCCCATGATGGACTTCACATCCACCACCACATTGTCGAAGCCGAGTTCCTGACATTTCTGCATATAGTATCGGATGGAATCAGGATGCGAGAGCGTAGCATAGTTTGCCTCACAGTCGAACCACATGTAATTATGGTTATATTCCTTCTGGCTCGTGCAGGCAACAGCTGCAAACAGGACTGAAATTGCTACTAAGACGGTACGTTTCATAATCATATTGTTTGTAACTTGCGAATGTACGACGAATTATTTAATAAGCCAAAGTTTTTTAACCTTATTTTTAAAAAATATTAAAAACTCATATTTCTTTATGCAATCTCGATAAAAATCCCTAACTTTCGGTGTTAAATGTTTTTATCATGACTAACCGTAGAGATTTTCTTAAGACAATGGCCATAGGCGGTGCATCCGCAATCGCTGTCCCTTCGCTTCTGAACAGCTGCAGCACAGAGGAAAGTGCATGTCAGGGCACCACTGCAGGCAACCTCATAGTTCCGAAAGACAACGGACTGAGAATCACCGGAACCTTCCTTGACGAGATTTCACACGACATCCCGCACCAGAACTGGGGCGAAAAGGAATGGGACCAGGATTTTGCATATATGAAGTCCATCGGGATCGATACCGTGATCGACATCCGATGCGGATACCGCAAGTTCATCACCTACCCGTCTCCATATCTTCTGAAGAAGGGATGCTATATGCCATCTGTGGACCTTATCGACATGTTCTGCCGCCTGGCTCAGAAGCACGGAATGAAGTTCTACCTCGGACTTTATGATTCCGGAGTGTATTGGGACACCAAGGATATGAGCCATGAGATCGAGGACAACAAGTTCGTGATCGACGAGGTGTGGAAGATGTACGGAGAGAAATATGACAGCTTCGGAGGCTGGTACCTCAGCACCGAGATCAGTCGCGACACCATCGGAGCCGTAGACGCTTTCCACGCAATGGGTGCACAGTGCAAGGAAGTTTCGGGCGGAATGCCTGTGTTCATCTCGCCTTGGATCGACGGAAAGAAGGCAGTCAGCGCTGCCGGAGCTGCACTGACCAAGGAGGATGCAGTGTCTATTGAAGCACACGAGAGGGAGTGGAGCCAGATTTTCCAGGGCATACACGATGTTGTGGACGCTGTCGCTTTCCAGGACGGCCACATCGACTATGACGAGCTTGACGCATTCTTCAGCGTGAACAAGAAGATGGCCGACAAGTACGGCATGCAGTGCTGGACAAATGCCGAGACATTCGACCGCGACATGCCTATCAAGTTCCTGCCTATCAAGTTCGACAAGCTCCGCCTGAAGCTGGAAGCTGCGAAGAGATGCGGATATGACAAGGCCATAACCTTCGAGTTCCCTCATTTCATGAGTCCGCAGTCGGTTTATGGAGCTGCAGGAAATTTATATGACAGGTATAAGGAATATTTTGACATTAAATAATGGAGATTGCCGGTCAGGCCGGCAATGACGTCTTATGAAGAATACAATCGGATATGTAATTTTCATGGCGGTGGTTGCAGCCATCGGAGGAATCCTGTTCGGATATGACACAGCGGTGATCTCCGGAACAACAGCAATCGTGAAGAACCAGTTCCACCTCACAGACATGATGGAGGGCTGGTATGTGGGTTGTGCACTTATCGGTTCCATATGCGGCGTACTCGTGGCAGGTTCCCTCAGCGACTACCTCGGACGTAAGCTCACCATGCTCATCTCAGCAGCCCTTTTCAGCATCTCAGCCATAGGATGCGCGGTGTGCGGAAGCTTCGACGCTCTGGTCGCATACAGGATCGTGGGTGGAATCGGCATCGGTATCGTGTCGATAGTCTCACCTATATATATATCAGAGGTATCACCTGCCAAGATCCGCGGAACTCTTGTGTCGCTTTATCAGCTTGCAGTGACAGTCGGCTTCCTTCTTGCCTATCTTGCAAACTGGGTGATTGATTCGAACGGAAGCATGGAGGTATCAGGCAGTCTCTGGACCAACATATGGAACAGCGAGATGTGGCGTGGAATGCTCGGAAGCGAGACACTTCCTGCCCTTCTGTTCTTCTTCATCATCTTCTTTATCCCAGAAAGTCCTAAGTGGCTGATCGTCAAGGGAAAGACAGACAAGGCAGCATGGGTCCTGAGCAAGATATACGCTTCTCAGGAAGAGGTGGACAATGAAATAGCACAGACCAATGAATCCCTCGGAGGAGACAAGGGCTCATGGGGAGACCTGCTCAAGCCGGGAATCCTTCTGGCAGTGATCGCCGGCAGCGCAATCGCCATCCTCGGTCAGTTCATGGGAGTCAACGCCGTTCTATACTATGGCCCGAAGATCTTCGCCGATGCAGGCTTCGAGAACCCGATGTTCTCCACAGTGCTTGTCGGTGTGGTGAACATGGTGACCACCATACTTGCAGTATTCATAATCGACAGAGTGGGACGCAAGCAGCTCATATATTGGGGAGTTTCCGGCATGATCCTCTGTCTCCTTGCAATAGGAATCTATTTCGCATGGGGCCAGACTCTCGGACTCGGCAACGGATTCATGCTGACATTCTTCCTCGCATATGTGTTCTGCTGCGCGATTTCGATTTCTGCGATCGTATTCGTGCTTCTCTCGGAGATGTATCCAAACAGCGTACGTGGCCGCGCAATGTCAATCGCCGGCTTCGCCCTATGGATCGGAACATATCTCATCGGACAGCTCACTCCTGTCCTCCTCGGATGGAGCCAGGCCGGTACATTCTTCATCTTCGCAGCGATGTGCGTTCCATATATGCTCATCATGTGGAAGGTGATTCCTGAGACCACCGGAAAGACCTTGGAAGAAATCGAGAGATATTGGACCAAAGGAAAATAATCCAGAACCTAAAGACCTGAACTATGTACTCATTCCTGAAAAACCACGATGTCAAGAATTTTCAGCTCAAGAAGAAGATTCTTGGCCATTGCATAAACGAAGGTAACTTCTCACTTGCCGACCTCAGCAAGGAAATAAACATAAGTATCCCGACCACCACCAAGCTCATAGAGGAGCTCATGGAAGAGGGATTCATCGAGGATATGGGAAAACAGGATACCAATGGAGGACGAAGACCGAGCATATTCGGTCTGAATCCTTCTGCGGGATATTTTGTGGGCACTGACATCGAGAGGTCAAGCATAAGCATAGCCATCACTGACTTCAAGGGACAGATAGTGGCCTATCATGCAGACATACCATGCAAGGTGGAAAGTTCAGTCCAGTCATTCAGGGCGCTCTGCGACACTATAAAGGACTGCATCGGCAGATCCGGAATCAACATCGACAATGTGCTTGCCTACGGAATCAATCTTTCCGGACGCGTGAACAACGAGACAGGATATTGCTTCACATACTTCATCGGAGAAGACAGGCCTATCGGGTCGCTGCTTGAGGAGGAGTTTCAGACTCCGGTATTCGTGGAGAATGATTCCAGAGCCATGACATACGGAGAATATATCTGCGGAGTGGCAAATAATGAGAAGGACATGCTTTTCCTTAACGTGACCTGGGGACTTGGAATGGGAATGGTGATAGACGGGAAACTTTCATATGGAAAGTCCGGATTCTCCGGGGAGATAGGACACTTCCCTCTCCTGAACAACGACCAGATCTGCCACTGCGGCAAGACCGGCTGCCTCGAAACCGGCGCATCCGGATCAGCAGCACACAGAATCCTTCTTGAAAAGCTTCAGGAAGGAAGGGCGTCAGTTCTTTCGGACAAATATCAGAAAGGGGAAACCATCTCACTCGATGATATCCTCAATGCAGTGAATGAAGAGGATGTGCTTGCCATCGAAGTGATAGAAGAAGTGGGAACCACACTTGGACGTGCCATTGCCGGACTGATAAACATATTCAATCCTGAACTTGTGGTGATCGGAGGAAAACTGGCATCTGTGAAGGACTATTTCATGCTCCCGATCAAGAGTGCAGTGCAGAAACATTCCCTGAGCATCATCAACCGTGACACCACCATCAAGCTCACCAAACTCGGAGATAAGTGCGGATCCATCGGAGCATGCATGCTGTCACGAAGCAAGCTCCTCGGTCTGATGTAAGGACTACGGATTGAGAATCAGTCTGTCAAGGGCAGTCTTATGAGGAGCCGAGTATGATATCCTGATGAAACGGGTGCCCTCGGGAATACATTTATCCAAGTCCTCGAAAAGGACACAGTCTACGAATGCGTCATGCCTTGTATTAGGAAATACGGGGCATGATTTTATTTGTATCAGTCTGTATGCTTTGCCGTCCGGGCTGACACTGAGCGCAAGCATGTCCGGTGCCTTCACTTCGTCCTTATGGCAGACAAGCATCCTCACAAGAAGACTTTCCGGAACCTCGTCAGCCGCGAGTTCGACAGTCAGTTCATGTTCGCCCGGCTTTCTTATATCCCAATTCATATCCTCCTGCCCCAGCCTGCCATAATGTCCAAGAAAAGCAGCCTCGGCTGTCTTCCAGCGCCTGTCCCCGTTTCTCCAGGCCATATATTCTTCATACGCGACATTAGACCAATAAGGTTGGCCAAGCTGATATGGTGACTCAGGATCCTCAAAGATACCGTACATCATGAACGATATGATTCTTTCCGCTCCACCCTCGGTAGCAGCTGCAAGCTGACCAAGGAAACGGCCGAAAGGAGCCGGGATCAGAGCCGATGTCCTGTCATTAGTGGCTGCCTCCCATGCAAAAGACTCGCAGTTGGCCCACATCTCAATGTCTGTCTTGTCATGAATCGCACGGAGTTTCTTCCAGTTCTCTCTCAGACGTGGCAAAGGGTATCTCTCCCGCACACAACCTATTTCATCCTGATAAGCTATAATATCCACCTCAAGCCGGAGAATCTGCTGCTCATAACGCGGGTCGCTGAAGTCCGAGTTGAAAATGCCATATGGGGAGATGAGGATCTTCTTTCCAGGAGTCAAGGCCCTTGCCTTGGCTGTGAGGGCATTGACAGCATCCACAGCATAGTCGGTCAGAACCGGTCCGAAACAGTCCTCCACAGGCAGATACCAGCCATACATTGCGGGATGGTCTCCGTATATGCCGGCAAGCTCCGTCATGATCTGTATCTGTCTCTGCTTGATGGCCGGATCCCTAAGATTGTCATCCTGGTCCTTGGCCCAACCCGTACTCATGAACACGTGCATGCCGTTACGCTCTGCTGCCTCCATGATGGCATCCACCGGACTCTGCCGGCTGCAGTCATATGCGCTCTGCATGATGGATGACGGATAGAATGACTTTCCTTCATTGGCAACAGCCATAAGGACGAGGTATTCCATTCCCATCTTCTTCATCTCATCGACCTTGGCATGCCAAAGGAGAGGATCCGTGTAGTCTACAGCCGGGGGATTCGTATATTTATTGCGGACGTCCTGGTAGACAAGATTGAGGAAAGTGCCGCTGACCGGCAATGCCGACTCCACTTTCACAGCCTCCTTGTCAGACGCCTTTGGGGAATCATTATTGACACACGATATTGATATTGCTGCGACAAACAGCAGAAAAAATTGACGAATGTTCATCTTGGGCTGTGTTTTAATCTCCACAAAGGTAATAAAATTTGCAGAAATCACCGGTGAATGGAACTGGGGCGAACAACCACATCAAGCAACCACCTGCCACTCAGCCACTTACGCTAAATCGCCTGCGGCATTTGGAGCAGGCGATTTAGCGTAAAGCGCTGATTTATAAAGGATTGACAAAAGGGGATTTAATCACCCAGAATGTCCACCCCGCCCAAAATGGGAATCGGTACGGGACAAAGAAAAACCCACCCAGAGGTGTCTCTGAGTGGGTTGCTGGTGGAGATAGTCGGAGTCGAACCGACGACCCCCTGCTTGCAAAGCAGGTGCTCTAGCCAACTGAGCTATACCCCCATGCTTGTAGTCCCGAGCAGACTTGAACTGCTGACCCCTACATTATCAGTGTAGTGCTCTAACCAACTGAGCTACGGGACTGTATATTTAAAAAGATTGAAGAAAAGCAAGACTTACGACCTTGCAACTCACCGCGAAGCTCGTGTCATAGACAGCTCCAAAAAGGAGGTGTTCCAGCCACACCTTCCGGT
>JAFVVN010000040.1 GCA_017502125.1 Bacteroidales bacterium | reverse complement strand
GGTCTCATCACAGACAAGGACAATCCTAACGAGCGCTACGCCATCCTTACCGACATCCTCGGTGACGAGGACCACCTCGGAGACATGGACTTCAAGGTGACCGGTACAAAGGACGGTATCACAGCGACTCAGATGGACATCAAGGTGGACGGACTTTCATACGACGTTCTTGAGAGAGCTCTCGAGCAGGCACGTCAGGGCCGTCTCCATATCATGGGCGAGATGATGAAGACCATCAGCGAGCCACGTGCAGAGTACAAGGAGTTCGTTCCTCGTATGGTTCAGCTCATCGTTGACGGTGAGTTCATCGGTGCAATCATCGGAAAGGGCGGCGAGACCATCCAGAAGATCCAGCGCGAGACAGGTACCACTATCACCATCACTGAGGAGCAGATCGACGGCGCACAGAAGGGCGTGGTAGACATCTTCGGTCTTGACAAGGAGTCTATGGACAAGGCTATTGCATGGATTGACGGAATCACTGCAGTTCCTGAAGTGGGCACAGTATATCATGGAAAGGTAGTATCCATCCTTGAATTCGGTGCATTCGTAGAGATTCTCCCTGGCAAGGAAGGTCTTCTCCATATCTCAGAGATCGACTGGAACAAGACAGAGAAGGTGGAGGACGTACTCAACATCGGTGACGAAGTGGACGTGAAGCTCCTTGAGATCGACTCAAAGACAGGCAAGATGAGACTTTCACGAAAGGCACTCATAGAGAAGCCTGAGGGATACGTAGAGCCTGAGCGCAAGCCGCGCGGTGACAAGGGTCCACGCCGTGACAACGACCGTCGTGACAACCGTGGTCCACGTCGTGAGGGCGACAGAGGTCCACGTCGCGAGGACCGTGGTCCAAGAGGTCCACGCCGCGACCGCCGCAACGACGCTCCGGAAGTTCCTGAGCAGAACAATGAGCCCGAGATGTTCTAAGCGACATCCGGTCCTATAAACAGAAGACTCCTGCCGGTCATGACGACCATGCAGGAGTCTTTTTTAATATCCGTCCATGTTTATTATGGCGTGATCTGCAGATTTTTCTTTTTTTTATCGAAGGTTTTTCTGTTTTTTATCATCACTCTCGCAGTTTTCAGATAGATTTGCTCATGGACAAGAGAATAGGCGCATCACCTAAAGCACTGTCCAGCAAGCACTTAAACCAAATCGCATGCGTCATTTGCCACAGGCGATTTATTATAAATAGTTAAAATTCAATATGTTATGGAAAACACAAAACGAGAGAGGAGAAGACGTGTCAGAAGGAGGCGTTTTCTGGAAGATGAAGTACATCACATTTACCAAAGGACAATCAATCGGTTCAACATCTTTTATGATCTGGAAGACTATCTGGTATATTACACCATTTTTTCAATTGCTGCAAGACAATACGAGGTGACCATACTGGGATTGTGTCTCATGTTCGATCATATACACATGCTTATAAAATCCGACGCAAGGGTCAGGATGAGTGAATTCGTAAGGCAGGTCACATGCATGTTCGCAAGAGAGCAGAACAACGAGGTCGGACGGAAAGGATCGCTATTCCAGGCACGCTTTGGAAGTGCACCTAAAAAAGGACTGAAGTTATTACGCACCGCAATAGCTTATCTGTTCAACAACCCGGTAGAAAAAAGGCTATGCAGCAGAGCTGAAGAATACCGATGGAATTTTCTGGCATATGCCCTATCCCCTCACCCATTTTCTGATCCGTTGATCTTAGGACGGGCATCACTATCTATGAAACGTGCCGTCAAGGAGGTGGATTTGGCTGAGTCAGAAGACAGACATCTGCGATACGTCCAGTTAAAACGGTTACTGAGCAAATTAGACGAACGGGAAAAAATGCAACTGGTGGATCATATCATATCCATATATAAACCATTCGATTATGAGGAGGTCATAGCATGTTATGGAAGCTATGAAGATATGCTGACTGCAATAAACTCCAATACCGGAAGCGAATATGACATAAAGGAGGACAGATACAGGTTCTCAGACATCGAGTATATCCGGATGGGAGAGATTCTTCATGACGCGGAAGGCCTGAAAGAATTACGGAAAGTGACAGGTCTCGAGATGGACGAAAAGATGAGGCTATTCAAGGTATTGAGCAAACATCTTTCATGCGACAACTTGCCTATCGCCAAATTCCTTCATATCCACCTCACCAAGCCATGAACAGCAGAGTACTGATAATCAGCGACATAAGTTAAATCGCCTGCGGCAGCTGGCGCAGGCGATTTTTCGTATATACTTAGTATTCAACACATTACCCAAGGAGCTTAGAAGCTAGGACTAATCTGTATCCATTTTTCTTTATTCGTGAACCGGAGAAGACTGATAATCAAGGGCATACGCAAAATCGCCTGCGGCATTTGCCACAGGCGATTTTGCGTATATACCTGATATTTAGAGCGTTGCGAGTAAACTTACCGATTCAGTTCTCCTTTCAGGGGTACAGGAGTCCCTCCACTTCATATCCACCTCACCAAGCCCTGAATAGCAGAGTACTGATAATCAGCAACATAAGTTAAATCGCCTGCGGCAGCTGGCGCAGGCGATTTTACGTATATGCTTGATATTTAGAGCGTTGTGAGTAGACTTACCGACTCAGTTCTCCTTTCAGGGTTACAGGATTCCCTCAGCTAATGAAAGATTCAGTCTGTACATTTTACCTGGCTCAAGAGTATTTGCAGACAGTGTCTTTGTTCCTGAATAATATCCATCAGTAGGAGAATATAATTCGATCTTAAGGTAGTTTCCTTCTGATATCTCTATCTCATCATATCCTAACAGATACACTGTCAGAGTATTTCCTTCGACAATGAATCCAGTACCAGAACCTCCATCTACTTTTTCTCCAAAATTCATTTTTATATATCCGGTACTGTTATTCCAATAAGGATACCCATAGATATTCCTTGCTGCATTATATGTCATTGTCGTACCTCCACCGGAAGAAGTCCATTGAGAAACAGTGACATAAGAAACTTGCATATCATTAACTGGCAATGTGAACACTGCCTTAATGACAAAAGACATATGCTCAAGACTTACTGTAAATTCATCGCCGTTCATTTCAGCCTGACCACACATAGCAGAATACTGAGCAAGATGAGATGGATCCGCATTGTTCTTCTGCAGGAAATAATCAGAGCTCCGGAGACGGATATACTGCGAACCAAGCTTAGCACTGTACAAGACCCCGGTTTCATTATATCCATTTTCCACAGGAGACATATATGGTTTTTCTTCCGTTCCTTCACCCTCAAGCAGAGCAGGATAGTAGACCATCACTGTAGCTGTGTTCGGATTGTTTGTAAAGGTTCCTTCAAATTTTGCACTCTTTCCTGCAGATACAGCCGTGAAAATATCGTTTGACAGAAGTTTTCCTTGATTATCAAGCGCAAGAAGGGAAACTTTATTGTACTGATCCCATGCAGCCTTGAGGACATTGTCTTCGTCGACATAAGTGATTTTGGTATCTGCACCGATAGTTGCAGTCAGAGTCATCCTGACCGGTGAAGACGATGGAATCTCGACCGGAGTTTCATTCTTGTTGCAAGCAACAACTGCAGCAAATATTGCCGCAAACAAAATCAGTTTTCTTTTCATTTTCATTCCCTCCATAATTAAAGCACACCACCATCATCATAATCAGGGACACTGTTCTGCAGAACGACTCCATCCAGAAGCAGTTCAACCTCCACGCACTGAGGCGCAACGTAATCAAATTTCTTTTCCATAAGCTTTATATATTTCCTATGGAACAAAATTACCGCATTATGCAAACCGGCGTTTGGAAAAATGTGACATCTTGATTGACTAAAGGGACATGTGGCCCTGATTTCGGTCAGGGCCAGATGAAAGTGAGCTGTACGATGTGTTCTCGGATTCCTTGCAATCAGCGGTTGCGATATGCGGACGGAGTCATTCCTACAGACTTTCTGAATATCGTGCTGAAATAGCCGACATCCTCGACGCCACACCTGAGTGCCACCTCACCTATGGACAGTGCTGTGTTGTCCAGCAGGTCCTTTGCCCTGGTGATCCGCAGCAAGTGGATATACTCGGTGGTCTTGAGTCCCGTTATGGCCTTGATCTTTCGATTCAGCTGCACCCTGCCTATACAAAGTTCGGATGCCAGTTCCTCGCAGTCCACCCGCCCAGCCCGGAATGCATTCTCCAGCGCGCTGACAAATCTGTCAAGAAAATTCTGATCCTTGACAGAATAATTCCTTCTTTGGACCATATCATCAGAGGATCCGGCTGCCTTCATATAGGCTCTCTTCAAGAGCTCGCGCTGTTCAAGTAGTCCCTTCACGCGCAGTGAAAGTTCATTTTCATCGAACGGCTTTTCAAGATAGGCATCAGCACCCGCCTCCAGACCGGCAATCCTGTCTTCCTGACCGGCCTTGGCAGTGACCATTATGACCGGAATATGGCAAAGCAGTTCCGAAAGGCGCACAATCCGGCACAATTCCAGACCATCCATGACAGGCATCATCACATCCGTGATTATCAGATCGGGAACTATTTCCTCAGCTATTCTGAGTCCTTCCTCACCATCAGCTGCAAAATAGAAGGAATAGCGTGAATCAAGCAGGCGCATCTCCCACTTGGCAACCTCAGGCCTGTCCTCGACTATAAGAATACGAGGTGACTCCTCATCATCGCGGACGCATGGAGCGCAGCATGAGGATGCCTCCAACGGATTCTGAATCTGCGAAGGACAATATTCAAATGTCTCACATGCCATGTCATGACGGACAGGTATCCTCACATCAAAGGCTGTTCCTCCGCCAAGCGAACTTCTGACCTTGACGCTACCTCCCAAGGCATCTACAGAGAGTTTCACCACATACAGCCCGATTCCGGTTCCGACTCCGGAAGTGCCGTCTTCAGCCCTGAAAAATGGCTTGAATATATTTTCAATCTGAGAAGAAGACATTCCCCTGCCTTCATCAAGAACACATATGTCCAGATACTCACCGCTGTCATCAGAGGTTCTTGAGAGCCGTACCGTGACCACTGCACCACGCCTCGAATATTTCAAGGCATTGGAAAGAAGATTACCTATGATTCGCTGAAGTCTGTCGGGAATAAAGTCCATCACGAGTTCGCCACAACGGAAATCCTTGACAAGTTCAAGTCCCTTTTCCTTGGCAAACCTCTCGTACCTCTCACAGAGATATGAAACATATCCGACCACATCAGCCCGCCTCCACACAGGGTCCGGTGCTATCGAAGATGTCATCCTGGAGACCTCCATAACCTGATCCACAAGATCCAGAAGTTCGCGTGAGTGGGTCAGAATATCATGTGAATCCTCCCGGGAATCCTCTTCAGAGGTGTTTTCATGGATACTGCCCGCCGCAGAAAGTATAACCGTCAACGGGGTCCTGAATTCATGAGCGATGTTCGTAAAATAATTGCTTCTGGTCTGATTCAGCTCTTGCAGCATCTTCTGGTTACGTGAACGGAGCCTGAGGGCATAGACGAGTATTCCGATTCCCAAGGAAGACAGGGCGAGGATGACAAGCACGGTTCCAAGCATGAGGTCACGCCTGCGGTTTTCCTGCCTGTGCATCTGACGCATATGCTCCATCTCGCTACGGCTTTTCTCATGTTCATAACCGGCCATCATGGAATACATCTTCTCTTCATTCCGCTTCGCAGCCAGACTGTCGGAAACAGTCTCATATGCCTCAAGCCACAACAACGCCCGGGCAAAATCTCCAGTCTTCCTGCACAGTTCATATTTCAGATGCCTCAGGTCAGCGAGATGAGCCAGAGATCCGGCATCTTCAGCAGTCCTGAGACCTTCATCCAGATATTTTTCTGCGACAGAATACTGTCCACGTCTTACCGACACACGGGAAAGCGCCACACATGCCTGGAGCCAATGCCACTTATCCTTACCTCCTTCCAGAATCTGATAGGCCTTAAGATACTCATTTCCTGCCTCATCATATTTTTCTTCCATCTCAAAGAGACGGCCGAAGTGGTTATGACATATGGCAATCCCGAGAACATTATTCGACTCAACATTACACTGCAGCGACTGGCCATAATACCACCTTGCAGAATCAAGGTCACCCCGTTTCTCCACCAGGGCACCGATGTTCGCATAGTTTATTGCCATTCCGGTTGCGCTTCCGAGGGTCGTTTCTCCTTTGAGAGCCTCACGAAAAGAATCCATTGCGACCAGGTCATTACCCATCGAAAGATGCACATTACCTATTCCGTTAAGGGATATCACACGATTCTTGACAGCATCAGTGCTCTGCTTGTCGCTCCACCGGTCACATAGAGTCAAGGCCTGATAATGCCACGAAGCCGCATCTTCAAGAAGTCCCATCCTGCGATAGACAGTACCGATATTGTTCAAGGAGCGGACAATTTCAAGAGTGTCGCACAACTCTTCAGAAAGCTCCAGCCCCCTTGTATGTACCCGGATGGCATCATGGTAGCGGGAAGAATTACGAAGCCGTTTGCCTTCAGCCCCATAGTAAGAGACAGAGTCGCGCAAGACTTCTATCTCACTGTCAGTCATATCTGCATTCCCCCCCACCTGTACACGAAAGGAAGGTAAAAAGGATGATGCATGAGGCCGTCATCCTCGATAACAGTCCGTCCATAAGTCAAAGTATTTTGTCCAGTCCTACAAATATAAAAAGAGGACAAGAATATATCATTGAATATTGTGACTTATATATCAATTATTGAAACAACGGAGACATCGCTTTCATTTCCGAGCCGTCTTTTTTGGACAAAAATCACATTTCTACGAATAAATTATTAAATTCGTGGCAAATAGACTGGACAATCATGAGACTCAAGCACCAAATCTGCACTTTTGTCGCAATCCTCTCAACATTAATCAAAGTCGCTGCAGGGAACTCCCCTGACATGGATATGACATTCTCAAACCTGTCGATCAAGGAAGGACTGTCTCAAAGTACGATATTATCGTCATGTCAGGATGACAAAGGGCTGATGTGGTTTGCCACACATGACGGTCTGAACAGATACGACGGGTATGAATTCACCATATACAGGAACTCTGCTGAAGACAGCACCTCGATTGCGGACAATATCATAAGGAAGGTCCATATCGACAGCAAGGGGCGGCTGTGGATCGGCACCGACAAAGGGCTATCCTTCTACGACAGCTTCAGTGACTCATTCAGAAATTTCAGGACAGGGGGAAAAGGGGTTACAGGAATCGCAGAGGCGGACGGTGACAAATTGTTGGTTGTAGTCGGCGGGAGCATAAAGATATTCAACATGAAGTCATGGAAGTGGGATATTTCTGCCCCCCCCTGCCAGCCTGAGACATTTGGAGCCCAGGTTCTCTACCGGGAATCGGACAACATCTGGATCGGAACCTTCTCAGAGGGACTTTTCTGCTATTCCATCGGTTCCAAGGACATAAAACGCATATCCACATTCAAAAGCGACAAACCGATAAACTCCATCCTCAAACGCGACGGATATTTGTGGATCGGTACAGAAGGCGACGGGCTGCACTGCATAAACATGAACGACGATGAAGTCAGCACATACCATCACATCGCCTCAGACGGCGGCAGCCTGAATTCCAATTTCGTGAGAGCCCTGGCAGAGGACACCTACGGACGGCTGTGGATCGGCACCTTCAACGGTCTGAGCATCATGGACAGCACCGGGTTCACAAACATAAAAAGCGACCCTCTCACATATGGAAGCCTCTCCCAAAGTTCTGTGAGAAGCATCTGCCGGGACACCCAGGGAGGTATGTGGTTGGGAACATGGTTCGGTGGAATAAACTACTGGCATCCGGCCAGAAACCGCTTCAATCACATTCAGATGAAAAATCGGGAGAATTCACTGAACGACAATGTGGTCAACTGTCTTAAAGAGGATTCTGACGGCTCCATCTGGATCGGGACAAACAGCGGAGGTGTCAATCACTATAATCCACATACGGACCGCTTCACCCACTACAGGCTCAAGTCGGCACAGGAGGCCGACAATCTGGAATCCAATGACATCAAGGCCATATACATCGACAACGACCACGGCGAAGTGTTTTTCGGCGCTCATGCCGGAGGTCTCAACATAATTGATAAAGGCAGCGGCAGGATACGCCATTGCCAGTATTCATCGAAAGACAGGAGGGAGCTCAACGTATATGCCATCGTCAAAGGAGGAAGATCCACCCTGTTCCTTGGTACGCTGGACGGTTTGAAACAATATGACAGGGCAAGCGGGAAGATCAGTGATGTGAATGAAGACTGCAACGGATATCCCATCAGAAGAATCAAGATCAGAGCACTCCTTAACGACTCGCACGGCACATTCTGGATCGGAGGCGAAGACGGATTGTCAACATGCCGCATGGCAGATGGCCAGCTGAAGAAATATGACCTGCTCACACCGGACTATCCCCTATCATCAGTGTTCGTGCAAGGATTCTACGAAAGCAGTACCAAGCTCATCTGGATTGCGACAAGAACCGGTCTATGGTGCTACGACTACAAGGAGAACTGCCTTACAAAATATACCAGCCAGGACGGACTTCCGAGCGACATCATCCATGGTATCGAGGAAGACACGTTCGGAAGGCTGTGGATCAGCACGGACAAGGGGCTGAGCTGTTTCAATCCTTTCACCGGCATATTCAGGAACTTCGCAATTTCGGATGGCCTGCAGAGCAACCAGTTCAATCCCGGCTCTCATTGCAGAAAGGCGAACGGTGAACTGATGTTCGGAGGAATATATGGCATAAGTTCATTTGACCCGTCTAAAATAGAAGACAATCCTTATACCCCTCGACCTATAATAAGCAAGCTGGAAGTCTTCAACAGACAGATAAGGCCGGGAGACGGAAGCGGGATCATCTCTAACAGCATCATGGAATCGGAAAGGATGGTCCTGCGACATCATCAGAACTCCTTCACACTCGAATTCTGTGTCCCGAATTACCTGGCCGGGCAGCACAACACATTCGCATACAAGCTTGAAGGTTATGACAAGGAGTGGTATGAAGTCATGGAGAAGAGGAGCGTGTCATACTCCAATCTTCCTCACGGGACATATACCTTCAAGGTGAAGGCAGCGAATAACGACGGCAGATGGAACGAAACGCCGACATGTCTGGAAATAAAGATAGAACCTATATGGTACAGGACAAATACTGCAATTGCAGTGTTCGTAATATTGTCTCTCATCCTTCTCTGGGGACTGTATATCTTCATTGTAGAGCGCAAGGAGAGAGAAAACAGGCTTGAGCTCGAAAAGCAGGAAAAGATCCATCAAGAAAACATCCATCAGATGAAGATGCGTTTCTTCATCAATATTTCGCACGAGATGCGTACACCTCTGACACTGATAATCAATCCTTTGTCCGAGATGATAGGCAAAAGCACGGACACATGGATGAGAAAACAGCTTAGGTATGTGGAAAGGAATGCAAAGAGACTTCTGCATCTTGTGAATCAGCTGATGGACTACAGAAGGGCGGAGCTGGGAGTGTTCAAGCTGAGGATACAGGAGGAAAACGTCCATAAGATAGTAAGGGAGAACTGGTCCTTCTACGAGAAGCTGGCTCAAAACAAGAAGCTACGCTACAACCTCATATCCGAAATGGAGGGTAAGACTGCATTCATTGACGGTCAGTATCTTGAACTGATTCTCAATAACCTCCTCTCCAATGCCTTCAAGTACACAGATGCCGGAAGCATCACAGTGAGGGTATATGAAAGAGCGGGAAATCTTATGCTGGAAGTCAGCGACACCGGGACCGGAATCCCTGCAGGCCAGCAGGACAGGATATTCGAGAGATTCTATCAGGTGGACAGCGAACACATCGGAAGCGGAATCGGACTTTCTCTGATCCAGAGATTAGTGGAGCTGCACCACGGACAGATAGAACTCAGGAGCGAGGTGAACAAGGGCAGTACATTCATTGTTTCTCTGCCATCCACAGAATCGGCATACACAATTCAGGAAAGAGAAGGAAAGGAGGCACAGGAAGCCCACACGACCAACACTCAGGAAATGTATATGCTGGACACCGAACGTGAAATTACGGAATTCATAAGCTCCGGGAACAATAAGCGCGGCAGTCTGCTGATTGCTGAAGACAACGAGGAGATCCGTGCATATATGAATGAGGAACTTTCCAAGATGTTCGATATCAGGCTTGCCGGAAACGGGGAAGAAGCACTGCAGATGATAAAGGAAAATGAACCCGACATCGTGATTACTGACATGATGATGCCGGTGATGGACGGTATCAAGCTTTGCTCGCATATAAAGCAGAACATAAGCACAAGCCATATACCGGTCATCATGCTTTCCGCCAAGACGGACAGCAAGGATGAACTTGAAGCATTCAAGACAGGAGCCGATGACTTCATGGTGAAACCGTTCTCGATGGCCGTGCTCATCGCGAAGATGCAGAATATGCTCAGAACCCAATACCGTCTTCAGGACAAAGTGACCAAATCCATGGAGATATCACCTGAGAAGATCAGTTTCAATGCAATGGATGAACAGATTCTCAACAAGGCGATACATATAGTCGAGCAGAACATTGACAACGCGGAATTTTCCACGGAGGAGTTTGCCAGAGCAATGAACATGAGCCGGTCTAACCTGCATCTCAAACTGAAGGCCCTGACAGGAGAATCCGCCCTTGATTTCATCCGCAAAATACGCTTCAAGGAAGCCTGCAGACTGCTCAAGGACGGACGATACAGTGTCTCCGAAATCAGTGACATGGTAGGTTTCAATACCCCTTCATATTTCGCCACATGTTTCAAGAAATATATGGGATGTCTCCCTACGGAATATATCAGAAAGAACAATTAGGAGTGAAGCCGGACTAATAGGTCAAAGTCCGGCTTTTTCCATCTATGGTCACAACGACTTCCGATGCAGAACTTCCGAAGGCCGCGGAAACAGCCGGTGCTGATGAGTAGTCCTCAATCGGATATATCACTGTGATGAAACGTACAGGAGTGTTCGTGCCACCTATAGCCACAGCCGTGCGGTAGTATTTCCTTTCGGTCTTCATATTAATTTCCGAAGACGTATATGAAGTACCGGTAGATGGCGTGAAGTCTTCTGCCGGCACTCTCCCCTTCTCTCCCGCAAAGCAGAATGTCTTGAACATCATATTGTTGCCGTCCGTGAAATCCGTATGACAGCCATAAGCATTGGCACCATAGGCATCAAAGGTGATTTCACCCGGACAAAGATGCCAGCTGACTTCTATGGATGTGTTCACATCTGATCCCAAGGCAGAATCAAGAATCACATAATACTTTCCATCCACCATGAACACCACCCTCTCGTGACGTGTCTTGCCATATGACTGGTTCCTGACATGCACCATCAGACAGTCTTCCGATTCACTCGAAGTCACATATTCACCTCTCATCCTGGTGTCTGCGACAGTCTCAAGCTGACGGGTAAGGGTATTATGCATGGCGGTAGCACGGAAGGCCTCACGCTCGGAACCGTTGGTATATGTATAGGCACCTGCGTCCGGAAGGAAATGACGGCCCTTATGATACAGCGACACCGTACCGTTATCCGGCTGGCAATGCCACCATGTTCCCCCATCTGTCTTCACATTATAGTTGTTCTTCAGAACAAGCATCGTGGAGTTCTGAGTCCAGCCGTTGCGGAGCATATACCATCCTGTGGTCGTATATGCCGAAAGAAGTTCCTCAGGGGCTGTTCCACCGGAGAAACCGCTCGCCCAATACTGCAGGGTGGGATCATCAGGGAACATCTCCGCATATTTGACAAAGTTCTTGGTGAGGGTCGACCTGTTCCAGCTTGAGGAACGGACATCGTTGAAATCCTCAAGGGAATAATCCGGATATGCAAGATCCCGGATAAACTTCACCGCCTTCTTCAGGTACAGGGTGTAATCCGACGGGAAGACTTCCAGCATGTCATTCGCAGAAGCGACCTTGTGCATATCATAGAAGATGGATACCATCGGAATATGATAGCCCGGATCCATCTCGACCAGCACACCGTCCTCAGCGAACTGCACCTTGACCTGAGACGCGACATCGGCCGATGCCTCGGCAAGCCAGTCCTGAGCTGCCTTGAACTCAGGCATCATGACGGCAGCTGTAAAGACAGCCTGAATCTCATACAGGCGATGGTTGCTCAACTGGTCAGAATAAGGATTGGCCCTTATACACTCCACTGCATCCGCATAAGCTGCAAGGAAATGCGTCAGGAACTCCGGGGTAAAACCCTCGGAACCGATGTAATAGTCCAGAACATCAATCTGCTCCATCACACGGGCTGAAGCCTGAAGGTCAGTCCACATGTCATATACCGGATTGGAAGAGGACAGCTTGTAATCACCCGTAAGTGCGCCCGGGCAAGGGTGAGCTGCAAGCCATGAGGAATACACCTCGACATATGACCTCGGGTACACCTCACTTTTCGTTCCCCAATAGACCTTGGCCTGAGGCAGAACCCACTGATGACGATGTTTCTGAATATTGAACTGAGTCTCGTTCGCAAGAGAGAAAGTCCAGTTTATGCCACCGGCACCATCGGAGAAGGAATAATACTGAGCATCTGCATCCGTGTCACTGCCTTTTTCCGCATAGTTCTTGACATAAAAACGATAGCCGTTCTCCTTCAGGGCCTGGTCGGCACGGTTCTTCTCGACAGCCGAATATGAAGTACTGCTCAGATTGACATTGGGGTTGACTATGTCACGGGAGGACTTCCAGTACTCCTTCAGAGCCATTGCCGCCCTATACAGTCTTCCCGCCTCATACTCTGCCTTGACAGTTTCAAGTCCTTGACGGCCAAGATCAAGAAGAGTGAATATCCGGGGATTGACAAGAGAATTGAACTTCTCATACTCATCCTCATGCGGCTGGACGGTGGCAGCAGACATATCCACAGAAAATATGTTCCTTGCATTGCGTCGCAGATCAAGCGAGCATGAAGCAATATCCCTCATATATGTGGCCTTGTCAGTCGTCACGGTCACATTAAGGGAAGTCAGGGTGCAAGGAGAGACAGAAAGCCAGACACGCAGGTCGCCCGACGAGTCAGGCAAAAGATTATCCACCCCGAGCAGGATCTCCGCAGAAGTCTGACTGTCAACAGGTTCCATCGCCTGCCTGTCGATATTCAAGGTAAAAGTTCCGGCAAGAGGAGTCCCCTCTCCAGCCCTGATCGAAACAGATTTCACAACCTCATCCTCCCCCATCGGAAGAGACTTCAAGGTGATGTCCGCATGCGCCACAAGACGGGTCCAGTAGAGAAGAACAGCTTCTTCGGGTACTCCATCATAGGATTCTATCGTCTTACCCACCATGAGATCCGCAGCCGGATCGAAGGAGCCGGCAGCAGGAGTCTGTTCAGAAGGTATCTCCACCACCATGACGGGGGCATCTTCCATAGTGCTCCTGACTGCAGATGACGGATATATGGAGCGGAACATCAGAGTTCCTTCGAGCGAAGCCGGAAGTTCCAGAGAGAACTCCGCCTGAGCTGCGTCTTCGGGCAAGGCATCGGAGACATACATCGCGTCATGCCAGGTTCCGTCTTCGGTAAGGCACAAGGCCATCATGTCTCCACCGGACCAGAAAATGGTTTCTCCTGTCCAATATGTCCTGGATTCCGGTGCAGGACCTTCATCCCACGACGGCATTTCGGAAGACAGAGCGAGTCTCACTGTCCTGCCGGAATCCGGAACAAGCAGTTCCTCCGGGCTCTGGCAGGAAAACAAGGCGACAGCCGCAAACGCAGCTATCGCCTTAATATGAAAAGTAGGTTTCATTCAGATATATTAAAGAGTACCGTAGTCTACAGAGACATAGTTGGCTGCAGCGTAGTTGGCTGTTTCAGGTGAAGCAACGACCTCACGCTGAGCACCGGCAGAATAAGTGTATTCACCATAAGTAATGCTGTTAAGATAGCATATTCCTGCAGCTGGATCCCAGTTATCCGGTCTCGGATCCTTAGCACTCTCTTTCGGAAAAAGTGAATTATCATTGCCACTATACATCTGTACACCTTTTGTACCTGTTCCTTTATAAAAGAAGTTATTCTTCACTGAAAGATTTGTCGGCACTGTTTTCAGTATATACTTAAGTCCGTTAGAAGTATTATTCTCAAGAAATACATTGAAATTCACGTTTACATTTTCGCTGGCAATTGCAGTTACAATCATCTGACCGTTAATCTCCGTCTTATCAAAGGTATTATACGACATGGTCACATTCTTATATTTGACAGTATTTGCCATTGAACTTCCATCATTAAGGAGGCGGAATCCTGTCATCGTGACACCTTCCTTCACATAGAAGACATTATTATCAAATGTCACATTATCAATCTGCGTATTTGCTGTGTTTCCTGTGACAAAATTAGTTGACGCTGTCCCAAGTTGAACATCACAATCCTTTATCACAAAATCTACCAGCTTGGCTGCAATGCCATTCATATTCATGAAGAAGCCATTATTATGCGAAACATTACATCCGTCAAATATTATCTTACTGAATGCTCCTTTCGGCTCAATCCTTTTATCAGTCGCATAGTCAAGGTTCGCAAATATCAGAACACCATCGGCCTTATCTTTAGGCTGAGGACTTTTTGTCTGAGTGACCTTTGGCTTTTCAGCATCTTCTCCGATAACAATCAATGAAGCCAATGAATTATAATCAATAGTAGCCGCAACAGAACTTGGCACGAAATAAAAACCATCCTTGGTAATTGATTTTGAGGTTGGGGTCAACCTAACCGCACCGGTTTGGGTCTTGTTATTGAAAGTATAACCTCCGAAAGTGATGTCGAAACCGTCATTATACTTCACGAAGTAGTTCATATGGCTCTTGTACTCAGAACTTGGAAGGGCTGCCATAGGAAGAACCTTATTTCTGGTGCCAAGAGAAGTTATCTCCTTTGTGGTCTTCTTGGCAACCTGGGTTCCGTCGGTCTTTGAAAGGATAACAGTAAAGCCGGCCTCGAATTCGACAGGTAGAATCGTAAAGAAATAGTCTCCAGGGGCAAGAGGGCCGTCTCCGTTGCTTAAAGTGACATATGTTTCAGGTTTATCTACTGTCAGCACAGGTTCCGCACCGCTGAAATCTACCTTATATGTACCTGCAAGGATCTCATAGTTGTTACCCATGAGAGTAATAGACTTGACATCTGTCATATCTTCTGCAAGAGTGAAACGGATGTGTGAGGTCATGTTCTTGAAATAAAGGCGGTTCTCAGCATCTGCCTTTGCCACCATCACAGCACCACCGTTACCCTTCGCATAGGATCCGCGAACAGCTGTCTGGTTAGGGAACAGCTTTGAATTGATGACCTCATTCTCAGGATCAAGAAGTACACTGGCAGTCGATGTCCTCTGAGGATAAAGAGCATAGAAAGCTGTCGCACCCTCTGTAACTTCACCTGTAAAGACAGATGTAGCACCGCCTACAGCGGTAGTAAATGTATTCTTTCCACCGAGATTATCAAAAACGGTAATCTGATCGTTTGCAGCCCACTCCACGGTGCCTTCTCCATCAACGATACCTGCCTTGGTCTCTAAAGCAGTAGTAAACTCCATAGGAACGAGCTTCAGTTCTACGTTCTCCTCAGGATTGTTCTCAGGAAGAACTTCCTTAGCACATGACATTGCCATTACGGCAAGCGAAAGCATAAAAAATGATCTTGTCTTCATAACTATTCCTCCTTTACCAATCCAATTCATCCAGAACATCATAATTTTCCAATTCTGTCAACGAGCTCGTGCAGAGAGGGCCATGTGAGAATATTTCCATCTCCACAGCAACGGGCGTCTCATATTCTTTCAGCCCATGGGTGATTTCAAATTTCATATTGTACAGTTTTAAGTGTTAATTTTCATTTTGGCAAATTTATCGGCTTTAGACACGAGCCCTAACGCGATTTGTTCCAAACTTTTACACTTTTGAAGAAATCTGCGAAGTTTGTCCAATACACGAAAATGCTGGACATTTCTCGCATCACTTGAAACAAATTTAAAATACGCGAAACAGTTTTAAGGTAGATAGGCACAGAACAAAAAGACATACAGAATGATAGGGCGTAAATTTGCGATATACATTTTTTCGTTAGACCGACATGAAAAAGCTTTTTGTTTTAACCACATTTTTCACAATCTTTTCATTCTCATCATGCATTTATGAGGATGACGCTCTGGTCCCTGACGCAGACCAAAGCCCGAGCATCAACCAAAGGGACACTGTTTCATTCCGAGACACTTCCGGCATATTTGAGGTAATCAATCTCTCGTATCCCGGGCTGGAAGAGGTGAAGTCCGCAATCGAGGAAGGCGACACATTGCAGGCAGCCAAGGCGCTGCTTGAGTACTGGCGATACGGAAGGACGGCTGTCAATCCATACGTCGACCTCATCAATCCGTCAATATCCGAAGCGGACAGGCGCATTGCCGACCAGGCATGCGAGCACCGGTTCTATGTCAAAGGATTCGCAGAAAAGACAGAAGACGGTGTGGACACATACTATCTGTTTGAAGACAAGAACAAGAATATTGACTGGAATTTCACCACTGACAAGGTGACAGACCAGGAGTTCCGTTATCAGCGCCACCGCCATCAATGGATGGAGCCTCAGGCAAAGGCTTACCGCGTAACCGGAGATGAGAAATATATAAAATCATGGATAGAAGTGTACAGCGACTGGCTGCAGACCTTCCCATGCCCGACAGGAAAGGTATATCCACCGGCAGGAGGCGCTGAAAACGACATCGAATTCGAATGGAAAGGGCTTCAGGTGGCTGAGAGAGTGTTGAGCCAGATGAGCATCATTCCATATTTCCTTTATTCAGAGAATTTCACTCCGCAGTGGCTATGCACCGTGCTCAGCGAGTTCGCAAAGGCCGTGGAACTGATGAGACTCAACTATTACGCCGATTCCAATATCCTGATAACCCAGGCTCAGGCTGTCGGATTCGCAGGTGTCATGATGCCGGAGTTCATCAAAGCCGGTGAATGGGCAGAAGAGGGATTCGACAAACTTGCAGACAACGCTTCAAGCCAGTTCCTTGAAGACGGAGTCCATTATGAGCTTGACCCGAGCTATCATATAGCTGCAATAGCGGACTTCATGGAAGCGAACGAACTTCTTGCCGTCAACGGCCGCACGGAACTTCTGCCTTCCGACTTTACGTCGAAACTTCAGAATGCGACCCATTTCGTGATGGACATCGTATATCCTGACTACAGCATAGACAACTGGAACGACACACGTTCGGCATCATATACAAAAAGTGTCCTGAAAAGGAACTTCAAAGCATACTCCGAGATGTTCCCAGAAGACGGGGAGCTACTCTGGATGGCGACAGAGGGTGCAAATGGAACCAGACCTGTCTACCACGCAAAAGCCTACAGCAAGGCAGGATACTATATGATGAGAAACGGCTGGGAGTCCGACTCAATGATGATGGTCCTCAAGAACTGTAATGACCCGCAGGGATTGTGGCATAACCAGAGCGACAACGGAACATTCGGCCTATGGATCAAAGGACGCAACTTCTTTCCGGATGCAGGATGTTATGCCTACAGCGGAAGCGACAGGACCACTTACGCATCGACAAGGTACCACAACACCGTAACCATCCAGAGCAAGGACATACTCTCCGGATATCGCAAGGGAGAATTTCAGATGATGGAAGAAGGTGAGGACGGGACAATCACGCTTGTCACCCGTAACACCCCGGTATATTCCGGTTCCGAAGACATCAGCTATATACACCGCAGAGCAGTCTTCTTTGTCGAGAAATCGTTCTTTGTAATCGTGGACGAACTCTATGACGGTGGCGTGCAGAGCAAGAAAAAAGTCAATCTGAACTACCACATGCTTGGAAACAATGCCGTCATGGACGATTATTCCGCACTCAACCAGTCCGGAATGCACACCGAACATCCGGACGGCAACAATATACTGCTTCGCATATTCACTGAAACCACTCAGGATTTCGCGACAGACACCAAGAATACGATCGACTATTCGAACAACATCGGGGTGAAAAGCGGAACACGCATGGGACTGCAGCACACCATAAGGGAACCTGCCGACGGGGCAGCCAGATTCATAACTGTCATCTATCCGTTCAGCAATGCCTTCGCGGACAATACGGTGGAAGCAATGTTCACCGACAATGCAGACGGCGATGCTCCGGGAACATTCCACGAAGAAGGAGCAGCCGTCAAAGTCACCATCAACGGCAAGGAATACGGACTTTCATACACTCTGAAATAACAACTACACCATATGAAACACAGACTATCATTCATTCTCTGCCTGATCGGACTGGCAATGACTCTTTCCGGATGCAGGCAGGAATCCTTGGAAAAAGAGGGCTTCCAGCTCTATTATTCGGGGGTTACCGACATCGGTCCTAATCTGACCGTCAATCTTACCGCTCACTATTTTGGAGGTGAGCCTAAAGAATTCAGCATCACCGGAGTCAGATTCGGTGGAAATGCATACGAAGGACCTGAGTTCACGATTGATTCTGAAACAGGTACCGTCACCGTAGCCGGAGTACCGGAAACCGAAGCCGGTGATTATCTTGTATCAGTCAGCTGCAAGGTTTCGGGAACAGTCTTCAGCTATCCGGACATAATATCCGTAACCTTCTTCAAGGGAGTTCCGGACGAAATCAAGGTAGAACCCGATTTTCTCCAGCTCGACCTTTCCTCCCTTCGAAAGGATTCACAGGCAAAGGACACGACTGCAACGGTGACGACGACCGGAGACCATATCGCGGTCACCGGCTACAGGATAGCGAATGTAAGATTCGGCGACCAGGTCATCGACAATGTCGCAGATCCGCATTTCAAGGTTTCTGAGCGGGGTGTAATCACCGTGATGAAGAATGACAATTTCAAAATAGGCACATATTCGGTGGATCTCAAGCTCAGCACTTCTTCATTCGGAAGTGACAGTGAGGTGGGATTGTTCACCGACGCATTGACAGTCAAGGTGGTATCCGTACCTGTCGGCCTTTCATACAGCCCTGATTCCGGACTGCTTGAAGAAGATACAGAGGTCCAGACCTCGTTTGCAAGTGCCACCCCTGTAATGACCGGTTCCCAGGAAGATGTGGTGTGGAGCATAGCCGGCTGCACTCCTGAAAACGACAAGATTGTCATCAACCCGGAAACCGGAGTCCTGAGCATAAATGAAGGTCATGGACTTAAGAAGGGAGTGACATACGTAATCGATGTCAATGTCAGGAACAGATACTCGACTGACGGAGGCCTCACCATAAAGGAAGCATACAGCATTGAAGTCGTGGGATATATAGCTCCTATCGGGCATTTCGGCTATGACGGGACAGACAAGAAGCAGGGAACAGGCTGGACAGTCGCTCCTGATGCCGAGACCGATACAGAACATATCAGACATTATGAATGGACAGATGCTGAAGCCGACTACACCGATCATCTGACACTTGACCCTGCAACGGGAGAGATTTCTGCCGTGAAGGGCAATGGTCTGGCCGTCGGCATCCATGAGGTGTCTGTTACTGCCGCCAATGGAAAGACAGGCGGAGAGGTCACGGCTGTACTGACACTCGAAATCAAGGACAATCCATACTATTTCACACATTTCAGCTATGGAAACAATCTTGGTCTTTCGGAGGAACAGACCAAAGGGGTGAGCCAGTTCAGGACATTTTCAGGGGACGAGCTCAAGGCTCTTACAGCCGAGATCAAGTTCACCGACATGACTGAAGAGGCCAAAGCAGTGGCAAAATGGTCTATGAAGAACTGCAACAAGCTGAACAATATGAAAGTTGACCAGCAGACCGGAGCCATTTCATTACCGGATGAGAAAGGTGGTTCATTCTCTGCTGAAGCCATGGGAATTGCCCTCATAACAGCATCAGTGACAGACCCGGAGGATCCTGAGAACACCTTCAGTGTCACCGTGCCGTTCTGCGTGGACTTCGCAGGAAAGGTGAACGGAGTCACAGTCACCTTTGACCCGTTCGTTCTCAGAGCTAATCCAAAGACCGGAGGCAGATCTTCATCAGCCATGCA
Source organism: Bacteroidales bacterium (assembly GCA_017502125.1). Lineage (GTDB taxonomy): Bacteria > Bacteroidota > Bacteroidia > Bacteroidales > UBA932 > Cryptobacteroides. The sequence goes on along the minus strand of JAFVVN010000040.1, from coordinate 49,262 downwards.
TGAGGGAGTCGCCGATGACAAGTTCCTCATTGATTTCAGACGCTCATTCAACTATTACAACATCCATGGAACTGATTCCGAAGGAAATGCCTTTGTAAACGGAGCTCCAAACAAGGAAGGAGGATCATTCCTGAAGAACATCTGGGACAAGTTCACAGAAGACACCGGACTGAACAAAGGAAACTACGGAGCGAAACTTCCTGTCTCATATTACAACGGTTCGATTGTCAAGAGCGGCGAGATTCTCTCTGCCACAGGTATCTATGTAGACAACACAGCAGGAACCAACCAGCACACTGTTGTCGTGAATCCTGGAGTGTGGTACACTGACGGATGGGCAGACGGAGTATTCACAGCACAGATGACCTTTGCTACTGACGGAGCAATCGGAAGCGTGAACAATGGAGGAAAGAGAGCCCCTATCACCATCTGGCTCGACAAGGACTTTGAAGAATAAATGACAGAACAGCTATGAACAATATAAATATATGGAAGAAGGGAGCCATGGTGCTCATCACCATGTGCCTTGCCATAAGCGCTCTCGCTCAGGACCTTACCCTCAACGGTACTGTCCTGGATGAGAACAACCAGCCTCTGACCGGAGCAGGAGTGATGGTCAAGGGTACTTCAAACGGCGAAGTGACCGACCTTGACGGAAAGTTCACCATATGGCTTTCCAAAAAAGGCGTCGACATCACTGTGTCCTACATAGGATACAAGACCTATGAATTTCACTATGCCGGACAGGACAACATAATCATCAGACTTGAACCTGACACAGAACTTCTTGAGGAGATCGTAGTGGTGGGATACGGCACAATGAAGAAGAGTGACCTGACCGGATCGGTCGCATCCGTATCATCTGAATCCATCGAGGGTTATAAGGCAAGTTCAGTGGCAGGGGCGCTCGGCGGCCAGATCGCCGGTGTGCAGATAACCCAGACTGACGGAACTCCGGGAGCCAGCATAAATATAAACATCCGCGGTGTCGGAACGCTTAACGGAGACTCCTCACCGCTTTTCATCGTAGACGGTTTCCAGGTGGACAACATCGACTGGCTCTCAAACGCCGATATTGAATCCATCGAGGTTCTCAAGGATGCATCTTCTGCCGCCATCTACGGTTCGAGAGCTGCCAACGGTGTGCTCATGGTGACTACCAAGTCAGGGCGGGACAGCAAACCTACGATATCGTATAATGGTTCCGCTTCATATCGCAAGCTTTCCAAAAGGCTTGAAGTGCTGTCTCCGTATGAGTTCGTCAAACTGCAGACCGAAGTTAATCCTGACTACGCAAAGACATATTTCAAGGAAGGAAATGACGAGAATGGAGTTCCATACAAGTACCAGAGCCTGGAAGACTATGCAGGTCTGAAAGGTGTGGTATGGCAGGACGAGACCTTCAATCCGACCTGGTCGCAGGATCACAGCGTATCCATAGCCGGCGGTTCGTCCGACTCCCAGTACAGCGCACTTTTCTCGCATTATGACGAGGAGGGAATCTTCAAGAACAGCGGTTTCAACAAGACGACGGCAAAGCTTCGTTTCAAGCAGAAGTTGTGGAAGAATGTGACCATGGAAGCAACAGTCAATTATGCACAGACAAACAGAAGAGGTGCAGGTACGACAGCAGACAACGGCCGCTTCAACATGCTGGCCCAGATTCTGAGCGCCAGACCTACCGGTGGTCTGAAAGTATCAGATGCCGAACTGCTTGAGCTGGCGATAGACCCTGAAATGGAAGAGGAGGGCGAATCACTCGCTCAGGTGAACCCTGTGAAACAGACACAGTCCGTGACCAATACGAAAAGGGGTGAGATGTGGTCAGGCAATGTCTCTCTCTCGTGGGAGATAATCAAGGGACTCACCTTCAGGACTGCAGCCACATACAACAATACCGTGACGCGTACGAATGTATTTTACCAGAACGGCTCCAAGGAGGCTCACCGCAACGGCAAGAGTCCTTACGGTCAGTCTCAGTTCAACCGTGATGTCCGCTGGGTGAACTTCAACCACCTGACATGGAGGCAGAAGATCAAGAAGCACAGCTACGATGTCATGATCGGACACGAGGTCTCATCCAAGACCACAGAGTATCTTCTCGGACAGGCGATGGACTTCCCTTTTGACAATCTGGAGACAGACAATCTCGGATTGGGTGCCACACCGAGCAAGGTTGCTTCATACTATGCCGGCAACTCCCTCCTTTCGTTCTTTGCGAGGGCAAACTACAATTATGCCAACCGCTACCTTTTCACAGCCACAATGCGTGCGGACGGTTCCACCGTATTCTCGGCAAAGAACAAATGGGGATACTTCCCGTCATTCTCGGCGGCATGGCGAATAGACAAGGAGAACTTCATGAAAAATGTCCGCTGGATATCTAACCTGAAACTCCGTGCAGGATGGGGAACAGTCGGTAATGACCGCATTGCCAACTATCTGTCGCTGGATCTCTATACCCCAGAAAAATATGGAATCGGAACAAACACCGTTTCGGTGCTGACACCTAAGCAGCTGAAAAATTCCAATCTGAAATGGGAAGGCTCATCCACATTCAATCTCGGACTCGACTTCGGTTTCCTTAAAGACAGGATATCCTTCTCGGTGGATCTTTTCGACAAGAGCACCAAGGACCTTCTCCTTGCCCAGCAGCTTGCCCATGCGACAGGATTCTCCACTCAGATGCAGAATATCGGCAAGATACGCAACAGAGGTCTCGAAATCACCTTCAACAGCACGAACATAGACAAAAAGAACTTCCTGTGGCAGACCAACTTCAACATATCTTTCATAGAGAACAAGCTTGAATCACTGGCCGACGGGACCGACTATGTCCAGGCACGTTCAGGCTTTGACTCCAACTTCACGGCAAATGACTATATCGCCATAGTAGGACAATCATTAGGACTCATCTACGGTTATGAATGGGACGGGCTCTATCAGGCAGACGACTTCATCGTGACTCCTGACGGGGATTACATCCTGAAGGAAGGCGTTGTCGACAACCCGGGCTACACCACGGGGATAAAGCCTGGATATGTAAAGTATGTGGATCAGGACGGAAACAATAAAATCACGACAGACGACAGGACCGTGATCGGAAACGCCCTCCCTAAATGGTACGGAGGTATCACCTTTTCGTGCTTCTTTCTTCTATGGAGTGGACCTCAGTTTCATGTTCCAGTTCAACTACGGCAACGATATCTACAACGCGACACGTGTATTTGCCACCCAATCAAGGAGAGGACGCGTGAACATGCTGGCGGAAGTAGCAGACAGATGGACTCCTACCAATGCCAACAACACCGTGCCTGTTCATGACGGCTATGTCACCAACGATATCTATTCCCGCTTTGTCGAGGACGGTTCCTTCCTCCGCCTGAAGAATGCCACTCTTGGATATACACTTCCTTCCAAACTGACAAAGAAGGCAAAAATATCCAAGATCAGAGTGTATGCGAGCGGACAGAACCTGTTCTGTTTCAGCAACTACAGCGGATTCGACCCTGAAGTCAGCACAGCCGGAAACAATCCGATGACTCCGGGACTCGACTGGGGAGCATACCCTAAGAGCCGCATATTCACAGTAGGACTTGATATCCAATTCTAAAAGAGATGACAATGAAAAGAATATATATTTATCTCGCACTCTGCAGCATACTTGCCGCTTCCTGCACCGGATTTCTCAAGGAAGAAAGCCGCACGGAAATTGAAAAGAGCACCTTCCTTCAGGATGCATCGGAAGCAGAGACCGTGCTCTTGGGCGCATACAGAAGTCTCATAGAGGAGGGAACTTACGCCTTGAACCTTTCCATAATGTTCTCTATGGGCACAGACATATCCCAGGTGGAGGGAAGCACCACCGAAAACTGGCGAATAACGCCGACAAATGCATTTCCTGCCACTCAGTCAGAAATCCAGGAAAGCTGGCAGGCACTGTATGAAGGAGTCTACAGGACAAATGACTTCATAGAAAGATGTGCAGCCAGAATCGACTCCTGGTCTGTGGAGGACAGAAACAAGGGCGTGATATACATAGCTGAAGCACGTGCTCTAAGGGCTCTGTTCTATTTCGAACTTGTGAGACGCTGGGGCAGAATCCCTCTGATGACTGCAACATCCCAGTCTGAAATGCATCCGAGCACATATGTACAGGCTGCTCCGGAAGAAGTATATGCCTTCATTGAAGAGGACCTCCTGTATGCAGTCGAGACTCTGCCCTTTGCCAAGGATGACACCTATAGAAAGGATAACAGCTACAGAATCTCCAAAGGTGCCGCAATGGGACTTCTGACCAAGGTCTACGCGACTTGGGCAGGATATCCTGTTCAGGACCACAGTAAATGGGAAGCTGCCGCCAAGATGGCCCAGAAGCTCATATATTCAGGCAAACATGATCTTCTCCCTGATTATCAGACACTGTGGAAGAACACATGCAACGGAATATGGGATCCTACAGAAAGTCTTATAGAGGTCTCATTCTACAGCCCGACCACCGGAGGCGGAAATGCCGACCCATGCGGACGAATAGGCAAATGGAACGGTGTCAAGACCACATCAGTAGCCGGAGTCAGGGGTCGCTGTGCAGCAAATATGAAGGTTGTACACTCATTTGTAATCGACTGGAGACAGTATCCGGAAGACGGAAGACGCGACCTGTCTGTGGCAAACTATCAATACAAGGACGACTATATACTCCTCGCAAGGGGTTCAAGCGACACAGATGCCTCTGCCAAGGCAAACGATGAAGATCAGAGCAAGAGGCAGAAGGAGAAGCAGAACTATACTCCCGCCAAGTGGGATATAGTCAAATATGTCAATGAAGGCAATAACCTGATCAATGATGACAAGTCCAATGTGAACTGGTACATCCTAAGATACTCCGATGTTCTGCTCCTGTATGCAGAAGCACTGAACGAGTGGAAAGGAGGTCCTACCGCCGATGCCTATGCAGCAATCAACAAGGTACGCGCGAGAGGATATGCCGGCAACGGAGGTTATGAGCTTTCCGGACTCGACCAGGAAGGATTCAGAGAAGCCGTCAGACAGGAAAGAGCCTTCGAGCTTGCATTTGAGGGTCACAGAAGGCTTGACCTCGTACGCTGGGGAATATATTATGAAACAATACAGGAAACTGATGCCAGACTCAACTCGTGGTGGGAAAGCGACGGCGTTTATAATTATGTCGTGGCCAAGCATACCGTAAAGGGAAAACACGAACTTCTTCCTATTCCACAAAGAGAACTTGACCTGTGCAGAGAATTTACCCAGAACCCTAATTGGTAACAAATCAGACTATATACAATGAAACAGACACTTATTGCAATGGCAATAGCCATTTTAGCACTGGCAGGATGCCAGAAGGATGAATACGGATGGGTAAAGACCGGAATTGACCGCGCATGCAGCCAGCTGCTCCTTACCGCAGAAAGAATTGACGATACAGGACAGATGCCACGTTCCATATGGGTAGGATATGACCTCGACATGCTTAGTCACCAGCTTGGCAAGAGCAAGGAAGAATTCAAGGACTCTCTCAGGGCACATCCAAGCGCTGACAAACTCGGTAAGCTGCGCCTTTGCGGAATATACGACTGGACCAGCGGATTCTTTCCTGGTTCACTCTGGTACGCATACGAGCTGAAAGGTGATGAGGCACTCAAGGATGCTGCAATCCGATATACCAACAAGCTCAATCCTATACGCGAGTACAAAGGTACCCACGACCTTGGATTCATGATGAACTGCAGCTACGGAAACGCTCTCAGGCTGTCTCCGAGCGACACAATTCCTGCTGTTCTGATCCAGACCGCCGACAATCTGTGTTCCCGTTTCGATGAAAGGATAGGATGTATCCGATCATGGGATTTCGGCCACTGGAACTTCCCGGTAATCATCGACAACATGATGAATCTGGACCTTCTGTTCAATGCGACCAGACTCAGCGGCAATCCATATTACAAGGAAGTGGCCATCAAGCATGCCAACACCACCATGCCTAATCATTTCCGTCCTGACCACACAAGCTGGCACGTGGTAAGTTACAATTCCGACGGAACCGTCGAGAAGAAGCAGACATTCCAGGGCAAGAACGACGACTCAGCATGGGCACGCGGCCAGGCATGGGGCGTATACGGATATACATCCACCTATCGTGAAACCGGAGATAAGACATATCTTGACTTTGCCGTAGCCATCGCTGACATGATAATGTCGAGAGTTCAGACTGAAGACGCTATCCCTTATTGGGACTATGACGCTCCTGCAGGTCCAGACACCCCACGCGACGCTTCCGCAGCAGCAGTGACCGCATGCGGACTCCTTGAACTGAGCACCATGGTCGAGGACGGACAGAAGTATTTCGACTATGCTGAGAAGATTCTCAAGAGTCTTTCCAGCGATGCATATCTTGCTCAGGAAGGCCAGAACGAGGGATTTGTGCTCATGCACTCCACAGGTTCGCTTGCTCACGGCTCTGAAATCGATGTGCCTCTCAGCTACGCAGACTACTATTACCTTGAAGGACTGCAGAAATATATGTATCTTAGGGGATTGAAATATAACGAACTTTAATATGATGAAAAGAATATATATACTGATAGTGGCAATACTTGCAGGTTCAGCCGCAGCGGCTCAAGTTCCTGAGCTCAAGCCGGAAGTGTTCGATCTTCTTGACCTTGACCGTCCCGGACTGGAACAGGTGAAGGCCCTGCGTTCTGAAGGAAAGGACGCAGAAGCTGCAGCCGCCCTTCTGGACTATTACAAGAACCGCAAGGGAATCCGCACCCCTGAGATCCGTGACGTGAAGAAGGTGAAGATCAACAAGGAGCAGCAGCAGTGGGCTGACGACGCATTGAACCACACATTCTTCGCCCACAAGGGCTACCAGCCGTCATATAACTATGGAGAAGACATCAACTGGCGCTACTGGCCTGTGGAGGACAACGAGCTCCGCTGGCAGCTTCACCGTCACAAGTGGTTTGCCCCGATGGGAAGGGCTTACCGCGTGAGCGGAGACGAGAAATATGCCATAGAGTGGACCAAGCAGTACATAGACTGGATCAGAAAGAATCCTTATGTGAAGATCAGCAAGGCCGAATACGAGATAACAAACGACAGCCAGCTCAAGGATGATGCTGAAAACAGCCGTTTTGCATGGCGACCTCTTGAGGTGAGCCACCGTCTGCAGGACCAGCCTGTCCAGTTCCAGTTGTTCATCGACTCCCCTGCCTTCACAGCCGAGTTCCTCACCGAATTTCTTGTGAACTATCACAGACATGCAGAGCACATCATCAGCAATTATTCGAAGCAGGGAAACCACCTTCTGTTCGAAGCTCAGCGCATGCTCTATGCAGGAACATTCTTCCCTGAGTTCAAGAAGGCCGAGACCTGGCGCCAGAGCGGAGTGGAGGTACTGAACAGGGAGATCAATGTCCAGGTGTATGATGACGGAGGACAGTATGAGCTATGCCCGCATTATCACCTCGCAGCCATCAACATCTTCATCAAGGCTCTTGAAGTCGCTGATGTGAACGGCTTCAGGAATGCTTTCCCTCAGAGCTATATAGATACCATCGAGAAGATGATAGAGTTCTACACGAACATCAGCTTCCCTGACTACACCAACCCTTGCTTCAGTGACGCAAAACTTGTCACAAAAAAGGAGATGCTCAACAACTACAAGGACTGGAGCAAGCTCTTCCCTGACAACGGTCTCATAAGACACATGGCTACAGAAGGAGCTGAAGGTGCTCTCCCTGAGTATCTTTCAAAGGGATATCTCACATCTGGATTCTTCGTGTTCAGAAATTCATGGGACTCTGATGCCATCCAGATGATCGTGAAGGCCGGTCCTCCGGCATTCTGGCACAACCAGCCGGACAACGGAACCTTTGAACTCTGGTACAATGGCAAGAATCTGTTCCAGGACTCAGGCTCATATGTCTATGCTGGAAAGGGTGAGGTAATGGAGGAAAGGAACTGGTTCCGCCGTTCATCTGTCCACAACACCCTTACTCTCGGAAACAAGAATTTCGAGACGACCGATTCAAAGACACTTCTGTGGCAGCCTGAGGGCGAAGTTCAGATTCTCGTCACAGAAAACCAGAGTTACAAGAACCTCAAGCACCGCAGGAGCATATTCTTCGTGGACGGAAGCTACTTCGTCATCGTCGATGAGGCTGTCGGCGATGCCAAAGGCTCTGTGAATCTCCACTATCAGATGCCGAGAAGCGGAAAGACCCCTATCGAGAACACTGCAGAAGAAATGTACTTTGCGACCACATTCAAGGAAGGCAGCAACTTCAAACTCGAATGTTTCGGTCCGGAGGGCATGACCAAAAAGAAGGAAGAAGGCTGGCAGTCCCCTGCCTACAAGAAGAAGTACAAGAGAATGAATGTCAGCTACAACGTCAGGAAAGAGGCCGGAGAACCTGTCCGCTACATAACGGTCATAGCGCTGAAGGAGGACGGAGGCAATAACCCGAAGCTCAGTGCCAAATTCCTTAATAAGACATTTGAAGAGAGCAGGCTCAAGCTGCAGGTCAAATGCGGCAAGGACAAGAGGACACTTGAATATAACCTATAATCATATGAGCAGAATAAAGGCAGCATATGCACTCCCACTGGCAGCTGCAGGTCTTTCGGCCTGCAGTGAAGCCGTGGAGCAGGAGCGACCGAACATTATTTTCATCATGACGGATGACCACACCACGCAGGCCATGTCCTGTTATGGTGGGAATCTGATCGAGACCCCGAACATGGACAGGATAGCGGACGAAGGCATGAGGTTCGACAACTGCTACGCCACCAATGCCCTGTCAGGTCCTTCACGTGCCTGCATTCTCACCGGCAAGTTCAGTCACAAGAACGGATTCACCGACAATGCGAGCACGTTCGACGGCTCACAGCTGACATTCCCGAAGGTGATGAGGGAAAACGGCTATGCAACGGGAGTTGTGGGCAAATGGCATCTGATAAGCAAGCCTCAGGGATTCGACCACTGGAGCATCCTGCTCGGACAGAACGAACAGGGAAACTACTTCAAGCCTGTATTCTATGAAAACGGTACAGTCGTAAAGGAAGACGGTTATGTGACGGATGTTATAACCGACAAGGCCATTGAGTTCATCGACGATGTCCACGATGAGAAACCGTTCATGCTCATGCTCCATCATAAGGCTCCTCATCGTAACTGGATGCCGGCTCCACGCCACCTCGGCATATTCAACGATACCGTGTTTCCTGAGCCGGAGACCCTGTTTGACGATTATGAAGGTCGCGGGGAAGCTGCACGAAGCCAGGACATGAACATTGAGAATACACTGGAGGACGAATGGGACCTCAAGCTGCTCACCCGCGAGGAAATACTCGCCGGAAACAACAGGCTGCATGACGTATATATAAGGATGCCGGAGGAGGTTCAGCACAAGTGGGACAGCGTCTATGCCCCACGCATCGCAGAGTACCGCAGCGGAAAGCTTCAGGGAGATGAGCTGGTAAGATGGAAATACCAGCAGTATATGCGGGATTATCTTGCCACTGCAATGAGCGTGGACGAGAGCATCGGAAGGGTGATGGAATACCTTGAGGAAATCGGTGAGCTTGACAACACCGTAATCGTCTATACTTCCGACCAGGGATTCTTCCTCGGAGAGCACGGCTGGTTCGACAAGAGATTCATGTATGAGGAGTGCCTGAGGATGCCGTTTGTCATCAGATATCCGAAAATGATAAAGGCAGGAAGCACATCCAAGGCGATCTGCATGAATGTGGATTTCGGGCCGACTTTTCTGGATCTGGCAGGAATCGAAGTCCCTTCCGAGATGCAGGGACGGTCGTTCAGGAAGGTTCTGGAGAAAAAAGGCAGGATCCCTGCAGGATGGCGTGAAGCAGCATATTACCACTACTATGAATATCCTGCCGAACACTCCGTCAAACGCCACTACGGAATCCGCACCTCCGACTGCAAGCTGATTCATTTCTACAACGACATCGACCAGTGGGAGATGTACGACATGACGGCTGACCCTCAGGAGATGCGAAACGTCTATGATGACCCTGCCTATGCCGGCAAGAGGGCTCAGATGCACAGGATCCTTGAACAGGTGCAGCAGGAATACGAGGACACAGATCCGTGCGAAAAGGAACTGATTTTATTTAAAGGAGACAGAAGACTGTTTGACAGAGGTGAGTCTTCAACCACAAAATGACAAGACTATGGATAGAAGAGATTTCATAAAGACCACAGGATGGTCAATGCTTGGTCTGGCTGCATCAGGCAGCCTTCTGGGCTCGTGTACACCTGGCAGCAAGGAGGCAAGAAAGATAATGCCGACTCCTTCCGGAATGAAGATGTTCTGGGGAGACCTCCATAATCACTGCAACCTCACCTATGGACATGGAGACATGAGGGATGCATTTGAAGCGGCAAAAGGACAGCTGGACTTTGTCAGCGTCACACCACATGCCATGTGGCCGGACATTCCGGGAAAGAACGACCCTCGTCTGAGCTGGGTGATAGACTATCACACCGATGCTTTCAGAAGACTCCGCAAGGGAGGATACGAAAAGTATCAGGCAATGACCAAGGAATATAACAAGGAAGGTGAATTCCTGACATTCATCGGTTATGAGGCACACAGCATGAAGCATGGAGACCACGTGGCTCTCCACCATGATCTGGACGCACCTCTGACCGGCTGCAGCTCAATCGAGGACTGGAAGGAGAAGTTCAAGGGACAGAAAGTGTTCGTGACCCCTCACCACATGGGATATCAGACAGGATACCGCGGATATAACTGGGATTTCTTCAGCGAAGGCGACCAGACTCCGTTCGTGGAGATGCTTTCACGCCACGGACTCGCAGAGGGAGACATGGGAGACATCAACTATCTCCATGACATGGGACCTCGTCAGTGGGAAGGAACGATCCAGTACGGTCTTAGCCAGGGTCACAAATTCGGAATCATGGGCTCGACAGACCAGCATTCAGGATATCCCGGAAGCTATGGTGACGGACGAGTGGGTGTGCTTGCAGAAAGCCTCACACGCGACAACATCTGGGAGGGTCTGCGTACCCGCCACACCTGCTGTGCAACCGGAGACAAGATAAACATAGACTTCCGTCTCAACGATGCGTTCATGGGTGACGTGACCAAGGGTGACAGAAGGCGCATATATCTGAATGTAACCGGAGAAAGCTGCATCGACTATGTGGACATCGTCAAGAACAACAGGCTTATAGCCCGTCTGAACGGTCCTCTGATTCCTCAGATGCCGGCAGGAGACACGGTCCGTTGCAAGATCAAGATGGAATACGGCTGGAACAGGGAAGAGAAGTATGTTTCATGGAACGGAAAGATCTCCATCGACAAGGGAAGGATCCTGAGCGTGACTCCTTGCTTCCGCGGGGCTGCCTTCACATCCCCTCAGGAGGGTGAGACGGAATTCCACACCCACATCAACAGGATTGTCAGTGTCAGCGAAACCGCCGCAGAACTGGCTCTGCATACCACAAAGAACCCTAACACAGTGACTCCTGCAACCCAGGCCGTAATACTTGATGTCGAGATGCCGCTTGACGGAGTCATCACATCAGATTTCAACGGACAGGCATTCAGCCACACTCTGGCCGAACTTCTTGAGGGCTCTCGCTCGCACTTCATGCGCGGCTGGCTCAGCGAGGCGGTACTGTTCAACAGAGCTATGCCTGAAAGCTGCTGGCAGATCGAGCATTACATGGAAGACTGCGAACCGGAAAACGACACGGACTTCTACTATATCCGCGTCCGCCAGAAGGACCAGCAGTGGGCTTGGAGCTCCCCTATCTGGGTGGAAAGATAGGAATCGAATATTAATAATCTGCATATGAAACACATTATTTATATTGTTCTGTCCATTCAGTTCATATTGTGTGGCTGCGGCAATGTCTTTACGTTGGAGGTTACCAACCCATCAAAGATCGATACCGTCATCATCGATACCGTCATCATCGGTGACGGATACAGATACGAAGGTCAGTGGCCTGAAGGAGAAGGTGTGTGGTGCTCCAACAACTCCGGACTTATAATAGGCACCTTCAAAAATAGTGTACCGGAGGGCAGATGTATCAATTGGAGACCCAACGGAGAGCGCTATTGGGGTGATTTCCACAATGGAAGGCGTAATGGTCATGGTACTATATTCCGTGGAGAAGACATTGTCGTGACAGGAGATATGAAGAACGGCAAAGAGCACGGATGCGACACTGTCTATCGTAAGGACGGCTCTGTACTTATTGGTATGTACGAAAACGGAAAACTTCATGAAACCGTGGCCGAATATGACGGAACACCTGCAGAACTCCGCAAGGTAAAGCCGATATTTCCTGACATCCGGCTCACTCAGGAGCAGAAGGATGCATATGCAGCCGTCCGCTCGCATTACAAGGAGATGAGGGAGAAGAAGAGAAGTGAAAAGGCTGGAAATCCTGGCGAAGTGAAGCCTAGATTCATGGGGATGGAAGCCAGATACTTCTCGACCTGGGTGAACGGACAGTTGAAATATCCACGCGAGGCAAAGAAGGTTAAGGCCGAAGGTTGCACCGTCCTGCAGTTCGAAGTGACGGTCAATGGCGAAGTAAAGGATGTCAGAGTATTGAAATCATCAGGACACTATGCCCTTGACAACGAAGCACTGCGCGTGGTCCGTATGTCCCCTGAATGGAATCCGGGCACTCAGAACGGTGTTCCGAAGGAAATGAGCGTTACATTTCCTGTCATATTCAAGTTGAACTGACACCGTGCCCAGCAAAACACTGAGCCACAACATGTTACGCGAAATGCCTGCATGACAAGGAAGGCATACATTTGAGCTTACAGATTGACTGTCAATAACATACAGGACACAGAGAAGTTATTATGAAGAATACCAGACTGCTTTTAGGCGCAGCACTGCTTCCGACTTTGGGCGCACAGGCGCAAGAGAGACCAAACATATTGTATATCATGACGGACCAGCAGGGACCGCAGGTGATGAGTTGTGCGGGGAATCCAGATCTGCATACTCCAAATATGGATATGCTCGCCTCAAAGGGTGTGCGCTTCACTAATGCCTACTGCGCTTTCCCTCTGAGCGGACCTTCAAGAGCTGCTATGTTCACAGGATATATGCCGAGCCAGAGCGGAATGATTGAGAACGAGATGCCTCTTGTTGATTCGCTCAGGAACAACACGCTCGGGACATTGGTCAGGGATGCAGGATATGATTGTGCATATGCCGGGAAATGGCATGTGAACACGCTCAGCATTCCGGAAGACGAATTCGGATTCGACAACATTAAGGACAACGGCGATATAGGACTCGCAGAATCATGTGTGGAATATCTTAAGAACCGCAACAGAAAGCAGCCGTTCTTCCTCGTCGCTTCGTTCATCAATCCTCACAATATCTGCGAATACGCACGAGGGCAGAAGACACCTCATGCGAAGGTTCTGAAGACCGCCCTTGAGGACTGTCCTAACCTCCCGGAAAACTTTGCAGTCTCTCCTTATGACGCATCTGTCCTGAGGTTCGAGCAACAGCAGAACTACCGCCTCTACCCTACCACGACATACAACCCTGACGACTGGAGACAGTATCGCAATGCCTACTACAGACTGACAGAGGCGGTGGACGCTGAAATAGGAAAGATTCTGGCGGAGGTGGAAAGGCAAGGATTATGGAAGAACACTGTCATCATCTTCACATCCGATCACGGAGACGGCAACGGTGCCCATCAGTGGAACCAGAAGACCGCACTGTATGAAGAAGTGGCAGGAGTCCCGATGATAGTATGCCTGCCGGGCGGCAGGAATGCGGGAACCGTGTCCGAAGCCCTCATCAACAATGGCATAGACCTGCTTCCAAGCATATGCGAGTGGACAGGCGCAGAAGTTCCCCACGGACGTCCTGGAGAAAGTTACAAGGCTGTGGCAGAGGAAGGATCCCGGGGACAGGATTACATTGTGACTGAAACCAACTTCAACCAGACAGCCGGAACGCTGGGATGGATGGTGAGGACTTCACGTTACAAATATGTACTGTATGACAGAGGACAATACCGTGAGCAGCTCTTCGACATGGAGACAGACAGGGGCGAGATGAGAAACCTCGCAGTCGAGTCAAAGTATCAGGAGGAAGTGCTCAGACATCGTGCCATCCTGGAGAACTGGCTCAAGAGCACTCCGGGGCCTGACCGCCAGAGACATCTGAGATTCATTCCTGAATAATGAAATACCGTTCCCGCATTCTGCCGGAACGGTATTTCGTTATCTCTCAACAGTATATCTTCCAGGAGAACCGGTAAAATAAATTGTGCCGGTATCAGGATTTACCGTAACATTACGTTTGAAAGCCTTTCCATCCTTGATGATATTCCATGAGCCCTCTGCAAGGTCTGTCAAAAGAATCTTCACCTGCTTGCCGGCCGCCTTCGGAATCTCGAAAGAGAAGGAATCGGAAAGCTGACGGCTGTCACGGCTGAACATGACCACTCTGTCGGAGACGGCTGCGCCTACGACCTTGTCTGCATCTATTCTCCTTACAGGCAACATCTTCCCCACGGAATTGTCTGCGACCTGGATCACATTGAAGAAACAATCCTCCTTCGATTCCTTTCCCGGAGTCACCTCGACTCTCCACGCTCCCCTTTCATTGCATGGATCAGGTCTGGTGGTAGCTGCATTCGGATAGTTATTTCCGAACACCCAAAACTCCTTGCCGGGGCCTCCCACCTTGTCTATACCGGCAGATTCCGGCAGCAGAACGCTGCAATGAAGCTTTCCGCTGTCACCGTCCTTTGTCCTCGACACCGTAAACCCGTCCTTTCCGGTCTGAGGCTCCTCTATGCTGTGCAGAAGCCAGTATTTCCTGAATGAAGGATCGGCAGACACCACATGGTCATACACCATAAGCACAGCCGGCACATCTGTCACCGTACCTTCCGGATTCCTGTCCGCATTCCCCTCCGGTTCAAGATTAAGGAACACAAACGAACGACGTACGTCATCCACCTTTCCGGTGTATGCCTTCGTGATGTCACCTTTCAGATATGAATATTCCGGAGTGTGCTGATCCGGACCATATTCGTGAGCCAGCGTCCTGCCTACCGTATAACTCTCACTCAGAAGGTCCTTGAAGCTGCGGCATGTGTCCCATCTGTCCCCCGGCATCCTCTGTCCGCCGTCGTTGGCAGCAAACTCCGTCTTGTCTCCACCTCCATAGTTCCAGCATGCGAATTTTTCGGACGGATCATATATGAGAAGGGAGTTATGTGCAATGGTCCTCTTGAAATAGTTCTTGTTATGAGGGCTGTTATAGCCTCCTGCAGAGCCCTGATACGAACCGGAATCAATGGCAAGAGGTCCTCTGTAATATATCTGGAAGGCTCCTCCGTCCATATGCTGATGGTTGCCGTAGAACTGCTCGTTCACCTTCATCTCCGCAACGACGCTGTTAGCTCCCCAGCCTGTCCTGGCTATCATCCATCCGAACGGAGTGCCGCTGTAGCGTGTAAGCGGAAGATCGTCCGGAGCCTTGCCCTTGAGGTCAAAATCTCTCCACAACAGCTCCAGCATGAGCATATGTGTCTCCACATTCGGCTTTCTGTCATACTCATAGGCCAGATAAGGATCGTCATAATAGCTGGCTGCAAGCATGGCCGGCATCGAATAGTTCTGAGGCTTGTCCCTGCGGGCAGGATTGACATCACCTGCCGGCATCATCTGTCCGTCCGGACGCCTGCGATAGATCAGATCATACATGACATACTGCTGCGACGGGTCATATATGGCACCTGCACCCATCTTGTCCAGTATCCACAGGGAGTTGAGGTCATTGGTAAATCTTACCGTTATATATCCGCTGCCCTGATGATAATTCATGCCTTTATAAGTATAATTCCTGACAGGGATATAGTCTTCATAAAGCATCTGGATGACATGGTTGTACATGTCCGGATATTCGTCGTATATGGCAATGCCGCAAGAAAGCATATCCCTGAGAATCATCCATTCCGATGAATGTCCGGCGATCGGTTCCGTCCTTTTCGGAGGGTAATGGCATTCCATTGTTTCCGCAATACGCACGAACTCCTTCACATATTCCTCACGCTCCTGAGCGGTCATCTTGTCATAGCACCAGTCATATACCATTCCACCTATCATCATCATCGTTCCACTCGCACGGGAAAGGTCATTCTTTGTTCCGAAATTCGTCTTCTTGAGCGTGTCCAGCATGGAGGTGATGGCCGCACGTGCCTGAGACTCGTCTCCATTGACCAGATACTCCAACGCCTGCAATTGAACCTGAGAGGTCACTCCACGCATTTTTGCATAATATCTGAAACCGCGGTCCTTTTCCTCAGCTTCCTCCTCAGCAGTTCTCGGCACTGAGGCTTTGCGGAGCTTCTTCAATATCTTCTTTCCTTCCGCATGCTCCATTTTCTCCTTAAGGGCAGGTATCTCCCAGGAGCGGACAAACAACCTCGGATGCTCGGTCGGAGGAAGCGGAACAGTGACTCCGTTCATTTCCTTCCACACCACCTGGTCCTGTTTTCTTTCCTGTGCTGATGTGACTGCCGAAATAAGGACAGCCGCTGCAAGCAATATAAATCTTTTCATATCCGTAATATATAATGCACGAAGATAGATATAAACCTCAGCCGTTCCCGCACATCTTGTTTCAAATTATATCAAATTTGTCCATACATTTTGATTTTGTCGTTAACCATAAAAACACTACCTTTATTCTGTTTTTGACAACATCAACCCATGTCCCTGAGAGATCACAAAGACACTCTGACTCTGTCAGACGCCGAGCGGCTGGCAGGGCCCCTGTCCTTCAATCTGATGATAAAGCCGGCCGGTTCGCTTTGCAATCTCGGCTGCAGCTACTGCTATTATCTCGACAAGGCTGAAATATATTCCGGCAGGGAGCCTGTCATGAGCATCGATATGCTTGAGACGGTCATCCGGAAATATATTGAGACCTGCGAGACTCCCGAAGTCACCTTCAACTGGCACGGAGGGGAACCGCTCGTGCTCGGCAAGGACTTCTTCAGGAAGGTGTTGGAATTCGAACGCAGATATGCTGACGGCAAGATCATCCACAACACCATGCAGACCAACGGAATCCTTCTGGACAGTGAGTGGGCGGCCATCTTGAGGGATGGAAATTTCCTCACCGGCATATCTGTCGACGGTCCGGCAGAAATCCATGACAGATTCAGAAGGGACAGACGCGGTGGCCCCACACTGGATAAGGTTCTTCGCGGAATAGCCGTCTTGCAGGAGGCCGGAGCCGAATTCAACACCATGACCACCATAAACAAGGCCTCCGAAGGGAAAGGGGCCCTGGTGTATGAGTTCCTCAAGTCCATCGGAAGCCGTTACATGCAGTTCATGCCTGTGCTTGAACATGTCAAGGACGGCAGGATAGTCCCTCCAGGAACGCCTGGTTCGGAAACAGCACCGTGGTCTGTCTCGGCCATCGGCTTCGGACAGTTCATGTGCGACATGTTCGACCAGTGGATCCGGCATGACGTAGGAAAGTATTTCGTCGGTCACTTCGATGCAGCTCTGGCCGGGTGGTGCGGAGTGCAGCCGGGAACGTGTGCATATGCCGAAACCTGCGGAGGGAATGCAGTCATCGAGCATAACGGAGATGTCTATATGTGCGACCATTTCGTATATCCGGAGTTCAAGCTGGGAAACATCCGGGAAAAGTCCCTGAAGGAGATGCTCACCTCCGCAGAGATGATCCGTTTCGGCATCTCAAAGAGGAACTCCCTTCCGGTGAAATGCCTCAGCTGCCAATGGGTGCGTCTGTGCAACGGAGAGTGCCCCAAGCACAGATTTTCCGTCACAGACGACGGACAGGAAGGGCTCAACGCCCTGTGCCGCGGCTATGAAATGTTCCATGCCCATTCTGCTCCTTATATGAAAAAGATGAGGGAGCTCATTCTGCAACAGAAACCTCCATACCTGATTATGAGTGAAGGTCTATGAAATTGAACAAAATTTATATAACTTTGGAGTTTATGAAGACACTTAGACACATATGCCTCGCCGTCATGCTTGCATGCGCCGGAGTTGCGCTTTCATCGTGTGACCTGACACAGTTTATGGAAGAACTCCTGCCAGGATTAAATGACGGGAACAAAGACGATAACAAAGACGAGAAACCGGAGGAGGAAGACAAGGAAGAGGACAAGGTGGAGGATGAGAAGCCTGGGCCACAGAACACCGAGTTCGTGATGCTCTTCACAAATGACTTCCATAGCCAGATCGAGCCCACCGCTGATGACCTGGGAGGAGTCCTGAGACTGGAGGCACTTATTGACAGCGTAAGGACTGCTGAACCTGTTGTCCTGCTTGCCGATGCGGGAGACCTCGTTCAGGGATCGGACTATTTCAGTCTCCTGAACGGAGTGGTCGAGATGCAGATGCTGGATGTGCTGGGCTACGACATTCGTACCATCGGAAACCACGAGTTCGACAAGAAGATGACCGGACTGGGAGAAATGTTTGCCATGAGCAAAGTGCCGGTTGTGGCATCAAATTATGATTTCAGCGACACAGACCTGGCCAGCTACGTTGTCCCTTCGAAGATTCTTGATGCCGGAGCACTGAAGATCGGCTTCATAGGTCTGAACGTCCGTCTTCTGAACCTTGTGGACCCGAAGGCATGCGAAGGAGTCATATGGCAGGATGCCGTCAATGTCGCTGACACCTATGCAGAACAGCTGCGTGATCAGGGTGCAGATATGGTCATAGCGATTTCACATCTTGGCTATGGAGCCGGCAGCGACGCATATTACTATGACAGAGGTATTGCAATGAATACCAAACATATAGACATGATTATCGGAGGCCATTCCCACACTGTTCTCCGACAGGCAGACTACATCAGCAGTGCAGACGGAGACCTCGTTCCCGTTGTCCAGACCGGAAGCAGAGGCCTGAACCTTGGGTATTGCAGAATCAAGCTGGATGACAACGGGAAACCGGCCTTTGAATACAGACTCATCCCGGTGGATTCACGTCTTGACGACAGAGTGGATCCCGCATTTTCAGACATTATCGACGCATATGCTGCTGAGGTGAAGGCAAAGACAAATGTCAAATTAGGATATAGTAAATACGATATCGTCCGCAATACAAACAAAAACCGACAGAGCCGTCTGGGCAATCTCACGGCAGACGGGCTCATATGGATAGCCAAGGAATTTTATGATGTAGACGCAGACATCAGTATCTATAATTCCGGAGGAATCAGGGCAAACATAGATAAGGGAGATGTCACCTTGGGAGATGTATATGCAGTCTATCCGTTTGACAATGTCGTGTCCATACTTGAAGTCAAGGGAAGTGACCTGTATGAGTTATTCGGTTCCGTGGCAGGCGGCAGCCTGCCTGTCGGAGGAGATATAAAGATGGTAATCCGTGACGACAGCATTATATCTGTAACCATTAACGGAAAGCAGATCAATGACAATCAGACGTATACAATCGTAACAATCGACTATCTCGCAAATCTTGGAAGATATGGTTTAGGAAATCCGATAAGCAGAAGGGACTGTCCGGAGTTTGTCAGAGACCTGTTCGGAGAGTACTACAAGTACATAGCATCCCGGAACGATGGATATATCGACGGTCCTCTGGACGACAGAATCATTGTGGAATAATCATAAAAACATATAACCTATATGGAAAGAATCATCGAGTGCGTGCCTAATTTCAGTGAGGGCCGCAACAGGGAAATCATCGATGCAATCGTGGCATCCATAGAAAAATCCGGTGGAGTGAAAGTGCTTGACGTAGATCCGGGAGAAGCGACAAACCGCACTGTAGTGACTTTCGTCGGAAGTCCTGAGGCTGTGGTGGAGGCTGCGTTCCAGGGAGTGAAGAAGGCTGGAGAGCTTATAGACATGCGTCAGCATCATGGTGCTCACCCACGTTCCGGAGCCACAGACGTGCTTCCGCTCATTCCTATATCCGGAGTGACACTTCAGGAGTGCGCCGATATGGCTCGCTCGCTTGCAGAAAGGATATATGACGAGCTTGAGATCCCATGCTACTGCTACGAGGCAGCCGCACAGAAGCCGGAGCGCAAGAACCTGGCCGTATGCCGTGCCGGAGAGTACGAGGCGCTTCCCGAGAAGATGACTGACCCTGAGCGTCAGCCTGATTTCGGTCCGGGCCACTACACAGAACGTGCAGCACAGGCCGGAGCCACCAATGTGGGAGCACGCGATTTTCTTATTGCAGTCAATTATAATCTGAATACGACATCGACACGCCGCGCCAATGCCATCGCCTTCGACGTTCGTGAGAAGGGACGTCCCAAGAGAGAGGGCAACCCTATCACCGGAAAGATAGTCAAGGACTCCGACGGCAAGACCGTGATGATTCCGGGCACTCTCAAAGGATGCAAGGCAATCGGCTGGTTCATAGACGAATACGGCATAGCTCAGGTGTCGATGAACATAACCGATATCAACACCACCCCACTTCACGTGGCATTTGACGAAGTATGCAGGGCAGCTGCAGCGCGTGGACTCCGTGTGACCGGAACAGAAATCGTGGGACTTGTCCCTAAGCGCACACTGATCGAAGCCGGCCGCTATTTCCTTGAGAAGCAGCAGCGTTCTACAGGTATCTCTGAAGAGGAGATCATGAAGATTGCAGTGAAGTCCATGGGACTGGACGACCTCAAGCCGTTCAATCCACGCGAAAAAGTGGTGGAGTTCCTTATCGAGGACCCAGCAGAGACAGCAGCCCGCGAAAGGCTTGTGCGTATGACATGCAAGGGCTTTGCATATGAGACAGCATCAGAGTCACCTGCACCAGGTGGCGGATCGATTTCTGCATATATGGGAGCTCTCGGAGCTGCACTTGGCACCATGGTGGCAAACCTTTCATCCCACAAGGCAGGATGGGATGCACGCTGGAAGGAATTCTCAGACTGGGCTGACAAGGGTCAGGAGGTGATGCACAGACTCCTTGCACTGGTTGACGAGGACACAGCGGCATTCGACAGGATCATGGCCGCCATCGGAATGCCTAAAGGCTCGGATGAAGAGAAGGCTGCACGTGCTGCGGCACTTGAGGCAGCAACCTTATATGCGACAGAGGTGCCGTTGAAGACCATGAAGACAGCACTCGAGGTCTTCCCTATCGTGAAGGCCATGGCTGCGGAGGGCAATCCTGCATCTGTGTCTGATGCCGGAGTGGGTGCGCTTGCAGCACGCTCGGCAGTTCTCGGAGCGCAGCTGAATGTCCGCATCAACGCTGCCGGACTCGCTGACCGTGCTGCCGCAGACCGTCTCTGCGCTGAGGCCGCTGAAATCGCAGCTCAGGCCATCGCTGAAGAGGCCGAAATTCTGGAGACAGTAAACGGTAAGATCTGACAAGCAGTTCAACCATCGCATTGACTCTCAACAACTTACGCTAAATCGCATGAGGCAAATGGCGCAGGCGATTTGGGTTAAAGCACTGATAATAAAGTATTTAGATGATACAGAATAAATTCCACGAAGATATATTGGCAGGCATTCCGGCTGTTCTTCCGGAGCCGAAGCCATATGACACGACTGTAAGCCATGCGCCAAAGCGCAAGGAAATCCTCAGCGCCGAGGAGAAGGTGCTGGCGATAAAGAATGCCCTCAGGTACTTCCCGCAGGAGCATCATGCGGAACTCGCAGCAGAGTTTGCTCAGGAACTCAAGGAGTACGGACGCATATATATGTACCGTTTCCGTCCTGACTATCAGATGTATGCGCGTCCGATAGACGAGTACCCGGCGAAGTCAAGGCAGGCTGCCGCAATCATGGCCATGATCCAGAACAATCTGGACTATCGCGTGGCACAGCACCCTCATGAACTCATCACATACGGAGGAAACGGAGCTGTGTTCCAGAACTGGGCCCAGTACCGCCTGGTGATGCAGTATCTTGCCACAATGACAGACGAGCAGACCCTGGTCATGTACTCAGGCCACCCTCTCGGTCTTTTTCCGAGCCATAAGGATGCTCCGCGAGTGATCGTGACCAACGGAATGGTGATTCCGAACTATTCGAAGCCTGACCATTGGGAGAAGTTCAACGCCCTGGGAGTGTCGCAGTACGGTCAGATGACAGCAGGTT
The DNA here is from genome assembly GCA_017502125.1 of Bacteroidales bacterium. Lineage (GTDB taxonomy): Bacteria > Bacteroidota > Bacteroidia > Bacteroidales > UBA932 > Cryptobacteroides. Next base: position 27,094 of record JAFVVN010000040.1, on the reverse strand, counting down.
CATATATGTACATCGGTCCTCAGGGGATCGTGCACGGAACCACCATCACGGTGATGAACGCAGCCCGCAAGCAGCTCAAGGCACGCGGACTGGCCGGAACTGAAGAGAACATGAAGGGTATGCTCTTCGTGACGGCAGGTCTGGGAGGAATGTCAGGTGCCCAGCCTAAGGCCGGAGTGATTTCCGGAGTGGTGAGCGTCTGCGCCGAGGTGAATCCTCATGCGGCACACAAGAGACACAGCCAGGGATGGGTGGACGAGATTCACACTGACCTTGACGAGCTCATCCCGCGCATCCGCAAGGCTATAAAAGACAAGGAAGTGGTGTCAATCGCATATCAGGGCAACGTCGTGGATCTGTGGGAAAGGCTTGCTGACGAGGATATACGCGTGGACCTCGGTTCGGACCAGACTTCGCTTCACAACCCTTGGGCTGGAGGATATTATCCGGTGGGATACAGCTATGAAGAGTCCAACCGCATGATGGCAGAGGAACCGGAAAGGTTCAAGGAATGCGTGCAGGAGTCTCTCCGCAGACACGCAGCTGCAGTGAACCGTCTGGCTGACAAGGGAATGTACTTCTTTGACTATGGCAATGCCTTCCTTCTCGAAGCATCTCGCGCTGGTGCTGACGTACTGAAGGAAGACGGCAGGTTCCGCTATCCATCGTACGTGCAGGACATCATGGGACCACTCTTCTTCGACTACGGTTTCGGACCGTTCAGATGGGTCTGCATGTCGGAAAATCCGGAAGACCTTGCCAAGTCCGACGCAATCGCAGCCCGAGTGCTCCGCGAAATCATGGCCGAGGCACCGGAAGAGATTCAGGGACAGATGATGGACAATATACGCTGGATCGAAGAGGCTGGCAGAAACAACCTTGTGGTGGGTTCGCAGGCACGTATCCTCTATGCCGACTGCGAAGGCCGCACAAAGATAGCCCTCGCATTCAACGAGGCCATCCGCAAGGGTGAGATCACTGCACCTATAGTCCTCGGCCGTGACCACCACGATGTATCCGGTACAGACTCCCCGTTCCGCGAGACCTCAAACATATATGACGGATCGCAGTTCTGTGCAGACATGGCCGTTCACAACGTGATAGGAGACGGATTCCGTGGAGCGACATGGGTATCCATCCACAACGGCGGCGGCGTAGGCTGGGGCGAGGTGATGAATGGAGGATTCGGAATGGTCATCGACGGAAGCGAAGACTCCGACAGACACATCAGCGAGATGCTCCTGTGGGACGTGAACAACGGAATCGCACGACGCAGCTGGGCCCGTAACGAGGGAGCAATGCATGCAATCCAGCGCGAGATGGAGCGTACACCTGGTCTGAAGGTAACTCTTCCGAATATCGCAGATGAAGATATGATCAGAAATATGCTGAAATAAATATCCCCGGCATGCGCCGGGGATTAAAGCCAGTTCTCAGAAACGACGCGAATCGTCGTATCGGATCCTGAGAGTCAGACCAAAACTGTTCTGATATAGTTTACCGATGTCTCCGTATGCACCGACAGCGAGAGTCATCGGTAAATTTGTTATTGCCCTGCCGAATTCCAGTTCCAGAGCAAGGGAGAGCTGCCATGGTCTGCCGGCAAAGAAAGAGCCTTCAGAAGTGCTGTAGGTGCCCCAGTTGGAACTGTAGGTGGCCTTGAATACATATGGCAGGTCCTCCGTCATATTACCCGCAAGCCCCAGATGATGTGCCCTGACACGGCTGCAGGCCATTCCCATCGTCATTCCTTCCGCATTCGGAGCCGAAGGCAGAAGCAGCGGGAGTCCTATGGTCCTTCCATGATATGTCCATCCTGACCTATATTCGCTATGGCCGAAATAACCGTCACGGCCACCCTCACATATGCGTCCATAATAGAAATGTTCAGGATCCTGCCAGTATACATATTTGCCATAGTCCTTGGTCATCTCTTCTTCTGTCGCAGGGCGGTCGTGGATCGGTCCGGACTGCCATGTCGTGGATATGAACTCGTATACCACATCAGTCACGAATGCTTCCCTGTCATTGAAGGCGAACTTCAGAGTGTAGACTCCATCCGGCATCGGTTCCCACTTGATTATACGGGCACCATCCTCAAACGGCATATCGTACTGCAATGTGGCGGTAAATGCGGAATGACGCCAGTTCAATCTCACATATTCACGTCCAAGATGGTTTCCAAGGGCATTCTTCTGATCGGAAATCGTGGCATCTTCTCCGCCGCCCTTTCCGAATATTATACGATAATAATCCTTCCATGACACCGGGCGCGCGCCAAGGGTCGGAGATTCTCCTCCCCACTGGGCCCAATGGTCCAGACAGGCCTCGAAATCCACCTTTCTGCCAAGGGCAATCTTCACTGCAAGCGACTTGTTGTGGATCCATGCATTGGAGACATATCTATTATCAAACATCTGATAATGAGCGAAATTACCTTTGATCCCCACCCAATGTCCCTTCTCGAAATAGATCCAGTCAGACCACGCGTTTATTCCGGGAAGATTCCGTGCATTGCCTGTATGCACGATGCTGCCGCCGGTGATGGAGAGATTGCCAAGTTCCTTGATGCGAGGCTTCAGACCCACATCCAGATGAAGCATTCTCCACCCTCCGCTTACATACAGCCTGTCCACAATTCCCGTCACATGAGTATCCTGGAGAGGATTCCTCGACACAAGACTTCCCACAAGGTTGGTACCCGCCTCGAAATAGAGTCCATTTTCTGCCTTATACCCTACATCGGCACCTCCGATAACAAGAGCGGAAGATGAATATGGGACTATACCCTCCCTGCCGGTCCTGGACCAGAAAGGGAGATATTCGCCGGTTCCACCAAGAAAGTCAGTCTCTGCATTCCAGTTCACACTCCACTCCTGAGCTGCAGTTCCAAAGGATGAAAGGAAGAGGATTATATTCAAAATATATATCTTCAATTTCATAGCGGACAAAGATAATTATTATATTTGTATGATTTACTAAATTCATTCTTATGAACCATATAATTTCTCACAAGAGACTGTCAATCGACAAGGTAAAGGACATAATCGCTTCCGGAGCAAAACTGGAACTCGGAAAAGAGGCAGAAACTGCGATCGTCAAGTGCCGCAAATTCCTGGACACCAAGATGGAAGACATCGGAAGACCGGTATATGGCGTGACCACCGGCTTCGGTTCTCTCTGCAACATCACCATCCCCGCAGAGGACCTGTCGCAGCTCCAGCATAACCTCGTGATGTCACATGCGTGCGGAACAGGCGAGAAGGTGCGTCCTGAAATCGTGAGGCTCATGCTCCTCCTGAAGGTCCAGTCACTTTCGTACGGATATTCCGGAGTGCAGCTGATCACAGTTCAGCGCCTGATCGACATGTTCAACAACGACATCCTGCCGGTCGTATATCAGCAGGGCTCGCTGGGCGCTTCAGGAGACCTTGCTCCCCTTGCCCACATGTGTCTGCCGCTGATCGGTCTCGGAGAAGTTTATTATAAAGGAGAAGTGCGCCAGGCAGCAGATCTCTGGAAGGAATTAGGCTGGGAAGCCATCAGGCTGCAGTCCAAGGAGGGACTTGCTCTTCTGAACGGAACCCAGTTCATGAGTGCCCACGCCGTGTGGTCGCTTATTCAGGCCGAGAGACTTTCCGACTGGGCAGACAGGATCGGAGCCCTCTCTCTGGAAGCATTCGACGGACGCATAGAGCCGTTCTACCCTCAGGTTCATGAAGTCCGCCCGCACAAGGGACAGATCGACACAGCAGCGCGTTTCAGAGAGCTCCTGCAGGGCAGCGAACTTATCAAAAGGCCAAAGGCTCATGTTCAGGACCCATATTCATTCAGATGCATACCTCAGGTTCATGGAGCATCCAAGGACACGATAAGATATGTCAAGGGCGTGATAGAGACGGAAATCAACAGTGCTACGGACAACCCTACCGTCTTCCCTGACGAGGACCTCATCATATCTGCAGGAAACTTCCACGGCCAGCCTATAGCCATCCCGATGGACATGCTGACCATCGCGCTTTCCGAGCTTTCAAACATATCGGAGCGCCGTATATACAAACTCATCTCCGGCCAGCGCGGCCTTCCGAATTTCCTTGTAGCCAAGCCTGGTCTTAACAGCGGATTCATGATTCCGCAATATACGGCGGCTTCCATCGTGAGCCAGAGCAAGGGTCTGTGCATGCCTGCGTCTGCCGACTCCATCCCGTCATCACAGGGTCAGGAAGATCATGTGAGCATGGGAGCGAATGCAGCTACAAAGCTGGTACGAGTGGTGGAGAATACGGAACGCGTACTTGCCATCGAGCTCTTCAATGCAGCCCAGGCCTTCGAATTCCGCCGCCCGCTCAAGTCTTCATGGGAAATCGAGAAGATGCTTGCCAGATACCGCAAGGTGGTGCCATTCATCCAGGACGACACCTACATGCATCCTCTAATCGAGAAGTCTGTGGAGTTCATCAGGTAATTCCATTTGAATACCGATATTTTTCAAAACTGAATCCCTCCCACTTCGTGGGTCCCTCCCGTTCACAAGGCCACGGGCGGCCATGGTTTTGAAAAACACCGGTATCCAAATAAATCATACTTTTGTCTGGTGTTAACGCAATAGTTATGAAATCCATTATATATAATATAGGTACGTTGGCGGGGATTCTGCCGGCTGATGTGAGGAAACTGGAAGGTGAGCAGATGGGGCATGTGGAGTGTCTGCATGATGCTTATCTGGTCATCGAGGATGGGGTTATTGTTGGTTTCGGATCAGGTGGCACCGATGTTTCCGGTGCTCCAGATTCAGAGACTGAATCCCTCCCACTTCGTGGGCCCCTCCCGTTCACAAGGCCACGGGCGGCCATGGTTTCTGAATCCGCTGCACCGGAAACATCTCCCGAATCCGGCAACTTCTCCGCACATTCTGAGACTGAATATATCGATGCCAAAGGAGGAGTGGTGATGCCGGCATTCTGCGACAGCCACACACATATCGTGTATGCCGGATGCCGTGACGGAGAGTTCAGGGACAAGATCGCCGGACTGTCATATGAGGAGATTGCCGCACGAGGCGGCGGAATCCTCAATTCAGCGGATCTTCTTCATGAGACATCTGAGGATGAGCTGTATGAACAGTCCATGGAGCGCGTCAGGGAAATCATGGCAATGGGCACGGGAGCTGTGGAGATAAAGAGCGGATATGGCCTGACCGTGGAGGATGAACTCAAGATGCTCAGAGTGATCCGACGCATCAAGGAGACAGCTCCTATCACCGTACGGGCCAACTTCCTTGGAGCGCACGCTGTGGGACGGGCATACAAAGGTCGTCAGAGCGAATATGTGGATCTGGTCTGCAACGAGATGCTGCCACGGGTCGCCCAGGAGGGACTTGCCGACTTTGTGGATGTATTCTGTGATGCCGGATTCTTCACAGTGGAGGAAACTGACAGGATATTGAGCAAGGCTGCAGAATATGGAATCACTCCGAAGATTCACGCAAACGAACTGGAAGTTTCTGGAGGCGTGCAGGTCGGAGTCAAGCACAATGCACTTTCAGTGGACCATCTGGAAAAGACGACAGATGCAGAGATAGAAGCCTTGAGAGGCAGCAGGACAATGCCTACAATGCTTCCCGGATGTTCTTTCTTCCTCGGAATACCATATGGAAACGCCAAGGGGTATATTGAAGCTGGACTTCCTGTGGCTCTTGCATCCGACTATAATCCAGGTTCAAGTCCAAGCGGCAACATGCGTTTCGTGATGGCTCTGGGATGCATACGCATGCGTCTTACTCCTGAACAGTCATTCAATGCATGTACGATAAACACAGCATATGCAATGGGTGTCAGCGACAAGCTCGGTTCCATCACGGTCGGAAAGAAGGCCAATCTCATCATCACCAGACCGATTCCGTCGCTCGCCTTCATATCATACAGTCACCAGACCCCTATAATAGAAAAAGTAATCATATCAAAATGAAAGCAATAAAGTTTCTGGCATCAATATGCCTCATTCTGGCAGTCCATTTTTCTGCCAGCTCGCAGGAAAAGCATAGTTTCAGACATCAGGGAATGGAACGTACATACTGGATGTATATTCCGGAGAATCTTCCCGAACAGGCTCCCCTTGTATTCGTCCTGCACGGATACGGAGGCAATGCGGAAGGCTATTGTCCTCAGATGGTGGAAACTGCCAGAAAACACGGATTTGCAGTGTGCTACCCTCAGGGGGAAAAGGCACCTAAGGGAAAGACAGGATGGAACGTCGGCTATCCGAAGCAGGAGGGCATGAAGACAGACGACATAGATTTCATATGCGATCTTGCAGCACATGTACAGAAAAAGTTCAAGCTCAGCAAGAAGAACACCTTCTTCAGCGGTATGTCCAACGGAGGCGAGCTATGCTATATGATGGCTCTTCAGCGCCCTAAGGCATTCTCGGCATATGCTTCAGTCGCCGGACTGACAATGGAATGGGTCCACAGAAGCATGAGTCCTAAGATGGCTGTCCCTCTGATGGAGATTCATGGAACCGCAGACAAGACCTCCCACTGGGAAGGTGACCCGGACAATAAGGGAGGCTGGGGAGAATATATATCGGTTCCTCTCGCAGTCGGTGTATGGGCAGCAGAAGCGAAGTGCACTCATACAGAGACGACAGAACTCCCGTTAAAGAACAACAAGGTGCTCCTTCACCGTCACCTCGGAGGAACGCCGGCATGGGAAGGAGGTCCGGACATAGAAGTCCGCCTTTATGAAATCGTCGGAGGAAAGCATTCCTGGGCACACAAGGACATGGATACCTGCGAGGAAATCTGGAACTTCTTCAGCACATATCTGAAATAAGGATACCGTCCCTACAAGAAATCAGCTTTCATGTAGGGACGGTAAAAGTATGAAGGACTGCTTAAAGTGCCTGTTCTGTCACAACTGTGCTGTCTGTCACAGCAACTTCCTCAACAACTACCTCATCCACAACAACTTCAGTCTTATTGAACCAAGGGAGAGGAGATGGGAGACCAGCCCAGGAGAGGAGATTGCCAAGCCACAGACCGGCAGCTACCACCACAACGGCTGAGAGGGAGATCACCCATTTCTTCCATGGGGCCAGGCCCTTGCGTGCATATGGATCCTTAAGCTTAAGCTTTGGATATTTCGCTATGTCTGTAAGAGTCTCGCCGAAGAGGATGCTTATCTTTGATGAAACGTTGATGGCCCAGCCATTAGCATTCAGAAGCGGAGCGATATTACGGCGACGAAGCTTGAGCCATGCCATGACCATCGCAGGGCCTGAGATGACGAGCATGACTCCAACGAAAGCCATGATCACCTGCCACCATTTGAGAGCGACGATTCCCTTTGCGAGACTTACCAGAGCCGAACCGATCATGCCGACAGCCATACCCAAGGCAGCAAAGATTCCGGCAAACTTACCTATATCAAATGCCTCACCCATCTTCTTGTCGGTTTCAGGAGACAAAGCTGTACCACCTGACGGAATGGATGACGGAGCGGCATTTATCTTGGTTGTCGCCTCCTTCATGATCTTTGCATCCTTGTCGGCTGCATTCTTGCTGATGAGATTCTCCACAGCAGTGGCCATCCTGCGGTAAGGTGACCAGAAAGCCTGGGCAATGCTTATAGGGTTGTCCACTATCTTGGTGATGACCGCATCCCACTCAAGACCCTTGTTGTCATAGTAGATGGCATTCTTACCGACCATGAGGTCACCCACCTCGCCCACAGTCACGGCTGCCACAATCTGGATCTTGCCTGCAACTGTCTTCGTGGTACAGTCGCAATATACGAGATACATCCCGCTGGAAGCAGCCATTGAATTGTGTTTTGCCATGTCTGCCACATTCATACAGAAACGGCAGGCTCTCTGATCGATCATCAGCACTCCGGACTGGAAGATAGCGAGGGTCTCCTTCTTCTTGTCATAGAAATCATGGAAGGTCACGAAGTTTCTGACAAGACGATAGAAGTCGCGGAATACATGGAGGAACTTGTCCACCATGGCTATATTGGCTGCCTCCTCCGAAAGGGCGGCATCCTGAGCCACAAGATCGAGGATGGCTGCCTTTCTGTCCTGTGCGATGAAATTCTTCACCGCGTCCAGTCCCAAAGCCTCCACGCCGGCTCCTGCCTTTGCGGACTTCCATGCTGAATATGCTGCAAACCTTGCACCTATGGCATTCCAATCGTCCTCCGTAAGGACTTCAGCCTCAGGATCCACAGCTATCTTGCGAAGAGCTTCGAACTGAGCAGCCCATGCAGGATTCACTGGAGCCGAAAGATCTATCCTGTCCTTTCCATCAACCCTGGCTATCGGATATGCAGCGATGTCGGCTGTCTTGCCGGTCAGATTCTCAGCACTTATTGCCTGAATCTGAGCTGTCTGGACATCGAGTGATGATGTGCTGTCCGGAGAGAATGCAGCAAGTCTTGAACGGACAAAGAAATCCTTCACCTTGGCATCCAGGGCATTATACAGTTCTATAGCCTTGTCTGTCTGATCACCGTATGGAGCTTCCACCTCAGCTTCCTTCCACGCAGCATAATCTGCAAGAGCCTTATAGAACTCCTCGACCTGAGCAGCCGTCACGCCCTGAACACCGCTTCTGTCGAGAGTTCCGCCGGTAACGGCCACAGCCGCAGCTATGGCAGCCTTATCTTCAGCTCCCTCGGCCGAAGCTTCAATAATGACTCCGTCGCCATTGAAGCGGGTCTTTGCAAAGATGGCTGAACTGTCAGCGATGTCAGTCAGGGATATCACAGTCCCTTCCTTGCCGAGGTTCATGAGGACCTGCTTTGCAGCAGCATAAAGCTTCGAACCGCAGGCATCCTCCCTGTTGATGTTCTCAATGTCGATTGAATCCTTTCCCTCAAGAAGAAGGTCAGCATCCTTCAACGCTCCTGTCACCCACTTAGATGTGCATATCACATCATTGACCCTTAGCTTGCCGTCACCGTCACAGTCCATAAAAGAAAGACTCTTCTCATCGATCTCAAGTCCCTTGAGCGGGCAGGAAAGAACTGTCCACATCTTCGGATCGAGTTCCGCAAGATGCATGAGGTCTTCTCCGGTGGTGATCTTCACACGAGTGGTTCCTCCGATATTCTCGAAATTCCACTTATAACCTTTGTTGTTGTCCAATAGTGCCATTATATATCAGTTTAGTTGTTAACATCTTACGGCCATCAGTCCGCCTTTTTACCGTTCTTCCTCGACGGTCTGGAGTCTGCCTTATTCCTGTCCTTCTTCGCAGAAGTCTTCCTGGCCTTGCGCTTGGACTCCTGGATGGCCTTGCGTACCTTTTCCTTACGGGCAGCCTTGTTTATGCCGACTGTAACATTGTCGAATGATCCGTCCTCTCCCTTGATGAACGAGGTACCACGGCCGCTTTCATATTCTATCCTGTCATAGACCCTCTCCTCAAGGCCAGACTCAATGAGCTCATAATCAAGAAGTTTCTGCTCAAGATTGGTCTTCTTCACCCTGATTCTGACAGGATCTCCGAGATTATATACCACGCCGGAACGACGTCCGACAAGTCTGTAATGGTCGGCATCAAACTCGAAGAAATCACTCTTTATATCCCTCAGGGGAACCATTCCCTCGATCTTGGTAGGTTCCACCTCAACATACATTCCCCATTCGGTAAGTCCGGAGACATTTCCTCCGAAGACATAGCCCACCTTATCCTGCATGAACTCCACAAGCTTATACTTTATGCTTGCGCGTTCAGCCTCGGCAGCCACGACTTCACGCTCCGACGCATATTTGCAGAGCTTGTCATAAGTATCCTTCCGCGCCGATTCCCCACCTTCCAGGTATGAGGCAAGAAGTCTGTGGACCAGCATATCGGGATAACGCCTGATCGGCGAGGTGAAATGGGTGTAATATCTGAAGGCCAGGCCGTAATGACCGAGGTTTTCCGTATCGTAACGCGCCTTGGCCATGGTCCTGAGCGACAGAAGTTCGATAGCGTTGTATTCCGGAGTATCCTTGGCAGCGGCGAACAGACTGTTCAGTTCCCTGGATATCTCCTTTCCGGTGCCCGTAGGTCCCATCTTATATCCGAAGTTTCCTATGAAGTTCCTCAGGTTGTCCACCTTCTCCTGATTAGGCTCGTCATGCACACGATAGACAAAGGTCTTTGCAGGTCTGCGTCCCTTGGAAGACTCATTTCCGATTCCTCTGCATCCGGTAGCCACAAACTCGGCCACGCTCCTGTTTGCCAGAAGCATGAACTCCTCTATCAGCCAGTTGGCCTCCTTGGACACCTTCTGATAGACATCCACAGGTCTTCCCTTTTCATCTACCACCACCTTCATCTCAGGTCTCTCAAAACTGATGGCTCCGGCGGCAAACCTCTTCTTCTTCAGCCTTGAAGCCAGACCGTGAAGCACGAGGACAGCCTCAGTCACCTCATCAGGAACACCTTCGTGAGATACTCCGGCACCTGCTTCAATCACAGCCTGAGCCCCGTCATAGTCAAATCTGTAGTCGGAATTGATGACAGTCCTACCGAACCACTGGCCTGCGACACGCCCCAGAGGAGTCATTTCAAACACTGCCGAGAATGTGAGTTTCTCCTCGTTCGGGCGAAGTGAGCACAACTTGTTGGAAAGCTTCTCCGGAAGCATAGGCACTGTCCTGTCCACCAGATATACCGATGTTCCGCGACTGCGTGCCTCTTCATCCACAACCGATCCGGGACGCACATAATGGGTCACATCCGCGATATGGACTCCCACCTCGTAATTTCCGTTCTCAAGTCTGCGGAACGAAAGTGCATCGTCAAAGTCCTTTGCATCCGCAGGGTCTATTGTAAACGTGAGGACATCCCTGAAGTCGCGACGTCCTGCAAGGTCCTCTTCCGTAATCTGCTCCGGAATATGGTCTGCCGCATTCGCAACCTCGGCCTCAAAGCGGTATGGCAGGGCAAACTCCGCGAGAATGGCATGCATCTCGGTGTCATTTTCGCCCGGCTCGCCAAGCACATCCACAATATGACCATGAGGGGTGGCCTCATGCCTGTCCCAGCCGTCCACTACAGCCGCCACCTTCATTCCTGAACGGGCACGAAGTTCCTGACGGCCATCTTCAGAGAGTTCGAACACTTTATGTATGGCATAGACATCCTCGGAAATAGGCTTCAGATATCCTGTCTCATCCTTTGGCTCCGCATTGGAGGCACCCCTTACATTGTGACGGCGGTATCTTTTCTCATCGCTGAGAGTGAACGGAATGGATATGTCATATGGCATGAAACGGCTCTGCATAAGCACCCACGCCTGATTTCCCACCACATGAAGAATGCCTATGAACGGTCTTGGAGAACGCTCGACGATCTCCACCACCTCACCTTCACGACGCTGCCTTTCAGTCTTCTCACGAGTCACCGCCACCCTCACAAGGTCCCCGTTCAGGGCTCCCCTTGTCTTGGATGCCTTGACAAACACATCATCCTCATCTCCTTCCACTATTATGAATGCAAAACCTTCCCGGGTCATCTGGACTTTTCCAGTCACCTGCGGGAAGACTTTCTTCTGTCCTCTTCCCTTACCACGACTCCTGCCGTGTGAATTTTTCCTTCTTGACATAGATATTCAGTTTACCCGATTCCACAACTGACTGGAAACGGTTTTTAGCCATACAAAAATAAGATATTTTTTTTCAAAAAATGTGCAATTGAAGTAACTTTGCAAGATATAATGATTTTATACGAACACAGCACAAATTTTACCTGAATGAGAAAGACTCGAATTGCAATCCTCATGCTTGGCGGGCTTATTCTTGCAGCCTGCAGACAGGGAACCACAGGCACGGCTCCCAAGTCAGACACCTTGTATCAGACACTGGAAATCACGAAAAGCGACAGGACCCTCACCACAGGATACTCTGCAGCCATCAGCGGAGTGCAGACCGTGGAAATCCGTCCTCAGGTCAGCGGAATGATCACAGACATCCTCATCGAGGAAGGCGAAAGCGTCAGGAAGGGTCAGGTGCTGTTCATCATCGACCAGACCCCATACAAGGCCGCATATGAAATCGCTGTGGCAAATGTAAAGAGTGCAGAGGCATCTCTGTCCACAGCAAAGCTCATATATGAAAGCAACCAGGACCTGTTCGAACAGGATGTAGTTTCTGAGTTCGACCTCATGACCGCACAGAACGCCCTCATCGATGCCGAGGCAAGGCTGGCCCTCTGCAAGGCCGAAGAGGTCAATGCAAGCAACAACCTTTCGTACACAGAGGTACGTTCACCGGTAAACGGTGTGGCAAGTATGATTCCATACCGCGTCGGAGCCTTAGTGGGAAGCAACATCTCCCAGCCGCTCGTGACGGTTTCCGACGACAGCCGCGTCTATGCATATTTCTCCATGGCGGAAAACCAGATGCTCGACATGGTGCAGCAGTACGGTTCACTCAAGGATGCCATAAAGCAGATGCCTGAGGTGGAGCTTGTGATGAGCAACGGCCAGGTCTATGAACATAAGGGAAAGATCAATGCCATATCGGGAACAATCAGCGAGAATACAGGAGCTGTGAGTCTCAGGGCAGTATTCAACAACCGCAACCACCTTCTCCGCAACGGAGGAAGCGGCACCATCATCATCCCGTCCGAGCTCAAGGACTGCATTGTGATCCCTCAGGCTGCCACATATGAGCTTCAGGACCGAATCTTCGTATACCGCGTCATCGACGGCAAGGCTTCTGCCACAGAGATCACGGTGGCTCCGCAGAACAACGGAAAGGAATATATCGTCACCGGAGGTCTCCAGGTGGGAGAGATCATAGTTGCCGAGGGAGCCGGACTGATCAAGGAAGGCACTGAAATCAAGAGCAAGCCTGCAGAGACCGACACATTGAATACAGTGGAGGGCATACAGTAATGAATGTAAAGACTTTCATTGACCGCCCGATATTCTCGGGAGTCATCTCAGTGATGATCCTGCTGGTGGGTCTTATCGGACTCATCCAGCTTCCGGTGGAGCAGTTCCCGGAGATCGCACCTCCGACAGTGAGCGTTTCAGCAAGCTATGCGGGAGCAAACGCAGAGACTGTGCAGAAGAGCGTGCTCGTACCGCTGGAGGAGGCCATAAACGGAGTGGAGGACATGATGTATATGGTGTCGTCGGCCACAAACAACGGTTCTGCAAGCATACAGATATATTTCCGTCAGGGAACTGACGGTGACATGGCCATGGTGAATGTCCAGAACAGGATCGCATCGGCGCAGAGCCTCCTTCCTGCAGAGGTGACCAAGAGCGGCGTGACCGTCAGAAAGAGGCAGACCAGCAGGATCAAGGCCATCGCAGTATACAGTCCGGACAACTCGTTCGACAGGAAATTCATCATCAACTACCTGAAGATCAACATCGAACCAAGGCTTTCACGAATTGCCGGAGTCGGCGAGGTGGATGTCCGTGGCGGCGACTACTCGCTCCGTATCTGGCTGGATCCTGGAAAGATGGCCAAATATGGCCTCATGCCTTCCGACATATCCGCAGTGCTTGCCGAGCAGAACCTTGAAGCCCCGACAGGTACTCTGGGAGCCGAGTCCGAGAATACCTTCAGATATGTGCTCAAATACAGGGGAAGATACGAGGACGTAATCGACTACGAGAACATGGTCATAAGGGCGGAGAGTAACGGTACAGTGCTCAGGCTCAAGGATGTGGCCACCATAGAGCTCGGAGAAAGGACCTATGACTATGTCGGTCTGGTGAACGGCCATCCAGGCACTCTGATGAGCATCTCCCAGACCTCCGGATCGAATGCAAACGAAATCATCAAGAACGTAGACAAGGAAATAGAGAAGATACGCGCAGAGCTCCCCAAAGGTCTGGAAATCACAGACATGATGAGCACGAAGGACTTCCTCGACGCATCCATCAGAAACGTCATCAAGACCCTTTTTGAAGCTATCATCCTTGTGGTGCTCGTGGTGTTCGTCTTCCTTCAGAGCCTCCGCTCGACAATCATCCCGACCATATCCATCATCGTGTCCCTCGTGGGAACATTCGCCTTCCTGTTCGTGGCCGGGTTCAGCCTGAACATGATCACCCTCTTTGCACTCGTGCTGGTGATCGGAACCGTGGTGGATGACTCCATCGTGGTGGTGGAGGCTGTGCAGGCGAAATTCGACGAAGGATACAAATCTCCATACAAGGCGACAGTGGACGCAATGGGAGGCATATCCACAGCCCTTCTGGCCACCACATTCGTATTCATGGCCGTATTCATCCCCGTGAGCTTCATGGGAGGTACCACAGGTACGTTCTACACCCAGTTCGGTCTGACAATGGCTGTTGCGGTGGGTATATCCCTGCTCAACTCCCTGACCCTCTCCCCTGCACTGTGCGCCCTCATAATGACCCCTCACGATGAGGTCAGACCAGGTGAAAAGGCCAGCTTCTCCAGCCGTTTCCATAAGGCCTTCGATGCAGGATTCGGAAGGATAGTGGATAAATACAAGCATATAGTCCTCTTCATGTTCAAGCGCAAGTGGCTGACAGTCATACTCCTGATTGTAGCATGCGGAGGTCTGGCATATATGATGAACACCACAAAGACCGGTCTTGTTCCGAAGGAAGACATGGGTTCCATCAACATGGACGTGAGGACTCCTCCGGGAACCAATATTGCCGAGACTGAAAAGGTAATGGCTGAAATAGACCGCAGGATCAGCGACATCCCGCAGATCGAGACCTATTCCAGGACAACAGGATACGGAATGATGTTCGGTCAGGGATCGTCCACAGGTAACTTCATGATCCGTCTCCGCGACTGGGAGGAGCGTACCGGAAAGAATGACCACATCGATGCAGTCATCGAAGAGATATACCGCAGGACGGCAGACATCACCTCTGCAGACATCATGGTCTACACCCGAGGCATGATTCCGGGATATGGAGCCAGCAGCGGATTCGAAGTCTATGTGCAGGACCAGAAGGGCGGAAAACTGGAAGATCTTGAGAAGATATCAAAGAACTTCATAGCCGAGCTCAACAAGCGTCCGGAGATATCACGTGCAAAGACCTCGTTTGACTCCAAGTTCCCTATGTACCTCGTGGAGGTGGATGCCGCCCAGTGCAAGAGAAACGGCACCTCTCCCGGTGACGTACTCAGCGTGCTGTCCGGCTATGTGGGAGGAAGCTACGCATCTAACATGAACAGGTTCTCGAAGCTTTATCGCGTCATGTACCAGGCTGCACCGGAGTTCAGACTTGACACAGAGTCGCTCCAGAACATGTTCGTACGCACCTCAAGCGGGGAGATGTCCCCGATCAACCAGTATCTCAGACTGACAAGGATATATGGTCCGCAGTCGATATCGCGTTTCAACCTCTTCACGGCAATATCTGTCAACGGACAGGCTGCGGAAGGCTACAGTTCCGGCCAGGCCATCAAGGCTGTACGCGAAGTGGCTTCCGAGGTGCTCCCTTCCGGATATGGATATGAGTTCGGAGGAATGTCACGAGAGGAAGCCGATTCAGGAAACTCGGTGGCGGTCATATTCGCCATATGCGTCATATTCATCTTCCTGATTCTCTGTGCGTTGTATGAGAGCATATTCATTCCTATAGTGATCATCCTCTCCGTTCCTTTCGGCCTCGCAGGCAGCTTCCTCTTCGCAAGATGGTTCGGGCTTGAGAACAACATATATCTCCAGATCGGTCTGCTCATGCTCATCGGTCTGCTTGCCAAGACCGCCATCCTTCTGACAGAATACGCATCGCAGAAACGCGCTGAGGGCATGTCAATCACGATGGCAGCGATGTCTGCTGCCAAGGTGCGTCTGCGCCCGATACTCATGACCTCACTCACAATGATCTTCGGTATGCTTCCGCTCATGTTCGCTTCGGGAGTGGGAGCAAACGGTAACATCTCGATAGGAGTGGGTACCGTGGGAGGAATGCTTGTGGGAACCCTCGCATTGATAGTAATCGTACCGGTTCTCTTCATCGTATTCCAGTATATCGAAGAAAAGGTAATGCCAAAACGAGATAGAATATGAGACATATATATAAGATAATCATAACAGTCCTCACAGTCCTGTCCATCACGGGATGCAGCTTCTACAAGCAGTACGACAGACAGGAACTTCCTTTCGTAGACAGTCTCTACCGCAGAATGGAGGTCCTGCCCGACTCGATATCCACGGCTTCAGTCTCATGGGACAAGTTCTTCACCGACTCTCTGCTCAAAGAATGGATAGCCACAGGACTGCAATATAACACAGACATAGGGGTAGCCCGCCTGAAGGTTCAGGAGGCCGAGGCCTCCCTGCTTGCCGCACGATGGGCCCTGTTTCCCGGAGGAAACTTCAACATGCAGGGCGGACTTCCCGGTTCATTCTCCGCGTCGGTGGGAGCAAGCTGGGAAACTGACATCTTCGGTTCGCTGCGTAATTCCAAGCGCAGGGCACAGGCAGCGGTAGAGCAAAGCAAGGCATATGAACATGCTGTCCAAACAAGACTGGTGGCCACTATCGCTGAAAGCTACTACACACTTCTCGGGCTTGACGAACAGCTTGCAATAAGCCGACGCACATTAGACACATGGGAAGAGAACATCCGCACTCTGGATGCCCTCAAGAGAGCCGGCAAGACAAACGAAGCTGCAGTTCTTCAGGCCAAAGCCAACCGGCTCAGCGTGGAAGCGGATGTGATGACTCTTGAGAGAAAGATATACGAAATGGAGAATTCCTTCTGCTCCCTCATCGGAGTGGTTCCTATGCCTATATACAGAACCACGCTTGCCGAACAGGTCCTCCCTACCGAGCTGTCGGCCGGGGTTCCTGCAGAACTTCTGAGCAGACGTCCTGATGTACGCCAGGCAGAGCTGACCCTCGCACAATGCCACTACTCCAGGAATATCGCAAGAGCTGCCTTCTACCCATCCCTGTCGCTCAGCGGCGCAATCGGATGGACCACAGGTAACGGAAACATAGTTCTGGACCCAGGAAGCCTGATATCCAACCTCATAGCCTCCCTCGTCCAGCCTGTATTCGGACGCGGAGCCAACAAAGCACGCATGAAGACAGCCCAGGCCCAGTATGAACAGGCTGCCTACCTTTTCCGCCAATGCCTGCTCGATGCGGGTGTGGAAGTGAACAACGCCCTCAACATGTGGCAGACAGCACGAAGAAGGGTGGAGATAGACAAGAAACAGATTCTCACTCTTCAGGCTGCGGTGTGGAATACCCAGCTCCTCATGAAGCACGGCAATACCAACTACCTTGAGGTGCTCACTGCACAGAAGAACCTTCTCCAGGCCGAACTGAGCGAAACCACTGACCGTCTCGATGAAATCCGCGGAGTAATCAACCTCTACTACGCCCTCGGCGGTGGATACGACCTATAAGATTCAGGGATCTCCTCAGGATCAGAGTGGACATGACACAAAAACGGCAGCCCGATCGGACTGCCGTTTTATAGCTATAAGAAAACCTTTTAAAAGGAATCTTTCTTTATGAAAGCTTGTTGATGTAAACTGCGATACCGCTCTTGAGGTTTGCAGCCTTGTTCTTGTGGATAACACCGATCTTAGCGAGCTTGTCGATCATAGCGTACACCTTAGGTGCGTTTGCCTCGGCTGCTGCCTTGTCGTTTGTGTTACGAATCGCACGAATTGCGTTTCTTGTAGTCTTTGCATAATACTTATTATGCAATCTGCGCCTCTCGCTCTGGCGATAGCGCTTGTCTGCTGAAGCGTGGTTTGCCATTGTTCTTATTTTTTATATTTTTTCGTAGTCGGTAGGGGAATCGAACCCCTCTTGCAAGAATGAAAATCTTGAGTCCTAACCGATAGACGAACCGACCAAACTTGCCACTTTTCACAAATGGGAGTGCAAAGGTAAGAAATCTTTTTAAACTGACAAAATATTTTGAATCTTTTTATCAGTTCTCCTTTGATTTCTCCTCAGGCTCATCCCACTGGAAAGAGTAAAGTATCGACTCCACCTGTCTGAGATAATGTCTCTTGTCATATTTAGGAGCATATACAAATCCCTGAAGCACAATCATTTCCTTTCCATCCGGGCTATAGAATACATGTGAGATGAAAGGACCTCCCATATAATCGTTATGCACTTCCCAGAATCCTCTCAGCTGAGCAAAGTCACGACCTTTATAGCGGATGTACTCGATGGACGGACGTGCAAAATCAGTTATGGTCATATATGTATTCTCGAACATGCCAGGGACGTTCTCCTTCAGCATCCTGTTGGTGTTGTCGATGATGTTGTCCAGATTCATCATATCCTCACCCTCCACAACGGGATACTTGAACATGAGCACTCCCTGCATGGTGAACTGAGTGTCATAGGTAACCCACAGGAAATCGCCGGTCTTCTTCTTGAGCTGATACCCGGATGGGAAGCGAGGCGCACCTCCCAAAACCTTGGTGACCACTGGTCGGAGATTGAGCTCCTCATATCTCGTAGCATTCGCGATGACGCGGTCTCTCTCAGCCTGCTCGAGGGTGGTCTTTATCTTTGCGCTGAAATCCTTGATGAGCTGCGCTGCCGAGTCCGCATTGATGGCATTCACATAGATCACGCACTGAGGGGCAGCCCACTGATCCTTCTTGAAAACGACACCCGGCTCCGTGACTGCATTGCTGATGTTGACCACTATGATATTCCTATGTATCTGGAACATATTGGTGAATCCGGCAGGAGCCACATCGACGAGGGTATAGAGCGGTTCACGCTGAGGAAGATAAGGGCAGTCGCATGCGAGTGTGTCACGCAAGGTGGTACCCACGATACCTTCCCAGTCGGTCTTTCCGATTACAACAATGACTTCACCGGCCTTTCCGCTGATGTTGGGAAGGAGAACCTTCTTCTTGGTCTGCTCATTGCAGGCAATGCTCATGAGGGCTGCTACAGCCACTGCAAAGTATGTAAGGATGCGTTTCATATGGAGATGTTTGTTTATCTTAAAAGTCTTGTTATGTCATTGCCGAAAGCGAGGAACATCAGCGCCAGAATCAGGATCATTCCTATCATCTGAGTCACCATCAGGAATCTGTCGCCAGGCTTGCGTCCTGTGACCATCTCATAGATGGTGAAGACTATGTGACCGCCATCAAGGGCGGGGATCGGCAGAAGGTTCATCACGGCCAACATTATGGACAGAAGGGCGACGATGCTGAGGAAACTGTACCAATCCCAGGCAGACGGGAATATCTGTCCTATCGCGATGAAGCTGCCCACAGACTTATAGGCCTCGGTACTTGGAGTGAAGACCAGCTTAAGGTCCTTCAGATAGCCGCCCACGGTGGAGATGGTCTTGTCAAAACCGGCCGGTATCGCCTGTGCCACCGTATATTTTCTTGACTGGACCTCGGGAGCCTGAAGATAAATTCCAAGCCTTCCTGCGGTGTCCACCTGCATATCCTTCTGAAGTGTATCTGCCTGACGGAGAATGTCCACGGTCACAGTCATCCCGCGATGGTCTCCGAGAATCTTCCATGCATCCTGGACAAAGTCGATACCGGTGCTGTCAATGGCGATGATCCTGTCACCTGCCTGAATGTCAAGACCGGCGTTCGGAGATTCATCATCCATCTTGGACACTATGAAAGGGTGAGCCAAAGCGAACATTCCCGGGCTTTGAAGCACATCACCTATCATGCTGTGGTCTATGTATATGTTCAGAGTGTCCCCACCACGGAGCACAGTGGCCTTGCGGGTTTCCTGTCTCACAAGATCGGCCTGAAGCATACCGAAGTCCTCAGGGATGAAATCGTCAAAAGCCAGGATACGGTCGCCGTTCCTGAAACCCATTTCATATGCCAGCTCATTGACATATATGCTGTTACCTTCATTCTTGATATATGCCTCACCCCATATTCCGAGAATGGTAGAGTACATGATGACTGCAAAGATGAAGTTGAAGAGCACCCCACCGGCCATGACCAGAAGCCTCTGCCAGGCCGGCTTGGTCCGGAACTCCCATGGCTGAGGTTCAGTCTTAAGATGTCCGGTGTCCATGGACTCGTCGATCATTCCTGCTATCTTGCAATATCCTCCGAGAGGCAGCCAGCCGATGCCGTATTCGGTCTCCCATTCAGCCCCCTTCGGGAAAAGCCTCGCAAACCATCCTGTCTTGGTACTGAGAAGCTTCGTCCCTCCCACGTCGAAGAAGAGAAAGAACTTGTCCACCCTGATGTGGAAAAGCTTGGCAAATATGAAATGGCCGAATTCGTGCACCAGAATCAGTATGGCCAGCGCAAGAATGACCTGAAGTGTCTTTATAAGTGCTATCATCTATTACTGTTGAAATGATTTTCTTCCGGACAGACGGGCTATCTTCTCCGCCGCCATGACGAGGGTATCCTCGTTAGTCCGGAAAATGGCATCAAGATCGGGCGATGCTGCAAAATCCGCACCAGCCATGCAGTCCTGGACTACATCGGTGATATCATAGAATCCTATGCGTTCCTGCAGGAAAGCAGCTACCGCCTCCTCATTGGCCGCGTTCATGATACAGGCCATGTTTCCCCCTTTTGCCAGAGCCTCATATGCCAGTTTCAGAGCCGGAAACCTCTCCTGGTCAGGCGCAAAGAACGACATGCTGCCCAATTCGGCAAAGTTCAGTTTCCTGTTATCCAGAGGCAGCCTCTGAGGAAAGCTGAATGCGAACTGGATGGCTTCCCTCATGTCAGGATGCCCCATCTGGGCTATCACAGAGCCGTCAGCATATTCCACCATGGAATGAATTATGGATTCCGGATGAATCACCACCTGGATCTTTTCTCCCGGAGTTCCGAACAGCCAGCGCGCCTCGATTATCTCCAGTCCCTTGTTCATCATGGTGGCCGAATCTATGGTGATCTTGCTTCCCATGCTCCAGTTTGGATGATTGAGGGCCTGGGCTCTCGTGGCCTTGGCTATATCCTCCCTGCTCCATGTGCGGAACGGACCTCCGGATGCAGTGAGATGTATCTTTTCAATATCAGCTCCGGCAGAGCCCATAAGACACTGGAATATCGCAGAATGCTCCGAATCCACCGGAAGTATTCTGGCACCGTGTCTGGCAGCAAGTTCCATGACTATGGCACCGGCAGCCACAAGGGTCTCCTTGTTTGCAAGAGCGATGGTCTTTCCTGCCTTCACGGCAGCCACAGTCGACGACAGGCCACTGAATCCCACCATGGAGGTGAGGACAATATCGATATTGTCACCGGCCACAAGGTCACAGACAGACTGCATGCCGGCAAAGACCTTGATATAATGAGGCTGGAGGGCATCTGACACCTCCTTGTATTTATCTTCGTTGCAGATCACGACTGAATTGGCGTCAAACTCGATGGCCTGACTGATCAGAAGGTCGGAACTGTTCTTTGCTGTGAGGAGCTCCACCTCGAATAGGTCACGATGCTGACTTATCACATCCAGAGCCTGACGTCCGATGGATCCGGTCGATCCCAGAATGGCTATTCTTCTCTTTTCCATATGGACCTTTAGAATTTGATATACAATGTAGGATCCACTGTCTCGCCCTTATGCCAGAGCTCGAAATGCAGGTGGGTGCCTGTCGTCTGGGTTCCGGTATTCCCCACAAGAGCTATAGGAGAGCCGGCCGTGACCTTGTCCCCCACCTTCTTGAGAAGTTTCTCATTATGCTTGTATATCGACACGATATCGCTCTCATGCTGAATCTGGATAGTATTCCCTGCATCCTCGCTCCATCCGGAGAATATCACGGTTCCATCCATCACGGCCTTGACCACAGAGCCCTCCGGGGCCGTTATGTCTATATAAGGATGTATGTTGGCATCATAGCCTTGCGACACGACACCCTTAAGCGGGGTGAAGAAATGCAGACCTTCGATAGGCAGGTCCCTCTTTCCCCTGGCAGAAATTCCGAACTCCTCTTCCTCCTTCACATTTTCTCTCAGAAGTGAATCCTTTCTGAGCAGCTCCGCAGCATCCGGTGCATCGGCTCTGGCAGTCTGGACGGCGTTTATGAGACTGTCGATCTTCAGAGGCTCCTCTCCATCCACCACCCTTCTGAGATTCTCGGAATAGAGTTCCCACCTGTAGATCACATTCTCCAGCGAATCGATGCGGATGGCATTCTGGATTGCAGCTCTCTTTGAATGTGCATCGGGATATCCAGGGATGAAGGTCCGCACAGGAGTGTAGGCTATGACGCAATACACAGCCGCACTCAGCATCACCAGTACGCTTATCACAAAAACGATCAGGCTGACCCTTGTGAAATGGGCAGTCCACAAATGCTTATGGGTCTTATCGTCAACCAGGGTGAGTCGGAAATTTCTGGTTTTCTTCTCTTTGTTTTGTTGTGCCATAAAAAACTAGTAACTTTGTATCCTTATGGACAGAATAATTGGCATAGATTACGGCAGAAAACGCGTGGGTGTCGCAGTGAGCGATCCGCTCGGAATCTTTGCATCCGCACTGGATACGATACATTCTGCAAAGATAATAGAATATCTCAAAAAATACGCTGAAAATGAGAAGGTGGTGCGCTTTGTGGTGGGCTATCCCATCAACACTGACGGGCGTCCATCGGAGGCGGCAAAGGACGTGGATGTGTTCCTGAAACAGCTTGCAAAGGCCTTTCCGGACATCCCTGTGACCTTGGAGGACGAGAGGTTCACCTCAGTGCTGGCGCATCGTGCGATGATCGACGGAGGGATGAAGAAGCAGGACAGGATGAAGAAGGAATCCGTAGACAAGATAAGCGCAGCCATCATCCTCCAGACTTTTCTGGACAGAAGATAAAGATAACATTCAGAGTAAGGACATACATATGATACTACCGATTTATTTATACGGATCCGAGGTCCTGCGCCGCGAGAACGTGGATGCGGACCTTAATGACAAGGAGGGAATAACCAGACTTCTGGAAGACATGAAGGAGACCCTCAAGGTGGCGGACGGATGCGGACTTGCAGCTCCTCAGGTGGGAGTGAACAAGCGTATCGTAATAGTTGACGGCAGGGATCTGTCCGACACATACGACTATCTGCATGATTTCTTCCGCGTCATGATCAACCCTGTCATCCTGGAAGAAAGCGAAGACACCTGCGAATACTCGGAGGGCTGCCTGAGCGTACCTGGAGTGTATGCCGAGGTGCGTCGCCCGTCCAGAATCAAGGTGGAATACTACAATGAGAATTTCGAGAAGGTGGTCGAGGAGTTCGACAGGTTCGGGTGCAGGATGGTTCAGCACGAACTTTCTCATCTTGAAGGCAACCTTTTTGTAGACAATGTTTCGCCGATACGCCGCAAGATGATCGCCCGCAAACTGCAGGCCATCTCCAAAGGTTCGGTGCAGACACGATATAAATCGAAACGATAATGGGAGCATTTCACGCATACGACATCAGAGGAATCTACAACGTGGATTTCAACAGGGAGACAGCCTACAAGGTGGGCTACTTCCTTCCTGAACTACTTTCTGCTGACAAGGTCCTTGTGGGCAGGGACGCCAGAGTCTCATCTGACGAGATTCATGAATATCTTATCAAGGGAATCACGGATGCAGGGGCTGATGTCTATGACGCAGGACTCTGCACGACTCCAATGGTATATTTCGGCACTGCCAACTATGGTTTCAAGGCTTCCGTCCAGATTACGGCCTCACACAATCCTGCCGAGTACAACGGCATGAAGGTTTCGCGTGAGAACGCACTTCCTGTGGGACTTGACACCGGTCTGGGCCAGATCCGCGACTGGATCGAGGAAGGCAGGCCATGCACCCCGGCAGAAGTGAAAGGAGAGGTACACCCGATGCCGGACATACATGCAGACTATCTTGCATTCCTTCTCAAATACAAGGGAGACTGGTCAGACCTGAAGATTGCCATGGACGTGTCCAACGGAATGGCCTCGCTCTTCGTGGACGAGATCTTCGGAAATCAGCCGGCATATATATATAAGGATATGGACGGCCGCTTCCCTAATCATGAGCCTAACCCGCTTGTGCAGGAAAATGTGGCAGACCTCAAGAAACTTGTTGCAGAAACCAAGGCAGACATCGGTGTCATCTTCGACGGAGACGCAGACCGTGTGATGTTCGTGGACGAAAACAGCCGTTTCATATCGCCGGACCTCATGATTGCGGTTCTCGGACACTATTTCCTTGAGGAAAGAGGAGAAAAGGGATATGTCCATCAGGACATCCGCAGTTCCAAGGCTGTGGGAGAATATCTGGCTCCTATGGGCGGAGTGATGAACACATGGAGAGTGGGACGTGCCTATGCTGCACTTAAACTTCGTGAGCTGGACGGAGTGTTCGGAGGAGAGCTTGCCGGTCACTACTATTTCCGCGATTTCTTCTATTCGGACAGCGGTCTGCTCGCAGCCATCCTCATCCTGAATGTAGTTGCCAAGATGAAAGCTCAGGGAATATCGCTAAGCCAGCTCATCGCCCGCATCGAAAAATATCAGAACTCAGGAGAGATCAACTTCCGCATCGAGGCCAAGAAAGAGGCTATGGATGCAGTGAGGGACTATTTCATGAGCCAGGAAAAGGCAACAGCCTATATGGATTTTGACGGTTATCGTGTCGAATTCCCGGACTGGTGGTTCAACATCCGTCCATCGAACACGGAGCCATATCTCCGTTTCCTATGTGAGGCAACTTCCAAGGAACTCCTGGACGAAAAGGTTGCAAAAGTTCGTGAAATAGTCGGCCGGTTCGCATAATCTGCTGACACAGAGAATATAAATTTGAGAGGTCGGATCCTTCACAGGGGCCGGCCTCTCTTCAATATTTATGTAAATAACCAGAAGGTGCTTAGAAAGTGTATCCCAGGGATATGCACATCGAGTTCGACAGCACATCCGACCCGAAGAGATAGGCAAAATTCAGTTGTGCACCGAAGAACTTGAGACCAAGACCGGCTGAGGCATAGGATGGAACCGCATTCGCAGAACTGCCGAAATGGTATCCAGCCCTTGCAAAGACCATGTCCTTGAACGAATATTCACATCCGGCTCCCGCCATCACTCCCCCGGCAAAGAGGACATCAGCTTCAGCATCGAAGTCCAATGCGGAAGATCCCAACTTCAGATCATATCCGGCTCCTACCTTCAACATCATTGGCTGGGAGTATGATGTCTCTGCATACTTGACCTTTGTTCCTAAATTATTCAACGAAAGACCGGCACTTATTCCGTTCTTCTCGAAATAAACTGCGATATCAGCCCCGAACACGGCTGCTGATGCTTCCTCAGCAAGTCTGGAATCCGCATACCTGAGCGTCACCCCGGCAGAAAGGCAGTCGATTATAGCATATGAAAAACCGGCAGCAATGCCCATTTCGCGAGGAGAGAATTCACTGTCCCTGATGTCGGAGCCATTTCCAGACACGCTGCCATACGCAGGCATCTTGAGCATCTTGAAGTCCAGGCCGAAGCCCAATTTTCCAAGTCGGTATATTCCGCCGACTCCTATAGTCATCAGATCTGCATAAGACGGCTGCCACAGGCCAAGGCCCACCTGCACATCCATAGTCTTATCTGCCATGGAAATAGCAGCCACATTATTCTGAATGGCATATGCCCCTGCATCTGAGGAGACTCCTGCCATTCCCATGGAGAGAACGGAAGGATCCTGCTGAAGTGTCAGAGACGGCAAGGTCTGGGCACCTGCCATGAAGCCTATCGCAGAAGACAGGACAGTTGCCACAGCCACGATATATCTACGTATAATTTTCATAATCACAACTTTACAACCTGCTGTTTATACTCTACACCATCAATCACGACGACTGCAGTATAACTGCCGGCAGTCAGACCGGAAAGATCGACAGTGACCACATCGAAAGGTGACACATTCTGATAATCGCCCTTATAGGCTACAGAGCCCAATGCAGATATCATCTTCAGAGAGAGTTCAGCAGCATCCTTTCCGACGCGTATATTCATCTTGTCCTGAACAGGATTAGGATAAAGGCTGAGCGCCTTGGAATCGCTTCTGACAAGCACCCTCAGGGACTGGGAAACAGACTCTCCCCTCACATCGGTCCCGGTAACCTTGATCTCAGATACGCCGTAGTTCATGGACGTGATCTGGATCTTACCTCCGGAATATGTAGCATTCGCTATCTCCGGATGACTGAATTCGAAACTGTAGGAAAGTTCTTCTCCATCTTCATCCATGAAGTAATCCAGAGTCTGAAGTTCCTGGACCTCAGCAGCTTTCGAGTTGAAGATCATATCCTCGAAAGGTTTGATGATCACAGGTTTGGTATTAGGAAGTACTTCATATTTATAGGTCTGGACAGTGGCCATGCCATAGATATCGGTCACGGTGAGGGTGGCAGAATACTTGCCGGTTGTAACCAATGAAGGAGTAAGGCGGATCTTAGGGCTTTCGCGCACCAGGGTATCCAGCATTGCAGCCTCCGAACCGGGCTCAAGATCAATAAGATAGAAGTGTCCGTCAGGTTCTATGATATCAAAGTCAGCCGAAACCTTCTCATGAGGCTTGATCTTGACGTCAAGCGCAGATTCCGTCTCAAGAACAGGTGCAGAATTAGGGCCGGTCACAGCGACGACCTTGGTCGAAAGGGCCGACTTGTTTCCTGCAAGGTCACCTGCAACCGCAGCAATATGATATTCTGTCTCGAAGTCCACACCGCTGATGGTTCCGGACAGCACATCTCCTACCTTTCTGTCCTCGACATAGAACATTCCGAACGACTTGTTTTTGACGGAAGTGAAATCTGAGGTCGAGTAGTAGATATATATGGAGCTTGGAACACCGTCATCAGAGTCCTTAGGTATCTTGACAGAGAAACTTATGTTATTAGATTGTGTGGACACAGTAAGTCCAGAGGGAACATCCGGTGCCTTTCCCCCAGAGGCTCCAAGGGCCTTATAGGCATTCACAAGTCCTTTACCCAGATTATATCCCACATTGAACGAGGATATATCTGTCACATTTTCTTCTATCTGCTTGCGGAGCGCTGCAGGAGTATATCCCTCACCACCGAATCTTGCAAGCACGAGGGCAGCAAGTCCGCTGACATGAGGACAGGCCATAGAAGTACCCTGCATCTTGCCGTATTTGTTGCCCGGAATGGTACTGAGCACCTGATT
>JAFVVN010000085.1 GCA_017502125.1 Bacteroidales bacterium | reverse complement strand
CCTTCATGGGCTATATGCAGCTGCACAGCGCCATATTCATCGAGGGGGACATCGAGGAGAAATATTTCATCAAACCGGAAGAGAAGGCCCAGGGAAAGACTTCTCCATACGCCTTCAGGGTCAAGAAGATAATGCTGCTGGGAAATGTGACCGACACCTTCATCAAAGGTTTCTCCATCAGCATATCCACCCCTATGCTCTCCCCTGAATTCAGGGAAAGGCTCGTGAAGATGATCAAGTCCAACAAAGGCACGGTCCCTCTCACCATGTTCCTTTACGACCCTGAAAAGAAATGGAACATAGAATTCCTTTCGCGCAAGTTCAGAGTGGCTGTGACGGCTCCTTTCATCGAAGAACTGACATCCATGGGAATAAAATACAGCGTAATAAAGAAATAAGTCATGACTGAGGTACACAAGATCGACACACGGGGACCGGAAGTGGTCTCTGAACTTCAGAAACTTCCATCCTACACGATAGGCTGCGTGAACTGGGAGGAATTTCCGTACAGACCTGAAGTGAACTTCAGGATAGGATATTCCGACGAGGCCCTGGCCATTCTTTTCGAAGTGAAGGAAGAGAATATACGCGCAGTGACCCTCGATGACTGCGGCCCTGTATGGGAGGACAGCTGCTGCGAATTTTTCGTGGAGAATCCTTCGGGAGAAGGATACTTCAACTTTGAACTGAACTGTATAGGCACTCTCCTGGCAGCAAGGCGCAGGTCAAGGACGGAATTCGAGTTCCTGAGTCATTTTCCCATCGGGCTTCCATCACCCGACTTCCACTGTCCGCAGTTCTTTCAGGAAATATCATTTAGAAGATAAGACGTGCATACACAGGATAGTGATCGGAAACGAAGGCTTTATCAGCATATTTTTCGGTCACAGTCCTGTATTCCGGACATCCGCTGAATCCTGAGATATAGATATAGTCTATTATCTTGTCGGTCTTTGCCGTACTCCATCCGTTGAATGTGTTGCGGTTGTCGGTCTTGTCAGCAATCTTTCTCGTACTCTGCATCCTTGCATCAAGATTCACAAGAGCCGGATTTGTCGGCTTGATGTTGAAATCTCCCGTAAGCACCATAGGATATCCCTCAGGATTGATGCTGTCTATCCTGTCTACGATGAGTTGCAGACCGTTTTTCTGAGCCTGCGCGCCCACATGGTCAAGATGCGTGTTAACGAAATAGAACTTCCTTCCTGTCTTCCTGTCCTTCATAAGTGCCCAGGTGGCAGTCCTGAAACATGCAGCATCCCAACCCTTGGAAGGCTTGTCAGGGGTCTCTGAGAGCCAGAATGTGCCCCATTTAAGAAGCTTCACTCTCTTTTTGTTCCAGAAGATGCTCATGTGCTCACCTTCCTTCTTTCCGTCCTCCCTGCCAACTCCCACAGACTTATAATCCCGTGCAAATTCCTCGATGAAGGCAATCTGGAAATCATGAGCCTCCTGCACACCGAAAACATCCGGTTTCTGTGCATTGAGCATCCCTATAGTGGCAGGACATCTGTACTTCCATGAATTGGTGCCGTCATTAGCCACTCCCAATCTTATGTTATACGACATCACCTTAAGCTCAGGAACACCTTCCTGACTTTTCCTGGCATCCAGACTGCAAGGAAACAACAGCAGGGATGCAAGCAATATTGCAAACGCCTTCTTCATATGCTACGAATCTGTCTTTTATTTCAGTGTAAATGGAACAGTAGCCCTGACATCCTTCGAAGACGAAGCAAGAAGTGCCTGGAACTCACCCGGCTCGGCAACCCACTTATGGTTCTCTGCATCGAACCAGCTGAGGTCTTCCTCCGATATCTCGAATGTCACCTTTGCTGTCTCTCCGGCCTTCACATATACCTTCTCAAATCCCTTGAGTTCCTTTGCAGGACGGTCGATGGAGGCCTCAGGGTCAGCGATATAAAGCTGAACAACCTCTGCTCCGTCGCAGTCTCCCACATTCTTCACGACCACAGAAACCTCGACAGTACCTCCCTTCTTCATGACAGGCTTTGAAACCTTTGCGTCAGTATATTCGAACGAAGTGTAGCTGAGACCATGACCGAACGGCCACTGCACCGGAACATCCTTGGAATCATACCATCTGTAGCCGATATATACACCCTCGGAGTAGTGTGTCTGCCAGAATTCGTCTCCCTCTTCCTTGATTCCGGGATACTGGGCCTCAGTCTTGATAGGGCCGTCTTCATACCTGAAAGGCACTGAGAACGGAAGCTTGCCCGAAGGATTGACCTTTCCTGTGAGCACGTCCGCAAGGGCATTTCCTGTCTCGGTACCGCCATACCAACCCTGAACGATGGCGTCAGCCCTGTCTGCCCATGGCATTGAAACCGGTGATCCTGAAATATTTACAACCACCAGCTTGCCGGCAACCTCAGCAAGAGCATCGATGACATCCTGCTGATCGTAAGGAAGGAAGGTGTCGTAACGGTCTGTGCTCTCGTTGTCCTGATGTGCACTCTTGTTGAGACCTCCTACGAAAATCACATATTCAGCATCCTTTGCAGCCTCCACGGCCTCAGCTATGAGAACC
>JAFVVN010000084.1 GCA_017502125.1 Bacteroidales bacterium | reverse complement strand
GCATCAAAAGACCAGGAAATCAGAACTCTCGGTGAAGAAGTGAAGTTGCTTAAGGATAGCAGCATTCCTCACAGTCAGATAGCCAAGGAAATATTCAGCATCTACCCGTCAGTCTCAGAAATCAGCCTGTCACGAGGAAAAACAGTTAACCGTGATCTGACTGAATCCGACGTCCTTATGGTAAATCTCCATTGTAATCAGCCTCTCTCCGAAGAACTGACCGGGCAGATGAAGGAATGGCTGAAGACCAGGCTGAAGATTGACAACGTATTGATTTCACATCAAACCATAGAATAAGATGCCGCATAAGATACTCATACTATCCTGCAATACCGGAGAGGGACATAATTCTGCTGCAAAGGCTCTTAAACGTACCATCGAGAATGATGGCATGCAGTGCGACATATATGATGCCTTGGGACTTGCCGGGAAACGACTGTCCAATAAGGTTTCAAGAATATATGACAATTCTGTAAAGAACTCTCTGTTCAGTACGGGATATGCTATAGGTGAATGGTACAGTTCAATAAGATTCAAACCGAGATCTCCGGTATATCGTTTCAATAAAACCTACGCAACAGAAATATACCATTTGATATGCGGCAATGGATATGATGCCGTAGTATGTACCCACCCTTTCCCGGCTCTGTCAGTATCGTTCATAAAGGAAAAGTATGGTCTTTGTATTCCATCTTTCTTTGTCGCTACCGATTACACATGCTATCCGTTTATGAATGAGACTGATCTTGACGGATATATGATTGCTCATTCTGATCTGATTGAGGAATATGTCAGGAAAGGCGTTCCGGCAGAAAAGATATATCCTACAGGAATACCGTGCAGAGCGGACAATCTTGTCGGGAAAATTCCACAAAAGGAAGCCAGGCAGGAACTTGATGAAATATATTCATTTCGTAGTCAATCACTGGACGGCAGGTGGTTTCTCATAATGGGAGGGTCTATGGGATTCGGCAACATGAATGAACTTATAGGACATCTTCTGAATAAATGTTCACCGAAGGACAGGATAGTCTGTATATGCGGAAGAAATCAGGAGCAGGAAAGAGAGATTCAGGGAATGTATCCGGAGTCTTCAATAGTAAAGGTTGTCGGATATACTGATAGAGTGATGCTGTTTATGGATGCCTGTGATGTGCTCTTCACAAAACCGGGTGGGCTGACAAGTACCGAAGCCCTAAACAGAGGCGTACCTCTGATCCATACAGCTCCGATCAAAGGGATAGAAGATAAGAATGCACATTTTTTTCACGACCGTGGCATGTCGTACAGTTCCACGGATCCGCAGCTGCAGAGTGAATTTGCATTTCGATTATGCGAAGAAAAAGACTGCAGGATGGTAATGCTTCAGTCTCAGATGAACAATAGAATGGAATCAGCTTCAGCCGACATACTGAAAATAATAAAACAGAAGATTCAATGAACGTGCTTGCCAAAATGACTCGCTTTTCAAGAGCGATACTATATTTCTCAGTGATTCTACTTGTCGCACAAATCGTATCTATGATTTGTGTGGACACCGATATCGCTGTCGGACATATCGCATTTCAGATCTTTGAAAATCTTCTGATGATTGCAGTGGTTCTGTTACAACCCGTACTGGGAAAAACAACGGGGAAGGCTATACCTAAAGCAATGGAGATTGCATTTGTCGGTTTTTGCTTCGCTTCTCTGGTAATGGGCGACCTGTTTGATTTTTATGGACGATTCCAATGGTGGGATATGGCTCTGCACGTAATTTCAGGTATAATGCTCGGGATCATAGGACATGCAATAATTACTAATATCGACGGAATAGATGTCAATAGATCTCTATTCCATCTGGCTTTTGAAATATTGTGGATATTGTGCTTTGCATTGGCTGCCGGCGCTATGTGGGAAATATGGGAATATGTTACGGACGGCATTTTCGGCCTCAATTCCCAAGAATTCCTCCAAACCAGCGGAACTTTTGACGACACGACTCCGCTACCGGGGCGAATTGCCCTGAAAGATACAATGGAAGACCTTATTCTGGATTTCGTAGGCTCATTTGTTGTCGCCGCGGTTGTCACCTGTAATGCTATAGTCCGCAAACTGCAACAAGAATAGTATTAATTATCAAAACTAAAGAATTATGTATTGGACACTCGAACTTGCATATCATCTTGATGATGCACCTTGGCCGGCGACCAAGGAAGAACTTATTGATTATGCCATACGCTCATGCGCTCCGCTTGAAGTGGTGGAGAACCTGTCAGAACTTGACGACGATGATGAAATATACGAAACCATTGAGGATATCTGGCCGGACTATCCGTCAAAGGAGGATTTTCTGTGGAATGAGGAGGAATATTGATAGACTATGAACTACACCGGAATAATCGTAGGACTTGCTACCTTTCTGATAATCGGGATATTTCATCCGATAGTCATCAAAGCCGAGTACTATCTTGGCGTAAAATGCTGGTGGATCTTTATGCTGGCAGGAATAGTTTTAGGGGTATTATCGCTGACATCCGAAGGTCTGATAGTATCCTCGCTCCTTGGGGTGACGGCATTTTCATCCTTCTGGAGTATATTGGAACTGAAACAGCAGAAGGAGAGAGTCAGGAAAGGATGGTTCCCGGAAGGTCCCGGACATAATAAGTAACTAAATGGACTCAATCAGCGATAAAATAACCGGATGGTTCCTCCAATCTGGCTGTTCGGAGACTGTTGCAATGCTGCTCCTCCGGGTAGGAGCAATTCTTTTCATCCTCCTCATATCATTCATTATTGACAGGATATGCAGGAAAGCTGTAATCCCCGTTATACGCAGAATTGCAGACAAAACGGAGTTCAGATGGGATGATTATCTTCTCGGAAACGATGTGCTCAATGATGCGTGCAGTGTCATCGGCCCTGTCATCGTGTATGCATTACTGCCGATTATGCTTCCGGAAGATTCGTTTCTGGATTTCTCAATGAAGATATGCCGGGTTTACATCATCGTGATGTGTATGAAGCTCATATGTACCTTCATATCCTCCCTCTATGCAATGTCCAATGAGAATGAGAAACTGAAGAACCATTCTTTGAAAGGATTCTATCAGATGCTCAAACTGGTAGTGATATGCATCGGATCGATAATAATCATAAGTACACTGATAGGAAAGAACCCTGGTGCGATATTGACCGGCTTGGGAGCAGGAACAGCCATACTGATGCTGGTATTCCAAGATACCATCAAGGGATTTGTGGCTGGCGTTCAGTTGATAGCGAACGATATGCTGCGTCC
>JAFVVN010000083.1 GCA_017502125.1 Bacteroidales bacterium | reverse complement strand
ACATAGTCAGGAGGAGTGCTAATATATTAAAGGTGGAAATCGACCAGAATGCGGCCTATGAAATTGCTCTCAGGAGCCGTGGTACTCCACGAATAGCGAACTCCCTTCTTCGTCGTGTGCGCGATTTTGCCCAGGTTATGGGAAATGGCGTGATAGACCTGGAGATAGCCCGTTACGCTCTTGATGCACTTAATATAGACAAGAGAGGATTGGATACTATTGATAATAAGATACTTAAGACTATTATAACGAAATTCAAGGGAGGCCCGGTAGGCGCAAATACCATTGCAACTGCTGTGGGAGAGGATCAAGGAACCCTTGAAGAGGTATATGAGCCGTTCCTGATCAAGGAGGGATTCATAATGAGGACACCTCGTGGAAGAGAGGTCACTGAACTTGCCTACAGGCATCTCGGCCTGGATAAGGGCAACATCAACCTCGACGACCCTACCCTGTTCTAGATTTTCTGCATCATTCCCGACAAATTTTCTCCATCGTTCACGACATATTTTTAGCGTCATTCCCGACCTGATCGGGAATCCCTATCATAAATAATAGGTAATCGGCTGATTTAATTGCTAAATCGGCCGATTTTCATTATACTTGTGCCCGAAATTTCATTTAAACACTATAAAATGGCCGAAAAACTTATTTCTAAGATTCCTGAGGGACCTTTGTCAGAGAAATGGACAAAGCACAAATCTCAGATCCGTGTTGTCAGCCCTGGCAACAAAAGAAAACTCGAAGTCATTGTAGTAGGAACCGGTCTCGGTGGAGCGTCTGCAGCTGCTTCACTCGGTGAGCTCGGCTACAACGTCAAAGTGTTCTGCATCAGCGACTCACCTCGTCGTGCTCACTCTATTGCAGCACAGGGTGGTATCAATGCCGCTAAGAACTATCAGAACGACAATGACTCTGTCTATCGTCTCTTCTATGACACAATCAAGGGAGGAGACTATCGTGCACGCGAGGCAAACGTCTATCGTCTTGCCGAGGTCAGCAACCTTATCATCGACCAGTGCGTTGCACAGGGTGTTCCTTTTGCAAGGGAATACGGCGGACTTCTCGCCAACCGCTCTTTCGGAGGTGCGCAGGTCAGTCGTACCTTCTATGCCCGCGGACAAACCGGACAGCAGCTCCTTCTTGGTGCATATGCAGCCCTGAACCGTCAGATCGCTGCCGGCACAGTGAAGAGCTATCCTCGTTATGAGATGCTCGATGTAGTCCTCATCAACGGTGAGGCAAAGGGTATCATCGCAAGAAACCTCGTGACAGGCAAGATCGAGAGATTCGGTGCACATGCAGTGGTAATCGCTACCGGTGGATATGGAAACGCTTACTTCCTCTCTACCAATGCAATGAACTCAAACGGTTCTGCAGCATGGCAGTGCTACAAGAAGGGAGCATTCTTCGCAAACCCTTGCTTCGCACAGATCCACCCTACATGTATCCCTGTACACGGCGACCAGCAGTCCAAGCTGACCCTCATGTCAGAGTCTCTGCGTAACGACGGACGTATCTGGGTACCAAAGAACATGGATGACGTAAAGGCTCTCCGTGCAGGTACAAAGAAGCCTTCTGACATCGCTGAAGAGGATCGCGACTACTATCTCGAGCGTCGTTACCCTGCATTCGGTAACCTCGTTCCTCGTGACGTGGCTTCACGTGCAGCAAAGGAGCGTTGCGATGCAGGTTACGGTGTGAACAACACAGGACTTGCTGTATTCCTTGACTTCAAGACAGCCATCGAGCGTCTCGGAAAGGATGTTATCGCAGCAAGATACGGTAACCTCTTCCAGATGTATGAGAAGATCACAGACGTGGATCCATACAAGGAGCCTATGATGATCTACCCTGCTATCCACTACACAATGGGTGGTATCTGGGTTGACTACAACCTCCAGACAACAGTTCCAGGTCTCTATGCAATCGGTGAGGCCAACTTCTCTGACCACGGTGGAAACCGTCTCGGTGCATCTGCCCTCATGCAGGGTCTTGCAGACGGTTACTTCATCCTTCCTTACACTATCGGCGACTACCTCGCAGGCAAGTTCAAGGAGCCTAAGACTGATGTCAATACACCTGAATTCGCAGAGGCTGAGAAGGCAGTTGTCGAGAAGATCGACAAGCTCTTCGCAGTGAAGGGCAAGAGGTCTGTGGATTCATACCACAAGGAACTCGGTCACATCATGTGGGAGTATGTAGGTATGGCACGTAACGAGGCCGGTCTGAAGAAGGCTATCGAGCTTATTCAGGCTCTCAAGGCTGATTTCTGGAAGAACGTATATGTAGCTGGTGAGAACAACCACTTCAACCAGGAGCTTGAGAAGGCTCTCCGCCTTGTCGACTTCTTTGAAATCGGCGAACTCATGGCACGCGACGCACTCAACCGTAACGAGTCCTGCGGAGGTCACTTCCGTGAAGAAATGCAGACTGAGGAAGGTGAGACCAAGCGTGACGACGAGAACTACATGTATGTAGCGGCTTGGGAATACAAGGGTGAGGGTGTTGAGCCTGAACTCCACAAGGAGCCACTCGTATACGAAAACATCAAGATAGCTACCAGAAACTATAAAGACTAATTGACATGGATTTGACATTGAAAGTATGGCGTCAGAAAAACGCCAAGGCAAAAGGACATTTTGAGACCTATCAGGTCAAGAATATCTCCTCTGACAGCTCTTTCCTCGAGATGCTCGATATCCTCAATGAGCAGCTTATCGCTGAGGGTGTAGATCCGGTAGCTGTCGAGAAGGGATGCCAGAGCAGCGGTCCGGTTTCATTCGACCACGACTGCCGTGAGGGTATCTGCGGTGCATGTTCACTCTACATCAACGGCCGTGCACACGGACCAGACGATGAGGTGACTACATGCCAGCTCCACATGCGTAAGTTCAAGGATGGCGACACAATCACAATCGAGCCTTGGAGAAGTGCAGGCTTCCCTGTTATCAAGGACCTCGTTGTGGACCGTCAGGCATTCGACAAGATCCTCCAGGCAGGTGGATATGTATCAGTCGGAACAGGCGGAGTTCCTGATGGAAACGCTATTCCAATCCCTCAGGCAGATGCTGAGGAGAGCATGGACGCAGCAGCTTGTGTAGGTTGCGGTGCATGTGTGGCAACTTGTAAGAACGGTTCAGCAATGCTCTTCGTAGCAGCTCGTGTAAGCTCCCTCGCACTTCTTCCACAGGGTAAGGTTGAGGCTGCAAGACGTGCTAAGGCTATGGTTGCAAAGATGGACGAACTCGGCTTCGGTGCTTGTACAAACACCAAGGCTTGTGAGATGGAGTGCCCTAAGCACGTTACAGTGACTCACATCGCCCGTCTGAACAGAGAATTCCTCTCAGCAAAGCTTCACGACTGATCTTATTAAAAGATAACCATATTATAGTGGGTTTGACTGGCTCTTTCAGTCGAACCCATTATTTTTTTGTAAATTTGCACTCCACACGTACCATCAAAGCAAATAGCCCATTGAACTTTTTGCAGTGAACAGCCTGCGGCAGCAGTGATGGGCGGGGGTGATCGGAATCAACAGCCACTTTAATCATTAAATTGATCCTCGGTATATTAAGATTGGATCAAAAAATGCCGGTAATTTTTGATCCAAACGGGTGAAATGCGTCAAATGTTTGGTAAAACAGGACTTTTCCGAGGTTACAATCAAAAAATGAGGCTGTTTTTTGATCGTAAGTGTCAGTGGAAATCACATAATGTGAGTTCCGGCAAGGCAAGCATGAGATAAAGCGGATATTCGTTGATTACCAGAGGAAATTGTCGAAAGGGTAGCGACCGGCATGGATTTCTGCGACCATCTTATAGAGGTCACCACGCAGTTTATCTATGCCGATCTTTTCTCTTGCCGATATGAAGATGCAAGGGGTGTTTTCCTTTGCAATCCAGCTGTTCTTGAACTCCTCAAGGGTGTAGTTTATCTGTTTCTTAGGCTCGAGTGAGAACTCGTCATACTCTTCATATCTATATGCATCTATCTTATTGAATACAACGAAGATAGGCTTATCAATAGCTTTGATGTCCTTGAGTGTTTCTTCCACAACCTTGATGTGCTCCTCGAAGTTAGGATGTGAGATGTCCACCACATGCATCAGTATGTCAGCCTCCCTGACCTCATCCAGGGTACTCTTGAAGGCTTCCACCAGCTGATGAGGAAGTTTTCTGATGAATCCCACTGTGTCGCTCAGAAGGAAAGGAACATTTTCGATAACCACTTTTCTCACTGTGGTATCAAGTGTCGCAAACAGCTTATTTTCCGCAAAAACGTCACTTTTAGCCAGAAGATTCATCAAGGTACTCTTACCTACGTTAGTGTATCCTACGAGGGAAATACGCACCAAAGAACCCCTGTTTCCGCGCTGTGAAGCCATCTGTTTGTCCACCTTCTTGAGCTGTTCCTTCAGTCTGGCTATCTTGTCCTGGATTATACGGCGGTCTGTCTCGATCTGTGTCTCACCCGGACCACGCATACCGATACCTCCCTTCTGCCTTTCAAGGTGGGTCCACATTCGTGTGAGTCGCGGAAGAAGATATTGATACTGAGCAAGTTCCACCTGCATCTTAGCATATGCAGTCTTTGCTCTCTGGGCAAAAATATCAAGAATGAGGTTTGTCCTGTCGAGGATTCTGATGTTGAGTTCCCGTTCAATGTTTCTCAACTGGGTAGGGGAGAGTTCATCATCGAAGATAACAACTTCGATTTCGTTTTCCTCTATATATTCCTTTATTTCCTGAAGCTTTCCACTCCTTATATATGTTCTTGAATCCGGACGGTCCACCTTCTGGATGAACTTCTTCACACCTATAGCTCCTGCAGTCTCTGCAAGAAACTCGAGTTCATCAAGATATTCCATGACCTGGCGTTCTTCGTCTCCCTGCTTGATGACACCGACGAATACTGCCTTTTCGTTATGTTGTGCTTCTGTTATTTTTGCCATTGTATTCTTAGAAAAAATAAGACCGATCAATATGGTCGGTCTTATCAACTATATGTGTTTATTTAAATTATCTCAACTGGAAGATAACAGGGAAGGTGTAGGTTACAGGAACCGCACGGTCTCTCTGCTTTCCTGGCTTCCACTTTGGAGACATGGAAACCACTCTGACAGCCTCCTTGTCAAGTGATGGGTCAACACCACGGAGCACTCTTACTTTTGTTACGGTACCATCCTTCTCCACAGTGAACTGGAGGGTTACACGACCCTGAACACCGTTCTCCTTTGCAATCTCAGGATACTCAAGTCTTGAGTTCACCCACTTTGAGAACTGGTTTGCGTCACCGCCCTGGAATGAAGGCTTCTCCTCTACGAGCTGGAATGGAATAGCTTCTTCCTCGACTACTTCCTCTTCAACCTCTACATAGTCCATGATCTCCACACCGAGGTTTGCGTCATCCTCAAGGTTCATGAACATATCGTCATTAACTTCGATCTCGTCGTCAACGATGTCAATCTGGTCTGACAGTACAGGAATCTTAGGTGCTGCTGGTGGAGGTGGAGGAGTGTCCTGTGTGATAGGAATGATCTCTTCTTCCAGAACTACTTCGGCTTCTGCCTCAAGAGTTGAGACGTTGGTCTCTGTGCTTGTCCACTCGAATGCTACGAGTGTAATGGCGAGGGATACAATAAGTCCAATTTCAAGGAAAAGAAGTTTCTTGTTTTCCAAGTTGGCCTTTTCTGACTTTTTGATTTCCATATTTGTTATTATTTTTTGTATTCCATAATTCCCGGTAAAGTTAGAAACTTTATTTTTTATTTCAAACTTTTTATACATTTTGTAGCTTTGCAGAAAATTATATGCCATGATTTCATACTTTTTTGAGGATACTGATTTCGTTTTTAAGGGAAAGACGTTAAACAATAAATGGTTAAGACTTGTCGCCGAAAGCGAGATCCGCAGGATAGGGAATATCTCGATAATATTCTGTTCCGACAATTACATATTGGATGTAAATCAGAGATATCTTCAGCATGACTATTTCACAGATATAATCACTTTTGATTACTGCGAGGGTGAAAGACTCTCCGGTGATCTTTTCATCAGTGTCGATTCGGTCAGTGAAAATGCTGTGGAATATGGGACAGACTTCAACGATGAATTGAACAGGGTGATGGTTCATGGCATTCTTCACCTCATCGGATATGACGATCATTGCGAAGAGGATATTGCTGAAATGAGGTCCAAGGAAAATTATTATCTTTCTTTAAGGGAATTGCTTTAGTCTGACATGCAGAAGTATTATGATGTTATAGTAGTAGGTGGTGGACATGCCGGATGTGAGGCTGCAATGGCGGCTTCAAGGATGGGATCTTCCGTTCTTTTGATATCTATGGATATGAACAAGTTCGGTCAGATGTCTTGTAATCCCGCCATTGGAGGAATAGCTAAAGGTCAGATAGTCAGGGAAATAGATGCTTTAGGAGGTTATACCGGAATAATTACTGACGCCTCCACTCTTCAGTTCAGGATGCTTAACAGGTCCAAAGGTCCGGCCATGTGGAGCCCACGTGCACAGTGTGATAAAATACAATTTTCTCTATACTGGCGAAAAATCCTCGAAAGTGCCTGTAAATTAGATATTTACCAAGATACTGTAACCGGTTTTCTTTTCCGAGAATCAAAAATCTCGGGGGTTTGTACGACTACCGGAGCAATTTTTAATTCTCAGACGGTTATTCTGACCGCCGGAACCTTCCTTGATGGCAGAATGTTTATAGGGAAGACCATGTTCGAGGGAGGAAGGATAGGGGAACTTCCTTCACACGGTCTGACCCAGCAGCTGGTCGGGATGGGAATGACCACTGCGAGAATGAAGACCGGAACTCCTCCGAGAATCGACATTTCTTCTGTGGACACTTCAAGGATGACTCATCAGTACGGAGATTCGGATCCGGATAAGTTCTCCTATCTCCCATATCTGTCCACTGCTCAGAATGGAACGCCACAGATGCCATGTTTCATTGTTCACACGAACACAAAGGTTCACGATATATTAAGGAGCGGCTTTGCAGACTCTCCGCTTTTCTCCGGACTTATAACAGGAATAGGACCTCGTTATTGTCCGAGCATTGAAGACAAGCTCAGGACCTTTGCCGATAAGAATGAACATCAGCTTTTCCTTGAACCTGAGGGCAGGGGAACAAATGAATATTATCTTCAGGGCTTTTCATCCTCACTGCCTCTGGATGTACAGATGGATGCCCTTCATGCTATCGAGGGACTCGAAAATGCCAAGGTGTTCAGACCGGCATATGCAGTCGAATATGACTATTTCGACCCTACTCAACTGAAAGCTACACTTGAGGTGAAGAACATTGAAGGATTGTTCCTTGCTGGTCAGGTGAACGGTACCACAGGTTATGAAGAAGCAGCAGCTCAGGGTCTGGTGGCCGGTGTGAATGCTCATCTTAAAGTTCAGGGGAAGGATCCTTTTATATTGAAGAGAGACCAGGCTTATATAGGTGTACTTATCGACGACCTTATCACAAAAGGTGTCGACGAACCATATAGAATGTTCACCTCAAGGGCTGAATACCGTATCCTTCTTCGTCAGGATAATGCAGACTTGAGGCTTACTCCGCTTTCTTATAATTTCGGCCTTGCAGATAAGTACAGATATGATTATACGATGAGGAAGTATGATAGTGTG
Source organism: Bacteroidales bacterium (assembly GCA_017502125.1). Classification (GTDB taxonomy): domain Bacteria; phylum Bacteroidota; class Bacteroidia; order Bacteroidales; family UBA932; genus Cryptobacteroides. The sequence continues at coordinate 2,500 of JAFVVN010000083.1, read as the reverse complement.
GAGAGATTGAACAGCTTTTTTGCCGACGCTTCTGTCAAGCCTGAAAACGTCAATCCTTATCTCACTTCCGTTTCTTCATCAGAGATCACCTCAAGGAAGAGAATAGCTGAATTATTGTCTCGTCCACAGGTAAGTATAGTAGAAATTTATAATTTAGTTCCACGTGGAACATTTAATAAATTCAATATAGATTCTTCTGCGGAGTTTGCATCTCCTTTGAATTCTCTTTTGAAGGATGGGGTGTCTTATGCGGATCTTCTGAAATTCGAATCCTATTCGGATCTGTCCGAGAAGTTTGTCGAGGAGTATTCTTCAAGTTCATACAAGGATGCTTCATATGCCCTGAAGTTCAATACAGAGTATCCTGTTGCGGAGCTGGACAATCGTGTTTTGTCGGAAAAGATAGAATCCAACTATAGAAAGGAAATACTTGATTCCTCAGAAATATCCATAAAATACAAAGGATATATTCAGCGTGAGCAGCAGATGGCGGATAAGATAATGAGGCTGGAAAATCTTCTTATTCCGGAGGATTTTGATTTTGATAAGGTGGAGAGTCTTTCCATAGAATGCCGCCAGAAACTCAAGAGATATTCTCCGAGGACCATTGCTCAGGCGTCCAGGATTTCCGGTGTGTCACCATCAGATATTTCCGTGCTTCTGGTTTATTTCGGCAGGTGATATTTCTTCTGATTTGATTTCAATATATACTTCATAACAAAACCCCGAAAGTTTTTTGTCCAACTTTCGGGGTTTATCTCATCTATGTGTCAGTCTCTTTGGTTTTACAGCCGTTTGAGCGCGAGCTTGATTATTTCTTCCAGGGATGCGGAAGGGGAGTCCTTGAGAACAGCTGTGATGGCTTTGTTTACGTTTGGTTTGGTGAATCCAAGTAATACAAGTGCTGTCGTGGCTTCTTCCACTGCCGGATTTGAGGATGCGGAGAATAATGCAGGACTTTCGCTTCCTTCTCCTTTCACGACCTTGTCCTTGAGTTCAAGAATGAGTCTCTGGGCACTCTTTAGTCCGATTCCCTTTATACTCTTTATCCTGTTTATATCTTCGGAGAGAATAGCATTCCTAATTTCGTCTGTAGTCAGTGAGGAAAGCATCATCCTCGCTGTAGCTGCACCTACTCCGGATACACCGATAAGAAGTCTGAACATTTCTCGTTCATTCTTTGTGGCGAATCCGTAATAGAGTTCCTCATCTTCACGAAGATAGTGATGGATATATACGGTGGACTCCTCCTTCCTGTTGAGGTTTTCATATGTCTGAAGGGAAATCAGAATCTTATATCCTATTCCACAGCATTCGAGGACCATGTCTGTAGGAGTCAGCTCGATTATTTTTCCTTTGATGTAGTCTATCATGATTTTATGTTTTTTAGCCTGTCTTTGACCTATATGACGATCCATTGCAAAATTATGATAAAAATCCTGTAAAAGAAACAGTAAAATTGCTAAATTTGCAGGTTTATTGCGTGTATGCGCGCGTATGAGAGCGAAATCATCGAGAGAGTATGATGAGAATTGAACAGATAAGAAATCTTTTTCCTGCACTTTCCAGAAAGGTGTACGGGAAGGATCTCGTGTATCTGGATAATGCTGCAACCAGCCAGAGAGTCTGCTCGGTTCTTGACATGTGGAACACTGTAAGTTCGGAGTCGAATGCCAATATACACAGGGCAGTCCACAGATTGGCGGATGAAGCCACTCAGGCTTATGAGCAGGCGAGGGATGCTGTCAGGGATTTTCTTAATGCCGGATCCCGTGAGGAAATCATCTTCACTTCAGGAACAACGGCTTCCATAAACCTCGTGGCCTTCTGTTTTGGAGAAGCCTTTGTGAAAGAAGGGGATGAGGTGGTGGTCACTGAGGCTGAGCATCACTCAAATATAGTTCCATGGCAGATGATGTGCATGCGTAAGGGGGCTGTTCTACGTGTTCTTCCAGTGGATGACAGCGGCCATCTTATGGTGGAAAAGTTGGATGAAATCCTGAATGAGAGAACCAGAATCCTCGCCGTTACCCATATTTCCAACGTGCTGGGACTTGTTAATCCTGTCAAGGAAATAGTAGCAAAGTGTCACTCCAAAGGTGTTCCCGTCCTTGTTGACGGAGCTCAGGGAGCTGTTCATTGCGGGGTAGATGTCCAGGACCTTGACTGTGATTTCTACGCTTTTTCAGGGCATAAGCTATATGCGGCGACAGGTACCGGAGTGCTCTACGGAAAGAGGAAGTGGCTGGATGCCATGCCTCCTTATATGGGAGGCGGAGAGATGGTGGGAACTGTGAGATTTGACCATACCACTTACGCCCCGCTGCCTATGAAATATGAGGCAGGAACGCAGAATTTTGCTTCCACGGCGACTTTAAAACCTGCCTTGGAGTTTATTAAATCATTGAATGATAGGGAATTAATAGATTATAGCGACAAAGTTAGGGATTATGTTCTCGATTCCCTCATGAAAGATGAGAGAATAAGGCTCTTTGGTGTT
>JAFVVN010000082.1 GCA_017502125.1 Bacteroidales bacterium | reverse complement strand
GCGTCCCCCGAGCTGGAATGAGAACTGTGCGGATATGTCCAGGCCATAAAGGTTCAATGTGGTTCCGAAGCCTCCGTACACCAGCGGGAGGACAGAGCCTATCTCGTATTGGTCGGACTCGCTGAATATCTCGGTGACCTCGGACTGTCCTGTCCAGACACCTTCTGCATCCATTATCTTCTTATACCACTGTGCCTTGCCGGTCTCAGGGTTCACTCCGGCATATCTGTGCATGTAGGCCTCGTAAAGCGAACCTCCCACCTTATATATATAGTTTCCACCCTTGATGCCTTCCTCGGACACGCTGCTGTCAAGCGAGAGTATCCTGTTCCTGTAATGGCTGAGATTAATGTTCCATGCCCACTGTATGTCTCTGGTACTGAGGATGTATCCTCCGAGTGCGGCCTCGAATCCGTCATTCAGTATCGAGCCTACGTTCACCGGATAATATCCCGTAGGATTGCCGGAGGAAAGAGGCACGTCCTTGCTGTAGAGCAGGTCGACTGTCTTGCGTGAAAAGAACTCCACGCTACCGTTCAGATAGCCTCCGAAGAGTTCGAAGTCCACTCCTGCGTTGAATGCGTGAGAAGACTCCCAGGTGAGGTCATCGTTACCCTTGTAGGCGAGTTCGAGTGAGTATTCTCCTGTCGTTTCATTATAGGAATGGGTGTAGTTGTCGGAGTACGGATAATATTTCCGGGCATATCCGGCGGCAGGGTAGAGGTTGTCGTTGCCCTGCACTCCGTAGCTTGCCTTCAGTTTGAGGAGGTCGATCCAGTAGGCTTCGTCCATGAAGCCTTCCTCGCTGATGAGCCATGCCGCTCCCACGCTGCCGAAGTTGCCCCAGCGGTGTCCTGGAGCGAATCGTGACGAGGCATCGCGACGATATGATCCGCTCAGGAAATATCTTCCGTCATAGTCATACTGCATACGCCCGAGGAAACCCTGTGTGATGTAGTCTGCCGTGTATGAAGATGTCTTCCTGGATTTGGTGCCGTCGGCGTTGCCGAGCTCTCCTACATATGGATTATAAAGGTGGTCATTCTCTCCTTCGAGGAACTGTTCCTTCATGCTGTACAGCTCGTATCCAGCGAGAACCCCGAAATTGTGGTCGGTACCTCCGAAATCCGTCTTGTATTCTGCAAGATACTGAGTGTTCACGGCGAAATAACGGGAACTGCTGACATAGGCAAGTCCCTCTGTCGCACTCTGGGAACCGAACTGGCTGTAGAGAGCGTTATATCGCGAATTTTCATTGGTCAGTCCCACGTTGGCCGTCACGGAAAGTCCTTTGACCGGGGTCAGCACCACTCCTATCTTCCCGGTCACCACGTCTGCATAGGTCTGCTTCCTGTTCACTGCATTGTCGCGGACAGCGTTGCCCACGAATGCCGGTCTCATGAATCCTGTCTGATTCGAGTCATAGACAATCCTTCCGTCCTCCTTCATGATGTTTCCCGATGCGTCGCGCACATAAAGCGGATATATCGGAGCCATCATGTTGGTCACGTAGAACACATTCCCTGACGAACCGAAAGTGTCTGTATATGAGGCTGTCTTGGAGTCCGTATGCGTGTAGCTCATATTGCTGGTCATCTTCATCCATGGCTTTGCCTGATAGTCGGCATTGATTCTTGCAGTATATCTCCGGTATCCGGAATTGTCCACGATTCCTCCGTCGTTGAGGAAGCCGGCACTTCCGTAATATTTCAGTTTCCCGGCAGATCCGCTGACCGAAAGATTATATTCCTGTCTGAACGAATTGTGGAATGTTTCCTTGTACCAGTTGTCAGGGCGGTAATAATATTTCCCGTCAGTGTAGCCCAAGGTGGCGGCCGGGTTCAGCTTGAAGTCCTCTCCGATGAACTTTTCCCCCTGCGGAACCGTGTAGACCTGATAGCCCAGTCCTCCGTTATTGTTGTCGAAAAGGTTTGCATCTGCATAGGCATAGGCCTCAGCCGGGGTCTTCCCTGCATATATCTGACTGTTGTACATCATCCGGTAGTGGGTTTCGTAATACAGCGCCGGGTCTGAAATGACATCATACTGGGGGATGAGACGGGAATTGGAACCCCATCTGGCATCCACACGGATGACTGCATCCCCGCCTGTTGCCCTTTTGGTGGTGATCAGGACCACTCCGTTGGCTCCTCGTGCGCCGTAGATAGCGGAGGCGGCAGCATCCTTCAGGACAGACATCGATTCCACGTCGCTGGGATTGATGTCCGAGATCTTTCCGTCATAAGGCATTCCGTCCACTATATATAAAGGTGAGTTGCTGGCGCTCATCGAGCCGATTCCTCGGATGCGGATGGTGGCTCCGGATGATGACGGATCACCTGAAGATGAGATGACCTGGACTCCGGGAGTAGTTCCGGACAGGGCACTGGTCACATTTGTGGCGACTCGAGCTTCGATGGTTTCTGAATTCACCATGGATGCGGAGCCTGTGAAGGAACTTCGTGTGGCAGTTCCGTAAGCGATGACGATCGTTTCATCCAGAAACTCGCTGTCGGGATCCAGTGACACATTATGGATTCCGCTGGACGACACGGGGATTTCAATGGTCCTGTATCCGATGGATGAGAACACCAGAAGCCCGTCATGAGGAACAGACAGGGAATAATGACCTTCCGAATCCGTGCTGACTCCGATGGTCGTACCCTCAAGGTGGACGGAGGCGAAGGGGATCGGCTCTCCGTTCGAAGAATCGGTGACGTTACCCGATACAGAGATGTTCTGTGCAAATGCCACAGAAGACATCAGGACTGCAACCGAAATGCAGATCATTCGATGGATTGTAAGCATTCTGATTATGTTTATTAAGTTCGTTGGGGATTCCCAAAGCACTTATTGTGCCACAAATCAAGAGGTCGGGTCCTTCACAGGAGCCGGCCTCTCTTCAATATTTATGTAAATAACCAGAAGGTGCTTAGAAAGTGTATCCCAGGGATATGCACATCGAGTTCGACAGCACATCCGACCCGAAGAGATAGGCTAAATTAAGTTCTGCTCCAAAAAATTTGAATCCGAGTCCGGCAGAGCAGTAGGAGGGGAGTACTGATTCGCCACCATAACGGTATCCGAATCTGGCAGATATGAAATCATTATATGTATATGACAGACCTGCAGCTGCCGCAAGGCGTCCGTGCAGGAAATAATCAGCTCCGACACTGGCTTCTATCATGTTCCTGTCCGAATTCGAGCCATATCCGCAGTGGATGTTCAAAGCTGTCGGCAATGTGAACTTGGACCCGGACGAGGATGTGACCTTGGTTCCCAGATTGTTGATTCCCAGTCCGAAGTCTATAGATGACAGGGAAGACAATGCCACCTTTCCAGCCAGATAGATGTCTGAGGCAAATGCGTTGTGTCTTGATTCCGGAGCAAGACTCTCCGTAAGATATTTCAGCCTTATTCCGGCTTTCATGAAATCAATGAACCTATATTCGGCTCCTGCAGCCAGCATCATCTGCCCCGGTCTGTAGAAGCCGTCAGACAGGCCGCTGCCATTGAACATTTCATATTCTTCACATATACCATAGGTTCCGTTCAGTGACAGGCAAATGCTGTCGTTCAATTTATAGGAGCCTTTCAAGGATATATATGACACGGGCGATTCCGTAGGGAAGAACAGCATATATCCGGCCTGGATGCCGGATTTCATATCTCCGGTTTCATAGGCGGAGGTGAGCCCGCCGTTGACTGTTGCCACCGGGTCGCTTGGGAAAGCAGCAAAATGCATGGCCACATCTTCCGTCTGTCCACGGAGTATATATGGCATGGCAATGAGAGATATTATTGCGAGAAATCTATATGTCATTCTGCTGTCCATGTCTTCTAAATCTTGGTTATCACTTTCTCAAAATGTTCTCCGTCAAGGCTGATGATAACCTTGTATCTGCCTGGAGCCCATTGTGATGCATCTATCGCGGCAGGTTCAAACATGCTTGATACCATGCCCTTTTCTTCATGGAAGCTCTGTCCAGTCATCGTGCTTATACTGATGTCCAGATGTTTCTCCTGTCCGGTTCTCACATATAGGATGTCCTTCACAGGGACTGGATAGATGTCGATCTTGTTTTCTGAATCTGTGACTGCAACTCTGATTTCCATCTCTGCGACTGCTTTCCTTGTGTCCGAGGCGGATACGATTACAGAGGTGATGCCGTTTCCTGCAGTTTCGATTCTGAGCACACTGCCGTCCAGGGTGGCTTTGGCAATCATCTTGTTCCCTTCCTTCACTTTATATGTCAGTTGTTCTTCATCCGGATCGGAAAAATATTCGGATAACTCGAATTCAAACACCTTTCCTCGTTCATGACTCAGAAGGTCGCCGATTTCCTTGACCTTCACAGGTGATGAATTCGGGAGTATTTCATATCCGATCTTATGGACGGAACTCTGATTCTCAATATCTGTGGCAATGAGTTCTCCGGAATAGACTCCCGGATTTGCAATCGCTGCCGTTATGACGAGGTTCCATATACCTCCTTCTGCACGCTTGATGGAAGAACCCGAGAGCCCGCCGCTCAGACTGACGCTGAGTTCTTCTCCCTCAGGGTCGTAGATGTTGAACGGAACTGTCAGCGACTGGTGAGATCTGATCCTCAGATTATCAGTATCTTGCATCGCCACGATCACCGGAGGATTGTTCGCTCCTGTGCTGATGGCTTTGATTTCAGACCAACCTGACATATTGCCTGCATAGTCCCTTGCTGCGATTCGCACATAGTAGGAAGCTTCGAATTCAAGTCCTTTGACTGTCAGGTCCATTGTTTTTCCCACCGGGATGTGTCCTGTCCTGTATTCCTTCATGATTACCTCCTCAGGCAAGGAGTCGAGGTCTGCTCCTTCGAGCTGGGCTGAGGTCTTGGACACGAGTACAATATACTCATATGTCTTGACATCATCCTTGTCCTCAGTAACAGCCAGGGTGATCGTCATCTTGTTGCCGATGGCGTTCAGTTCATATTCCGTGACTTTTTCCGGTGCTATGGTGCCTCCGTATGTGATGGAGCCGAGGGCATCCACGAGCGGGCCTATCTTTGCCGCGAGCGGGAGCACATCTTTGCGCGTCCCGCCTAGAAGCCTTTCCTTGAGCATTTCATTCGTGAATCCCTGTCCACCGTGGTATGAAACGATCAGTGCAGCGACCCCGCTCACGTGAGGACAGGCCATGGAGGTTCCCTGCATCTCCCCGTACTTGTTTGATGCCAGGGTGCTCAATATCTGGCCTGACGTCACCTTTGCAGTGCCGCCTGGGGCTGAGATGTCGACCCAGTCACCATAATTTGAATAATACGCCCTTGAATAGTCGGGACCTATCGCTCCGACTGAAATGACCGGCTCATATGCACATATGGGATTGCTGTCCCAGCTGTCATTTCCGGCCGCGAATATCACCACTCCTCCCTTCATGGGGCTGTCGGGCAACTGGTTTCCGTCGTCGTCGCAACCGGCATATCTGATGAAATAGTCGATTGCCGCCTTCAGGTCTGCGTCGATGGTAGCCTTTTTGGATGCTTCCGAATCCTGGAATACATAGCCCCAGCTGTTGTTCGCGATCACAGCTCCGTTGTCAGCCGCCCAGACAAGGGCTTCCGGGCTGTGCTGGGTGCCTTTGCTTCCTGAAAATATCTGGCATGACAGGATCCCAACTCCGGAAACTCCTTCAAGAGCATTGCCCCCGGCCACCCCCGAGACTCCAGTCCCGTTATTGTTCACTGCTGCGATGGTTCCTGCCACATGTGAACCGTGGTCGTCTGCCGTCACCTTACCGCCAGTAACGAAGTTGTGTCCTCCGACGTAGTTCGCTGCCAGGTCTTCATGGTTGTAATCGAGGCCCTGATCCACCACAGCCACGATCACTGACCTGTTTCCTGTCGTGTAGTCCTGCCAGACAGTCTCCACATTGATGTCGGCGCCGGCGGCAAACTGATCTGAGGTCTTGCCGTCGTTAAGATAGTGCCACTGGCCTACTGATTTTGGGTCGTTGAAGAATGAGGACAGACGGGCATTCCTGACAGGGACAAAAATCTCCACTCCATCGGCTCCCTTCAGTTCGGAGACAGACTTCGTTTCCGGTCCTGACGTGGTGTATGCCGCCTTATACCATCTATGAAGCCCTTCCCTACGCTTTCTCTCTTCATATTTTCCTGTGTCAGGGAACAGCCTCTCGAGAGAGGTGAATCCCAGAGATCCGGGTGTGATGCTCCCTTCTTCAATTTCCTGGGCGGTTTCCTCGGAGAACATGACATTGGCGACACCCTTCACAAAGCATTCCTCGTCAGCGCAGATATGAGCATCTTCCGCCCGGTCGGTACGGTGAAGTTCTTCCTCGCAGGATAAGAATGTCAGTGCAGTGCAGACAGTAAGCAGGCGAGCTTTTGAAAAAAGTTTCATAGATGATTTAAATAATGGGCGTATTATGGATTACTCCATCAATACGCCCCTATTTGATAGATAATTACTCGTTAAGCCATGCTTCGAGATCCGGACCTCCTGGGAGCGAAAGTGCGCAAAGCATCGTGCCGAAGCCTCCTCCCAAGGCGTCTATATACCAGTAAGGGTAGAGTCCCACAACCTTCTCATCAAGGAACTTGCTCTTGTCATCCTCGGCAGCAAGGCTGGCATGCAGGCTGGATGGATAGTAGCCCTTGATCTCAGTTCCTTCTCCATCATAGAGGAGTCCAGGATACCACCATCCGTCCCAAGTCACGTGGCTTCCATCTTCAAGAACCCAGAACTCGATGTAGCTGCTCTTTGCTCCACCGATGTATTCTGCTCCCCATGCAGCTGTGAGCTGATCTGTGTTCGCATATGGATTCATGATACGGTAGCGCTCGAATCCCTCTGCCTTAAGCACTTCCACCTTCTGGATTCCGTAGCTGTCCGAAGACATGAGGGCCAGCTGGTCGTACCACTCTCCTTCACCGAGTGAAGTCCAGGTGTAGGCCTTTGCGAGCTTGAACGAGCAGGTGAATGTGGCAGTGTTGACATTGACCTGAGTCGAGTCAGCGAAGGATATCTTACCCGCATACTGGAAACCTACCTCCATCTGT
>JAFVVN010000039.1 GCA_017502125.1 Bacteroidales bacterium | reverse complement strand
GGAGATGAACGCCGTTAAAGAGGCAAATCGTCTTAACATTCCGGTTATCGCTATGGTTGATACTTGTTGCGATCCTACTCCGATTGATTATGTGATTCCGGCAAATGACGATGCAGCAAAGTCTATCGCTTACATCATGGAAGCACTTTGCGGCGCAATCAAAGAGGGATTGGACGAAAGGAAGCTTGAGAAGGAGAAAGAGGCTCCAGAGCAGGTGGAGGAGAAGCCAGCAGGCAAGAAGCTCCGCGCTCGTAAAGGTGCAAAGCCAGCTGAGGAGGCTGTAGAGGCTCCAGCTGCTGAAGAGACTCCTGCAGAGTAATTAGTGTAACACTTTAACATCTATCGAAAATGGAGATTAAAGCAGCAGAAGTTGCAAAACTTCGTCAGATGACAGGCGCAGGTATGATGGACTGCAAGAAGGCTCTCGTTGAGGCTGAGGGTGACTTCGAGCGCGCAAAGGAAATCATCCGCGAGAAAGGTAAGCTCGTAGCAGCGAAGCGTGCTGACCGCGAGACTTCAGAAGGCCGTGTTATCGCTAAGGTAAACGGTGGAAAGGCTATCGTGGTAGGTCTCGGCTGCGAGACTGACTTCGTGGCTAAGAACGATGAGTTCAAGGCTCTTGCAGAGGCTATCGCTGAGGCAGCTATCGCTAACTTCCCTGCAGACAAGGAAGCTCTCATGGCTTGCAAGCTCGCAGACGGAAGAACCGTTGAGGCTGCAGTTACAGAGCAGACAGGTAAGACAGGCGAGAAGCACCAGATCGCAGGTTACGAGGTTGTAGAGGCACCTTACATCGCTTCTTACATCCACAATGTGACCGGCAAGCTCGCTGCCGTTGTCGGATTCAGCAAGGAGTTCGATGCACAGGTGGCTAAGGGTGTTGCAATGCAGGTGGCTTCAATGAACCCTGTTGCTGTTTCAGCAGAGTCAGTACCTCAGAACGTTATCGACACTGAGCTTAAGACAGCTGAGCAGAAGACCAGAGAGGAACTCGTACAGAAGGCAGTGGATGCAGCTCTCACAAAGGCTGGCATCAACCCTGCACACGTAGATAGCGAGGACCACATCGAGTCTAACCAGGCAAAGGGCTGGATCACAGCAGAGCAGGCTCAGCAGGCTCGCGAGATCATCAAGACCGTTTCTGCAGAGAAGGCAGCCAACCTTCCTGAGCAGATGGTGGCAAACATCGCCAAGGGTCGTCTCCAGAAGTTCTTCAAGGAGCAGACTCTCGAGGAGCAGGGCTACCAGATGGGTGACGGCAAGACTGCAGTGAAGGATGTTGTCAAGGCAGCTGATGCTGAGGCTAAGATCCTTTGCTTCAAGAGAATCTCACTCGCTGACTAATCCGGATAATACATATCCATATAGAGAAGCCGACCTTCCGGGTCGGCTTCTTTGTATATACCCCTGACACTGCCGACAATATACCCCCTGACACCGCCGACAATATACCCCCGGACACTGCCGACAATATAACTCCAATTCACCCCGGCATCGCTGACAATTTACCCCCGTACACCGCAGACAATTCAAGACGCTGACCTATAGCCGGTCACAAAGATTTCAATCAAAAAATCAGTCTTTTTTTTGATTGAAAACCTGATTTACCTCCCAAAATACGGATATGACGCTGTTTTCGGCAGTTTCGATCAAAGAATCTCCCGAATTTTTGATTGAAACGACAGAAGTCCTTCGACTTTATAATATTTGAAATAAATGTTGTATCTTTAAGGATAGAAAATTGAGGGAATATGAGAAGAACATTTCTTGTTATTATCTTTTTGCTGTCAGTGTCTCTCGGTCTGTCAGACGCCCAGGGATATGATGCTGCATCTAAAGCGAGGGTGCTCAGGTTTTCGCATATAACCACACGAAACAGCGGCCTGTCCTATGACGGAGTGCGTTGTATGATGAGAGACAGCCGGGGATATGTCTGGATTGGAACTCAGAAGGGACTCAGCAGATACGATGGAGCGAGATTCAAACTGTTTGACAGGAAAGACTTCCATGTGGACTCGGACTATGTGAATTCGCTTTGTGAAGACTGCAGGGGAAATGTGTTGATAGGAACGGACAGGGGCGTGGTCCTGTATAATCATGAATCAGACTCGATGAGCCCTCTTGAAGGACTGTCATGCAGGGTATATACAATGTGCAGTGACGGCGGCTCAAGAATTTTTCTCGGTGTGAAGTCGGAAGACCTTTATGTGTATGATGCAGATGGAGGAACGATAACCAGCTTAAGGCTTGTGAATCCGGACGGTGAGCCATTGAGAGATATATACAGGATAGTGATAGCCAAGGATAACACCATGTATCTGGCAGCCTATTGTGACAATCTCTTCAAGGTGTCTCTGAGAAATCTGGAATCGGTGGCTGAGGTGGAGAAGATGCCGTATGTCGCTGACATGTTTGACAAGGATGACGTGGAAGGTCTTGCCGTGAATCCGAAGAATGCCAATCTGCTGTATGTGTTAAGTCAGGAAAACGGACTTGTGGAAGTGAATCATATGGCCTCGAGTGCCAGAGTTCTGATGAAGCTGCCGGAAAATGTCTTCCCGACAACCTTGCAGTATTATGACGGAAGATTATGGGCGACTTCCAGTCTGGGTCTGTATGAATATGACCCGTTGACCGGAAACTATCTATGCTATACAAATGACGCCAGTGACAGATATTCCCTGTCTGATGATTATACCACCTGCCTGATGTACTCGGATGAGGGCAGGTCGATATGGGTCGGGACTTCCGGGGGCGGCATAAATGTGTACAGCTCTGCATCCGAAGATTTCCGGAAATATTATAGGATGAGTGACGGAACCTCTCTTGAGGGTTGCAACGCCAGATGCATTGCAGAGGATTACCGCGGGAGATTGTGGGTGGGAACGGAAAACACAGGTCTTCTTTATGCGGAGAGAGGTAGCACCTTGCTGCAGAATTACGGACCGGGGGATGCTCTGGGTGCAGTGAAGGCCCTGATGGTGGATGGCAACCGGATGTGGATAGGAACAAACAAAGGTTTATGGCTGCTGGACCTGGCGACCGGAAGATTGCAGCAACCGGTTTCTTCCACGGTGGATAACCCACTGTATAACAGAAGAATACTTGATCTGTTGAAGGGTAGCGACGGCATGCTGTATGTCGGAACCGCAGTGGGTGCATATATATATGACCCTCACACACGCAGTACTGACAAGATTGAGGGAACCGGAATCGATGCCATCGAGGACATTGCAGAAGATTATTCGGGAACGATATGGATGGCTACCTACAGCAACGGAATATATTCATACAACAGTTCCGGAGACAAGGGACTCGCTCACTACTGCTCGAAGTATGACGATTCTCCCGTTCCTGAGATGGTCTCCTCGCTGAGTCTGGACAATGATGGAAATCTTTGGGTCATAGGCTTTTCCTCCGGACTTCTCAAATATGATATGGAAACATGCAGCTTTTCTGCATACAACAAGGCTGTGATTCCGTCCTTTCCTTCCGATCTCTTCTATTCCTGCCTTCATGATGACATGGGCAATCTGTGGCTGTCCAGTGATGCCGGCCTTGTGCTTTTCAACCCTGAAAGAAGATCGGTCAAGGTGTATGAGGAGTCTTCAGGACTCTTGGAAAACAGCATGAGGGCCGGCCATCTGCGCCTGTCTTCCGGAGAACTTGCATTCGGCTTCAATTCGGGATTGGTTTCCTTTGACCCTCAGAGGATCCTTGATCATGAGAAGGTGAACAGACCAGTGGTGACCGATGTCTATACACACGGAAAGAAGGTGCTGGCAGAGGATGGAATCATAAGCAGGAATGCCGGACAGATGACGGGGCTTGAATTTAACGCACAACAGCGCTCGTTCGCCTTCGACTTTGCTGTCCCCCAGTCCGGGCTGTTCGTGAAATACAATCTCTTCTGTATGCTTGAAGGACATGACAGCACATGGAGAGATGTCACGGTTCCCAAGTCGGTCCACTATCATAATGTCCCTCCCGGAGAATATCGTCTGAGGATCAAGACAGCGTCAGCTACAAATGAGGAAGAAAGTCATCATTATCCGGTCCGGATAGTGGTGAACCCTCCGTTCTTTCAGTCTGCTCTGGGTGTCATCACGATCATATCCATGTTCATAGTGCTGGCTCTGGTGATATTCTATATAATCAGAAAACGCGAAAAGAAACGTGCCGAACGCAAGAGGGAGGAATATGAGAAGAAGAGGGAGGAACAGATCCTGTCCGAGAAGATGGACTTCCTTTCCAATATTGCCAATGACATCAAGACGCCTCTGACTCTGATGAAGACGCCGCTGGCCAACCTGTCCGGAATGGAGACACTGGCGGACAATCAGGATCTGCAGACCGTGATTTCGGAAACGGACATGCTTGACAGCATGACAGGAGACCTTCTGGACTACATCCGTGCTGAAGAGAACGGGTATATACTCCAGAAGAGGAGTGTGGATATTGTCGAAAAGGTGGGCTTCGTGTGCGTTAACTTCAAGGAGGTGTTCGAAGAAAAGAGTGTCAGACTGAAGTTCGCGTCCAAAGAGAAACAGCTCATCATGCCTTTCGACACCAAGGCTATAGGCAAGGTGCTGACTTCCATCATGAACTATGTGTCGGGATATGCCGTGAGCATGGTGGATGTCACGATGGAAAAAAATGACAAGGAACTCTCCATAAAAGTGAAATACGACACCTATCCTGTGGGAGAGCGCCATGCGGAATTCATGTTCAAGCCGTTTTCGCAGTATGCATCCACCAGGAGCATAGGAATAGGTCTTTCTTATGCAAGGACCCTGGTGCAGATTCACGGAGGCGACCTTCGGTTCACACTCGACTCATCGAGCCATAACGCATCATTCTGCATAACCCTTCCGATAGAGATGCCTAAGGAACAGGAAATCGTCAGGAGGGATGAAGTCATAACCAATTCTTCACTTCCAATGCTTCTGATTGTGGAGGGAAACTCCAAACTTCTTTCATATATGAAGAAGCATCTGAAGAAATCGTTCAATATCCTCTCATGCTCTTCTGCCGAAGAAGCTCTGCAGTTCCTTATTACATGGGATATAGACCTGATAGTGTCAGATCTTGGTCTGCCGGGAATGAACGGAATGGAACTCTGCTCAAAGATAAAGGCTAATAATGCCACATCGCATATCCCGTTTGTGGTCATTGCTGCATCCATGCCTGCTGATGTAAGGCTGTCCTGCATGAAGAAGGGAGCCAGCCAGTGCATAGAAATGCCTTTCTCAATGGACTATCTCAAGGCATGTGTTGACAATATCCTCGAGAACAGGTCAAGAGTGAAGAGCCATGCAGTGCAGTTGAGACAGAACCTTGCCGAAAGGGCAGTCAATATTGTGGACAGAGATGAAGCTTTCCTTGAGAAGTTCGATTCCCTGATCATGGAGAATATTGCAAATCCGGACTTCACTGTCAAGGAAATGGAGCAGAAGCTCGGATTCAGCAAGAGTTCTTTCAACAGAAAGGTTAATGCCCTTCTCGGCATGTCTCCGAATGAATATCTCAGAAAGAGAAGGCTGGCCTTGGCTGCCCAGATGCTCGGCAGAAAGAACAGCCGCGTCAGTGATATCTGCTATAGGGTCGGATTCAATTCTCCGTCGTATTTTGCAAAGTGCTTTAAAGAACAATATGGGGTGCTTCCAGCGGAATACACCCCAAATGAAGACGAAAAGTAGGCTACTTGATCTTCACCCGCTGCCATGTACTGGTGGAACCGGCATTGGCTGAAGTGAAGGATGTGTTTCCTACGGTGGCGTAGACGTATATCGTACTGCCGGAAGCTGCACCGAGACTGCTCAAAGGAATTCCAGCTTCCATGCAGAATCCGTTGCGGGAATCATATGCCTTTCCACGTCGTACGGTAGCGTTTATATCCCCGGTGGTGCTGAGCGATCCATCTGCCGTGAGATTTACCGATGCTTCAGCGCTTCCTTTCAGCCTTATGGAGATGGCCTCATTTCCTGTGTTATAGCAGCTCTCGGAAAGAATATAAAGCTTTTCAGAGTCATGGGCGAATCTCAGAATCATTTCCGTGCCCTGTTCTGAACTCAGGAAGAGCGCCTTGC
Source organism: Bacteroidales bacterium (assembly GCA_017502125.1). Lineage (GTDB taxonomy): Bacteria > Bacteroidota > Bacteroidia > Bacteroidales > UBA932 > Cryptobacteroides. The sequence continues at coordinate 119,894 of JAFVVN010000039.1, read as the reverse complement.
TGGTGGTCCAGTCGGTATTATTACCGTCAAGAGTTATGACCGCAGTGCCGGCTGTCTGCTGCTGGTTGAGGTAGAACAGACCAAGATTCAGCCCTTCAGTGCTGTTGCCGGCAGCTGCCATGAGGATGTTGTCATTATATCTCTCGACCGTGCCCCAGACTCCTGTCTTTTCTCCGAACGGCTTGAACCACGTGGTTTCATGATTGGCCCATGTGGCTGCAGTGGAATTGCACTGGCTGTCCAGAATGCGGGTCACCAGCGGACCTGTAGGGGATGAACATGAGATTACGGTCTCACCGGAAGGGAAGCTCTCGATGTAACCTCCGTTTCCGGACATCACATCTGTGCTGCGTGTGCTTGGAAGAGCATTCTGTGAGTGACCGGTTATGGCTATCCAACCGTTGGCCGAACTCTTGACCAGGGACATCTTGTGATAGCTGGTATATTCACCGGCATAGCTCATCGGAGTCTCAAGTCTGCCCTCAAGGAAGCCGGCATATGTCTTGCCGTCGTTGAGGAGCCTGAAACAAGGCATCTGGTCGGTATATACGTTTTCTCCATGACGGTCAGTGTTGGCTCCGTCATATTCGAATTTGAATCTTCTGGCCACCACCTTCTTCTCAGACCATGTCTTTCCTTTGTCAGAAGAGGACATCATGGAAGTCTGCGAACTGTACAGGAAAGGTTCTGAGTCTGTGAAATACATCTGCAGGGTGCCGTCCGGAAGAAGGAGAAGATATGGTTCCCAACAGGTACCTGAATATATCTCCACGGGTATGGTCCATGTCTCTCCTCCGTCTCTCGACCTGGTCAGCTCGAGGGCTGTACCTTGGCCCTTGTAGTATCCCACTTCCTTCTGGTCCCACGCATGATGCTGCACGACTCCTATGATCTCTCCGTCAGGCATGACAACGGCCTCCATATTCATATATCTCTGGTGTACTGCCGCTCCGCCGTTGGCTTCAGTCAGTTCCTGGTCAATGTAAGGAGCAAAGATCATCTGTGGATCCGCGTTCTTGAGCCCGTTGAAGCTGTCAGCATGCATCGTGAATATTCTGGATGACTGGACCCCTCCCTGATAGAAGAGCACGAGACCGCCGTCCTTGAGACGCTTGATTCGAGGGTAATGGGCTGCTTTCTGGTCGGACGGAGCTCCGACAGTCAGCGATGAATTGTCAAGGGTGAATATGTTGTTATGCATAGGCTGAAGCACGCTGTATGCCTCAAGACCGGAATGTGAGTTTACCACAGTCTTTTCTGTATTTATGTCGAAGACTGTGTTCAGGAGTACTTCACCCTCTTCCAGCGCAGGAGGCAGAATGTCGTCTGAGCCGGAACCGGAGCCTGAAGTGGTTTCCTTGACACATCTGACCGGATAGGCATCACACATGAAACCGAAGATCTGGTCTCCACGTCCTGTTCCGTTGGGGTCGGTCGCACTTGAATTGTTGGTGTTGAAATAGTCTTTGTTGTATTTCAGAATATATGCCCCCTGCTCGTTGGTGGAGCTACGGCTGATTGAAGACCAGAGATATCCTCTTGTGTCTGTCATCCAGCCCGTCTTTCCGGATGTCAGAAAGGATTCCTCAAGCCTGATGAACCCGCCGAACGGGAAATAGTTGCCGTCCAGTGTGCGGCCTTTGGTTGCACTTCCTGTAGTTCCGTTTGTGCAGGCCAGAAGGTCTCCGTATGTCGGCACCTTATATCCCTTCGGGCAAGGGTCGAAAATTGTCTTGATGCTGGTTCCGGTATTGGCTCCGTTGTTTCCTGACGAACTGCCGTATGCGGTGCTGCATCCCCAGAGCCTTGTGTTTTTTCTGGTGTTGTCCACAAACCAGTGGTCTCCGTTCTGAGGTGTGATGCTTTTGCTGGATGTGATTCTTGTGTCCGGGTTCTGTATCGTATAGGCGATGGTTCCTCCCGTGGCCTTGTTCACGGTCTTGAGAAGGTCTCCCTGAGACTTGTAGGAGCTTACGGCTGCGGCATCGTCTGTCAGGATTCTTGGGAAAGGATCCTTTCTTCCCCACTGGTAGCACAGACCATATGAATCCCTGTCACCCGGGGTGATGGAAGATGCACCGAGGTTCCTGTCAAGGAAGGTTCTTCCTCCGATGGATGTTTCTTCCGGTGTGCCTACCCAGATGTGGAATGACCATGCCACCGAACTTCCGTAACCGATCGATACCACCGCATTTCCTGTCCTTCCGGTCAGGGGAACGGTCAGAGTGGCAGTGCCCTTTGTGTCATTGAATGACACGGACGGAGTGGAAGCAACGATGATATTCTCTGTTCCTGACGTGGTAAGGTCAGTGGCAGTGCTGTTTTCTTCCTGCTGCCACACCACCTTGGCGTCCTTTCCATAGTGGCTGAGATTTCCGTTCTCCACCACTATAGGTTTTCCGGCAGTCATGTCGTAGTCGCTCCTCCACATATACCTTGGTGTGGCATCTATTCTCACTGACATTGTTCCCGGATCCACGACCACGCAGTTGGCGGAACCGTATGAAATGGTGAGGTTGACATCAGGAAGTTTCTTCACCTTTCCGGCGTTGATCGTTATCGAGCCGGTGCTCAGTGGGAACATTCGTCCGAGATTGTCAATTATCGTGATGGTGATTCCCTGAGAATATTCTCCGGCAGGGAGGTAGGCTACGAAGTCCTTTCTGCTCTTGGATATGTCGGTTTCGGGACAGGTGTAGGTCAGAGCCGTTTCTGTGCCTGAGAACGACTCTATCTTTCCGGTGCTCAGATTGACTGTGGCTGTTCCGGCAACGGCCCTTCCGTCTACGGAAGATACGCTGATCTTGCTGATCTTGACTCCGAGCCCGGTGTGCTCATAAGGACGGAATATGATTCCACCGCAGAGGTTGGTGAAGCTCAGGTGCTCATCGGATGGTGTAGCGACCAGAGGCAGGGCTGATATGTCCGAGCCCTGTGACAGACCGTTGGAAGAAGTGGGTACGGAGGTGATTCCTCCGAGAGATATCTGTGCCTTTCCGTTCCTGCATGAGCCTTCTACATATGCAGAAGCCGGATATATGGCTGTTCTTCCTTCCTCAGCCACACCTGATCCCTCGCACTCGAAGACTGCGTATTTCTTGTCATCAGTGGAATAAGAACTGAACCGGTATGTGGCAGATGCCCCTGACGCACCTGAAGCGAACACCTCTATCTCATCTTCCTCGCTCCAGATCACATTCAGGTCCTCATCCATGGTGGTCTTGGTGGAAGGTATGCCGCACAGGACCTGATTCTCTCCGAGTGTGACATCGATATCTTCAAATCTGTCATTGTTTTCCGGAGCCTCCATCTCCTCCAACCTGTTGCAGGAGAGGAGAAGTGCCGGTATGGACATATAAAGCAATAGTCTTTTCATAACTTATCATTTCAAATGAATTCTTAACCAGGATCCGGAGTCCTCCTTTGATGCGTCGGTGAATGTCTCGCCGTCTCCGGTTTCAGCATATATTTTCAGGAATCCTCCCTTCTCTGCCTTCAGCATGGAGAGTGGAACGGAAATCTCCGCGCAATATCCCTCCGTGCCTTTCAAAGTCCTTCCCTTGCGGGTCTTGACTGCGAGACCTTCTGATGTCCCTTCCACGCAGCCATTCTCATCATATCTGACCGTAACTTTCTCTCCGGCCTCGTTGCAAAGTATGATCTCCTGCACAGGATCTGCCTTGTCCGGAGACAGGGTCTCTGCAAGCAGATGGATGTGCTTTCTGCCATATGCGGCTCTGAACACAGTCTCGCTGCCGCCTTTGCTGCCGAGATAAAGCGCGTCGTCATTGCGCCATTCCTTCGGATTGCCGTCAACGGTTATACGCTCTTTCCTTGCAGTAATCGTATTGTTGAGGTACGACAATCCGGTCCAGATGCCGCCTCTGCTCTCTCCGGCTGTGGAGACGAGCATATTGTCGTTTATTCTCTCTATGGCACCCCAGCCGCCTCTCTTGTTGAAAGGAACGAACCATCCCTCTTCCCAATCCACCTTGCCGTCACGACCTCCGGTGTGGTCAAGAAGCTTTATGCTCCAGCCTTTGCCTCTGCCGCATGAAATGGCCACCTCACCGGAAGGGAAGGTCTCCACATATCCGGCGGCACCACCCAAGATCCATGTGTGCCTGTCTGCCGGTCCCTCGCTGTCTTCCCCGAGGTCCTTCCACTCGAAGCCGTCGTTATAGACGACAGACATCCTGTGATAGGTCTTTCCGCTGTTCGAAGGCGGGTTGGCAAGGCGGGCTTCAAGGAATCCTATCAGTGTCTTTCCGTCGTTGAGGACGCGGAATGAAGGCATCTGGTCGGTGTATATGCTCTTGTCAAGGGTGGTTTCCTTGTCATATTCATATTTATAGCTGCGGCACACCCTCATCTTAGGGCTCCACGAGTGTCCGTTGTCCTGGGACACCATCACGGAAACTCCTGAATTCCAGGTCTCGGGAGTGGAATCCGTGAAATAGCAGTGGATCTTTCCGTCAGGCAGCACCAGGAGATAAGGCTCCCAGTTGGATCCTTCATAAATGACCTGCGGCGATGTCCAGGTCTTTCCGTTGTCGGAGCTTCTGACCGTGACTATACCGGTTCCGAGCTGGGCCCTGTAGTGTTCCCTGCACCAGAACTGGCACACTCCGAGCAGGTCTCCGTCAGGAAGGACGGCGGCATCCATGTTCACATATCTGATCTGCACTTCCTTGTCCTTGATTTCGGTCCTGTAGGACTCAAGAAGCAGGACAGGGTCCGACCATGACAGAAGGTCTTCGCTGATGGTGTAATAGATGCTTGATCCGTGGGACTGAGGCATGTAGAAGAGAATGAAACGGCCGTCTGCCATCTTCTTCAGACGAGGGTAGCTGCACGGATATTCCTTCGGATTGAAGTCCGGCAGGCTGCCGAGAAGGAAGTCGTTGCCGATGAGCTTCGTATAGGAATGCATCGGCTGGAGGCGGCTCCATTTCTCTTCCCCAGCATGAGAATTGAGCTGTGCAGGTGAGGTGTTCATGTCGAAAATATCATGCAGAAGCACCTCCTGCGCTCCTGCATGACATGTAAGACATAACATTGCTGTGATTACTGCTAATGTTTTCATCGGTTATTCCTTGATGCAACGAACTGGAAGTGCGTCGCCACAATATGTGTAGATGTTTGCTCCAATGGAGTTGTTGTTTGCCTGGATGCCGTTAGCATTATACCAGAAAATATATGCACCTTGTGTGTCGCTTCTGTTGATGGCTGTCCATATATATCCTCGATACAGCTGGTAGTCATTTGCTCTTTCAGTCTTGCTGATTCTTACATATCCTCCGTATGGGAAGAAGGTGGTTGAGGAACCGGTGGACATATTGTAACCCTTTCCTGATACTGCTGCTGCTTTTGTGTTCTTGTCTCCAATAGAGGTAAGATATACCAATGCAGGAACTTTATATCCCTCAGGACATGGGTCATAGACTGTCTTTACTGTGCTTTTTACTCCCTTTGCTCCCCCTGAATCACCATGAGCTCCAGCATATCCCCAGAGTCCGTTAATACTTACAGGCAACCATTTTGCTCCTGTTGTGTTGCTGGTATATACAACTCTTGTAGCAGGATTCGATATCGAATAGGCTACATTAGTGGATGATGTCCTTTCTGCAGTCTTGAGCAGGTCTCCGTTAGCTGAAGTTCCACTCTGTGTGTTGAAGTCTCGTGGGAACGGATCCTTTCTTCCCCACTGATAGTTCACTCCGAATGAATTCAGGCTTCCGTCTGTGGATGTCGCTCCGATATTACGGTCCAGGATTGAATATGTGCCGGCGGTTGTGCTGCAAGCCACATCCTCTGCATCACTCACCCAGATATGATAAGACCAGACGATTTTTGTTCTTTCGTTTTCGTTATTCACTGCCCAGAGCGCAATCACGGCATTTCCTTTTTCACCTGTGAGCGGAACAGTGATGATGGCCTTTCCTTCCTGATACCTGCGGTCGATTTTGAGAGTTCCCTTCACCACCGCACCATCGGCCTCCTTTGAAGCGCTGGCTGTTCCGGTGAGATCGGTGGCAGTACTGCCTTCCTCCTGCTGCCAGAGCACGGATACATCAGCTCCAAGTCCGGACATGTTGCCGTTTTCACATCTGATGACCTGTCCCTTGGTGACATCGTAGTCGCTTCTGTAGGTATAGAACGGGGTTGCGTCAATGTCCAGGGATGTGGTTCCCGGAGCGACCCTGTAGCAGTTTGCCTTTCCAAAATATATGGTCAGAGGAAGCTGTGAGAGCTTCTTCACCACACCTGCGTTCACTGTCACTGCGCCTGTAGTTACAGGGAACTTGCGCTCGGAGGCATCTATCGCAGTGATTGTCAGGCCTTCATAGGTTCCTGCAGGAATATAGGCGATGAATCCCTTGTCAGAGGTGATGGAAGTCGCATTATAGGTGAAGGTGAGCTCGGTCTCCGTTCCCTCGAATGCGGTGATCTTTCCGTCAGAAAGGTTGATCGTAGCCACTCCGGCAAGAGCCTTTCCGTCTGTCGATGATATTCTTATCTTCTTGATCTGGATGCCGCTGCCCATATAGTCATATGGACGGAACATCACTCCTCCGAAAAGGTTTGCGAACGAGAGGGTTCCCTCGGATGGGGTCGAAACAAGAGGAAGCGATGACACCACTGTCTTTGCAAGGACTTCGTCAGGAGTACCGGACGAGAGAGTCACATCGTCCACGCCGCCGAGAGAGATCTGGGCGGTGGTGCCGTTGTATGAATCCTCGACATAGGCTGAAGCGGGATAGACCGCGCTGCGGCTGCCCTTTACGCTTGGATCCACATTCTCAAAGATGGCTGTGGTCTTGTTGTCCTCGGAAGCGAATGAACTGAACTTGTAGACAGCCGTCCTGTTCTCTTCTCCGAACACCATGATTTCATCCTCTTCGCTCCACACCACATTCAGTCCGTCAAGGGCTGTCTTGGTCTGAGGGATTGCACAAAGGAGCTGGCCGTCTGCAACTTCGATCTCCGGCAGATTCTCTGCAGGATTCTCGATTTCCTCCATCTTGTTGCATGAAACCGATGCAACAGCGAGGGCAAGGATTGCTATATGGAATCTTTTCATGACGACTCCTCCTTATAGATTGAAGTCGACGTCGTCGCCGTTCTCGACTCCCCAGCTTGCTCCCGTTCCGGCATTTGCCTTGTCGGAGCCGCATAATATTCCTTCCTGTAGCATTTCCAGAGTCTGTACCTCCGGAGTCTGATAGATTTTGGTTTTCATGATCGGTTTTTGTTTTAATGTTATTCTGCCGGCAAAAATGAAAGATTTAACCTTTCATATATATAAGTGTTGCGACTGATGGGATATCCTTTGCGTGTTTTGAGATTTTTATTGCATTTGGGAGTAATCTTGCATAAGTCGGGATTTTTGTGAAAAATCGTGTTGTTTAAAGTCTTTCCTTTGCACAAGAAATCTAATACCACCAGTGAAATGAAAAAGACATATGCGATTATCCTGCTGTTTGCCGCTCTGACTGCTTCGGCACAGAACGGACCGGTGAAGATGTGGGAAGGAGTGGAAAACCTGCCTACCTACAGAGTGAATGCGCCTGAGAGAGCGCCTCTTTTCGAGAGGGACTTTGCCTATCAGCGTGCAAAACGAGGTGTATACCCGTACGCGATGAATGACAACCCTACGATCGAAAAGGTGGATTCCGCTCACAGGGCACTCTACCTTGAGAATGACTATGTCAAGGTCTGTGTGCTCCCTGACATAGGTGGCCGTCTTTTCTATGCTACGGACAAGACCAACGGGTATGAGATATTCTATCGCCAGAGCGTCATCAAGCCCGCAAACGTGGGTATGCTCGGAGCCTGGATTTCGGGAGGTGTGGAGTGGAATGTCTTTCATCACCACCGTGCGACCAGCCAGTATCCGATCGATTTCAAGCTTGTCGACAATGGCGACGGCTCTAAGACCATCTGGGTGGGAGAAGTGGAAAACCGTCATAGGATGAGCTGGGCTGTGGGTCTGACACTCCACCCGGACAAGTCCTATATCGAGGTTACAGGACGTTTCTTCAACAACTCCATAGACAGGAACTCGATGCTCCATTGGAACAATGTGGCCACCCATGCAAATGAGAACTACCAGATCATCTTCCCGGAGTGCACGGAGTTCGGAATGTTCCATCACAAGCTCAGTCATATACATTGGCCTGTTCCTCAGACACCATACAAGAACAATCCGGCCTATGTGGGCACTGACATCAGCTGGTGGAAGAATCTGCCTTCGCTTACCGGAGATTCCGTCTTCATCCATGATCTTCAGGATGATTTCGTGGGAGGATATGACCATGGTGTCGATGCCGGAACGATGCTTGCCGGAAACCACAATATAAATAAAGGTGGAAAATTCTGGACCTGGGGCCCTCATGCCTATGGCCATGCCTGGGACTGTGTGACCCTCACCGATTCGGATGGTCCGTATGTGGAACTTATGACCGCGGCCTATTCCGACAACCAGCCTGACTACTGCTGGATCAACCCGCAGGAGACAAAGGAATTCACTGCATATTGGTATGGAATACGTGATCTCGATAATGTCAACCGTGGAAACGAGAAGGCTACCGTCAATATGGATATAGACCCTTCCGGAGCCATCCATGTCGCAGCAAATGTGACTCAGATCCGTCGTAATGCAAGGGTCGAGGTCTCCCATAACGGCAAGGTGCTCTACTCCAAGGTGGCTACAATGTCTCCTGACAGACCTTTCGCCGATGATTTCAAGGTGGATGCTTCAGAGGTGGCAGAACCTGCAGAGGTGCTTATGAGTCTGTATTCGGCAGAGGGAGAGCTGCTTATCGACTACCATCCGTACAAGCATGACCTGAGCAAGCCTCATCCGGAGGACCTGCTTCCTGTGAATCCTGATCCGAAGAGCATAGAGAACACCGAGGAACTCTTCTATGTGGGCATGCGTAATCTCCAGTTCCATCAGGCACATACGGATCCTATGGACTATTTCAATGAGGTGCTGCGCCGCGATCCCGGTGATGTCAGGACCAACACTCAGGTGGGTATCCTTCTTCGCAAGGCGGGTGATTATGACAGGGCAGCAGAGCATCTCCGCAGGGCTGTCAGCCGTCAGACCGCAAATTATACCCGCCCGTCAGACGGGGAAGCAATGTACAATCTCGGTCTGATACTCAAGGCTCAGGAAAAATGGGAGCCGGCAATAGACACGCTCTATAGAGCTGCATGGGACTATGAATATGCTTCGGCTGCCTACTATCAGCTGGCTCAGATATCGGCAAGGCTTGGGAACGACAGGCGTGCTCTTGAGGAAGTGGATATGGCCGTGAACTATAACGGGATGAATATTGATGCCAGAAATCTCAAGACGACCCTTCTCCGTCATGCCGGAAGGAAGTCTGAGGCTGTTGCACTGGCCCGGGAAGTGGTGAAGTTCGATCCGCTCAACTATTATGCAACCAATGAGCTCGTGCTTCTGGGAGCAAAACCGGCTACGGAACTCAAGGCCCTTCTCCGCGGGGTGCCGGAGTCATATCTTGAGCTCGCTCTCTACTATTATAACAATGGCTTTGTCAAGGAGATGAAGGATGTCCTGACCTCATCGGAAGCGGTCAGACCATATCCTACAGTCGAGTACTGGCTCGGCTATCTTGCAGACAAGGCAGGTGACAGTCAGCAGGCTCTGGCTCACTTCAGGAATGCGGAGAGCTGCACCATAGACTACGTGTTCCCGTTCCGTCTTGAGAGCATAAAGGCTTTTGAGAAGGCTCTGGAATATATTCCTGACAGCCACAACACGTGGTACTATCTTGGTAATCTCTACTACCACAAGCAGCCGGACCAGGCTCGTGCATGCTGGGAGAAGGCTGTTGAGGCAAAGCCTGATTTCGCTATGGCTCTGCGTAATCTCGGATGGTACTGGAGGTTCAGGAATGAAAACAAGGACAAGGACTTCTCCGATTATGCAAAGGCGATAGGCTATTACAAGCAGGCCATAGAGTCGGATACTGACGGCAATGCCATCTTCCTCGCTGAATGTGACGAGATCATGGAATTCGTGAAGGCACCTCTTTCTGAAAGATATGATCTTTTCAATGGAAAGGAGGCTCTTTATGAAAAACGCTATGATTCAGAGACCAAGGCCCTCAAGCAGAGGATCCTTCAGGGCGAATATGCCCCTGTGCTTGAGAAACTTCAGACACGTTTCTACAGCCGTCGCGAGCATATTGAGGACCTGCACGACATCTATGTGGACGTGTGTCTGCTGTCAGGCTTCGAGGCCTGGACCAGGGGAGACAATGAAGAAGCCCTGAAGTATATGCTTCTTGCGAACGAATATCCTGAGAATCACGGATACGCCCATCTCGAGTACTATGCCCGCGATGCACAGGTCTATTATAACATAGGTCTTGCATATGAGAAGGTCGGTGATGCGGAAAGTGCGGAAAGATATTATCAGATGGCTTCTGAGGTATTTGTCAAGCCTGCCGACGGAATATATAATTTCGAAAAGGGTCTTGCCATGAGAAAACTTGACCCGAAGGCTCCGGTGAAGGCCATGTATAAGGATATTGTGAAGACAGGCAAGGCTGGAATCACCACCTATGTCCAGAGATTCTGGGAGAGCTTTGACAGGGGACCTTATGAGCAGGATGTGAATGCAGCTGCATATTATATGCAGGGAGTGGGATACAAGGCGCTTGGAAGAAACTGGCTGGCCAGAAGGGCTTTCCGTAAGGCACTCAAGGAAAGGAACGACCATCTGTGGTCTCTGTATCATCTCGGCGAACTTGCGGAGTGATTATAATTTCCGCCCAAAAACCGATATATTTCAACCAAAAATCTGATATGCGGGGGCCTTTGCTTGCTTGGGCACCCGCATTTTTATAATTTAGCAATCCATAACATATAATTGATGACACGATGAATACAAAAAGACTGTTTCTGATTGCCCTTTGTGTGGCGGTTTCTACTGTCTCTGCCATGGCGCAGATTGTTGTGAAGGCAGATGAGCCGGTTGGTGAGATAAAGCTGATGAATGCTGTCAACAACGGACCTCAGAGCCCGAATCCTAATTCCAGCACCACAAATTTCCCGGCATACAAGGCTGCGGAATTTCCATATGCCCGCCTTCATGATGCTCCTATCAACTGGGGTTGGGCACATACTGTGGACATCACATGCGTGTTTCCTGATTTCGACGCGGATGTGAACGACCCGAAGTCGTATGACTTTGAACTGACCGACGTGCTTCTGTCCGACATCCAGGCAGCGGGAACCAAGGTGTTCTACCGTCTGGGCCAGTCCATCGAGAAGTGGAGCAAGAAATATGGCGTGATTCCGCCTAAGGACTATAAGAAATGGGCTAAGATATGCGAGCACATCATCCGTCACTACACTGAAGGATGGGCTGACGGCTTCCATTATGACATAGAGTACTGGGAGATATGGAATGAACCTGACCTCGGATTCAAGGACGGACGCTGGAAGAAGAACATGTCGCCTACATGGAACGGTTCGGACACTGATTTCTTCAAGTTCTATGAGACTGCTGCGAACCATCTCAACAAGTGCTTCCCGCACCTCAAGATAGGCGGACCTGCGCTCTGCGAGAATGATGCCTGGGCAGACAATTTCCTCAAATACATGTCTGAGCACAAGGTGGAGCTGGATTTCTTCTCATATCACCTTTATGCTTCGGGACCGGACAAGTTCATCGCGAAGAACGACCGCATCAAGGCCCTGCTTGACAAGTACGGATATTCCGATGTGGAGATGATCCTGGATGAGTGGAACTATCTTTCCAACTGGACGACCGAGTGGAAGGAGACCATGGAGGTGGTGACTTCCCATAAGGGTGCAGCTTTCCTTGCATCCGTGATGTCTGCATGCCAGGACGGCCCGGTGGATATGCTCATGTACTATGATGCCCGCCCGAGAGTGTCATACAACGGTCTTTTCGACTTCTATAAGGGAGCTCCGCTTCCTCAGTATTATGCTCTCTATGCATGGAAGAATCTGGTTAACCTCGGCACTCAGGTGAAGTCCGTGGTGACTGACTGTCCTGATGTGTATGTCACATCTGCAGTGGGTGAGGATGGAAGATGCGGAGTGCTGATGTCATTCTTCACAAACGACAAGAATGTGGTTGCCCACAGGAAGGTGGAGATCGAGATTGCCGGCAAGGAGATAAAGGAGGCTGTGAGCTATGTGACTGACGAGTTCCATGTCTATACGCAGGTTCCTGTCGAATTCAATGAGGGCAAGGCTTCGATGTGGATAGCTCCGAACTCTGTTGTTTACATTGATATCAGATAATATATGAAAGGCATATCCATATTCCTTTCGGCAGTCTTTCTGCTGTCTGCCTGTGTCCCCGAGAAGACAAAGGTCGATGAACTGATGTCACGGATGACTCTGGAGGAGAAACTCGGACAGTTGAACTGCCTTGTGGCTCCACGCGGAGCGGTGACGGGTGAGCAGCAGAGTACCGGAGTGGCGGATAAGGTCCGCTCCGGAGCTGTCGGAAGCCTGTTCGGACGTCATGACAGGGATGAACTCATGGCATGGCAGAAGATGGCGGTGGAGGAGTCCCGTCTGGGAATCCCTCTCCTGTTCGGAGCCGACATCATCCATGGATACCGCACGACTTTCCCGGTTCCGCTTGCCCTGTCCGCAACATGGAATCCTGAGTCGATGGAACGTGCGGCACGCATAAGCACTGTGGAGGCTTCTTCGGACGGTCTGACATGGCTGTATAACCCTATGGTGGACATCTGTCGTGACGCCCGTTGGGGACGCTGTGTGGAAGGAGCCGGAGAGGATCCGTATCTTGCTTCTGTGTATGCTGAAACCATGGTTCGCGGAATCCAGGGAGACCTGAATGATGATGACGAGGTCCTGGCCTGTGTGAAGCATTTCGCCCTTTACGGCGCTTCCGAGGCAGGAAGGGACTATCGTGAGACCGATATGTCACCTGCCAGGATGTACAATGAGTATTTTCCGCCGTACAAGGCAGCCGTGGATGCCGGAGTGGCCAGCGTGATGTCCTCTTTCAATGACGTGAACGGAATCCCTGCAACCGGAAACAGGTGGCTCATGACAGAGGTCCTCCGCAACCAGTGGGGCTTCGACGGATTCGTGGTCTCGGACTATAATGCTGTGGGCGAGATGGTCCGTCACGGAATCGGGGACAGGAAGACAGTCAGCGAACTGGCTCTGAATGCCGGAGTCGACTCCGATATGATGACCGAAGGCTATGTGGGCGAGCTTGCCGCCTCGGTCAAGGAAGGCAGGATCTCCATGAAGACTGTAGATCAGGCCTGCCGCAGGGTGCTGGAGGCAAAAGAGAAATTGGGATTGCTTGATGATCCATACAAGTTCCTCAGATGTGAGGAAAACAGGATATATACCGATGAACACCGGAAGGCTGCCCGTGAGATTGCCGCTGAGTCGTTCGTCCTTCTGAAGAATGACGGCACACTTCCTCTTTCGAAAGGGAAGAAGGTGGCTCTGGTCGGCCCGCTGGCCGATGCGGGAGCACAATACACCGGATCGTGGCAGGGAGCGGCATTTGATGACTGTAGGTCCCTTCTTGCAGCCATGAAGGAGGCGGGATGCGATTTCGTGTTTGCCAAGGGAAGCAATATGCTTGAGGATGCGGAGCTGGAACAGGCTGCCTGCCGCAACAGGAAATATGTCCGTGATCCTCGCAGCGAGTCTCAGATGATCCGCGAGGCTGTCGCTGCAGCTGGACAGTCGGATGTCGTGCTTGCTGCTGTCGGAGAGCCGGCATGGATGACGGGAGAAGCTTCAAGCCGCACGAATCTGGATATTCCTCAGCCTCAGAAGCGTCTGCTGGAGGCTCTTGTGAAGACAGGCAAACCTGTGGTGCTTCTGCTCTTCTCCGGCCGTCCGATGACTCTCGAATGGGAGGACAGCAATATGGCGGCCATCCTTGATGTGTGGTACGGAGGAAGCGAGGCGGCGGATGCCATCCTGGATGTCGTATATGGAAAGGTGAATCCGTCAGGAAAGCTGACGATGACCTTCCCTCGCAACGTGGGACAGATACCTATATATTATAATATGAAGAACGGAGGCCGTCCGGCAAAGGTTGATTATTATAAGCGCTTCAGCAGCAGCTACATGGACAGTCCTAACAGTCCTCTTTATCCTTTCGGATACGGACTCTCCTATACGACGTTCGAATATGGGGACTTCTCCCTTAGTGCGGATGCCGTGTCTTCGGATGGTTCTGTGACGGCTTCCGTGAAGGTGACCAACACCGGTTCACGCGACGCAGACGAGACCGTCCAGTTGTATATCCACGATGTGTATTCGTCGATGACCCGTCCGGTGAAGGAGCTTAAGGCCTTCAGGAAGGTTCATGTGAAGGCAGGCGAGACTGTCGAAGTCGCGTTTGACATCACTCCGGACATGCTCTCGTGGTATTATGTGGATCCGTTCCAGACAGGTGCACCTCAACCGGTTCTTGAACCCGGAGAGTTTGAAATCATGGTCGGACCGGACAGCCGCACACTCCAGACATTGAAACTTGAAGTTATGGATAAATAACACTATTATGATGCGTAATCTTATATTTGCTATCGCTGCATCGCTCTTCTGCATGAGCTTGTATGCTGCACCAAAGAACTATGAACTGGTTTCGCCTGACGGTACCCTCAAGGCAGAAATCACCCTGGCCGACGGAAACATCCGCTATTCGGTCCTCAAGAACGGCAGCCTGATTCTGGCTCCGTCCCAGGTGGCTATGAACCTTGCGGACGGAACTGCATATGACGGCAATGTGAAGCTTCAGAAGACCATGAAGGCTTCTGTCGACGGAATGCTTGCCGCACAGTTCTATAAGAAGGCTCAGGTCCCTGAGAAATATAACCAGCTGACACTCAGGTTCAAGACCTTCGACCTTGTGTTCAGGGCTTATGATGCCGGAGTGGCCTATCGTTTCGTTTCCCGTTCGAAGACTCCTTTCAAGGTGGTGTCCGAGACAGCCCAGTTCGCCTTCCCGGCAGACTGGAACATGTATGTTCCTTATGTGAAGGACCCTAAGCCTACCCTTGAGGAGCAGTTCTATAATTCTTTCGAAAATCTCTATGTGCATGGTCCTCTCTCATCATGGGATGCCGGACGTATAGCCTTTGTCCCTCTCATGGTGGAAAGTCCTGAAGGATATAAGGTCAACATCATGGAGTCAGCCCTCATGGACTATCCGGGAATGTATCTATATAACGGTGATGCCGACTCTTCGCTTGAGGCCATGTTCGCTCCGTATCCTAAGGAGATCAGGCAGGGCGGTCACAACAACCTTCAGGGTGAGGTGCAGAGCCGTGAGGACTACATCGCTGCTTACGAAGGTGCAGTCTCTTTCCCTTGGAGAATCGTGAACGTGAGCGTTCAGGACAAGGATATGCTGGACAATGACCTTGTGTGGCTGCTTGGCGAGCCGGCTGATTCCCAGACGGACTGGTCATGGGTGAAGCCGGGCAAGGTGGCATGGGAATGGTGGAACAACTGGCATATAACAGGTGTCGACTTCAAGGCTGGTGTGAACAACGATACGTATAAATATTATATAGATTTCGCCTCGAAGTATGGAATCGAGTACGTGATCCTCGACGAGGGCTGGGCAGTGAAGGGCAAGGCAGACCTTTTCAATGTGGTTCCGGAAATAGACATCAAGGAGCTCTGCGACTATGCCGCTCAGAGGAATGTGGGAATCGTGCTCTGGGCCGGATACTGGGCCTTTGACAAGGATATGGAGAAGATATGCTCCCACTATGCCCAGATGGGCGTGAAGGGATGGAAGATCGACTTCATGGACCGTGACGACCAGATGATGGTGGACTTCTACACCCGTGCTGCCGCAATGGCTGCGAAATATCACCAGTTCGTGGACTTCCACGGAGCCTACAAGCCATGCGGACTCAACAGGACCTATCCTAACGTGCTCAACTATGAAGGCGTGCACGGACTGGAGCAGATGAAGTGGTCGAAGGTGGGTACCGACCAGCTGACCTACGACGTGACCTTCCCATACATAAGAATGGCTGCCGGTCCTGTGGACTACACGCAGGGTGCGATGAGGAACTACAATTACACCTGGTACAAGCCATGCTATGTGGATCCTGTCAGCCAGGGAACACGCTGCCACCAGCTCGGAATGTACGTGGTCTTCGAGTCACCGTTCAACATGCTCTGCGATTCTCCTCAGCATTATGAGCAGGAGGCGGAGTGCACCGGGTTCATCGCAAAGATCCCTACCGTATGGGACGAGACCATTGCCCTTGACGGAAAGGTAGGTGAATATATCGTTATGGCCCGTCGCCACGGTGACAAGTGGTATGTGGGTGGCATTGCTGGCCAGAAGGCACGCACCGTGACCCTCGACCTGAGCTTCCTTGGCGAAGGTAACTGGAACGTGGAACTGTTCAAGGACGGTATCAACGCCACCCGTCATGCCGAGGACTATAAGAGGACTCTTGGCTCAGCTGAAGGTACCATGACCGTGGAAATGGCTCCGGGCGGTGGTTTTGCAGCAATATTCACCAAGTAAAAAAGGCTTTATGAAATATATATTGACTCTGTTGCTCATGGCAACCGCCCTTGTTGCCAATGCCAGGACAGAAACTCTGAAAAGCCCCGACGGCAATCTCGAACTGACCTTCTCTCTTTCTGAAGACGGAACCCCGGGCTATGCCTTGTCATATTCTGACAGGGAAGTGATCAAGCCAAGTCCTCTTGGCTATACGTTCAGGGGAGATGCGTCTGCGAAGGACCCGAAGACATATATGCGTGTGTCCTATGATACCGTGGATATGGGAAGCGGCTTTGTCTTCGTGGATGCTGTGAAATCAGAGTTTGACGAAACCTGGGAACCTGTGTGGGGTGAGGAGTCTCATATCAGGAACCACTACAACGAACTGGCCGTGACCCTCTTGAAGAAGGATTTCAAGGGCAAGGCCGGCAAGGATGTGGTCATGGTGTTGAGATTCAGACTGTATGATGACGGCCTGGGATTCAGATATGAGTTCCCCGCTCAGGACAATCTGAAGTATTTCATAGTCATGGATGAGCTCACTCAGTTCAGGATGACCGGTGACCACACTGCATGGTGGATTGCAGGAGATTATGATACTCAGGAGTATAACTATGCCCAGACACGTCTTTCCGAAATCAGGGAGACGTTGCCGAAGATGATATTCAACAATGCCTCCCAGCATGTCGTCGGACCGACGGCTGTCCAGACATCCTTGCAGATGAAGACTGACGACGGACTCTATGTGAACATTCATGAGGCAGCTCTGGTCAACTATCCGACCATGACCTTGATCCTTAATGAAGAGGACCTGAGTTTCAAGGCCGACCTCACCCCGGACGCAGTCGGCTGCAGAGGACGTCTCTGTGCTCCATGCACGTCTCCATGGCGAACTGTCATGGTGGTGGATGATGCGCGTAAAGTGCTGGCATCCAGGATAATCCTTAATCTGAACGAGCCTTGCGCTCTTGAAGATGTCTCCTGGATCCGTCCCGTCAAGTTCATGGGAGTCTGGTGGGAGATGATCACCGGATGGCGCTCCTGGGCTCACGGATCCCGTCTCGGACATGGTGCGGACACCGAGAATGTGAAGAAATATATAGACTTTGCCGCTGAGCATGGCTTTGACGCTCTTCTTGTCGAGGGATGGAACGAAGGATGGAGAGACTGGTTCGGAAATCAGAAGGACGAGGTGTTCGACTTTGTCACACCTTTCCCTGATTTTGACCTGCCGGGACTCAATGAATATGCACATTCAAAGGGTATAAAGCTCATGATGCACCACGAGACGTCGAGCTCGGTGGTCAATTATGAGCGCTGTATGGACGATGCCTTCGCCCTGATGAAGAAATACGGCTATGACGCGGTGAAGACCGGCTATGTGGGCGATATAATCCCATACGGAGAACATCACTACGGTCAGTTCATGATCAACCACTACAACCGTGTGCTCAAGAAGGCTGCGGAATATGAGATAATGGTCAACGGCCATGAGGCAGTCCGTCCTACGGGTCTCTGCCGCACCTATCCTAACCTTGTCGGAAACGAGTCGGCCATGGGTATGGAGTTCAGAAGCCGCATTCTGCCTCATCATGTGACCATCCTTCCGTTCACAAGACTTCAGGGCGGTCCTATGGACTTCACTCCGGGAATCTTCGAGATGGATATGAGTCGGAATAACCCTAATTCCACCCAGCAGATCCACTCGACCCTCTGCAAGCAGCTGGCGCTCTATGTGACCCAGGCATCTCCTATCCAGATGGCCGGAGACATGCCGAAGAACTACGAAAGGCATCCTGAAGCGTTCAGGTTCATCAAGGATGTGGCTCTTGACTGGGAAAAGAGTGTGTATCTTGCTGCGGAACCGGGCGACTACATCATCACAGCCCGCAAGGCAAAGGGCTCCGGCGAGTGGTTCGTGGGTGGTGTGACAGATGAGAATGCCCGTGAGATGACCGTCTCGTTCGATTTTCTTGAACCGGGAAGGAAGTATATGGCAAGGATATATACTGATGCAAAGGATGCCGATGGAGTCAACAACACTCCTGAGACCGGTTCGGAGTCCTGTGCAAAATATGAAATCAAGGAAATGAAGGTCACTTCAAAGACTAAGCTCAAGGTGAAGATGGCCCCTTCAGGTGGATTTGCAATATCGATAAAATAATGAAGAAACTTTTGATCTTGTTCCCGCTCCTTATGGCGGGAACGGTTTTGTGTGCCCGGACAGCAGATACTCTGGCTGTGGCTGAGAAGAAGAGCGAACGCAACATGATGCTCAATGCGGAATCTGCGACTGCTCCGCGTGAAATCAATATCGGCCTTCCCGAAGGTGGCAGCGGAGCCATCGTATATGTGGACGGGCTGAAGCACGGTCATGGTCTTCCATGGAGCCGTTTCCATTGGGCCGGAGGCAACTCCTATGAGCCCCAGGGTTCGATCAGCCTTATGGAGGCAGTGATCACATCCGGTGAGATAGGCGTGCTGGTGGATTCCAGGACGAAGCTTGGAACAGACAGGACCCAGGGAACCTTCACCCTCGGTTCGTCCACAAATGGCATGATCCGTTTCGACGGAGCTGTCAGCGGAGCCGTCAAGGGAGCAAAGGGCTGGTATTTCGCCCTTGGTGCGTATGTCAACAATGACCCCACAAGTGTGAATGCACCTAACCGTCCTTTCGTCGAGCAGAAGCAGATATATAATCTGGCTCTGTCCAAGAGATGGGACTCCACCACATTTGATGCCATCTACCGCTTCTCGATGTGTGGTGACAATGTCGAAGGAGGATATGGATTTGCCCCGTTCGTCTATAATGGAGACGGTACAATCAGTGCCTATAATGGCTTCAGGCTCGGAAGGGACTGTTACGTCACTGCAGACGATGCAGTAAGATATATGGATATCAGGGACGGCAGCATGAAGACCGGCAACCTTGGCAATATGGACAGGAGATATATCCATGACCTCACTTTCAAGGCCCATCATAAGCATCATTCCGGCTGGTCTCTTGGTGCTGACCTGCATCTTCTTTATATGCAGCCGAGCCAGTATGTGAAGATGACATTGGCAGGAATAGACAATGTGACAGCTGACAAGGGATTCTTCAATCCTGACGGAACACCTTTCACCGGCTACATGCAGAACCGTCTTGTGACCGTCGAGGATCAGGAGGAACTGGATGTTAACCTTCTTCTTTCTGCAGAGAGACGTTTCAACAGCCGTCATAAGCTTCGTCTCGGAATGGAGCTGGTCTATTCAAAGCAGGATAATTATGCTTCCACCTTCTATTACGCCCATACAGTCGAGGCAAATCCTTCCCGCATCCTGAAGGGTCAGCAGTCCACATGGGGAATGAACACAAGCGGTCTATATTATGATGCATACAGGTGCTATGCACCGATATATGCCATATACGAGGCCAACCCTACAGACCGTCTCCTTCTCCGCACAGGAGCGCGTGTGCGACCTCTATATCAGAGTGTGTGGACAGCGGCGAGGCTTGACGGTGAGGATAAGAACATCAGGGTGGACGGCTTCAATCTTGCCGATTCAGACCTCTGCGAGCGACATAATCTGAGCATTCCGGCTGTGGACTATGCCTTCTCTGAGCACATAAACTTCAGATTGGTGGACCGTCTCTTCTTCATGGCTGAGGGATTCTACAGCATGACCACCAAGAGTGCATCCTACTACAAGAATGCGACCATCCCGAGCACCAGGCCGATCGGTAACGCTTTGGGACGAGGCGGATTTACCTACGACAACAGATGGATGGATGTGACGGCTCTCGTTTCCTATATCACAAGCTGGAACAATGCCAAGGTGATGACTGTGACCAAGCAGATAGGAGGAGTCAGCGAGACAATCCCTTGGACGGCTCAGTATGGAATCGGAACCCTCGGTTTCACCCTCGACGGCAACCTCCACCTTGGAGGCTTCAACCTTCATCTTCTCGGCACCTGGCAGGATCCGCGATACAAGAACTACCGCAACGAGTTTGTCTTCAGCGACGGAACTGCCGAGGTCATCGACTACACAGGAAATCATGTGACGGGAATCTCGCAGCTCATGCTGGAGATCGACCCTTCATATTCGTGGGAGAAGGTGAAGGTCTGGGCGAGTGCCCGGTACTACAGCCGTCAGTATGTCAGCCGTACGAATCTGGCATATTTTGCCGGTCATTGGGAGACTTTTGCCGGGGTGGACTGGAAACTTCTCGACCAGCTCAAGCTTTCCGTGAACTTTGTGAACGTTCTCTTCCAGAACGGTTCCAAGGGCAGCATCGACGTGGCTGACACGATCACAGATGCCTCCCTCCTCCAGAACTATGTGATGTCGGGTTCCTACATCCGTCCTTTCACCGTGGACTTCCTCCTGACCTATACATTTTAATCACTCAAGTTTAGCAAGTGATTAGTTGTTGATATATTGAAGATTGGTGAGACTTGCGAAACTAAAATAAAGAAATCTTTATAAAAAAAAGAAAAATGTGGCGAAATCAGATTGCCAATTATCCACAAATAATCATATTTGCAGGGCGGTTAGCTTTTTAAATATTGTAAATCGCAATTTCTGTGATGATTTGTATTGAATTATAAAATATTTATATTTGTAGGAGATTTGTAGCATGAGGATTGTGTCACATAGGAAATTAAAGGAGTTCTACACAAGACCGGGAAATGAAGATGCGAAGGTTGCATTGGAACGATGGTATCATATTGCGGTGGAGGCTCAGTGGAAGAATTTTGGAGAGATGAGAATGAGTTTTCCCTCCGTAGATTATGTAGGAAACCAGAGATATGTCTTCAACATACGTGGTAACAGGTATCGTCTGGTAGTCGTGGTCAAGTTTGTTATGGGATATGTCTTCATCCGGTTTGTTGGTTCACACTCTGAGTACGATATGATAGATTGTTCAAATATTTAATAGGAGAAATTATGGAATTGACGAAACAACAATATGAGTTTGCTCTTTCTCGCATTGAGGAGCTCCTCCCCATCGTGGATGATTCGGCTTCAGTTGTGGATAGAAGTTCTGTAGAATTGTCTCTCCTCTCTGAAGTTGTCATAGAATATGAGAACACTCACTTTCCTATAGAAAAGCCATCTGTTGCAGAATTGATCGATCTGGCTTTGGAAGAAAATCATATGACTCAGAAGGAGCTTGCAAAGGAAATAGGCGTGAGTCCGTCTCGTGTAAATGATTATGTCAACGGAAGGTCAGTGCCATCCTTGGAGATTGCCAAGCGTCTCTGTCTGAGTCTTGGAATTACTGCATCAGCTATGTTAGGTGTCTGAATAGTGTTGTAAGAATACGTTCATAATTATAATTTGTGCCGTGTCTTTTGTCTTATCGGGATGAGGATACGGCACAAATTTGCTATTATTATCCCCTGTCACTGCGTGGTAAGTGCTAAAATCCGTTCAAATCATAATAAAATACGGTCAACGGATAGTGACGATAGATTTTATAAGCGAAATTTACTGAGCATAACACTAAAGCTATGAGAAGGGCCTTGTCAATAATTGCCGGCATCTTTCTGCTCCAGTCCGCTCTCTGGGCAGGGGTGAAGGAAGATGATTTCCCGTTTGTACATATCAACCGTTCGAACAGCGGCATCTCATATGATGGAATCAGCCGGATATTCCAGGATTCGAGAGGATTCCTGTGGATAGGCACATTCAAGGGACTCAACAGGTTTGACGGTGAGCGTTTCACAGTATACGACAAGGATGACCTTGGCGTGGCTTCCGACTTCATCCACAGTCTGGCTGAGGACTCTGACGGAAATGTCTGGGTGGGAACAGACAGGGGAGTGACGGTCTATGATTTCCGTTCCGACTCCTTCATCCCGTTCCGTCAGGTGAGCAATGCAGGAACGCTCATCGACAACAAGGTCAACAACATATCCTTCGACCGCGGCAAGGTCTGGCTCACCGTCAACCATCAGGGAATGTTCTCCTATGACCTCAGGAGCCACGAACTTGCAAACTACTTTGTGGAGGACGGAAGCTATACGCTGCCTCAAGGCATCAGACGTTTCATAATGGACAGCAACGGGGATTTCTGGATCGCCCTTTACTATACCGATCTTTATAAGGCCGCTCCGTCTCTGGACAGCCTTCAGACTCTTTCACTTGGGGGGGGCAGTTTTGTAGATGATAATGTTGAGGGCATGGCCCGGAGTAAGGAGGCCGGCCATATAATATATATGGTTACGGTCCGTAACGGTCTGTGCGAGATTGACTTCAAGCGCGGAAGCGTCAGGAGGCTTCTCGAATTTCCGGATGATGCAGTGCCACTTGAACTTTGCCTTGATTCCGGCCGATGCATATGGATACCTACGACAAAGGGACTTTACAGATATGACCTTGTGGACGGAAGCCACATTGTGCTGAATGAGGACAAGAACAACCGTTTCTCCCTCTCGGACAATTATGTATTTGCGGTCTACGTGGACAATGAAGGCGGAATCTGGGCGGGAACGAAGGATGGAGGACTGAATTATTCCGGTCCTGAACAGAAGAATTTTGCAAAGTATTATTCATGTGCCGGGAAATCTCTCGAAAACAGCATCGTGAGCGGTTTTGCGGATGACGGCAACGGTACGGTCTGGGTGACCACAGAGAAGGAGGGACTGTTCAGATATGATGTGGCCAGGGACAGGCTGTTCCGTTACGAATTTCATGAGTTCAAGGAGACTCTATGCTCACCTTGCCTTTATGGCGGGGACCTGTGGATAGGCTCTCTTAACGGGCTGATAAGGCTGGATCCTCTCACAGGTCGTGTCAGACGTTATGCCTCCTTTGCCACAGCCTCGGTGGAGGACAACAAATGCTTCGTGGTCTATGCCACGGATTCCGGTGAACTCTATGTGGGTACGACTCTGGGACTGATGAGATATGATGCTGCCAATGACGGATTTGTGCAGGTCAAGGAGTTCAGCGGCCACTTCATAACCGGAATCGATGAGGACAGCAAGGGGTGTCTGTGGGTGTCGACCTATGCGGACGGACTATGGCATTACGATCCGGCCGACGGCACGATGATGAACTCCTACCGTTATCCGGACGGACTTCCCACCAACAAGCTTTCAGGTGTCCATATCGACGGACGCGACAGGGTCTGGGTCATGGGATTCAGTTTCGGATTCTACCTGTTCGACAGGACGGACGGCAGTTTCGAGCAGTTCAGCAGGAAGACTGTGCCTGACCTTCCTTCGGACGTGTTCTTCAGTGCGGCGGATGACAGGGAAGGCAACATGTGGGTCTCATCCGATGTGGGCATCATATGTTTCAATCCCGATACAAAGGATGTGTCCCTCTATACCACCTCGACCGGTCTTCTGGATGATGTGATGAAGAAGGGAGCGCTGAGGGACTCACGTGGAAACATCTTCTTTGCCTCCCAGAACGGGTTCGTGCGTTTCAATCCCGAACAGTTTCATGTAGGAGACATTTCCCCGAATATCGTCATAACTGACTTCAGGGTGGGGGATGACGTAATGAAGCCTGGACCGGACTCCCCTCTGGACTGCAATGTGGATATTGCTGATGAAATACACCTCAAGCCAGGACAGAACTCATTCGGAATCAGTGCCTCCCTTCTCAGCTTCTCCACCGGAGCCAATAACAGGATACTCTGTTTCCTTGAAGGTTACGACAAGTCCCCGAGGATAGTTTCCGGAGACAAGTCTGTATTCTGGTATAATGTCCCTGCCGGCACATATCGCCTTCTCGTGCGTGGATCGAACACCAACGGCAAATGGAACGTCTCCCATAAACCCATCTTGATTACCGTCGAAAGACCTCTTCTCGCAAGTCCGGGAGCTATAGTGGTCTATGTGGTCCTGCTTCTGGCCGTTTTCTCCATCCTTGCGGAACTCTATTCCCGTCGTCTCGAAAAGAAGGAAAGGGAACGTCTGGAGGCCTTCGAGAACGAGATGGAGATCGGAGTGCATTCGGACAAGCTTGTCAATGTCCTTCTCATCGCTGATGATGTTTCTGTCCGCCAGCAGGTGAAGACCTGTCTTGAACAGGAATGCAATGTGGTCTCGGCAATGACCGGGAAGAGGGGCTTTGTGATCCTCGAGACAGTGAAGGTCAATCTGATAATCGCAGATATCGACACCCGTCACTTCGAGGGAGAGGAATTCTGCAGGAAGATACGTGAGGACAAGGCATATTCAAGGATACCTGTAGTCATCCTGTCTTCCGATGCTTCCACAAAAAGGAAGATCGCATATATGGACAGGGGAGCTGCCCTCTTCATGGAGAAACCGTTGTCAGGGGAATATCTTCTGTCGGCGATACGGAATCTCTTCAACAAGGAGATGTCCATCGAGTCCGCCATCTCCCAGTCGATCGTCTCGATGAAGATCCACCGTCTCAAACTCGACAGCAAGGATGAGGATTTCCTGAATCTTCTGGAGAAAACTGTCATCGACAACCTGAGTAACACAGAATTCTCATCCTCGGACCTTGAGACTTCCATGGCAATGAGCAGGAGTTCCCTTGTGAGAAGGATGAAGTCCCTCCTGGACACCACTCCTAACGAATATGTCAAGCAGAAACGTCTTGTCATAGCTGCGAAAATGCTTGAAGAAGACAATGTTAGAGTGAATGAAATCTGTTATGCCGTGGGCTTTAAGTATCCTTCCTACTTCACCAAATGTTTCAAGGAGGTCTATGGCGTTCTTCCTGCAGAGTATAGAAAAAAGCTCAAAAAGTACAAGAAAATGCCCAACTCGCCTAAGGCCGGTCTGAGCGATAACTGATTATAATAAATTTGCCGAAAACAAAAACTAATATCCTATTATTTATGAGACGCGTTTTGAATAGACTGTGGCTGTGTGTGGCGGCTTTGCCCCTTTTCTCCGGCTGCATGAACTATGATGATTGTGGCAACACATCTCTCGATTACGAAAGTCTGGATGTGTCTTTCAAGGCAACCCTGCCTCTTCAGTACAACCTGAACGAAGAAATGTCATTCGGTGCTTATGGAACATGCACCAGAGACGGTCAGACCGATGTGAACATGTCGGCTGCTCCTGTCTCGAAGATGGCGCATACAATGGCAGCACCATATTATTTCTTCTCGAAGACGGACGAAGATGCCATCGTGGGCCTGAAAGGAGACCACAACTACAGATTCTATGCTTATTATCCTTATGATCCTTCGTGCACCGATATTGCAGCGATCCCTGTGAACATTCCATCTGTGATCACATATGATGAGAATGCTCCGGCTCTTTCTCCGCTCATCGTTGCCAGCGCTACGGTGACTTCCATCATCGCTCCGGTGCCAATGACATTTTCAGCCCCTGCATCCTGCCAGATGACTATAAGGATTCCTGACACGGCGTGCAAGGTCATCAAATCCATCAAAATGTATCCGGGCAATACTTCGTGGAAGGGAAGATTCGCATTTTCCGGCACATATGACGCCTTCACCAAGGAAATAACCGAGGACGAGGCGACAGTCAGCAAGAGCATAACCGTGGACTTCGGACCTTCCGGTCATGAAATGAAGCCGGGATATCTTACCGTGTCCTTCCTTATGGGAGAGGCCAAGTATGTCACAGGAGGTGTGAAGCTGGCGGTTACCGACATCGACGGTGTCACCACTGTCAAGGAAATGTATAACGCCCGTCAGACCTTTGAAGCAGGTTCGTCATACACCTATACAATGAAGTAGAAAATAAAAGGATTCGGATATGAACAAGATATACAGATGCTTTACCATGCTGCTTGTCCTCTTCACAGGAGTGGCGGCATATGCCCAGAACAGGATCAGTGGAACCGTTCTGGATGACGCTGGTTATCCTCTTCCTGGAACTTCGGTTCTGATCGAGGGTTCTTCCACAGGTACCATCACTGATGTCGACGGTAAATACACCATCAATGCAGCCAAGGGTACTGTCCTCCTTTTCGACTTCATCGGTTTTGAGCCGCAGCGTATCGCTGTCGGTGACAAGGCCGTGATAGACGTGATCATGAAAGTCTCTTCGGAATTCCTGGAAGAGACGGTGGTCGTGGGTTACGGTGTCCAGAAGAAGGTCAATGTGACCGGTGCTGTGGCCACTGTGAACTACTCGGACATCGCAGAGTCAAGACCGGTGACCACGACTGCAGCCATGCTTCGTGGTGCAAGTGCCGGTGTGCAGGTGTCTCAGACATCAAGTATGCCTGGTGCCGAAACTATCGACATCAGAGTCAGAGGTATAGGTACTCTCAATGATTCTTCACCTCTGGTGATTGTCGACGGCTTCGAATCATCGCTTTCCAAGGTGAATCCGACCGATATCGAGACCATCTCCATCCTTAAGGATGCAGCTTCATGTGCCATCTATGGTAACAGAGGTGCAAACGGAGTCGTGCTCGTGACCACCAAGAGTGCAAAGGAAGGTTCATCCACAATCGAGTACAATGCCATATTCGCTTATCAGGAGCCTGCAAATACCCTTGAGCAGGTGAGCAACTACGCGGACTATATGGAATTCACCAATGAGGCTGCATACAACATAGATAAGGAAGCAGTCTATTCTCAGGCCAAGATCGACCTGTGGCGTGAGGCTGAGAAGGATCCATATGGAATTTCGCCCTCAGGCTATCCGAACTATGTCGCTTATCCGAATGTGGCGTGGATGGAGCAGATGTTCACCCCAGGAATCTATCAGAAGCACTCCTTGTCAGCTACAGGATCAAGTGCAAAGACCAAGTATCGTGTCAGCCTCGACTATATGGACAACCCTGGAGTATTCGCGTCTATGGGTGTGAAGAGATTCCAGTTCCGTACGAATGTGAGTTCTCAGATCAATGACTGGCTCGAAATCGGAGCAAGATTCTTTGGCTATAGGAATGAAAGGGAAACTACCGACTGGGGCTCTCAGGTGGGAATGATAGCCAGATCCCTGCCGTCTGTTTATCCATATTACGATGGCAAGTTCGGTTGGTATGAGAACACTGAGGATGACTCGATGGTTCGAAACTCATGGTACTTCATCCATCAGGCGAATGGTATGGATATCAGTCACGATGTCAATGCTACAGCCTACGTGAACATCACTCTGCCTTTGGGCTTCAGATACAGCGCATCGGCCAACTATAAGTGGAATGACCTTCGCTCCACCTTCAAGCGCTATCCTTCATGCGCCTTCTCTTTCAGCAAGGGAGAGATTGTCTATGACCAGCGTGACCTTTCAAGAACAGGAGCCTCAGAGACCAATACCAATGCCTATGACTGGACTCTGTCCACCAATCTCAGCTGGGCCAAGACTTTCGGAAAGCATGATGTGAGTGCCATTGTGGGTTTTGAAGCTTATGACTACCATTACAGGACATCGTCAATGTCCAAGAATCATTTCTCCAATTCCATCCTTTCCGAATTCAACAATATCGTGGATATGAGTTCCATCACCGGAAGTTACAGTTCATATTCCACAGCTGCCCTCTTCGGAAGAGCATCCTATGCATATGACGGCCGTTATATGGCTGAGGTCAACTTCAGATATGACGGTTCTTCACGTTTTGCAAGCGAATCACGTTGGGGTTTCTTCCCTTCAGTGTCTGCAGGATGGAGAATCAACAAGGAGCCTTGGATGGAGGACATTGCCTTCATCGACAACCTCAAGCTTCGTGCATCATGGGGTAAGCTCGGAAACCACTCCATCGGAAACTATGACTATATCTCCCGTTACGGTTCGGGCTACAACTATGTCTACGGTGACGGAGTCCTGACATCCGGTTATGTGTCGACCTTGTCCAACAATGCTCTCGAGTGGGAGACCACCACGACCACTGACATAGGTCTCGACTTTGCGGCATTCGGCAACAGACTGACTTTTGAGACCGACTTCTATAACAAATACACGGATGGAATCCTTGCTTCGGCTATTCTCAGCTCGTCGCTCGGAACAAAGACTGCCCCTAAGACCAATATGTACAGTATCCTCAACAGGGGTATAGAGTTCACTTTGGGATGGAAGGATTCCAAGGGAGACTTCACATATGGCATTTCCGGAAACATCACACGCAACTGGAACAAGGTTGTCAAATATCGTGGCGCATACGAGGCCGGTTGGGTTACAGATGAGAACGGCGTCAGGGAGTACAAGACCAACTACGGTGAGGCGACCACAGCGACCGGATACTCAACTACAAGCTATCACCAGAATACAACAAGCCGCGTTGTTGAAGGCAGGACACTTGGAGAGGTCTATCTCGTACCTGTATATCAGGGAACCGGAGAATACTTCTTCCCTGACGGCTCCGTCAATCCTGACGGTGGACCTAAGGACGGTATGATCCGTACTCCTGAGGATATGGAATGGCTCAAGGCGATGTTTGCAGCCGGAAACCGTTTCGGACCAAAGAATATGGACATTGGAAAGAATGGAATATGGTACGGAGACTATCTCCTGTCGGATACCAACGGTGACCGTTTCTATGGAAATGATAATGACAGGGTATTCATGGGCTCTTTCAACCCTCTGGCTTTCTTTGGACTTGACTTCAATTTCGGATGGAAGGGTATTGACCTGTCAGTCAACTTCATCGGAGCTCTTGGTGGAGTGAGGTTCTGGAAGGCTGAGGCATATAACTGTAATGCCATGTCCAGCCCGTCAGTCACTTTCCCTGCCAGAGTAGCCTACGACCACTATTTCTATGATCCTGAGAATCCTGATGACCCACGTACGAACCTCACTTCCAAGTACGGACGTCTGACATTGAATTATGGTGCGGAACAGAACGGTGGTGCAAGTGCCTTCTGGCTGTACAACACGGACTATATGAAACTGAAGGCTGTTACCCTCGGTTATACATTGCCGTCAAAGTGGATGAACAAGGTCAAGATAAAGAATCTGAGAATATATGTTTCAGGTGACAACCTCTTCTGTCTCACCACATATCCTGGTGTCGATCCGGAATATACCAATTACAATAATCTCTATTCCTCACTGCGCCAGTATTCTCTCGGTCTGAATCTCACTTTTTAACAACTGTAGTTTATGAAAAGATATTTGAAACATATAGCAGCGGGAGTCACAATGATGATCACACTTGTCTCGTGTGAAGACTTTCTGACAAAAGTACCTACAGGATCCCTTAGCTCAGGAACAATGTACACTGCAGCAGAAACTGCGGAGTCAGTGGTGGTGGGAGCATATAACTCTCTGCGTTACGGTCATGTGGCCCAGTGGGCGACCAACCTTGACTGTTTCACTGAGATCTTCGATCCTAATGCCAGCCGTGTGGGAACTTCTTACATGCATCTCACCGGAGCGGCTACAACGGGCGATGGAATGTACAATTCCATGTGGCAGAACTTCTATGAAGGAATATATCGTGCCAATGACGTCATAAACAACTTCCATCAGGTTCCGGATATGACTGAGGAGGCTAAGGCAAAGAGAATTGCCGAGGCCAAGTTCCTCAGGGCATGGTGGTACTACAGGCTCAACTGTCTCTACGGTGGAGTGCCGGTCTTCCTTGAGAACTATGCTCCTGAATATTACTTCACTGTCGGCCGCACAGACAAGGCCGGTGTATGGCAGGTTATCCTCAATGACCTGAACGACTGCATCGCCTGTGAGTCACTTCCTGACAAATATGAGCAGGGAGGAGGCGACTGGGGACGTGTGACCAAGGGTGCGGCCTATGCTCTCAGAGGAAAGGTTTATCTGTGGCTGAAGGAGTGGGAGAATGCAGAGGCTGACTTCAAGAAGGTGGCAGACTGTGGTTATGGTCTCTATACCAATGGAACCTATGCCGAGCTTTTCACCGAGGCAAACGAGAAGTGCAACGAGATGATATTCTCTGTGCAGATGGCTGAGGAAAAGGGCTATGGTCAGGCATATAGCTATAATTATGGTAACCACTGTACAGCAGGAACAGGTCAGAATGCATATAATCTGAATGCAAGGTTTGCAGACTCATATGAGAATGTGGACGGATCTCCATTCAACTGGGATGACATAATCCCTGGCTACAGCTCTGTGGAGCCTGCAAAAAGACGTGCATATTTCCTTCGTGACGGTCTGTCTTCATCTGAGAAGACCAATCAGGCAGATCTCGGAGCTGATATGAGCCTTTACCTCGAATCAGGCAATGAAGACCGTATCAAGGCGGCCTATGCGAACCGTGACCCTCGTCTTGCAGCTCTTGCCATAACTCCTTATTCCGAGTATGTAGGTGGAGTCACTGGTACGGAACTCACATATGTGTATAGATTCCCGTTCGACTCCAAGAATGAGCCGGTTCTGGATCTTGAGACAGCTGCTCCAACCAACCTTTCTTATCCTCTGAGAAAATTTGTTGCAGTCGGAGTCGAGTTCACCAGTGTCACTTATAACCCTCTGGATATTCCTCTTATCCGCTATGCCGATGTGCTTCTCGGACTTGCAGAGGCCCATATTGAACAGAACGAGTTTGATGAGGCACTTGCCTGTGTCAATCAGGTCAGAGCCCGTGCCGGCGTGGCTGAAATCAATTCTGCTGACTATAAGGGTGCTCAGGTCACTTCCCAGGATGAACTCCGCGAAAGGATACGTATGGAAAGGAAATGGGAACTTGCCGGAGAGCAGGTGCTCTATTTCGACGAGCTCAGATGGGGGACATGGAAGGAGGACAAGTTCGGCAATGATAACGGTCTCATGCATGCCTGGGGCGGTATGATCCAGAAATACAACCTCGGAGGAGACTACTATCAGCTTTGGCCTATACCTCGTTCGGAAGTAGAGAAGAACGATGCCCTCAAGCAGAATGACGGATGGATTAACTAGCAGTTTGACAGATCTATGAAGAAGACTCTTATAACTTTTGGAATTTTCAGTCTGGCTTTCGCCCTGTTGACCGGAGTAAGCTCCTGTGAGAGGCCTCCTCTTCCTGAGGACCCTCAGGATGAGCCTCAGGACCAGCCGAATGACTCCCTTCCCGATAATCCTCAGGACGAACCCCAGGATTCCCTTCAGGGACCTCAGTCTCTGAACCTGTCCCTCTTTGAGGAACTGAATCAGGGTAAGGCTGCGGTCAATTCTCATGCAGGACTCACGTCAAGGTCTTCCATTGTGAAGATGTCATCGGCATATGTCGAGATTCCATATAAGTCACTTAAGGTCAACTATCCGGCCTATCCTCGTGTGTCTATACTCAAGGACGGGACATATTTCCTTACATATCAGGCGGCAGTGGGATCAAATAACGGAAACGGTCACAGCACCTACTATGCGACAAGCAAGGACTTCATCAACTGGGAATGCAAGGGTGTTCTCTGGAAGCAGAGGTTTGTGACCAACAGCCTTGGAAAGGAGGACTCACATGACTACACCAATGCCAATCATATAGTCCTCTCAAACGGTGACCTGCTCGTGATCAGCTCCTACAGAAGTGTGGGGTCTTATTACAAGCTGGACGGCTGGCTTGACCACGGCATCATCGGCAAGATCTCCAAGGACAACGGACAGACCTGGGGTGAGGAGTTCCATCTCTTCAAGGGCCCTAACTGGGAGCCTCACATGATTCAGTTGCCAAATGGAGACATCCACTGCTATTTCGCCTATCCTCGTCCGTGGATTTCAGATGCGAACTCCGGTACAGCCCTTGTCATCTCGAAGGATGGAGGCAAGACATGGGAGCCGGGTCGCGGAGAATATCCTTACTTTGTCATGAGGTCTGTGTATTGGTCAGAGAAGAAACAGCAGAATCTGGCAAGTGACCAGATGCCGGTCGGAGTCCTGCTCAATGACTCCAAGCAGTTTGCATTCGCAGTGGAGGTTGTGGATTCATGGACCAACAGCGCACAGAAGCACAGCATCTCTGTGGTATTCTCTCCGGAGGATGGCAACTGGGTGCACCTTCCTGAAGACCACACTGTGCCGGCTGATTGCAAGAGAATCGATGACCTTGACGGAGGAAAGGATGGCATAGGCCCTGCTCTTGCTCAGTTCCCTTCGGGCGAGACAGTGCTTACCTATACTCAGAATGGCAACTCCAGACTTATGTACAGGATCGGAGACCATAAGGCTCGTAATTGGCAGAAGGTATGTGCTTCCTCTCCTTTCCCTAAGTATGGCGGATGGTCATCCGAGACTGTAACTGCCCCTCATATTCTTGTGATGACCAACAAATATTCACAGGACGGCGGAAGAGGTATCGCACTTGCCAAGTTCGCCCTCAATCACGACATAAGTGCCACCAAGAGGACACCGGTGGTGGATGCTTCCAATTCAGACTGGGCTGACACTGATGAGGCCTTGTACCTTGATGCGGGAGAGACCACCTTTGCCAATGTGCGCTCTTCGAGTGATTCAGACAATGTATATCTCCTTGTGGAGGCTCATGACAAGACAATATCCAAGAGGGACAAGGTCACTCTCGTCCTTTCTCCGCTTGCTCCTGGAGACGTCGTGACAAATGGCGCACTGAGATTGACCATCTTGCCTGACGGAAAATCGTCTATAAGCCGTTACAACTCCGGCAAATGGTCTGTCATCGAATCGGCCGCCGTTCTGAAGATCGCCCTTGGCGGAACAATCGACGACAACAGCGACGAGGATGAGGGCTATATCCTTGAGCTGAGCATCCCTAAGGATGAATTGAACCTCTCTGACGGAGTGGCAGCCTTCAATGCTTCGGTCTATGACGCGGCCGCCAACATGACCGGCGAACTTGAAAAGGTCGTTTATCTGAACAATCTTTAAACCACCATATTATTAACTAAAAAACTGTTGATATGAAATTCAATCGACTTTTTGCACTCATGGCCATGACATCGGTGATGTTGCTGGCCTGCGATCCTGTGGACGAACCTCAGGATGATCCAAACAAGGATCCTCAGGAGCAGCCTGATGACCCTAATAACAAGCCTGACGACCCGAATGACGAGCCAGAACCGGAACCAGTGCTTGAAGGTTACACTGCTGTCAACTTCGAGGCAGTCGACAATCTTCCTGTAGTATGGCATGAGCTTGATACCATCGGTATCTATCCTGACGAAGGAGCTGCTCTTCCATATCTCACAACACCTGAGGCCATCACAGAAGAAGGAAAGAAGGCTCAGTTCGACGGTGAGGATTTCGAGGCAGAAAAGGTATATGCAGTATACCCATATGCAGAAGATGTTATCCTCGTAGGTAACGAGCTCGAGCTCATCCTTCCTTACAAGCATGTTGCTGACAAGGTGGGTGCTCCTTCGACTGCTACCAACCTCCGTGTTGCAGTTTCGACTGACAAGACCCTCAATTTCTACAACGTTCTCGGTTACATGAAGGTGAACGTGACTGACTCAGATGTGAAGGAAGTTGTCATCAGAAGCCTCAATGCGAAGAACTCGCTTGCAGGTAAGGCAACAGTTGTCATCAACGACAATGCAGCTCCTGAAGTAACTGTCCTTGACGGTGTTCCTCACGTGATCCTCACTCCGGCTGAAGGTCAGGAGACCATCGCTCCGGGTGTGTACTATATCCCTGCAGTTCCTGCAGCAATGGCTGAGGGTGTGTCAGTACGTTTCAAGACAGAAGGATTTATGTATGTTCAGGATATGCCTGCAGTGACTCTCGACCGCACAGGTGTTGCTGACCTCGGAAGTCTTTCTGCTGGCGGCTCATTCACCAAGTTCACAGAGTTTGTCATCTCAAGCGACGCATCAGGATTTGACGGATGTTACCGCGAGTTCGGTTCTCAGCCAAATATCGACGTAGCCCCTCACAACCTCTGGCATGCAGGTGACGGTGACCTCACTACTTACTGGAGAATCCCATCATTCCCTGAAAACAACTGGGGAAAGAGCAAGGCATATGATATCGATGGCAACGAAACTGTCAGAGGTGCATATCTGAGACTTAATTTCAACCTGTCTTCTCAGGGACCAAGCAAGGAGAATTGTCCTAACAGAGTGGATCAGATCATCTTCGAGTATGAGGGTATCTATGCACCTGACAATGTGGAGCTGACAGGCGGACACGACTGGATGCCTTGGACTCTTGACGTACGTGAGTACGACTGCTATAAGAAAGAGGATGGAAGTCTTGCTTATGGTACTATCCAGAGCCTTACAGTAGAGGAGGATGCTCTTCCTTGGACATGGGAGTACAATAACTACTATGTATCCACAACCATCAAGAAGCCTTATGAATCTAAGGCTCCTCAGGGATTTGATTTTGGATCTCTCATTCTCTGCTGCACCAGAACCCGTGACAACGTGGACGGCGTACTTATGGAAAAGGATGCCATCGACGGCGTACAGTTCATGAACCTCGCAAAGGAGATGCCTGAGAGCCAGTGGGGAGTTGCTGAGCTTCGCGTTTTTGCTCACGTAAGAAACAAGTAATGATTTTCTTTATATGTGGTAATGGGAGTCTGACGCGAGTCAGGCTCCTTTTTGCGTATATGTGCCTCATGCTTGCTGCATAGTCGTAAAATTCGTTCAAAAAATGCCGCTATATGACCATCGGGGGGATAGATGTCAGCATTAGTCTATTTTTGTGCTAAAAGTTTAACCACCATAATTATAGCAGCAATGAAAAAACTGACCTTTCTGCTGATGTCCGCCCTGGCGTTATGCATTTCATGCATAGAGGAGGAGGCTGGACACGGGGTGACCGAAGAGGGCATCACCATCTCTTTCCAGGCATCAGCACCTTCCGATGTCGAGTCTGTCGGACTTGGCACCAAGACATCCATGTCTGTGATCGCCGGCGGATATTCCGTTCTCTGGAATCCCGGTGATGCCATTTCGGTGAATGGCAGGACATCCTCATCAATCACCATAGACCCTTCCGATCCGAAGTCCGCCACCTTTGTGGTGAACGGAATCAACTATCCGTGCAATGCGGTCTATCCTTCTGCTCTTGCTTCCGGTTTTGAATCCGGAAAAGCGGTTGTGACACTCCCTGCAGAACAGACTTATCATGCAGGCACCTTCGACCCGGCTGCAGCTGTCATGCTCGGCCATGTTGCAGAAGAAGGACAGCAGCTCGCATTCTCTCATGCCATGTCATATCTCTTTGTTCTCGCAAGGGATGTGGACGGTTACGACAGCGACAAGATCAAGTCCGTGACAGTGAGCTCTCTGGGCACCGAGCCTATGAGCGGTGAGTTCACAGCCTCCTTCTCAGCGGAAGGCTGCACAATGGCTCCAGCTTCCTGCAACCTGTCATCAGATATTACCATCGACTGCGGAACAGGTGTGGAGAAGGGAGCCCCGATTGTCATCGCCATTCCTTCCGGTGAATATGCTTCAGGTATCGCAGTGACCGTGACAGATGTCAATGGTGATGTGGTCAATCTCCAGACTGCCACACCTCTGACCTTCACCCCGGGACGCGTGTACACGGCTTCTCTCAGGGTCGCAGCTCCGGGAATCTACAACACAGCAGGATTCACTGCCTTTGCTAACGCTGTCAAGGGCGGCAACTATGACAGATTCAAGGGCAAGGACGGTGAGGTCAACCTCTATGCAGACATCACCTCATCCAAGAGCTTCCCTAACATTGAGAACTTCGACGGAGTCTTTGACGGAAACGGCCACATGATAAGGGTAAGAGAAAAGAACCGTCCGTTCTTCGAGAACCTCCTTGCCGGCGGAGTGATCAAGAACCTTACTGCAGCCGGCACCTACATCGCTCTCGAGGCTCAGGGCGAGGGCGCTTTCGCCAATTTCGCCCGTGTCAATCTCGGAACCATCGAGAACTGTGTCAACAATGTAAGCGGAACCATCGAGACCATAGCTTCGACAGCCTTCGGCGGCTTTGTGGGCCAGAACGGCGGTGTCATCAAGGATTGTGTGAACAATGGTGATATTCTGTTGACCATCAAGACTGAATCCGTTGTATGCTATGGCGGTGGATTCGCTGCCTGGGGACATACAGTGACAGGCGGTGCTCCGACCTCTTCTTCTGTTCCGGGAAAATTCATCAACTGTGTCAACAATGCCGATGTCATTGTGACCGTGACTGGTGGCGGACGATTGACCAAGACCGGTTTCGGCGGCATCTGCGGAGTCGTGATGCTGAACGGAGTGGAGTTCGACGGCTGCGTCAACTCTGAGACTGCCAAGGTACACAGAATCGACGTGACAGGCAGTGCAAGTAATAATACTTGTGCTTCGGCTGTGGGAGGTATCCTTGGAAGAAGCGCGGCAGTGTTCGTCAACAACAACTGCTATGTCGATATGGACTCCACTGTAGGAGGCTATAATACCGTATTCACTGACTGCTCGAACAGCGGTGAAGTCATCAACTCTGTCCGCAACGGCAATAATTTCGGAGATGATGAAAAAGGAAACACCAAATGCGGTACCGGTGGAATCGTGGGAGCTCTTGTGGGAAAGGGTTCAAGTGTCCCAAGCCTTGTGAGATGCTCAAACCACGGAACCGTGAAGGCCGGATATAATGCCGAAAACAACTGTCACGTCATAGGCGGACTTGTCGGAATGGCACGCCTTGCTACTTTCACAGACTGCGCGTCTTCAGGAAAGATATCCAATTATGCGACTTATATCACAGGCCCTGTGGGCGGTTTCGTAGGCTTTGCCCTTGACGGAGTGAACATAACAGGCGGTGCAGCTAAGCCTCAGATCTCCATCATCAAGAAAACAGTGTCCAACTGGAGCTACGGACTGGTGGTCGGTACGACAAGAACCTCAGCTCTCACAGTCTCGAATGTGCGCCTCGGAGGTTCCATTAAGGTGGACGGCACCGAGCAGGTCAACTCGTCCAACTGTCAGGATTATATCCGCAAGACAATGCACTTCAAGACCACCACTCCGTCATTCTCAAACAACACCTGGGAAGGAGTGACTGGTACATCCTTGACACTCAGCTCGTTTGACGATCTCAACAAGGGCACGCAGACCACAAACTCGCATGCAGACGAGGCAGGACGCTCTCATCTCCATCTCATGTATGATGAACTTGTGAACGTCGACTGCAACGGCACCGGACCACGCTATCCTCGAATCTCTCAGAGGAAGGACGGAGGCTATATAATGACTTGGCAGAACGGTGACGGCGGCAACAACAACGGAGCCGACACCTACTACGCCCTCAGCAATGACCTTGAGACCTGGACATATAAGGGTGCACTCTTTGCCCGCACCGGCAATCAGTTCCAGACCAACGCAAATGTGAAGCTTCTGAAAGACGGCAGGCTAATGGCAGTGTCTTCTTTCTGGAACAAGGACTATTATTCAAAGTCAGGAGTAGACATGAACGATGCATTCCCTACAGACCAGGCCGGCCAGGAGGCTAACCTTGAGCATGGAATACGCATCAAGTTCTCAAGCGACAACGGTGCCAGCTGGACTTCTTCCAAGATCGTATACAACGGTCCTAACTGGGAGTGCCACATCATGGAACCTTCTGCAGGACACATCCAGATCTATTTTGCGGAAAGCCGTCCACGGATCAGCGACAGCCACTCCGGAACATCCATGATCGAATCCAAGGACAACGGAGTCACATGGACACCTTCCCTCGGAAACAAGGCGTTCAGGGTGATGCGTAAGTTCTGGGTGGACGCTTCCAACAGAGGCGGTGTCCAGAACAAGTTCACATATCAGATGCCTGTGGGCGTGATCCTCAACGGCTCGTCCCGGATGGCCTTTGCCCTTGAGTGCGTGGAGGGA
This sequence comes from Bacteroidales bacterium, assembly GCA_017502125.1. GTDB lineage: Bacteria > Bacteroidota > Bacteroidia > Bacteroidales > UBA932 > Cryptobacteroides. The sequence goes on along the minus strand of JAFVVN010000039.1, from coordinate 81,717 downwards.
AGCATAGGCAACCTCGACCATAAGATAGCTGTCGTGCATTCTTCTTCAGACGGCAGCTGGAAGAACCTTCAGGGTGAGGAGACCACTCCTGCTTCCGACCGTCAGGACAATCTCGCATCCGGCATAGGACCATGCCTCGTTCAGTTCCCTTCAGGAGAGACCGTGCTCTCATATGCCGCAGAGGACATACCTAACACCATATATCACAAGATCGGAAACGCGACAGCTTCCGGTTTCGGAGCCGAAAGAGTCCTTATGCAGAATCTCAGTGCCGCCACCTGGAGTTCCCTGATGGTGGATGGAAACCACAGCCTTGTGGCGGTTGACAGGAATGCCTCTGGCGATGCAGCAGATGCAACCGTCACCCTTGCCAGATTTGCCCTCAACCACAGCATCACATCCTCATCAAGGACTGTGACCGTGGATGCCTCTTCATCTGAGTGGGCAGACACAGACGAAGCCCTCTACCTCGGAGCTTCATCTCAGGCAAGCGCAGTGATCCGCTGCTCGGACGATGCTTCCTATCTGTATTTCCTCATAGAAGTCAAGGACAGGTCACTCCACTCTTCTGACAGGATCACGCTCGACCTCGGAACCGGCATGAAGGTGTCGCTCAATGCTCGCGGTCTTGTGGAGAATGTGTCAGGAGTTTCCTGCTCAGTGGCTTATGACGGTGAGCTCGATTCTTCAGCATCCTCAAAGGGATATGTTGCAGAGGTCAGGGTGAGCAAGTCTTCTCTCGGAACAGTTTCCGGCAAGCTCCTCTTCAACGCTCATCTCTACGAATCCTCGACAGGTACTGAAGATTCCATCTCCGACTCAGCTTCTTCTGAGGACTGGATCTATGTCAAGGGACTATAAACCGCAGAAAAACCGAAATCATATGAATAAGAAATATACAATCAATGAATATGAATCACCGAGGACCTCTCTTCTGATTCTGAATATGGAAGGACTGCTTTGCGGTTCCACCTTTGACTGGGACGGGAACGACGACATGCCTTCCGAGGACCTTGGAGACATCTTCGCATAATTACACCACAGAAATAACAACAATAAAACAGATGACATATGAAAGAGAACAACAACTATCAGACTCCTCAGATGAGAGAGATCGAAATGTACATGGAAGGCATTCTGTGCGGCTCACAGAGTGACGGTTCAGCCCCAGGCATGGGAAAGGAAAACCTGGGTGACATATTCTGCTAATCCTTTAAAAAGAAGAAGTATGAAAAAGAGTTTCAATATATTTCTTGCAGCCCTGGCTGTAATGACAGTTTCCTGTGTGAAGGAGAATGCTCCTCAGACAGACGCGTCCCTTGCTCCTGTGGGAGAGTTTGAACTTCAGGCTGTTGCGCCGGCTGATGTGACAGTGGGCGCTCTCGGCACCAAGACGGTCATGGTTCCGGAAAACGAGGCCTATGCCGTGAACTGGACTGAAACCGATGCCATTTCCGTGAATGGAACGGCTTCCACAGCAATCAAAGTGGCAGAAGACAATGCCAAGAACGCTACCTTCACCGTTTCCGGCGTGAGCGCACCTTTCTGCACTGTCTATCCGGCTGCCGTGGCATCCGGCTTTGATGCGGCTTCAGCCACCGTGACTCTTCCTGCAACCCAGGATTATGTTGCCGGTTCCTTCGATCCGGCTGCGTCAGTGATGCTCGGTTATATGGAAGAAGAGGGCACGCTTGCATTCTCGCACGCGATGTCATATCTCTACCTCACCATCAACACGGTCAGTGACTATGACACAGACAACATCAAGTCGGTGAATGTGAAGTCTCTCGGCACAGAGCCTATGAGCGGCGCCTTCGATGCTGCCTTTGGTGCAGAGTCCTGCACCATGGTTCCTGCTGAGGGTACGGCTTCTACAGAAGTCACTCTTGACTGCGGAGAGGCCGGTGTGGCAAAGGGCACTCCTGTAGTGATTGCCATCCCTGCAGGCACCTACGCTTCAGGTCTGGTCATCACCATCACAGACGTGAACGATGACGTCACCACTCAGACTGCAGCCACCGAGCTTGTCTTCAAGCCTGGTTTCGTCTACACTGCAAACCTCCGTGTCGCAGCTCCCGGAATCTATAATGTGGCCGGCTACAATGCCTTTGCAAAGGCTGTCGAGGCAGGTGACTATTCTGCATGGGTGAATCCGGATGACGATGAGGTCAACCTCTATGCAGACATCACTACAGATGAGGATTATGTATTTGTTGAGTCTGAGGCCTTCGACGGTACATTTGATGGAAACGGCCACACGATCACTTCCACCGACAGAAGCCTTCCTATGTTCCATACCATCGGAGCAACCGGTGTGGTGAAGAATCTCAACCTTGTGAGCACATTCAAGGCATTCACCCAGTTCGGCGAGGGCGCGTTCAGCGGATTTGCAAAGGTGAATCTCGGTCTTATCGACGGCTGTTCACACACAGTGAGCCTTGAGGATGCGGACTTTGCGACCGATCAGGAATTCGACCACACTTCTGCAGGTCTTGCATTCGGAGGTTTCGTATGGGCAAACGGCGGTACCATCCAGAACAGTACAATGAATGGAACCATAAATATTGCATATAAGCCAGCAAGTTCATTGGATGCTTGCTATGGTGGCGGATTTGCAGCATTGGGACATACTGTGATTTCTTACACAGGTGCAGGAGCGATCAATACAGATGGCACTTGCAAACCTGGAAAATTCATCAATTGTGAAAACAAGGCCAATATCAAGGTACAGACAAACACAAACAAGGCAGGCCGTGACGCTATGGGTGGAATCTGCGGACTTTCCTACCTTGATGGCGTAGAATTCACAGAATGTAAGAACACAGGAAAACTGGAGAGATATCGCTATCTTGGAACAGCGGCTATCAATAACTCGATGTCTCTGGGTGGAATCCTTGGCCAGGGTGCAAGCTGGTATGTGGGATCGCCAGATGCACGTGAGGCAAAGACAACAGCGTCAGGAAAGGGCTTTAACACAGTGATAACAGGTTGCGAAAATGCCGGTGAAGTCATATTGAAGGCGAGAGTTGCATCATCGGGAACTGTAAGCAATGGTGTAAATGCAAACAATAATGCAAATCGTAATCTTGCAGTCGGCGGTATTGTCGGTGCTATTGTCGGAAACAGCACTGATCATATGGCGCAGGTGACAAACTGCAAGAATACAGGTGTTGCGAGCGGTGCTTCATGGAGTTCAGATCAATATGTTATAGTCCTTGGCGGTATTGCCGGAATTGCATCTTATACGAATCTGTCAGACAATATTGTTTCGGGAACAGTAAAATCAGCAGATGGTACTCAGGGTGCGAGCATTCTTGGTGCCGGTGGTGGAGTGGTCGGAGTGGCTGTTAATGGTGTCAACATCTCTGGCGGAGAAGTGACAGGAAATCTCTCGCTCCTTTTTGAGAATTCAAAAATGAAGGTTACTCCAAGAGCCGGAATCTGCCTTGGTATTGCGATGTATCAGGTCACTGCAAGTTCGATCAAGAATGTCAGCATAGCGCCGAAGTCATATGTAATTACAAACAAGACAAGCGGCAATCAATTGACCAACCCAACTCTCACATCAGAGAACTTTACTTCACATATTAATAGTACCTTTGGATCAGCAACTTCAATGCTGGTAAAAGAAGGCAACACCTGGGCCGGAAACTGACCTTTGAATGAATATGAAAGTATATAGATTGATGACAATGGCCCTGGCCGTGCTCCTTTGCGCGGCCTGTGGCAACAGACTGAAACTGACTCCGTTCGAGGACTTGAATCAGGGGGAATCTCCGCTGAACTCCCATGCAGGGGTGTGCGACCGTTCAAGCGTCAAGCTCATGCATTCCACCTTCAACCTTCTCCCTGCGGACACAGTCAGCCTGAAATGGCCTTCCTACCCTCGAGTGAGGGTGCTTCCGGACGGATCATATATCCTCTTCTGGCAGGAAGGACTGAAGGCAGGTGACGGCAACGGCCGCCATACCCGCTATGCCAAGAGCGATGACCTTGTGAACTGGAAACATATGGGTTATCTCTGGGAGTGCGAGAATGTGGTGAACGGATTGGGAAATGAGGACATCAGGGTCTATACCAACGCCAACGGCCTCGTGCTCAGCACAGGGGAACTCATGGTGTGCAGCTCGTTCCGCACCGTCTACACCTACAATAAGCCCGAATACAAGTCCGAGCAGGGACTCAAGGTCAAGTTCTCAAAGGACGGAGGTCTGACCTGGTACGGTGAGCAGACCATCTATCACGGACCGAACTGGGAAGCCCATCTCATGGAAACCCGCGACGGCGAAATCCAGGTGTATTTCTCGGAAAGCCGTCCGTGGACCAGCTGGAGCCATTCAGGAACCTCTCTCGTCTATTCAAGAGACGGCGGCAGGACCTGGCAGCCTGAGCTTGGAGAGAAGCCGCTTCGAGTGATGAGAAAGAACTGGTGGTGCGAGGATCTGGGACGCAATCTCCTGACAGACCAGATGCCTGTGGGCATAAGGCTCAACGGAACCGATCAGATGGCTTTTGCCATGGAGACCGTGACCGGCCGCGTGAAGAACAAGCAGTCGTTCTCGACATCCATAGTATTCTCTCCTGAGGACGGCAAGTGGATTCCTGTGGAAGATGAGGAGACCAGCGACAGCCCTACATACAGGCTTGACAATGTCGATGAAAACGGCAATGCATCCGGACCGTATCTTGTGCAGTTCCACTCCGGTGAAACTGTCCTCCTGCTCACGACAAGAGGAAAGATCTACACCAAGGTCGGTGATGAGAGGGCTCATAACTGGTCAGAGACAAGTCCGAGACCTATATTCCCTGACTGGGCAGGATGGCCGGGTGCCGAGATGGAATCCGCTCACACCATGCTTGCAACCACAGTCCAGCGCCCGGGAGGCGGTGAAAAGACCATCGGAGTGGTCCGTCTGGCCCTGAACCACGACATCACGGCGACTCCTCGACGCGTAAGGGTCAATGGAAGGGGATGCGAGTGGAAGAATACCGACGAGGCACTCTTCCTCGGCGAGTTCTCAGATGCAAGTGCTACAGTGCGCGCCTCTCAGGACAAGGATAACATATACTTCCTCGTGGAAGTTTCGGATGCGGACATGGCGACATCGGACTATGTGGCTCTGATGCTTGCCGAGACCGGTTCCCGGGTTTCAGATGCCCTGACAGTAAATGTCAGTGCGGACGGTCTTGTCATCGCGGATAAGGGCGGATTCGAGGTGGATTCCATAGTTTCTGCCAGAATGGTTGACGGCACGGTGGATAAGAATGATGATGTGGACAAGGGCTGGGCTGTGGAAATCGCGGTCCCTCGCAGCATCCTCACCATCAAGGATTCCGCTCTCTCCCTGAATGCTGTTCTGCATGACAACGCATCAGGACGTGAAGACTTCCTCTCGGAACCGATGGAGGGTGGTCTGACGACAAATTGGAAATATGTCAAAGGTTTGTAGTGTAAATATATCATGAAAATATCAAAAATTCTATTTGTAATGATTTTAGGCTTGGGCTCCATGATCGCCCGGGCCCAGGATGCAGGCGTAAAGGCCTGGGAAGGAACATTGGAGATGCCGACCTACATCGGCTCCGCTCCCGAATCTGCACCGATCTTCGAGCGTGACTGGTCATACCAGCGTGCCCGCCGAAGTGTGTATCCATATGTCCTCGACGACAATATGTATGTCGTGAACGAGAACATGGAGCGTCAGAAGGAGAACCGTACCTACAAGGCTCTCTTCCTTGAGAATGAATATGTGCAGCTCTGCGTGCTTCCTGAGATCGGAGGCCGTCTGTTCTATGCCGTGGACAAGACCAACGGCTATGATATCTTCTATCACAACGAAGTGGTGAAGCCTGCCAATGTCGGCATGCTCGGTTCGTGGATATCAGGTGGAGTAGAGTGGAATGTGTTCCATCACCACCGCAACACGACCAACATGCCTGTGGACTGCAAGATCGTGGAGAACGAGGACGGCAGCAAGACCATCTGGGTCGGCGAGGTCGAGTTCCGTCACAGGATGCAGTGGGCGATCGGCATCACTCTCCGTCCGGGCAAGTCCTATATGGAGATCAACGGTCGTCTGATCAACTCCACAGCTGACGACAATTCGCTTCTCTATTGGTCCAACGTTGCGACAAAGGTGGATGAGAACTACCAGATCATCTTCCCTCAGAGCGTGGATTTCGTGACCTTCCACTGCAAGAACTGGTTCGCGCACTGGCCGATCACTCACGAGACCTTCAACGACATGCAGTTCTATAACGAGGATGTGGATGTGTCATGGTGGAAGAACCACTATATGTCCAACTCCATGTTCGTGCATGACCTCAAGGAGGATTTCGTTGCAGGATATGACCACGGTGCCGATGCAGGAACCATGCTCACTGCCAACCACCACATCAACAAAGGCGGCAAGTTCTGGCTCTGGGGTCCTAACTCGATGTGGGACACCAAGATCCTCACAGACGATTCAGGTCACTACATCGAGCTGATGATGGGTGCATATTCCGACAACCAGCCGGACTACAACTGGAACAAGCCATATGAGGTGAAGAAGTTCACCCAGTACTACTACGGTATCCGCAACATCAAGGGCGTGAAGGCCGGCAACACTCTGGCTGCCATGAATTTCGAGCCTCAGGGCAAGGGTAAGTATCTCCTTGGAGTGAACACCACAGAGGCGAAGAACGGAATGAAGGTGGAGCTCGTGAAGGGCGGTGAGAAGGTATATGAGAATGTCCTCGACATCGCTCCGGACAAGCCGTTCGTGGAGACCGTGAAGCTTGACGAGTCATGGAATCCATATGAAATCACAATGAACCTCTATGATGCAGACGGCAAGCCGGTCCTCAGCTACACTCCTCGCAAGGATACAAGCTACGACAAGCCGCTTCCTGAGATAGTGGACCGTCCGAAACGTCCTCATGAAATCGAGAACAACGAAGAATGCTACTTCGTGGGACTCCGTAACCTTCAGTTCCATAATCCTTTCGTGAATCCTGCTGACTACTTCCTTGAGGTGCTTCGCCGCGATCCGGGTGACACACGTTCGAACACCCAGATGGGTGTGATCCTGCGTAAGAACGGAGAATACGAGAAGGCAGCGAACCATTTCCGTCGTGCAATCCGTCGTCAGACCCATGACTACACCCGTCCTGCGGACTGTGAGGCCATGTACAATCTCGGTCTCATCCTCAAGACCCAGGGCAAATATGCCGAAGCCATGGACACTCTTTATCGTGCGACATGGAACTTCGCCTACAACTCTCCGGCAAACTACCAGCTTGCCCAGATGTACTCGCAGGTGAAGGACTATCAGAATGCCCTCATCCGTCTTGACGAAGCCATCCAGAACAACGGCAACAACTGGAATGCCGTGAACCTCAAGGCTTCCATCCTTCGCGTGGAAGGCCGTAAGGCAGAGGCGAAGGCTCTTCTTGAGGGCATCCTCGCTGTGGATCCGCTCAACATCTACACTACATATGAACTTGACAAGCTCAACGGAACCTCAGATTATGTGACCCTCATGGGAGGCGAGATCGAGGACTATATGGAGCTTGCCATCCTTTATCTTCACAACGGATTCGCCGATGAGGCTGTCAAGATCCTCAAGGAGGCTGATGCCCTGAAGGCATATCCTACAGTCAAGATGTGGCTGGGCTATCTCACCGGTGAAAAGGCTATGTATGAGGCAGCCCTGGCAATGCCGGTGGACTACTGCAATCCTTTCCGTCTGGAGACCATCCCTGTGCTTGAAAAAGCGAAGGAACTCTTCCCTGAGAGCGACAAGCCATATTACTATCTCGGCTGCCTCCTCTACAACAAGCAGCAGGATGCGGCTGCACAGCAGTGGAGCAGGTGTGTGGAGATGAATCCTCAGATGGACCTCGCATGGAGAAACCTCGGCTGGTACAACTGGCTCTACACCAAGAACTATGACGAGGCAGCAAAGTGCTATGCAAAGGCTGTGGAGCTCGCTCCAGAAAAGGCTCTCTATCTTGAGGAGCAGGAACATGTCCTTGAAGCAAAGGGAGAGGCTGTGGAGAAGAGATACGAGATCCTGAAATCTCATCACAAGACAGCTGTGAAGCGTTACTATCCGCTTGCACAGGAGGTCGTGACCGGAACATTCGTCGGAGAATATGACTATGTGCTTGACCTTCTTGAGAATTGCTATTTCCCTACTCGTGAGGGAGTTGCATCCTTCCATGAGGTCTATGTGGACGCTCTTCTCTGTGCCGGTCATCAGAAGGTGCTTGCAGGTGACTGCAAGGGTGCGCTCGCTCTCTATGAGAAGTCTTTCGAATATCCGGTGAACCATCAGGTCTTCCTTGTGGACGAGAGAAGCCCGCGTGATGCCCAGGCATATTACTTCATGGGTCAGGCGTACGAGAAGATGGGACAGAAGTCCAAGGCATCTTCATATTACAAGAAGGCTGTCGGAGTGGATACGAAACTTTCTTTCTGCCGTTACTGGAAGGGTCTTGCCCTTCAGAAGCTCGGCAGGCAGGCAGAGGCGAAGGTCATCTATGAGGCTCTCCTGGCTGAGGGTAAGGCTGCAATAGTCGAGGATATAGTAAGCTTCTATGGAGCTGAGGGAACCTCCAGCCTCACCGTCGAGGGAATCAACACCATGGCCTACCGCATGATGGGACTGGGATATCTCGGACTTGGAGAAAAGGAAGAGGCCCGGAAGTGTTTCGAGACTTCGCTTGAACTCAAGAACGACAATCTCTGGTCGAAATTCATGCTTTCGACTTTAAAATAGAATTGGTTTATACATAAGTAATTCGTAAATTGGCAGGTTGTAATGACCTGCCGATTTGCTTGATACAGGTTATTGCATTGCCCCTTGGGGCATAATATTCAATCATAAGGAATATGAAGAGACTTTTTTCAGCATTTGTATCAGTGCTTTGCATTCTTTGCGGATGTTCCCGCGAGGCATCCGTGACTGCCGAATCATTCGGAACACTTTCCACAGGAGAGGAAGTCACCCTGTGGCATATGGTCAACTCCAACGGTGCATCCATGGACGTGACCGACTACGGTTGCCGCATCGTCCGTATATGCATGCCGGGACGTGACGGCAGGATGGATGATGTCGTGGTCGGATATGGAGACCTCGAATCATTCGAAAAGAAGGACCGCTTTATCGGCCCGGTGATCGGCCGTTTCGGAAACCGTATCGACCATGCCGCCTTCACTCTGGACGGAGTCAGGTATGAGGTGGATGCCAATGAGAAATTCGGGGGAGAACCGGTCCAGTGCCACGGTGGCAGGAAGGGTTTTGACAAGTTCGTCTGGGAAGGTGAGGCTGTCGTGGAGCCGGGACGTGTGGGAGTGAGGTTCCACCGTCTCAGTCCGGATGGGGAACAGGGATTTCCCGGCAATATGGATGCATATGTGACCTATTGGCTGACTGACGACAATGTGGTCAGGCTCGAATATGATGCGGTAACGGACAAGCCTACCGTGGTTAACCTGTCCAATCACACATATTTCAACATGCGCGGAAGCAAGGGATGCTATGTCATGGAGCACCTCCTCCAGGTGGAAGCCGACACCTGTGTGCAGAACAACACGCATTTCTGTCCTGACAAGCTCCTTCATGTCGAGGGGACTCCTTTCGATTTCCGCCAGCCGCAGCGTATAGACTACAGGATAGACATGCCGAATGAGCACCTGAGGATCATGAGGGGAATGTCTGCATGCTGGGCCGTGCGTGACTGGGACGGCACCCTGCGTAGGGCGGCAGACCTCTACGACCCCGAGACCGGACGTGGAGTGGAGACCTGGACCACCGAGCCTGCCCTCCTGACCTTCACCGGCCGCACATTCAGCGCCAAGGGATATCCGAACGGCAAATATGGACCGATCCAGAAGTTCGGAGGAATGCTCCTCGAGACCATCCATTTCCCTGACTCTCCGAACCAGGACCGCTTCCCGAGCACAGTCCTCCGTCCGGGAGAGAAGTATCATTCAGAGACCGAATACAGGTTCTACGTCAAATAATCATCAATAAATAAACAAGCCATGAATATTCTGAAATCCGCTTTTGCGGCTGTCTTTGCAGTGCTTTCCCTGTCACTTCTTTCAGCCGGAGCCCAAAATGACAAGGATTGGGCAAGATTTGGAAAATATGAAAATGACAATGCCCAGGTCACTGCCAAGCCTAAGGCTGTGATTATGGGTGATTCCATCACAGAAGGCTGGGCTAAAAAGGATCCGGACTTCTTCACCGCCAATAATATCCTTGGTCGTGGAATCAGCGGACAGGTCACATCCCAGATGCTGGTGCGTTTCAGGAAGGATGTGCTGGACCTTGAGCCGGAGTGTGTCGTCATCCTTGCCGGCACCAACGACATTGCAAGAAACAACGGATTCATAACTCTGGAAAACATATTCGGAAACATAGTTTCGATGTGTGAACTTGCCGAATTTCATGGAATCACACCTGTGCTCTGCTCTGTGCTTCCGGCTGCCCGCTACGGATGGAGACCGGAGATCGAGGGTGTTGCCGCCGAGGTGATGAGCCTGAACGGAATGCTTGAGGGATATGCCCGTGACAAAGGCTATGTCTATGTGGACTTCCACTCTGTCCTGAAGGATGAGAACGGCGGTCTTCCGCAGAACCATGCGGCAGATGGAATACATCCCGGCCTGGACTGCTACAAGATTATGGAAGGTATGCTTCTGGATTCATTGAAACAGGTCGGAAAATGAGACGGATTATAGTGGCGTTGTCCGCCCTTGTGTCATTCACAGCGGTTGCGGCTGCGGGACAGGACCTTCCTCATTGGCAGGATCCTGCCGTGGTGGAGGTGAACCGCTATCCTATGACCGCCACTTTCGATACCGACGGGCAGAAGCTCAGTCTGAACGGGGTCTGGGACTTCAAATGGTATGAACTCATCGAGGACAGGTCATCTGACTTCTTCAGGACGGACTATGTTCCGGAAGGATGGGACAGCATGCCTGTTCCCGGACTTTGGGAGATGAACGGATATGGCGATCCCCTTTATCTGAATGTGGGCTATGCCTGGAGGCCTTGGTACAAGAACAATCCGCCTTTCGTTCCGCTTGAGAGGAATCATGCAGGACAGTATCGCAGGACCTTCACTCTGGACTCTTCATGGCAGGGCAAGGACATATTCCTGCATATAGGGTCGGCGACTTCGTGCGTGAGGGTGTGGGTCAACGGCAAGGAGGTGGGCTACAGCGAGGACAGCAAGCTGGAAGCCAGGTTCGACATCACGAAATATGTCAGGACGGGGGAGAACCTTGTCGCCCTGGAGATTTTCAGATGGTGTGACGGAACCTATCTTGAGGATCAGGACTTCTTCAGGTTCACCGGTCTGGCGAGGGATACCTATGTGTCCTCCCGTGCGAAGAGAAGGATAGAGGACATCAATGTGGTGGGCCATGCTGACGGAACAGCTGACCTGAAGGTCGAACTGACCAAGGGTGTGACAAAGATCGCTGTGGAACTTCTGGACCAGAACGGTGAGCAGGTGGCTTCGGCCGAACTTCCTGTCCGGGCTTCCGAGCACTCCGACCGCGGTCTGCCTGTGGTCAGCACATGCCTGGCTGTGAATGATGTTAAGCAGTGGACAGCCGAGACCCCTTGGCTCTACACCTTGAAGGTGACTTCCTTCGACAGGAAGGGACAGACTGAAACGGCTGCCCTCCGCATGGGCTTCAGGGATGTCTGTGTGGAGAACGGACAGTTCCTGGTCAACGGCCGGCCTGTCCTCATCAAGGGTGCGAACAGGCATGAGATCGGCCCCCACAGGGGATATGTGGTCTCCCGTGAGGATATGATCAAGGACATCCTCATCATGAAGCAGTTGAATATAAATGCTGTCCGCACATGTCACTACCCGGATGACCCTCAGTGGTATGACCTCTGTGACCGGTATGGACTCTATGTGGTGGATGAGGCCAACATCGAGTCTCACGGAATGGGTTACGGAGACGCAAGTCTTTCTCGGAATCCGGACTATGAACATGCCCATATGGAAAGGACACGCCGTATGGTGGAGAGGGACTTCAACCATCCTTCCATCGTCACATGGAGCCTCGGTAATGAAGCCGGCTATGGCCCTAACTTCGCAAAGACCTACGAGCTGGTGAAGTCGATGGACACTTCACGTCCGGTGCAGTATGAGCAGGCATGGGGAAACGAGCATTCGGATATATTCTGTCCGATGTACTATGACTATAAGAACTGCGAGAACTTCGGTTCGAAGGAGAGGTCCAAGCCATTGATCCAGTGCGAATATGCCCATGCCATGGGCAACTCGCTCGGCGGTCTCAAGGAATACTGGGACCTCATAAGGAAATATCCTCAGTATCAGGGAGGTTTCATATGGGACTTTGTGGACCAGGCGCAGTATTGGCCTGCCGATGCCTCGGAGTGCGGTTCAGACCATGTGTTCATCTTCGGAGGAGAGTTCGACAACGGGGATCCGTCAGACAATTCCTTCTGCTGCAACGGAATAATCGCTGCCGACCGCAGCCTCCATCCTCATGCATACGAGGTGGCATATCAGTACCGTTCCATCCACACCTCCGCCACCTTGGACCAGGTTCTCAAGGGCGAGGTGAACATATATAATGAGAACTTCTTCATCGACCTGTCGAGATATGGCATGGAGTGGGATGTGGAAGTGGACGGAATCAAGGTCCTGCAGGGCTTCGTGGGAAATCTTGATGTGAAGCCTCAGGATACCGCCACCCTGTCCCTTGGCTTTGACGGGGCGGACATATGCGAGGCTGCCGGAATCGGTACCCTGTCAGATTCTGACGTATATCTCAATGTGCGCTATATCCTGAACAGAAAGGACGGTATTCTCCCTGCAGGTTCACAGGTTTCATATGACCAGATTGCAGTCAATGAGGCTCCTATGCCTGTCTTTGAGGGACCGGCTGTTGCAGGTCTTCCGGAAATGGCCCGGAATGAGGACCTGTATGAGTTCTCAGGTTACGGCTGGTCCGCTTCCTTCGATTCCCGGACAGGTGCCCTTGTCGGCTATATGGTCGATGGAAGAAACATGGTTGCAGAGCCTCTCATGCCATGTTTCGGACGAGCGATGACCGAGAATGACCTCGGTGCAGGATTCGAGAAATGGCTCAAGGACTGGCTCTATCCGGAATTCAAGGTGGAGAGCTTTGATGTCGTGAAGAATCAGGACTGCTTCAGTGTGAAGGTAGTATATTCTCCTTTCGAAGTCAGGTCAAGAACCATCGACTGGAAACGCGCGGATGCGCTTGCAGGAGTGTCGGTGACCTATGATATATATGCTGACGGAACCATCCGCGGAACGGAAACCCTGACGGATTGCGGCAATCTTGAGATGATTCCGGCCATACCGCGCATCGGAATGGAGTTCGCCATGCCTGGCGAGTGCTCGGTCCTGGAATATTTCGGCTATGGTCCTTTCGAGAACTATCAGGACAGGAACAGTGCCGCGCTCATGGGACACTATGTCCAGAGGGTAGCGGACCAGTATCACTGGGGCTATGTACGCCCTCAGGAGTCCGGAACGAAGACCGGTATGAAATGGATGAAGGTGACGGACGAAAGCGGAGTCGGTCTTATGCTGACTTCGGATGTCCGGTTCTCAGCGTCGGCGCTTCCTCTGAGTCGTCGTCAGCTCGACCTCTCACTGACCGGTGGAGGCAGGGGTGACAAGGGAGATGTCCGTCATTCGCTCGAACTGAAGAAGCTTGCCTGCGAAGACATGCGTTCTCTCGGAAAGACATATGTGAACTTCGACCTGGCCCAGATGGGTCTTGGCTGTGTGAACTCCTGGGGCGAGTGGCCACGTGAGGAATACCGCCTCAAAGGCCGGCCATACACCTTCACCTTCTACCTCTCCCCTATAGGAGAGTGACACCGACAGGCAGAGTTTCAGCCGATTTAGTGCCTGATGGTACCGAAAGCGTATCAATTTGCCTTATTTCTGATACCGACAGGCAGAGTTTTGAGCGATTTAGCGCCTGACGGTCTATGGATAGAAAGGTCCGAATAGAAGACAGGCCTACATTATCGGAAACCAGATGAAGACGGCGCAGTCCCATATCGCGTGAGATATGAGGATTGCGCCGAATTTTTCGGGATAAAGGCGATAGGCGAGACCCCAGAAAAGTCCGGCTACGGCGGCTGCCATGATGAGCATGAAGTTCATCTTCGGGATATGCACGAGGCTGTAGACCAGCGTGGTCACGATGAAGCCCACGTTCGGGTTCCATTTCTGAGACAGCTGTTTCTGGATATATCCCCTCCAGAATATCTCCTCTGCAGGACCTATGATCAGAAGCATCAGCAGAGTCAGGATGACCGGATTCTCTCCTTCCTTCATTCCGTAGATGGAGTCCACCTGAGGACGTGCGAAATCGAATATAAGTGTAGAAAAGAATTCTCCCAGCCAGAATACACCCCAGAGAGCTGCGGCGAAGAGCACTCCGAGAATCATGTTGGATAAGTCGAATCTGATGTCCTTCCACCATCCGGGGGCAGCCCAGGTGGAATATAGGGTGAGGGCAGCTCCGGAACAGGTCATCATCACCCAGAAATTCACATGAGGAGCTGTCCAGGGAGAGAACATTATGGTCCAAAGAACGGCCGCCAGACAGATTCCGACGGCCGGTTTTTTCAATGATATATCCTTCATTCTATGCGATTAACTTGGAAACTACGAATGTGATCGAGAGGATGACGGAGAACATGAGCTGAAGGTTGGCTGTCCTTACGTCAAGGTCGGCGATGATGTCAGAGTCGCTGTTGACCGCCTTGATCATGGTTCTGCTGCATCCGAGAGCTACCGGAAGGGTCAGGAATACAAACACGGTGTATATCGGCATCAGGCCCATGATGGAGCATACTGCAATCCATACGAACGGGAATATCACCTCGAACGAGTAGAATCGCGCAGAGGCCTTCTTGCCCAGTCCCATCGCCATTGTCTTGATTTCCGCTCTCTTGTCTGGAATCATGTCGCGGGTGTTGTTGGAATGAAGTATGCCGTCAGTGATCAGACCCACAGGAAGTGCAATCCAGAGAACGCTCCAGTCGATGGCTCCCGTAGTCACATAAGCGGTGCCAAGGGTCGGAAGGAATGCGAATGTCATGAGGATGTCGAGATCTCCGAGAGCATTGTATTTGAGGACAGGATAGAGGACTGTCAGTGCGGCTCCTGCAATTCCGATCCAGAGAAGCGGAAGACCGGTGAGGACGACGAGTCCCAATCCTCCGGCCACGGCCACGATCAGCACTCCGATTGCGAGGTTTCTGATTTCGTGAGGCTGGAACATGCCTGTCGTGAGGGTCTTGGCTCCGATTGTGTCCTCTCTGTCCACTCCCTTGCGGAAGTCGTTGTAGTCACTCCACACGTTGCCTGCTATATGGAAGAGAATCATGTTCACCAGTGCCCACAGACCGAAGAGCCAGTTGATTTCCGCCCCTTTCCAGAAGAGGTAGGTGAGTGTCACGATGATAGGCATTGCCGAAGCGGGGAAAGACCAGGGTCTGACAGCGATTATCCACTGTCCGAAAGTATGTTTGCTCATAATGTTATGTTTAGATTGTCAAGGCGTGCAAATATAATAAAAAATGTGAATTCAGTTTCTATGAATATCTTCGCGGAAGTCTAAGGATAATGGCTCCGAGGGCAAAGGCTCCCATCACGAACGGATAGTAGAGATGCCCGATGATGGAGATGGAGGACACTCCGGCGAGCCCGG
This sequence comes from Bacteroidales bacterium, assembly GCA_017502125.1. Taxonomy (GTDB): domain Bacteria; phylum Bacteroidota; class Bacteroidia; order Bacteroidales; family UBA932; genus Cryptobacteroides. The sequence continues at coordinate 65,972 of JAFVVN010000039.1, read as the reverse complement.
CTGCCATCAGCAGCTGGGCTCCGTATGGGATAAGTCCCTGAATCAGGCAGGAGAATGTGTCCAGGATGCTGGCTGTCTTTCGTGGGTCAAGTTCGAACTTACGGGTAATGTCACGTGCAATGCGTCCGGTGGTGATGATGGCGATGGTGTTGTTCGCAGTGCATAGATTGGCCAGGGAGACGAGTCCTGCGATGCTGAGTTCGGCTCCCCGCTTCCCTCTGATTCGCCTTGTCATCGCCTTGACGATGAAGTCCAGACCTCCGTTCTCCCGGATGATCTCCAGCATTCCGCCTGCCAGCATGGTGACTATTATCAGGTCTCCCATCCCGCTGATTCCTCCTCCGATGCTTCCCAGCCAGCCGCTCCAGTCCAGGCTTCCCTGAGCGAACCCGATGACGGCGTTCACTATTATGCCTATCGTGAGGACTGCGGCAACGCTCACTCCGCTAAGGGCAAGGATGATGACCAAAAGGTATGGAATCAGCAGCACGAAGTCCACGGTTCCGGCTTCCGGCACGACGGAAACAGTTCTTCCAAGGAAAATATAGAGAACGGTTACAGCCAGGGCGGCCGGCCCCACGATTCTCATGTTCACCTTGAACTTGTCGGACATGGAGCATTCCTGTGTGCGTGTGGCGGCAATCGTAGTGTCAGAGATGAACGAAAGATTATCCCCGAAAAATGCTCCGCCCACGATTATCGCAGTGATGAAGGCGTTGCCCACTTCAATCTCCTGAGCGATTCCTGCAGCCACCGGAACCAGAGCCACAATCGTTCCTACACTCGTTCCGATGGCCATGGATATGAAGCATGAAGCAATGAAGAGTCCCGCATAGAGCAACCTGCCCGGGAGTATGTGCAAGGCAATGTTGACGGTTGCATCTATGGCTCCGATTTCCTTGGCTGTGGATGCGAATGCGCCGGCCAGCACGAAGATCCATATCATCAGCAGAACATTCCTGTTGCCGGCTCCCTCGGAGAATACAGCCACCCGCTCATCCAGACTCTTGCCCCTGCATATGGCGATGGCATATATGGACGCCAGAAGGAAGGCAGCCGAAATGGGGATCTTGTAGAAATCCTGTGCTATTATCGATGAAACCAGATATAGGCATAGAAAGACGAGTAGAGGACTGAGTGCCAGCCACCCGCTCATAGGAGTCGCATTATATTCCTTCTGCTTCTTCTTCAGGCTTTTCGTCAGGTCAGATATGTATCTGTTTGGAATTATTCCCATGGTCAGTTCGTTTTCAGAGGCAAAGATACGAAAAATGCATATCTTTGCGGAGCCTATGTCAAAGAAGAAGGATATATTCGAGGTTCCGTACGGGGAGACCAAGGTTCTTCTCCACACCTGTTGTGCCCCATGTTCAAGTGCAATCATCGAGCACCTGATGAAACACGGAGTCACTCCTGTAATATATTATTGCAATCCGAACATATATCCCCGCGAGGAATATGAAATCCGCAAGAACGAGTGCACGCGGTATGCAGAGTCCCTCGGTCTTGAAATAGTCGATGCTGACTACGACCATGAAAACTGGCTGGAGGCTGTCAAGGGTCTGGAAACCGAACCGGAAAGGGGAGGGCGCTGCCTCAAATGCTTCAAGCTCAGACTGTTGAGAACGGCAGAATATGCCGCAGCCCATGGTTTCAGGGTAATCACCAGCACCCTCGCATCCTCCCGCTGGAAGTCCCTCGACCAGATCAACGAAGCCGGCCAATGGGCATGCAGTCAGATCGCCGACCGCCATTTCTCCACCACTCACCCCCTTCCCGCAGGCACCCCTATCCCTGCCGAGCACCCGGTTTCTGTGGACACTCTCCACGAATCCGCCCCTCTCTCCACCGAGCACCCCCTTCTCGTGGACATCCCTCACGAATCCGCCCCTATCCCTGCTGAATACCTTCTTTTCATGGACACCCCTCACGAATCCCCCTCTATTCCTGCTGAATGTCCCCTTCCCGTGGACGAAACAGGCGATGGAGAAATCCGGACCCCTGTTTACTGGCCATATAACTGGAAAAAAGGCGGCCTTCAGGAGCGCCGCCTTCAAATCATAAAGGAATATAACTTCTACAACCAGCTCTACTGTGGCTGCGAATTCAGTCTCCGCAAACCATAGAGTGTGCATCTCGTTAGTTGTCATAACTCGCATCACCCCGCTATACGCAAACAGTTATCTGTCAGCAATATACACTAAATCGCCTGCGCCAAATGACGCAGGCGATTTAGCGTAAGCTGCTATGAATCAGGCTTTTGGTTGCCTCGCAGCTGGTGTGCAGCCGAGACATAGCGATCTAGAACGAATATCCTAATCTGATACCTGCACTAGCTCGTTTTGCTGTTCCGTCGTCAAGGTCTTCCATCAGATAATAGATTGATGGATAATCGTCATCCTGACCAGTGAATATTGGTCCGACTCCGATGGTGAGACTTGACTCATTCCTGAATCTGATGTCTATACCAAGCATGATATCGGCATAATAGACTACTTCCGCGCCGTTTTTGTAATATCTGTCGTATTTGAAGTCTCCATAAGAAGAGTCATACCCGCGTTGACTATCATCACAGCTTAGGTATCCATTGAACATCAGGCCGCCTGATGCCGAAAGGAAAGGAGCAACTCTGGTCTTCATGAAGCGGAACTTCGTGTGCAGGTATAGTGGAACGGCAATTCGTGACGGGTTGTGGTACTTATCACGCAAATCATCGTAGGTGTAGTATCCTTCAGGAATGTCAGTGAGGAGGGATTCGTTGTATGAATTCGAGATTACCGAGAATTCGGCCTTGTGCGTTTCACTCTCTCCCCAAGGCAATACGTTAGGATACACCTGAAGACCAGTACCGAAACCAAGGAAAAAGAAGTTCCCGAAACGCCATCCTCCCGTGTAAGTGAGCTGATAGTGATTGGTTATAGTAGCATCGATATTATGCTGCCATTTGATATTCATTTTCTTCCGCTCCTTCTGGATTCTTGTCCTTGTGATTACAGTTGAAGATGCTGTGACGACCCCTCTCCTGTTCTGGGAATATGCATTGAATGCATCGGAGAATATGCAGCCGGCAGCAATAGTGATGAGTATAAATAGTTTTTTCATAGATTGTTATCTTACGTATTGTACGCTTTCCCTCATGAATGTTGTTCTGCTGTCAGGAGCTTCGATCACTCCCTCCTTTTCCTGTGAGTGCTGAGAAGCTGATGCCTTCCAGATGAGGTCTACGTCGTCTTTAGTCGCTGTTCTGAATTTAGTGTATTTGGCAGGATAGCCACGTACAATGATTTTCAGTTGGCCAGGCATTTCCTTTCCAGCAGGAAATACGGTCTCAACATCAAAAAGAACTCCCAGAAGAACATCCACATCCATCTTATTCTTTTCTCTGAGCTCCTTTACTGCCTCAGCAAGGGCAATCTTCTTGAAATCAGGTATCAGTTTGATCAGGTTTGATGTGACAGTATAATCCTGGAACGGTTCTGTGACGGCAATTTCAACCATTGTTGAATCTACAAGTTTCAGGTCTGCCACGAACGGAGTGGTCATGATGTTGTAGTTGGTAAATGGAAGAGCTTGAACTGAGGTTTCCTTGTGATCCACGACTTCGAGATAAGAATAAGTTCCGCATGAGACCATGGTCATTGCAACTACAGCAATAGCTGCCAGAGCAAAAAATCTTTTCATGATAAGTTGTTTTATTGGGTTAAGTGTTGCTCGCGGCTCCCTATGCGAACGGATAAAAAAAAGACGTGGGAGTCTTACTTTGCTTATCCCGGACTCAGGCCTTGGCTGCCTTCACAAAAGGATAAGCAACGCAGCTAGCCCACGTCAGGGATGATATGCAAACTCTCCACGCCGAAGGCGCAGCAGGATGATTTTCATCGCTGATATGGACGTTCCCGTTGCCGTATCTTCTTTTGTGAATTCTTACCGCCAAGTTTGAGTTCCAGAAGATAAACGTCAAGTAACGTCTATTTATGTTATGTTATTACCCACCCAACCCACAATGGGCTAGCTAAGCAATTGCAAACTTACATAAAATCTTTCGTTTTTACTCTTTTTATCTTAGTCGTAATGGTCAAAATAGCGTAATTTTTTCGTAGAGACAATGAGTTACCCTATTGCGGAATGCATAGTGCGCTGCACTTTGGGGCTGACCCTATGATTTGTGTAGTATGGGGCAGCGGTGCTTGCAGGCCTGTGGCATAGTGACTCATAACGCGTATCACCCCGCTTATACGCAAACAGTTATCTGTCAGCAGCTTACGCTAAATCGCCTGCGCCAAATGACGCAGGCGATTTAACGTAAGCTGTTATGAATCAGGTGCTTGGCTGTAGTGGGGCCTGGCGTGGCGAGGCGAAGCTGAGCGACCTGAACTGTCGGCGTGAAGGAATCAGAGGAAAGGAAGGGTGTCCGGCCCTGCCGACCTGACCACTGTCACGCTGCTGGCCTTGACTTCCTCAGGAATTCCCCCGCTGACCCTGTTGTAGGTTTCGGAGATGCCCTCGGCTGTCATTTTCAGAATATCGTCGCCCTGATAATCGACTGTGTAGGCTGCGCCCCAAGGGGTGCCGTCGTTATAGTTACCAGTCAATATGGCCTGAGGAGCCGCACCGTCCTGTGCTACGGCGGAAGTCTCAAGGGCATATGTCCCGTTATAGACTCTGAATGCCCCTTCTCCGATCTGCTGGTAGAGGGTGAAGGTCTTTTCTGCGGTGAATGTCACATATATTTCAGCATCTGTCGATGTGGCTGTGCAGTGCCAGTCTCCCACCAGCTTGTCAGCAAGGGTGAGCTCCTTCTCGCATGAGGTCAGAAGGCATATCGCCGCTGTAAGTATATATATTATCTTCTTCATATCTTTCTCGTTATAGATGTCGATTCAGTATGTTCTGCATCCGATTCCTGAGTCACCGGCATCAGAACCAGCCTCCGTTGGCGGCTGCATATGGTCGGGAGACAATGGATATCTCACGGGAGAATCCCATCTCTCCGATTCCGTTCTCCATCGAGGTGTCCTTGCCGACGGCAGAACTGAGAGTCATCTTGCCCGCTCCCACCTTTGTGCAGGTCAGTTCCAGTTTTCCGTCCTTGAGTACAGGGTCGGCAGTGAGTCCGAGAGAGGTCTTGGTCTGCTCGTCCATGCTGAGAGTGTATTTCATGTTCTTAGCACTGCCGCCGAGCCACTCCGAAAGGTCTATGACCGCCTTTTCACCGGACTTCACCATGACAGAAGGAGTGCCCTCGATGGCCATGAGGAACTTCCATGCATCCACTGCACCTGTTCCAAGCTGGCCCTTATACTGGTCCAGCGAGATGGTCTGACCTTGGTATTCCTTTGTCCCTGAGCAGAATCCGTCAATGTCGTTCACCGATGTCAGGAGCAGTGATGTGAATTCTTCACGCGTGAATGTCTTGCCGAGCTTCTTTGCATATGAAAGGCCGAGGGCAACGACTCCGGACACATGAGGGCAGGCCATAGATGTTCCCTGCATGAAGACATATTGTCCGTCCTCACGACCTGCTGTGTTGATGACTCCAGGTGAGCCCTGAGCGGCATTTGAAACTCCAGTCGATAGGACAGCCCTTTTCCTGTCATCGGCATTCCAGAACTCTCCTCCGGGAGCGGCGATCTTGCATCCAGGACCATAGTTGGTGTATCCTCCAGGAAGGTAGTCCACGCCGAATGCAGTCACTGAAATCACGTATGGAAGTGCTCCAGGGTAGCTTGAATATGGGTTTCCGTGGTTTCCAGCCGCGAAGATTGCCATATTTCCCTTAAGGGATTCGTGATTGCTGTTGGCAGGGTCGAGGAAATATCTCAGGGCTGCATTCTCCAGCGGAGAACCGTCAATCTTCTCATATCTGTCGTCTTTCCCGTTACCGTTGAGGTATGTGTCATCTTCAGTGATTATGGCGGAAGTACCATACGAGCACTGGGCTATGCAGGCTCCGTTGTCTGCGGCATAGATGAACGCGGCAGCGCTCTGGGCATCGCTTGTGGTCTTGCTTCCCTCGAAGATCTGGCATGTCATCAGACGCACTCCGTCACCCTTTCCTGTGCCTCCGGCAATGGAACTGACTCCCTTGCCGTTGTTGTTGGTGGCTCCGATGATTCCGGCCACATGGGTGCCGTGTCCGCTTCCTGCCGCCCAGTTGAGAAGTTCACCCTGTACAGCTCCTGTTGCCGGCTTGCCGTCAAGTCTGTCATTGACATAGTCCTCTCCCAGTCTGAAGCATCCCACGAAATTGAACCCGTATTTATCGTCGATGAATCCGTTGCCGTCGTCGTCCTTTCCTGTCTCACCGTCCACTTCCTTCTGGTTCACCCAGAGGGCGTCCTTCAGGTCCTCATGCATGCTGTTCACAGCGCAGTCGAACACTGCAACCACCACGCTCGGGTCGCCTCCGGTCAGTTTCCATGCGTCCTTCACTCCCACGTCAGCACCCTCCACCGCATCCTCCGTGATGGTTCCGTCGTTGATCAGATTCCACTGATTGTGCAGGTAGGGGTCGTTGAAGGTGTGGTCTTTCGGAACCACTCCGTCCGCACTTCTGGTGGATGGCATGAATGGAACTGCCATCTCCGACCTTACGGGTTCGAGATATCTGTCATACTGCACTGCCCTGACCTCAGGCATAGCAGCAAGTCCTGCAGCCATCTTCTCGTGTGGCATCTGTCTATCGAACTCCACGGTGAACCATCTGTGAAGCCCGTATTTCCTTGCCACATCCATGTTTTTCGGCTGGACAGGAAGCGCAGGAATGACGGATATCCCCTCAATCCCAGCAAACATTCCCTTGTCACCGGCGTTCAGCCTGGCGGCAGCATCCTCAGACATCTTCACGAGTACGCTTCCCGGCACGAGTTCTCCCTGAGTCCCGCCCACAAGCTTCGTCATCAGAGTCTGCTGCTCCTGAGTCATCTCCGGGGCCACATCCTGAATCTCCTTCGCACAAGAAAGGAGCAGGCCTGTGAGGGCCATCAGTGTGTAGATTTGTTTCTTCATATATAATCGTTTGGCTATCAATGATGTAATCGGCTCAATGTGTGCTGGGGATCCTGGTCAGCGTATCAAGAGTGAATCCTGTGAAGTCCGGAATCACATGGTCGCACAAAGGGGTGATCTGTTCGGCGGGGAAGGTGGTGCTCAGCCCCACCACATATGCCCCGGAATCCCTTCCGGCCTGGATTCCGTGCAGGGAATCCTCGAAGACTATTGTTCGTTCCGGTCTGCCTCCCAGCCTCTCCATGGCCTTTATGAAACACTCCGGATCCGGCTTCGACTTTGAGAAATCCTCGCTGGTCAGCACAGCGGTCACCATCTCCTTGAGTCCGGGATGCGCTCTCCATGCGTTCTCCATCTTCTTGTTATGGGAACTTGTCACAATCGCGGTCGGAATCCCGGCCTCCTTCAGCTCCACAAGAAAGTCCCATACGCCCGGAACGAGATCGTATGGCATATTCCTTTCGAACTCGTCGATGTCATGCATCGCCTTTTCAAGGTCATCCTTCGAGGTGAAATATCCGCTCAGATGCTTGAAGGTCTGTCCCTTGATCTTTATCCCGAAATTCTCGGTCCCGAAATACTTCATTCCCTCGACATTCCAGAACTTTGTATACAGCGGTTCTGTGTCTGCAATGACCCCGTCGAAATCAAACAGGACAACCATATCCTTATAGCTGTTCTCTGCCATCATTTCACGGATATAAGCGGTTTCTCCAAGGCCTTCCAGAGCTGGTCGTCATATCGCAGCCTCACCTTCACTCCTGCCTCCTGGAACCAGTAACGTGTGGCGATCTCCTCCTCGATGAACGGAACTATCTCATCCTTCTTGAGTCTTATAAACCTTTCCTTGTCCATCTCCAGTGCCTTTTCAAGCGCCTTGAGTTCCTCGCTCATCGATTCAGCCAGTCCGTCCTTTTCCAGTTCCTTCTTCATCTGGTCGAAATATGTCCTTGCGCTGCTGCGGTAGTCGAAATCCTGGGTCTTGGCAAAGGCTATGAAATCCTCGAAGTCCTCGTCTGAGAAATGGAAGTCGTCGACAGCAGGAATGCTTTCATGCCTGCGAGCATAGTCGATCACATACTGGTCCAGGACTCCTCCAAGAACCAGAGAGTAGACCAGCCGGCTGTACTGAGGCACATCGATGTCCACATCCGGGGTGATTCCGCCGCCGTCCCTCACTATGCGTCCGGAAGCTGTCCTGAACTCGCTTGTGAGCGAATCCGGGATATGTCCCACGCTGCCGTCTTCATTGCGGTGGGCATAGTCTATAGCCTGGACGCAGCGTCCGCTCGGAGTGTAGTATTTTGAAGTGGTCACCTTCATCTGGCCATTGTAGGGAAGCGGTCTTATGGACTGCACGAGTCCCTTTCCGTAGCTCCTCTTGCCCATGATTGTTGCCCTGTCCATGTCCTGGAGTGCTCCTGAAACGATTTCCGATGAAGATGCTGACCCGGAGTCTATCATCACGATGATGGGAATCCCGGTGTCCACAGGTTCTGTCGAAGTGCGGTATTCGTGGACTGAATCAGCTGTGTTGCCCTTGGATGTGACCACCAGAGAGCCCTTCGGCACGAAGAGCGACACGATTCCTATGGCCTCGCTCATGAGTCCGCCGCTGTTTCCACGCAGGTCAAGCACCAGTTTCTTCATCCCCTGTCTCTTCAGGTCGAGGAATCTGCTTCGGAGGTCATTTGCCACATTGTCGGTGAATCCGCTCTGAAGGATATATCCCGTGGTGTCATTCAGCATGCCGGCATATTCGATGTCCGGGAAATGTATGCGTTCACGCACGATGGGGATGTCGAGAGTGTCACCGGTGTGCACCTTCTTGACCGTAAACACGACAGTCGTGCCCGGCTTTCCCTTCATGCGGTCGCTGCTCTCCTTGGTCTCAAGCCCCTTTGTCGGAACTCCGTCTATGGCAAGAATCTCATCGCCGCACTGCAGACCGTATTTCTGGGCTGGCGAACCGGCATATGGTTCGTTGATGATGACATTTGCCTCCTTCTTCTTATGGATGATCGCACCTATACCTCCGTAGGTCTTGGATATCATCATCTGAAGGTCTTCATTCTCCTCCTCAGGTATATACACAGTGTACGGGTCCAGTTCCTCCAGCATTGCATCCACACCTGCCCTCATGATTCTGTCCACAGGGAGCGAGTCCACATATGACCTGTTAAGCTCCATCACAATGGCATTCTGAATCTCAGACCACTGTCCAAGCCTGAATCCTTTCGACTGGGCTCCAGCTGTGGACCCTGCCAATAAAAACATGGCCGAAGCCATGACCATATATATAATTCTTTTCATATTCACTCAAGTTCAGCAAGTGTAAGTTGTCCGATTTTTGTAACATCTGTTTCAGGCAACAATCTACAAAGTTATGAAATTTTTATACCTTTGCGACGTTTTTAGAAGTAATTAAAGCAGTTTATATTTATGAAGATTGTATTTGCAACGGGCAATAGCGGCAAACTGCGTGAAGCATCAGAAATTCTTGGCGAGGGCTTTGAGCTCGTTACCCCCGCAGATTTTGGTATCACAGAAGATATTCCGGAAACAGGAAAGACATTGAGAGCCAATTCATTGCAGAAGGCTCAGTATCTATATGAAAAGTGCGGATGCGACTGCTTCGCAGACGACACTGGACTTGAGGTGGATGCCTTGGGAGGTGCTCCCGGGGTCTACACTGCAAGGTATGCAGGCGATGACAAGGACTTCAACAGGAATATGGACAAGGTCCTGTATGAACTTCAGTCTCTTGAAACATCGGCCCATATGGCTGAAGAATTCGGCCTCAAGACCAAGCCGGTATCACGTCGTGCGCGTTTCAAGAGCGTAGTGACACTTATCATCGGGGGCAGGATCCAGATGTTCGAAGGGACTCTGGAGGGGGTGATCGCACGGGAGAAGTCGGGTAACGGCGGCTTCGGCTATGACCCCATCTTCATTGCGGACGAGTATCCCGGTCAGACACTGGCAGACATAACCGAGGAACAGAAGAACGAGATATCCCACAGGGGCAAGGCCCTTCGTGCAATGGCCGCATGGCTGAAATCCAATAAATGACCCTTCCCTCCAGTCCTTTGGCTTCAGGTCACTCCGTCTTCACTTCCGCCAGTATTTTTGGAAGAGGGTAAGTGATTGAGAGATAGGGTATTGTATATATTGGTGCATATTGATTATGGTGAATACGGAATTGATAGTCCTCCATACGACGAAGTTCGGAGAGAATTCCGTTGTCGTCCACACCCTCAGCAAGGAATATGGGCGGCGGAGTTTTCTTGTGCGCGGAGCTGGAAAACGCCTCATGTCCCTCTTTCTGCCCTTGAATATTCTGGAAGCTGATGTGCAGGAGTCCACGAAATCCACCTTGTTCACTGCTCGTAATCTGACGTCCAGACATCCTCTTCTGGGAATCCGCAGCAATGTCTTCAAGAACTCCATGACCATGTTCATGAGCGAAGTCCTCTACCGGGCCCTCAAGGAAGGAACCTCAGAACAGGGATTATACGAGTGGTGCGAACGCAGCATCCTCCTTCTGGATGCAGTTCAGACCGATTTCAGCAATTTCCATCTGCGCTTCCTGCTTGAACTCACAGTGGCTCTGGGCTTCAGCCCCGAATCCCGTGATCTCCAGCCATTTGTCGGTGATCACTATCCCACGGTGGAGCGTTTCATGCAGACTTCCTTTGCCGAGTCCATGCTCATCCCCCTTAACGGAACCGTCAGAAATGAAATAGCCGAGGAGATCCTTCGCTATATAGAGTTCCACACCGAGTCCTCCCTCAGGGTAAACTCCCTCAAAGTCCTCCGCGACCTCTTCGCATGAGCTGTGTTTCGCGCAATCCGCAAGCAAGAAGCGGAATCTTATATTCCGGAAATAGAAAGGCCCCACATGTCAAAGTCCCCGCTGCCGGTCTGGGATATGCTGATTATGGCGCGGGCCGTGCCGCTGAGAGTCACGTCGCCGCTTCCGGACAAGTGGATGTCCAGACTTCCGGAATCCTTCAGACCGAGGGTGCAGTCGCCGCTGCCTGAACTTGAAACGGATACCTTTTCAGCTGTCACGGGTCTGGCGTTGATGTCTCCGCTTCCGCTGGTGTCGAATTCGGCATCGGTCGCGGTTATGCCGGCTACTGATGCATCGCCGCTTCCGCTCAACTGAATACTGATGCTTTCTGCCGTGATGTGCCCGTCAACCTTCAGGTCTCCCGATCCGGACAGGTCTGCGCTGAAATTACCTTCGGCAGATAAAGGACCGTTTATATATAGGTCTCCCGAACCTGTCAGGTCAACTCCGGTGAGGACCGGGGAGCAGACTGTGACATATGTGTCGGTCTTGGTTATCAGAGAGAATGACGGCTTGGTCGCCACCACGAGTGTTCCGCTTTTTACCGTGATTGCAAAGTGCTCGATCAGATTGCTGTCGCAAGTCAGGGTGACGCTCTGGCCGTCCGTGGTCTGAGTGTAACGGACATCCACAAAATCAGGTACATCAATCCTGCTGAATCCCCCGACCTCAATCTCACTGGTCATAGAAATTCCATTGCCCTTTTCCCCGAACAGTCCTGACTCGCATGCCACAGCAGTCAAAAGCACCGCTATAAATATTCCGATCCCTTTCATCACAACATTTTTTAAAAAACACCTCATGATAATAACAAAACCCTGAAAGTCTTTTGTCTGACTTTTTGGGGTCACGTCAGAACCAGGTTAGATATCTGACTGTTCCTCACTCCAGATATATACCTTGTCCGAGCGACGCAGGCGGGTCTCCTCAATGGCCTTGCAGGCTGTTTCGCTGCAGCCGTCCCCGCACAGTCCGAGGGCTTCCTCACGTGCACCCGGAACCACTTTGGACCAGTCGATCGGGATAGAACAGAACACTCCTTTGGATGCTTCCTGCACCGGTTTGAGGTCCACGCGGATCTCAGGGACAGTGTATTCCACACAGCCGGAAGTCGGGCCTATGATCAGAATCCTGTCTCCGACCTTCAAGGAATAAGACTCCACAAGGATCTCTGCAACTCCAAGTTTTCCGAACCAGTTGGTCACCTTGCCGCAATATGCCTTCTTGCGGGTAGCTGAGCTTCCGTAGACATCAGCCCATTCGCCCAGGCGTGCTCCCTGATAATAACCGTCCCAGAAGCCTCGGTTGAACACTTCCTCCAGTTCCTTCTTCAGTCCGGCACCCAGTTCAGCGGTATATGTCCCGTTGCACACGGCATCCGCAGCACGGCGGTAGCATGATGCCACCCTCTTTACATATTCAGCAGAGCGGGCGCGTCCCTCGATCTTGAACACAGTCACACCTGCGTCAATGATCTTGTCCATGAACTCTATGGTACACAGGTCCTTAGGCGACATTATATATTTGTTGTCCACTGTAAGTTCCGCTCCCGTCTCCCTGTCGCGCACGTCGTATGCACGGCGGCAGATCTGGTAGCATGAACCGCGGTTCGCTGATGCTCCGTATTCGTGAAGGCTGAGATAGCACTTCCCTGAAATGGCCATGCAGAGTGCTCCATGGGCGAACATCTCGATCTCGACCAGCCTTCCCGAAGGTCCGCATATCTGGTCGCGGTCGATGATTTCCTTGATCTCCTTCACCTGTCCGAGGTTCAGTTCGCGTGCCAGCACGATAACGTCGGCGAACTGGGCGTAGAATCGAAGGGACTCCGCATTGGATATGCTCAGCTGTGTGGAGATATGCACCTCCAGGCCTATCTGACGGGCATATATGATGGCTGCCATGTCGGATGCGATGACCGCCGTGATTCCGGCTTCCTTGGCCGCGTCAAGGGTTCGTCTCATGTCCTCGAGGTCGCTTCCGTACAGCACGATGTTCAGGGTGAGATATGTCTTGACCCCGTGCTCCGAGCATATACGCACTATCTCAGCGAGGTCGGTCATCTTGAAATTATTGGCCGAGTGCGAGCGCATGTTCAGCTTTTCTACTCCGAAATATACGGAATCCGCTCCGCCCTGTATCGCAGCATGCAGGCACTCGAAATTACCCGCCGGCGCCATTATCTCCAAGGATCTGGCCATATCCTTCCCTTCGCTCAAAATATCTTTCTGTTTCATTTTCGTTGTTCCTCTATTTCTTTCGTCCGATCAGTGCGGCGGCATAATTCTTCAGCAGTGCCGTGCAGTCGGCCGGCAGTCCAAGCTCAGCCACATATCCCATGGCCTGCTCATGCAGACGCACAATTTCCTTCTTTGCGTCCTCTCCCACATTGAGACTGTCATATATGCTCTTGACAGCGGCTATCTTCACATCCTTCTGCTCCTCAGTGTCGACAGGCAGGCCCATAGCCAGCTGCAGGGCCTCATACTCCTTCTGCGAGGCCTTCTCCAGGGCGCGGATCATCAGCCAGGTCTTCTTGTTGTTGAGGATATCGCCTCCGATGGCCTTTCCGAACACTGCCGGATCTCCGAATGTGTCAAGCCAGTCGTCAGCCACCTGGAAGGCCAGTCCCACATCGTATCCGAACTTATACAGGAGGTCGCATTGCAGAGCTGAGGCTCCTCCGATGACTGCACCCATCTTTGCCGCGCATGCTATCAGGACTGCAGTCTTCAGACCGATCATCTTCATATAGTCTGCCATCGGCACCTGTGCCATATTCTCGAAATCCATGTCATACTGCTGTCCCTCGCACACCTCCGCCGCTGTCTTTGAGAACAGCTCCAGCACCTGGGGCAGCACGCCTGCCGGAGCCTTGGCAATGAGCTTGTAGCTTTCGATGGACATCACGTCTCCCGAAAGGATGGCTGTGTTCTCGTCCCATTTGCGGTACACGGTAGGCACTCCTCTGCGTACGTCGGCCTTGTCCATGATGTCGTCATGGATGAGGGTGAAGCTGTGGAACACCTCAAGTGCTGCGGCAGGGGAGAGGATCTCCTCAGAGAAACTGTCCTTGAAAAGGGAATATGCGGTCAGACAGAGACGAGGCCTTATCCTCTTGCCTCCGATCTCCATCATATATCTCAAAGGGTCATACAATCCTGCCGGTTCCGCTGTGAACCTAAGATTCGCAAACATCTCCTTCAGAGCCTGCTCGATGTGGTTTTCCTGTATCATATGCATGTGCTAATGTTTCACAAAGGTATTAAAAATAACTGATAGATTTCATGCGTAATCCTTAATTTATTGACCAATAAGCTCTTATGGAAAATCGCCTGCGGCATTTGACGCAGGCGATTTGGCGTAAGTTGCTGAGGGAGAACGTGTTGGGGTTGGCGGTTCATCTTATGTTTTTTTATCTTATCTTTGCATTATGATTATTAAAGGAGAAGCGACGGTAGTCAAACATACTGGAAGCCACTATATGTTGGCTCAGTTGCCTCAGTGGAATCTTTTCCCGGCAGTGCTCAGAGGAAAGATCCGTCTGAAGGGAAGCACTGCGACCAATCCTGTGGCTGTCGGCGACAGGGTGACCTTCGAGGCGGACATTCCGGAGGACGCTCTGATTTGCAAAGAGCCGTATGATTGTTCCGATGGTCGGTCCGGCAGTCCTGACGGGCAGATCATGCTGGATGCCGAGGGCAGAAGCTATCCTCTGGAATATCTGAATCTGGAGAGCCCTGCGGCAATCACATCAGTGACTCCCCGTACCAATTATATAATCCGCAAATCCACAAACCTTTCCCGTCAGTCACATATCATCGCATCCAATCTGGACAGGGCGTTTCTGGTCGTGACACTGGACTTTCCTCAGGTCAAGCTCCCGTTTCTGGACAGGCTGCTGGTGACCTGCGAGGTGTATAATGTGCCGCCTGTCATAGTGCTGAACAAGTGCGACCTGTATGGTCCCGAGCATGAGGACATGAGGGCGGCCTTCCATGAGATATATGAGGGGGCCGGATATCCTGTCATCGAACTGTCGGCTCACACAGGACAGGGTGTGGATATGCTCAGGGATATGGTGGCCGGAAGGATTCTCCCGGACGGGACCCCTAATGCAGAATATGACCCCTCGAAACCGGTCGTCTCGCTTTTTTCCGGAGTATCCGGAGTGGGCAAGTCGTCGCTGATAAAGGCTCTTGACCCGGCTCTGGAACCGCGTGTGGGCGAGATTTCCGATGCCCATGAACAGGGCCGGCACACCACCACATTCTATGAGATGTACTCCCTTGCGACAGGTGGCTTCATCGTGGACACCCCAGGTCTGAGAGGCTTCGGACTGGTGGACCTGAAGAAGGAGGAGATCGCCCTGTATTTTCCTGAGATGCTCAAGGCCGCACAGGACTGCCGCTTCACCCCATGCACCCACACCCATGAGCCGGGCTGTGCCGTCAAGGAGGCTGTGGAGAACGGTGACATCACATATGACCGCTACTCCTCATACCTCGGCATGCTGGAAGAAGAAGGCAAATACAGGTAGAAGATTGCCGCCAGGCCGGCAATGACGTTTATGAAGGCAATCAACAGAGACATACTGAAACTGGCTGTTCCGAGCATTCTGGCCAATATCACCGTCCCTATTGTGGGAATGGTGGATATAGCTGTGGCCGGTCATCTGGACGGGGCTGTGGCGACCATGATAGGAGGAATAGCCATCGGCACAATGCTCTTTGACCTGCTTTACTGGAACTTCGGTTTCCTGCGTGTAGGCACCGGGGGGCTGACAGCCCAGGCTTTCGGAAAGGAGGACCGAAAGGAATGTGCAATAATCCTGACCCGTGCACTCGGCATATCGCTTTCCTGTGCTCTGATTCTGATTGCCATACAATGGATATTCTTGAAGGCTGCCTTCATGTTCGTCGACTGCACTCCGGAAGTGCGTGAACTGGCCTCTCAATACTTCTACATAAGGATATGGGCTGCCCCTGCCACCCTCAGCCTGATGGCCTTCAAAGGCTGGTTCATAGGCATGCAGGACAGCGTCAGCCCTATGGTGACGGACTTCGTCGTGAACGGAATGAATGTGCTTATGAGCATAGTCCTGGCACTGGGAATCCCTCTGGGCTCCGGTTCGGCTGACCTTCTTTCGCCCGGAGTCTCTGATCCGCTGGCCACCGAGGCAACCCGGACCTGGCTGATCCGCCCGATGGGCTTCTACGGAATAGCTGCCGGAACAGTAGTTGCCCAGTATTCCGGTCTCCTGACATCCCTTATCCTCTTGGCTTTCAAGTATGTACGCAGCACCTTTGCAGGCTTGTCCGCTGAAGACCTGAAGGAGACTTTCCGCGGCTCCGAGACCCGTCGGTTCTTTGTGATGAACACAGACCTCTTCGTAAGGTCCCTATGTTTCATCGCCATCTATATAGGATTTACCACCATATCCGCCCGTTACGGCGACCTCCTGCTGGCCGTGAGCTCGATCCTGATGAAGCTCCTGATGATATTCTCATATTTCACCGATGGCTTTGCTTATGCCGGAGAGGCCTTGACAGGAAAATATATAGGTGCGAAGAATGGTCCTATGCTGAATCAGACCGTGAAGTGGACCTTTGTGTGGAGTATGGCTATAGCGGTGATATTCATGGGAATATACCAGTTTGCCGGAGTCCCTATGCTGAGGATGATGACCTCCGACCCGGCTGTTATAGAACAGGCCCGCGAGTTCATGCCCTGGCTGCTTCTCATGCCTGTGATCGGCTGCGCCGCCTTCACCTGGGACGGTATATATATAGGTGCGACAGCCTCGAAGGAAATACGTAATGCCATGCTTTGGGCAGTGGTGGCCTTTGTTCTCGTATGGCTGGCAGGAACGGTCTGCCTGAATTACACACCACCCGAACATGCAAAACTCGCCACCTTACGGTACAGGATGGAAATGGATCCTTCATATGCCCATCGTCACAATGTGGTGGAAATGCACATCCTGATGGCTGCCTATTTCGCCCATCTTCTTGCCCGCACCATCTACCTGACACTGCGTAGCACCAAAAGTCTATATCAGAAAAGGGACATCTAAGCGATGATGTCATCCTCCCAGTCTGATATATATAGAGCAAGAAACCGACCCTTTTGGGTCGGCTTCTATTTAATATGGTATAATTCAGGAGGGTTGATGGTAGGGATTGAGGAGGCGTGTCCACCCGCGGAAACGGGTAGCGGGAGGGACCCGACGGAGACAAGTGGTCGAAGACCACGCAGGAAACGTTGGGAGGGTCCGGAGTGAGCGTAGCGAACAGAGTCCTCCTCGATCCCTACCATCAGCCCGGTGCAATCCTTATAAACACAAAAGAGACTGACCTTTTGGGTCAGCCTCTTTGCTATTGCGGGAAGTTATCGTTACTTCTTCCAGAAGTCAATGGTACAGTTGAACTTGTTGTTCGCATCGAGTGGCGTACAGTCAGTCACCTGCATCACATATTCTGCTCCAAGCTCGAGCTGGACACCGGATGCGAGCTCGACGTTTCCTGGAACTGCAAGGTATTCCTTGGCTCTTTCAGTGAGGGTGACAGTGCCGTATTCAGCGCCCCAGCCGGCCTGGCCGAAGAACTTGAACGAGAGATAGTCATATCTCCATGCACCGCCGAGAGTTGTGCCGTCTTTTTCCTCAACGGCCCTTCCAGAGAACTGATATACTCCATCCTCGATCTCTGCGAGGGTTACCAATGCTCCGGTGTCCCAAGCGAACTGATTGGTCATCACTGGATGAGCTACACCCCATCCCATGAATGTGATGGCGCCTTCATCTGCGTATGTGGCTGCTGAACCGTCTTCCTTGGCACGACGTACAGTCACGAACTTGTGCTCGGTGTTCATTTCGAATGTATAGTGTCCGTCCACAGCATTGAAGCAGATTGCACCGTCCTTGAGAACGAAGTGGTCAGGATCACGATACCAATAGATCCAATCCTCTACACCGACAGCCTCGACCTTGTCTCCCTTAGTCATCTTGACCAATGCCTTGAATGTACCCTGAGGAGTAGGCTCAGCCTTGCTTCCGTTGATCCATATGTTCACGAAAGGACTGCCCTCGAAGGTCTTGGTGTTGAATGTGATGGTACCTTTCTTTGCTATATCGAAAGGAATAGGGCTGGTGCCGCCAGGGACGATCTCCCTGCCATTCCATCCGAAGGTGATCTCGGTACCCTTGCCGGCAATGGCAGGAGTGGTGATATAGGCCTCAAAATCTGACGGAATATTACCTGTGTATGAATATTCATACTCCTCGCCTTCCACAGGAGTAAGACTTTTTCTCCAGGAATCACCGCTTGCAAGAGTCAGTGACTCGAACTTAGGACGGGTCACCGACACATATGTAGTGTCATATGTCACTCCAAGGTGGGTGTTGGTGGCCTTGAATACTACTGCGGCGATACCGTCAGGAAGCAGCTTCTCGAACGGAACGGGGAGGCTTCCGAGGTATGTTCCTTCACTCTTGGTCCTCACCACGACCTCGCTTACAGGGTTGCCGAGCTCCAGATCCCAATAGAGTTGTGCTATTATAGTTGAAAGAGGATACTGCTCGTCAGTCAGGTTTGCAGTAAAGTCTATCTTTCCACCCATCAGGGCTGACTCGTCACAAGTGATGGTCATGTCCGGTCCTTTCTGGGCGAATTCAAACTCCGGCTCCTTGTAGCAGGATGACACTGCCACGAGGGCTGAGAGAGCGATGAATGTTTTGTATATTCTGTTCATAATCATATTTTTTTTGTTTTTAGATTCCCGGTCGAGTCGGGAATGACGGCTGAAATATGCCGGAATGACGGCTTTTACTCCTGCCAGATAAGAGAGACAAGGCTCTTTGCAGGAACAGTATACTTCACGGTGAACTTGGTGTTCGCAAAGATTATAGGAAGTTCGTCATCGAGCTTGTTGCAGATGAGCACTCCTACCGTGTTGTCCGGATTGAGGAACATCTGGCACTCGAACCGTGCAGGGAAATCCATTCCACCTGTCTCCAGTCTCTTTGCTCCAGGCTTCACGACTGATGACGCATGAGCCACGTGATACCAGTGAGCGTTCTTTGTAATGCTCTTATAGTCAGCCGAGTTGATGGTGACTCCGCCGTAACATGTCTTGCACGAACCGTCGTGAGGACTGTATGGACCCTTGTTCTGGTCAAGCATGAGGTTCCAGTAGGTCACACCCTTTCCTCCGCGTGACATCGTGCCCATGAATACGTTGGAGAACTCATCAAGCACGAACGGATTAAATCTTCCTCCCACCTGTCCTCCCTGGTCATAGTTCCACTCTCCGATGGAAGCCTCGGTGAACCAGATTCCCTTGTCAGGATAAGTGGAGTAGATCTCATCAAGCTCGGTCACGCTTCCGCCGTAGTTATGCCATGCCGAACCGGCTGCCCACTTCGAGGCTTCAGGGTCTGCATAGATGTTCAACGGATAGTTGTTCTGGTCGTGCTTGTCGTCATAGTTGAAATTATGGTCGAACAGCATGATCCTGGTGTCGAGACCGGCCTTCTCGATCGCAGGGCCGAGAATCTTTATGAACTTGAGCTGATCCTTCCAAGGCATGTACAGAGACATGGAGTTACGGTGGTTGAGTGGCTCGTTCTGCATGGTCACAGCATAGATGTCGAAGCCTTCTGCCTCCATTGTCTGTATCCACTTCACGAAATACTCTGCATAATCATCATAGCATGAAGGTCTCAGACGGCCGCTCGTCCAGCTGTTAAGCTGCTGTTCAAGCTGAGTTTCATCATATCCCTCATATCCCCAGGATCCGCCTTTCATCCACAGAGGACAGGACCACGGAGAACCGATGATCTTCACGTCAGGGTTGATCGCATATATTTCCTTGAGGATGGGGAACAGAAGGTTTCTGTCCTCTGAATGTACAGCAAAGTTCTCCAGTCCCTCAGTGTCGCACCAGGTGTAGTTGTCTGCGGTGCAGAAGTCTGAAGCTCCTATCGACACGCGGATGAGGCTTGAACCTATCCGGTCCTTGGAGAACAGCTCGGTGAGGAAGGCCGTCCTCTCCGCCTGCGGCATCTGAAGAAGGTTGTAGCACGATGCAGTGGTCACGGCAAGACCGAAGCCGTCGATCTCCTGAAGGGTCTTGGACTTGTCGTAGGTCACCTGATTGGGCGACATGCTGCCGGGCTTGCTGAAATCGAATCCCGATTTCTTGAACAGAAGGGTCTGGTTGGCCATTGTGACATATGTCGTCACATCCTTCTCCACCACTTCCGGGGTCTCGGTCTCGGGACCCTTGCCTTCTTCAGGCTTTTCAGCAGGTGTGCAGTTGCATGCACATAGGCACGCAATGGCTGTTATTGTAAATATTCTTTTCATAATCTGTTAATATCCAGGATTCTGAACAAGACTTGGGTTGTTCTCAAGCGCTTCCTGAGGGATAGGCATGAGGATGGTGTTCTCCGTCAGAGGTCTTCTCACCTGCCAGTATTTGTCGTAGCGTGGAGATGCAGGGTCGGACATTGCATTATGAACCTCGACTGCCTTTCCGTGACGCACGAGATCCCAGAAACGGAAGCCCTCGAAGGCAAGTTCGAGACGGCGCTCATGGAGGACTGCGTCAATCATTGCATCCTGACCACCTGGAACGGCGATTTCCTTGATTCCTGCGCGACGGCGGATCTTGTTCACATACTCTGTCGATCCGGCAAGGTCACCTGTCATGCAGAGAGCCTCGGCGTGAAGGAGATAGATCTCGCCCAGACGCATGAGGATGGTACTGCTGGCATTTGTAGGACACTTATGCATGAACGCGTAATTGTCTGCCGGATAGTAGTTGGACCATGCACTGTTCACATCGACACCGGTCTGGTCGTATGTTATACATGCATTCGCTCTCTCGGTGTCGCCCTCAGCGGCATAAGCGGCAATAAGGTCTCTCGAAGGAGTGATCCACTTGATCCAGGTGTATGAGTTGTTGGGGTCATAGTAGTTTCTGTGGTACATCATCCAGATCCAGTTGCCCTGGTCGCGGGTCCATGTCACCTCGAAGATGGACTCTGAGGTGTTTCTCACAGCATCGTTATCGTCATATTCCCACATCTGACCGTAGTCATCGCAAAGTGTGAAGCCCATTCCTTCCACGATTTCGCACTGCTCGGCAACCTTGGTCCAGTCCTGATGAGCGGATTTCTCTGCGTACACCCTTGCCAGCATTCCATGTGCAAATGCCTTTGAAAGCAGGTATTTGTTTGACGGATTGACCTCAGGTCCGTTCTCTGCAGCCCAGGTGAGGTCGTTGATAAGCTGCTGGTAGACATCGTCCTTAGGTGTGCGTGGAGGATAGTATTCGAAGTAGACTTCCTCGACATTCTCTGCCGTGATCGCAGGCGGGATGGAGTTCTGCACAGGAATGTCTCCCCAGATGAGGGACATCTGATAGAGGGCATATGCCTTCATGCACAATCCCTGTGACTTCCAATGCTTGTATTCAAGTTCCGTCATGCTCGGATCCATCTCCTTTATGCGGTCGATGTTGCATACGATCTGGTTTGCATATCCGACAGCCTCCTGATAGTAGTTCCAGTCACGCTTGACATTCTTGTTGTCACCGTCCTGCTTGTTGGCTTCGATGGCCATGAGTTCTCCTGTTCCAGGGTTTCCGCCATATGCATTGTCCGAACGGCACTCGGCATATACCATTCCGTCAAGGAAGATACCCTCCTGCATGACATTGCTCTTGAGCCAGCTGTTGTACATTGCTGAAACAAGTCCGGAAATATCTTCCTTTGTCGTATACTGGGATTCAGTTTCCTCATCCACGACCACATTTCCCTCATTGTATCCGGTTTCAGGATACAGGTCAAGATCACAAGATGTCAGAGAAACAATTGCAGCTGCCGCCATAAACATATAAATCTTTTTCATACTGCTTCTCATCTTTAGAATTCAACATTAACTCCGAACAGAACGGTCTTGACGCAAGGATATGTTCCCCAGTCGACTCCCATGCTGGTCGCGCTTGTATACTGGCTCATTTCAGGGTCATAGCCTGAGTACTTCGTGAAGGTGATCATGTTGTCCAGGGTTATGTACGGCTGGATCCTTGAGATGTTTGCCTTCCTGAGAGCCGGATGTGTTATATTATATGAGAGGGTGATGTTCTTGATCTTGAGATATGAACCGTCCTCCACCCATCTTGTGGATGCCTTGAGGTTGTCCAGCTCACCACCCTTAGGTATGTCAGTGATCTGACCAGGGGTACGCCAGCGTCTGAGAACGCTCTTCAGCTGGTTGGCGCCCGAGTACATACCGATCATCTCGATGCGTGATGCATTGTATATGTCGTTTCCGACAGATGCTGTCATCAGGACGCTGAGGCTGAGACCCTTCCAGCTGATATTGTTTGTCATACCTGCTGTGAACCAAGGGTTTGCGTTACCGATATACTGTTTGTCGGCAACATTGATCAGTCCGTCTTCATTCTTGTCCTCATATATCACCATACCTGTCTCAGGGTCGATTCCCAGGGCCTTGAGCCCCCAGAACATCGAGAGAGGCTGACCAGGAGTCATCCTGACGATGTTCTCAGAGTGCGCCTCTGAAGTCGAGGTGTAGTAATATACCTGCTGGAGGTCGAGATGCTCAAGCATGTTCCTGTTCATGGAAATATTGAAATCGGTGGTCCATGACCATCCGTTCTTCTCGATGTTCACGGAATTCACAGCAAGCTCAAGACCCCAGTTCGACATCTCACCCTCGTTGCGGTAGATGCTTGGATATGGAGCAGGAAGAGGAACGCTCATGAGGAGGTCCTTGGTATACTTGTAGTATCCGTCGAGAGTCACTCCCAGTCTGCCACGGAACATGGACCAGTCGATACCGACGTTTGCCTGTGTGGTGGTCTCCCATGAGAGTCCCTTGTTACCCATGTTAGTGCGGCTTCCCACTGTAGGCACCGAGTCTACATGCTCGTTCTCGGTCCAGTCGAAATAGTTGATTCCATAGTTCTGCACCCATGCATAGTCGGCAAGACCTGACTGGTTACCCTGCTGTCCCCAGCCCACTCGCACCTTGAGGTCGCTGATCCAGCTCACATCCTTGAGCCAGTCCTCTCCAGACAGACGCCAAGCAGCTGAAACTGAAGGGAAAAGGCCCCATCTGTGACCGGGAGCAAGCTTTGAAGAACCGTCGGCACGGAAGTTCGCAGTGATATAGTACTTGCTGTCGTAGTTATATGAGACACGTGCGAGATATGACATTATCGCCCACTCCGAATAGCCCTGGCTCTGACCTCTCAGCCCGCCCTTGTTACCTCCGTTGAGACCGAAGATGGCGTCGTAGTTCTCTGGAGAGAAGTGGCTTCTCGAACCGGAGAGATTCTCCCAGCGTGATGTCGTGGCTGAAGTACCTGCCATAGCCTCGAAGTTGTGCTTGCCTGCCCATACGTCATTGTATGTGAGGATGTTGTCGTAGACCATTCTCATGTCATCGCTTCTCTCGGAAGAAGCCTCACCCTTCTGGGTCCTTCCGTACGAAGTGGTGACAGGGTCGAGGAACGAAAAGTTGTGAACCCATCTGCGGTCCATCGTCACGGTCGACTTGAAGTTCACCTTCTTGTGGAACTTCAGAGTGATGTTTCCGGTGAGGAGGAGACGGTCTGTCTGGCTGTAGTTGTTCTCGGTTCTGGCCATATTCTCAATAGGAGTGGAGAGGTTGGCTCCGTAGAACGAGTTCCAGTAGTGGGCAGGATTGTCTTCGCTCCATACCTTTGCATATGTAGGAGTGTTGACTACGGAAAGAACGACACCGGCGCGGTTCGAACCTGTACCGGAGATGATTCCGTTGTTGCGGTAGCTTGAATAGGCCATGTTCACTCCTGCAGAAATCCACTTGAAGAGGTCGGCGTCGAAGCTGGCCTTCACATTATACCTTTTATTATATGCGACAGGAAGAACTCCCTGCTCGTCAGAGTAGCCGGCACCGAGGTAATATCTCATCTTGTCATTTCCGTTGGCCACGGAGATCTGATAGTTCTGATTTATTCCGGTGCGATATGTCTCTTCGAACCAGTCGGTCTCGTCCTTGAGCTCCACATCATCAGGGAACTTGACCATTTTGATCTCGTTCATGAGCTCAATGTACTCTGCGGTGTTGAGGACCTCGTATGTCTTTGCCACGTTTGCAAGGCCGACGGAAGCATTGAAGTTGATCTGAGGACCCTTGCTCTTCTTGCCCTGCTTGGTGGTGATGAGGACCACTCCGTTGGCTGCACGCGAACCGTAGATCGCTGCAGACGATGCGTCCTTGAGGATCTGCATTGTCTCGATGTCCTGTGGGGAGAGATATGCGATGGCATAGTTACCTGTACCTACAGGGACACCGTCCACTACATAAAGCGGATCGTTGGATGAAGCGATCGAAGATGCACCACGGACGCGTACGGTCATTCCGGATCCCGGAAGTCCGCTGGTCTGCTGCACGGTCACACCGGCCACCTTACCCTGGATGAAGCCTGATGCCTCAGTCACCGGACGGAGCCTGGTGTCTTCTGTGGAAACTGTGGACACGGCTGTGGTAAGGTCCCTCTTGCGTACGGTACCGTAACCGATAGCCACCACGGCATCCAGTTGAAGGGCTTCCTCTGCCGAAACCACATCAATGACTGCACGTCCGTTGATCTTCTCGACCACTGTCGCATAGCCAAGAGATGTGAACTCCAGCGATGCCCCCCCCGAAGAGACATTCAGCTTCCATTTACCGTCAACATCAGTGGTAGTACCGTTCTGGGTACCCTGTTCGACGACTGTCATGCCGATGACAGGATAACCGTTCTGGTCCACCACCGTACCTCTTACAGAATGCTGCTGGGCATGAATGCTCATGCTGATGAGGAGCAGCATCACCATAGTCAGATATTTTCTCATACGATAGAGTTTAGTTGGTTATATAAAATTTCAGTGTAATGCTCGTGCACAGGCACGTCAGCATACAAATGTAGTAATAAAAACGAAAAATTTATAACTTTGCCCCGCATAGTTTGCCGAGTGAACCGGCGGGTCAAGAAATGATATATGGGGCTATATAAATTCTACAGAATCAGCAAGCCGTCGGCCGAGCCGGTGGAACCTGACAGGGTGGAGGAGACATACCGTTCCTTGCGCCGCAGGACTTTTTGGGGTGCAACAGTTGCCTATAGCCTGTATTATGTCTGCAGGATGAGCCTGAGCGTGGTCAAGCAGCCTCTCATCGACGAAGGCGTGCTGACGGCGGGTGAGCTCGGACTTATAGGCTCTGCCCTCCTTTTCGTATATGCCGTGGGCAAGTTCATGAACGGTTTCATCGCCGACTACTGCAATGTGCGCCGCTTCATGGCCACCGGGCTCTTCATTTCCGCCCTGGTGAATCTTCTGATGGGAGCCATGGGACTTATGCGCGGTCCTGTGGGTATTCCGTCGGTCATCATATTCGCCGCCTTCGCCGTGATGTGGGGCCTGAACGGCTGGGCCCAGTCCATGGGATCCCCTCCGGGAGTGATAAGTCTGTCACGCTGGTTCCCTCAGTCAAAGAGGGGGACCTATTACAGCCTCTTCAGTTCCAGCCCGTACATAGGGGAGTTCCTGTCATTCATAGTGACCGGTTTCGTCGTCGGCGCGCTTGGATGGGAATACGGCTTCCTGGTGGCTTCTGTGGCAGGACTTGTCGGCTCTCTCATCATCCTCCTGTTCGTGAGCGACACCCCTGAGAGCAAGGGACTCCCTTCAGTCCAGACGCTTTCCGGAGAGCAGGTGACCAAACAGGACAGGATGCCTACCAGGGATCTTCAGAAGATGATAGTGAAGCATCCGGGAATATGGGTGATAGCCCTTTCGAGTGCATTCATATATGTGACGAAATATGCCATTGCCGGCTGGGGTGTGCTCTTCCTTCAGAAGGCCAGGGGCTTCTCCCTTGAAGATGCCACTCAGGTCATTGCATTCTCGGCCGCTTTCGGAGTGCTGGGAACGGTCATCGCCGGCTGGCTTTCCGACAAGGTGTTCAGGAGCGACAGGGTCAAGCCCGCCGTTCTGTCCGGGTTTTTGAGCACTCTGTCCCTCTTTCTCTTTCTGTTCGTCGGAGGAAACTTTGGTATGAACATCTTTTATGTATCTTTGTTCAGCCTTTCGGTGGGGGTGCTGTACTGCATCGTCGCCGGACTTATGGCTGTGGATATAGTGCCCCGCAAGGCCACAGGGGCTGCGCTGGGTGTCGTGGGAATATCGAGCTATATGGCTGCAGGACTGCAGGACATCACCAGCGGATATCTTATCCAGGGGTTCATGACGGAGGTGGACGGGGTCGACATATATGACTTCGGACCGGTCTCGTGGTTCTGGATAGCAGCCTCCGTTGTTTCCTTCGTCCTGCCTGTGATGAACTGGAAGAAGATGAAACGTCAGGACGTCTTGTCCATGTAGGCACCTGCTGAATACACAAATTACAAACATAAGAATATGAAATTACAGATAACAATCGAGTACAACACTGTCTGGGGAGAGGAGCTCGTCCTCTGTCTGGGCGGCAGGCGCTATCCGATGTCATACGCCGGTGAGGGAGAGTGGACCGTGGAAGTGGGACGCTTCAATCCGGAGAAGGCTTCGGAGTATACCTACGAAGTGGTCAGCGACGGAAGGACCATCCGTACGGAGTGGAGAGGACATCGTCTTGTTCTTCCGGAAGGAGTGTCGCCGAAGACCCTCGTCCTGAATGACAGATGGCATGACCGTCCTGCTGACGCACCTTTCTATTCGTCAGCCTTCACCGGTGCCATCTTCGGCAGAGGAACAGCCGGAAAGGTCAGGACAGTTAAGGATGCGAATGTGGTTCTCTCCGTACAGGCGGCAAACATACGCCCGAATGAGGTCCTTGCCCTTGCCGGAAGCGGAAAATCTCTCGGAAACTGGCAGAAGATGCATCCGTTCGATGACAGTGCCTATCCTCAGTGGACTCTTGCCCTGAATGTGGATGAGGTGTTCGAATACAAGCTTGTGATAGCAGACAGGAAGACTCTTGAGCCTCTCGCATGGGAGGACTGCGGGAACAGATGGTTCACCGATGTACCTCAGAAGGATGAGGCGGTCGTGGACGGCACACTTCAGACCTGCTTCCATGGAAGGAACTGGAAGGGAGCCGGCACAGCCATCCCTGTATTCTCCCTCCGCAGCACAGAAGACTTCGGAGTGGGAGAGTTCTATGACCTCAAGAAGATGGTGGACTGGGCTGCAGCCACGGGCCAGAGCATCCTCCAGCTTCTCCCGATCAACGACACCACCATGCTCGGAACTTGGGAGGACTCATATCCATACAATCCTAATTCCACATTCGCCCTTCATCCTCAGTTCCTGCATCTCCCTGCAGTGGGCGTGAAGGTGGATGAGGAATACAAGGCCCTTCAGGCGGAACTCAACTCCCTCGACAAGATCGACTACGAGAGGGTGAACAATGCCAAGCTGGCATATCTGAGAAAGGCCTTCGACAAGACATTCAAGAAACTCTCCGCAACAGAGAAATATCAGGCATTCGTTCAGAAGAACAATGACTGGCTTCTTCCATATGCCGCCTTCTGCGTTCTTCGTGACCTTAACGGAACCCCTGACTTCTCACAGTGGAAGGGATATGCAAAGTATAACAGGAAGAAGGTTGCGGCTTTCTGCGAGGAGCATAAGACAGACATCGACTTCTGGTGCTTCGTTCAGTATCATCTTGACCTCCAGCTTTCGGAGGTATGCGAATATGCCCACTCACGCGGAGTCGTGTTCAAGGGTGACCTTCCTATCGGAATCAGCCGCACCAGCGTGGATGCATGGATTCATCCGGAGCTCTTCCATATGGATTCCCAGGCAGGTGCACCGCCTGATGCATTCTCGGCTGACGGACAGAACTGGGGCTTCCCTACATACAACTGGGAGAAGATGGCAGAGGACGGATTCGCATGGTGGAAGGCACGCTTTGCCAAGATGGCGGAGTATTTCGACGTGTTCCGCATCGACCACATCCTCGGATTCTTCCGCATATGGGAAATTCCGATGTGGTCAAAGAGCGGTCTGGACGGATATTTCAACCCGGCCCTTCCTTACCCTGCACACGAACTTGAAAGCCAGGGCTTTGACGTCCGCGATGGCGGTCTCTTCATCGAGGACCCTCGCAAGACCGGACACTATCACCCACGCATCGGAGCCCGTGACAGCCAGTCATACCAGTGGCTCGACGCATACCGTCGCGCTGCCTTCGACCGTCTCTACACAGACTTCTTCTACTATCGTCACAACGACTTCTGGTATCACACCGCAATGCAGAAACTTCCTGCACTCCTTGATTCCACAGGCATGCTCGCCTGCGGTGAGGACCTGGGAATGATTCCAGCATGTGTACCGAGCGTCATGGACGGTCTGAGGATTCTTTCTCTTGAGATCCAGCGCATGCCTAAGTCCGTGCACGACAACTTCGCGAACCCGGCATGGTATCCGTACCTCTCTGTCTGCACCACCTCGACCCACGATATGAACCCTATCCGTGCATGGTGGGAGGAAGACAGGCAGGTGACCCAGCAGTTCTACAATGAGATGCTCGGCGGTCAGGGAGATGCTCCATATTTCTGCGAACCTTGGATCTGCCGTCAGATTCTCGACCAGCACCTCTGGTCTCCTGCGATGCTGACCGTGCTTCCTCTCCAGGACTGGCTCTCGATGGATGGAGCACTACGCCGCAGCAATCCTGATGAAGAGCGGATCAACGTGCCGGCCAATCCTCGCCACTACTGGCGCTACCGCATGCACCTGACGCTCGACCAGCTTTCAGCGGCAGACGAGTTCAACGCCATCCTCAGCGGCATGATCGCCGACAGCGGAAGGAAATAAAAAAAACGATACCTCACAGGTGAAAATTGAAGGATTTTTGCCTGTGAGGTATTCTTATATATTACGGTCACGGATTGATAGTCCCGACATCCGATTCGCGGACGACTATCTTTCCAGCCACTTCAGGAAGTCATCCACCCGGGAGCGGCTCACGGTCATCTCGAAGCCCGGTTCGGGAGTGGCGATAATGCGGAGTCTGCTGCCGGCCTGCTTGATGATGCTTTCTATTGCCTTCATCGACACTATGCAGCTTCGGGATATCCTGAAGAACATTTCCGGATTCATCTCCTCCATGACGAGGTCCAGTGATGAATCTATGACATATCTCTGGTCGTCGAATGTGACAAGATAGTTGTTCTTCTCTTCCGAGTAGACATATGCTATATTGGAAGTCTCGATAGGGACGATTCTGTCGTTGAAGCGGATGATGTATCTTTCCTTGTAGTCCTTCCTTCCGGCTGAGCCGCCCAACGCCTTGGCAAGCGCCTCCACGTCGATCTGGCCTCCGCTCATCCTGCACCGTGCGACAGCTCTTTTCAGTGCTGTCGGATCAATAGGCTTCAGAAGGTAGTCGATACTGCCTGCTTCGAATGCCTTGATGGCATAGGTGTCATAGGCGGTCGTCATTATAACCTTGGACTTCACTTCAGTCTGCCTGAATATCTCAAAGCATTCTCCGTCAGACAATTCCACATCCATGAAAATGACGTCAGCCTTGTTGGCCGGATCGTTCAGCCAGCTGACAGTGCCTTTCACGGAACCTGTGGTGCCGACTATTTCCATGTCGGCAAAATTCTGAGTAAGAATTCTGATAAGGCTTTTCTGAGCCATTATTTCGTCTTCTACAATCAGGACTTTCATTGCCATGTCATAATAAAGGTAAAGTTACACAATAGCAACCATCGGACGTGTTGATGCCGATATGCTTTCCCGAGAGGTCCATATACAGCTGTCTGATGTATTTCTGGCCGAGTCCGGTGGACTGGTTTTTCGTCATCTTCGGGATTATGTTGTTGCTTACACATATATTGTCGCCTTCGGCATGCACCTTTATCAGAAGAGGCGTTTCACTGCCGACAGCATTATGTTTGGTGGCGTTCTCTATGAGCAGCTGGATGGAGCACGGAGGCACAAACCTTGCCATCCTGTCTTCCGGAACATCAATCTCCACGTCGAAGCCTTCCGGGAACCGTACCTTGAGCAGGTCGATATACAATCCCACGAACACCAGTTCCTCTCTCAGCGGCACGACATCCTCTTCCTCACTCTTGATCATATATCTGTAGATGGAGGCAAGCTTGTGCGTGTACAGGCTCGCCTGTTCAGACTTCTCCTCGCGAATCAGGCAGTCGAGGATGTTGAGCGAGTTGAACAGGAAATGCGGGTTCACCTGTCT
Source organism: Bacteroidales bacterium (assembly GCA_017502125.1). Lineage (GTDB taxonomy): Bacteria > Bacteroidota > Bacteroidia > Bacteroidales > UBA932 > Cryptobacteroides. The sequence continues at coordinate 35,828 of JAFVVN010000039.1, read as the reverse complement.
TTTCAGCTTGACATACCTGTATTGCGCCATATTGGCCTTTTCCCTTTCTTCCTGCATCTCGGTGCGTGCGGTGATGGCGTAGTTTATCACGTATACGATGCAGTACATGGTTATCTGGACTACAAGAGAGATGATGAAGATGAGCGCGAATCCGTTTTCTTCCAGTCCTGTCAGGAATGTTTCAAGCAGTGCGGCCAGAACCATGAATCCGGCATACATGAGGATTGTTCCGGGTTTCGATGAAGACTTTTCCCTCGTGGCCACCGATCTGATGAACATGATGTTCACGCAGGCGAGAATGATCAGTGAAAATGAATTTGTCATCACTTTCCTGATGATCTCGAGTATGAAGGTCTGTTCAAGACTGGACCTGGACAGGAATATCACAAAAAGCAGTCTCAATGTAAAAGTCACGGCACCGACGAGAAGTATCCATTTAAGATATGGTGATGACCTGAATGCTTCGTGGTTGTCGTCCTTCTGTCCGAAAATGTTGGTGATTGCTATTATGCACCATCCCAGAATCTCTGTGGTGATGAAGGTGGAGATGCAGTGTACTGCATATTCCGATTTGATGAATGTCTGCAGTACGTTGGCTCCGAATGTTCCGATGATGAATCCGAGAATATTCGTCACAATGACTATTGCGGCGGTGAATTCGACCTTCAGACCCTTTCTTATGCAGATGATCAGAGCGAGGGCCATCGTAAGGATGGTGAGAAGCAATTCGTCATCTGTTTTTGCAAAACGGCATGACAAGGCCACTGCAGCATGGAGGAATGCGAAGATGTGTATTATGAATGATAAGCTGGTGCGTCTCATGCAGAATCTGTCTCAAATCCAGGCACTAAGTTAAAGGATTTGTCCGGATTATACAAATTCTGGCCTCTGTTCGTCCCGAAAATGTGACCGTTCGTCCCGATTTTTCGAGGTTTTCGTCTTGCAGGTAACACCCGTATGAACATTAATATTTATTTTTACGAACTTATTATCCACTAATATTTAGTAACCAAATCAACTGCAAAATGCAAAAAACGAAACTTACTTTCTGGCAGATGTGGAATATCAGCTTCGGATTTTTCGGGGTTCAGATAGCCTATTCCCTCCAGAGTGCTAATATCAGCCGCATCTTTGCGACTCTTGGTGCAGATCCGCACAGCCTCAGCCTCTTCTGGATATTGCCACCTCTCATGGGTATTCTCGTTCAGCCACTTGTCGGGAAGTACAGTGACAGGACCTGGTGCCGTTTCGGTCGCCGCATCCCATATCTTTTCCTTGGTTCAGTCATCGCTATCGCCGTGATGTGCCTTCTGCCTAATGCCGGAAACTTCAATCTTACGTTTGCAGGGGCAATGGCCTTCGGTATCGTGGCGCTCATGCTGCTTGATACATCCATCAATATGGCCATGCAGCCGTTCAAGATGCTCGTGGGCGATATGGTGGGCGAAAATCAGAAAGCCACGGCATATTCCATCCAGAGCTTCCTCGTAAACGCAGGAGGATTCGTGGGATTTGTATTCCCGTTCCTTCTTGCATGGTTCGGCATAGCCAATGTCGCCCCGGAGGGACAGGTTCCGGATTCTGTCAAATACTCGTTCTATGTGGGAGCCGCGATTCTGATACTCTGCGTCCTTTTCACATCCCTCAAGGTCAAGGAGATGCCTCCGAAGGAATATGCCGAGTTCCACGGCATTGACCTGAACAGGAAGGACGAAAAGACTCCGGGAATGTTCACGCTCCTGAAGAACGCTCCTAAGACATTCTGGACCGTGGGCCTTGTGCAGTTCTTCTGCTGGGCGGCGTTCCTCTTCATGTGGACATACACCAACGGAGCCATTGCAGATACCGTATGGGGTACCACTGATGTCGCTTCCGAAGGTTATCAGGCAGCCGGCAACTGGGTGGGTATCCTCTTCGGACTCCAGTCAGTCGGCTCTGTGATATGGGCACTTGTCATTCCTAAGTTCAAGAACATCAAGACAGCATATGTGGTCAGTCTCCTCATCGGAGCCGCCGGCTTCGCATCGGTATTCTTCATCCACGACCAGTACCTGCTGATCTTGTCATTCATTCTTATCGGAGTCGCTTGGGCGGCGATGCTTGCAATACCGTTCACGCTTCTGACCAACTCACTTTCAGGAGACCATATCGGCACATACCTCGGACTGTTCAACGGCACTATCTGCCTTCCTCAGATTGCAGCCGGAGCATGCGGAGGTCTTGTACTTAAGTCAGTGGGCGGAGCGCAGGTGAACATGTTCCTTGTTGCAGCGGTGCTTCTGGTCCTCGGAGCTGTCTCTGTGCGCTTCGTCAAGACAAGATAGATGAAAAGCTATTAAAAGGATACTACAATAAAAAACAATCTACTAACCAAACGAAATTCTTATGAATAGAATCATGACACTATGCGCATCGGTGGTGCTTTCATGCATCATGGGTGTGTCTGTATTCGCTCAGGGCGGATACGAGGTCAGAGGTGTTGTCAGCGATGAGTTGGGACCTGTTATCGGAGCCACTGTCCTGGAACAGGGCACGACCAACGGTGCATCGACCGGAATTGACGGAGACTATCTCCTCGTCGTTTCAAGCGCTGACGCGATTATCGAAATCAGTTGTATCGGTTATGCGACACAGACTTTCCCTGCATCGCAGGTGCCTCAGAACGTCATTCTCTCAGAGGATACACAGTTCCTGGATGAGGTGGTCGTAATCGGTTACGGTTCTCAGAAGAAGAAAGAGGTCACCGGTTCCGTGGCTTCCGTAAAGTCTGAAGACTTCAACGCCGGTGTGAAGACCAGTCCTGTCGGTCTCCTTCAGGGAAAGGTTGCCGGTCTGAACATCATCAGAACCACCAGCGACCCTACCAGCACAGGCTTCAATGTCCAGATCCGTGGATTCTCCACTCTCGACAAGGGTGCAGGTACTTCACCTCTCTACATCGTGGACGGCGTGCCTGTGAGCAACATCGACAACATATCTCCTGATGAAATCGCTTCTATGGACGTCCTCAAGGACGGTTCTGCAGCAGCCATCTACGGTACCCGCGGTACCAACGGTGTGATCATCATCACCACAAAGAGAGGTGACAACTTCTCTGACGTTGCGAACACAAGGGTAGAGTATTCCGGATATGCCTCAGTGTCAATGAGAAACGGTGACATGGGAATGGCTACTCCTGAGGAGTTCAGAAACCTTGCTACCCTTTCCAACGGTGCAATTTCCCCTGTCATATATGCTGCTACTGATGGTAATGCATACAACACGGACTGGGTTGAGGCAATGTGCCGTCCTGCCGCAATGACACACAATCATAATGTGGCAATCGTTGGATCTTCAAGCAAGTTCAACTACCGTGCGTCAATTGCTTATAAGAATGCAGAGGGTATCGCAAAGAACAACAACCGTGAGGAAATGATCGCCAAGATCGCCGCTTCCCAGAAGGCACTCGACGGCTGGCTTGAACTCCAGTATGACCTTTCATATATGCATTATCGCAATGATTACAACTGCGGTAACTTCAAGCAGGCTGCAATCATGAACCCTACATACCCTATCTATGATTCGGCCAATGCCAACGGATTCTTCATGCCATCAGGTACAGGTACATCAAACCCTGTTGAGCAGATGATGCAGAAGGAATCATATGGCAACGGAAACTTCTTCCGTGGTTCGGTCAAGGCTACAGTGAACATCAAGCCTGTCAAGGGTCTTAGGGTGAGCGGTTTTGCAGCTATCGAGGAAGGTGACAACCGTAACTTCTGGTATAACCGCACCATCAATACAGATGAAACCGGTTCCGGAATGGGTGGTCGTGGCAGCGACTTCAGCTTCACCAAGCTCTTCGAGGTTACAGCAGATTATTCACGTTCATTCGGTCAGCACCATGTTGCCGGAGTTGCCGGTTTCTCATATCAGAAATTCCTGTATGACGGTCAGAACATCGAGAACAAGGGATTCCCTACAGATGATGCAAAATATTTCCAGATCGGTAACGGTGATGCATCGAAGAAGTATCTGAATGCATCTTCATACAGGAATTCAAATGCTCTTGCTGCCGTGTTCGGTCGTGTGAACTATAACTATGCTGAGAAATACCTCGTTTCCGCGTCTATCCGTCGCGAGGGTTCTTCACGTTTCGGTGCCAACAACAAGTGGGGATGGTTCCCTGCAGTCAGCCTCGGATGGAGAATCACAGGTGAGGACTTCATGGAAGGCAAGGACTGGTGCAACGACCTCAAGCTCCGCGCAGGTTTCGGTGTGACAGGTAACAACCTCGGATCTGACCTCAAGTCAGTTGCCATGCTTTCAAACGGAGGATCATTCTGGTATAACGGACAGTATGTGTACACATATGGCGTTTCTCAGAACGTGAACCCAGACCTCCGCTGGGAGAAGAAGTACGAGTACAACCTCGGTCTCGATTATGCATTCCTTGACAACCGCATCTATGGTAGCTTGGATGTGTACTATCGTCAGACCCGTGACCTTCTCTGGGACTATGAGGTGCCTACTCCTCCATACCAGTATCCTACCCTTCTTGCCAACGCAGGACAGATGGACAGCTACGGTGTCGAGCTCGCAATCAGCGGAGTTCCTGTTCAGACCAAGGACTGGACATGGGTTACAACTCCGACCATCTCGTTCAACAAGAACATCATCACAAAGCTCTCAGATCCATCAAAGGGCTTCAACTACACCAAGACAACTTCAGGTGGTGTGGGTGAGAACGGTATCATGAATACGAATGTTCAGCTCCTTACCGAGGGTGAGGCTGTGGGATCGTTCTACGGATATTCGTTTGCCGGTTACAAGTCTGACGGAACAGCAATGTTCAACACTCCTACAGGCGGATATATCCAGGCAGTCAACGCATCCGAGGGCCACAAGCAGATCATCGGAAATGCACAGCCTCTCTTTACATATGGATGGAACAACACCATCCGTTGGAAGAATCTGGATGCGACATTGTTCTTCAGAGGTGTTGTGGGCAACAAGATCCTCAACGTGACACGCTGGGCATACGGACCACAGAAGTCTGCATCCACAAACATCTTCATGAAGGACGCAGTCGGATCGGATGTCAAATATTCCGACAAGGGACATTTCACCGACCAGTATCTTGAGGACGGTTCATACATCAAGCTTGACAACGTGACCATCGGCTACAACTTCAAGTTCAAGGAGAACAAGTACATCGAGAGTCTCCGCGTCTATCTCACTGCACAGAATGTTTTCACTATCACGAAGTACAGCGGACAGGATCCGGAGGTCAACACCACCGGCGTATGGGATGCGGGTATCGACTATCCGGACTTCTATCCTAACGTGGCTACCGTTCTTTTGGGTGTGAATATCAGCCTTTTCTAAATCTGATTGAATATGAAGAAGATATTATATATTTTGACAGTTGCCCTTGCGTTGCCGTTCTTCAGCTCTTGTGCAGATATGCTTGAGGAAGATAACTTCGGTAACCCAACCATCGAGTCGATGATGACTAACGAGGAAAATGTCATCCTTCTTGTAGGCCAGGCTTATGCTGACCTGAAGTGGGTGCATGACCACTGGGGATATTGGGGCGTATCCTCGCTGACTTCAGACGAATGTATCACACCTATCCGTATGCCTGGTGAGCACTGGGTGGACTCATACTATTGGAAGAGACTCCACAACCATGAGTGGAACTGGATGGGTGATGCCTTCAAGAACATCTGGAACTCGACAATCTCAGGAGCTGTTCTTTGCAATAAGCTTCTCAGCACCCTCGACGATTACAAGGAGTTCATGGGCGAAGCTCTCTACAAGCAGTACGTAGGTGAGCTTGAGGTTCTCCGCTCATATTACTACTATCTCCTGTTTGACTGCTTCGGAAGGATACCTTACCTTGAGGTGTTTGAAGACAAGACTGAACCTCTCATGGCTCCTAACGATGTATGGTCACACCTTGTGAATTGCCTGGAGCGTAATGCGCCAAACATGCCGCAGGTCAACGACGGAAACCGTTCGTCTAACTATGGTCGTGTGACACAGGGATTTGCATATTCACTTCTTGCACGTCTCTATCTCAACGCAGAGTCTTTCGACTGTAATGTGGATAACATCAAGCTTGAGGATAACACCCAGTACAGATCCACATTCAAGCCTGTGACTTCTGTCAACGATTTCTACACCAACGCCGTGGCATGTTGTGATGAGGTCATCAACTCAGGATCGTATTCAATTGAGGATAACTATTTTGCAAACTTCAAGATTCAGAACGAGAACAGCAGGGAGAACATCTTTGTCCTTGTGGAGGATGGAAATGCAAGTTTCGACCTCCGTTACAACGGCAGCATGATGAACAAGCTCCGTATGCTCTCCCTGACTCACCACTACTCTATGCAGACAGCTTTCGGACTTGTCGAAAAGCCATGGAACGGCTTCTGTGCCCGTCCTGCCTTCATCGACAGATACAACGAAAGGGATGTGCGTGGTGCAGGTCCGGCTCCTAAGGGAATCACCAATGAAGACCTCCCTAAGATTCCTGAGGAGTGGAAGGAACTTTATGAAAAAGACGCTGCCGGCATGGCCAAGGCTATCAAGGATGAGTTTATGCCGCAGGTGCGTGAATTCTCTGCTACAGTCCAGGGCTATGGTACCCAGAGAACCGAGCAGTGGGGATGGTTCGTAGGACCTATCTTTGACAAGGATGGTGTGGTTCTCCTTGACGAGCAGAACCAGCTCAGCTTCGTGTTCAAGGATGTAGAGTCTCTTGATGAGGCTTCCTGGAATGCAGGTGCACGACTTAATAAATATGAACTTGATCAGGCCGGAACAGTCGCATGGGGTGAGAACGACTTTGTACTCATGCGTTATGCTGACGTTCTCTGGATGAAGGAGGAAGCTCTCAAGCGTGGCGGTTCGGGCTCTTCAAGTTCAAACTCTGCTGATTTCAAGAAGATGCTCAAGCGTGCATTCGCTTACGAGGAGGATCCTGAGGCTGCCTTCAACGCAGCTTATCCGGGAGTCGTAGCTCTTGAACTGGATGATATCCTCGACGAGCGCGGCCGTGAGTTCACTTGGGAGATGGTCCGCCGTCGTGACCTCATCCGTTTCGGCAAGTTCAATAAACCGGAATACCTTCAGTATGTGACAGCAACAGACGAGTACCGCAAGTGGTTCCCTATTCCGTTCTCAGTTCTTGAGAAGGCGAAGATCGATGAAACCACAGGTCAGCGTTTCTGGACTCAGAACGAGGGATATGAAGATCTTTAACAATACACCATTATTAACCAAATTTTAAAAATTTAATTATCATGAAGAAAATCGCAATGTTCATGAGTGCTCTTGCACTCGCATTCGCCTTCACATCATGTGAAGAGAAACCAGACAATGGTGGCAACCTTGACAATGTTACAGAGGACGGATTCTATGTAGCCGGTCCTGCTACAGGTGCTACTGAACTCACAGCTGACTATATGATGGCGGCTGGTCTCAACGAGGTTGACGGTGCTAACCGTAGCGGTATGTACGAGAAGTACATCGCTCTCGAGGCAAACAAGGATTTCGAGCTCGTACTCTATGCTAACGGTGAGCAGATCCGTTATGGTGCAGCTCTCGAGGCTTTCGACGTTTCAGAGAAGGCTGATAACCCAAGAGATGTAGAGGTAAAGCGTGGTGTCCTCGTTACAGGTGCTGATGCTCCTGCAATGAAGGTTACTGAGAGCGGTCTCTATCACATCGTTCTTGACCTCAACGAGGCTAATGACCTTGCTTTCGGTGCACAGATCGTACTCGCTCCAGTACAGTGGGGTGTTCGTGGTGCAATGAACGGTTGGGGCTTTACTGCAATGCCAACTCCAAAATTCAACCAGACTACCATGACTTACGTTCTTGAGAACTGTTCAGTTGCTTCTACCGGCGCATTCAAGTTCGCTTATGGTGCAGGTTGGAAACTCGACCTCGATGATGCAGGAAAGGTAAAGGCTAACACTAACCTTGGTATTGATGCTGAGGCTGCTGGTGAACTCGGAGACAACGCTCTTGTTCCTAACGGAAAGGATATCAACATCGCTCGTGGTATCTACAAGATCACTCTCACATGGACTCTCAAGGGTGGTGCAATCAAGAACGGTTACACTGCTACTATCGAGAAGACTGGTACTCTTGAGGCTGTTGACTACTCTAATTGCCAGATGGAGCTGGTAGGTGCAGGTGTTGCTGAGCAGACCGGTTCATCTGCTGACACTGCTTGGAGCTGGGGACAGGTTCTCCTCGCATCTAACGATGGTAAGCCAGCTAAGAACGGTGATGTTTACACTTGGACATGGAGTAATGTACAGCTCACAACTGATGGCTGGAAGATCCGTACTCTCAATGCAGCAGAGACTGGAGGAGTGGCAAGCTTCGACCTCGGTGCTGATAAGATTGATACAGCAAACTCTGTTGAAGGAACATCAACTTCAGGTGACATCATTCTCGCTGCTGCAGGTAAATACAACGTTACCCTCGCAATTGATGCCGCTGCTGATACCAAGACTATCACTATCGTTGCTGCTGAGTAATCAGGACTGATAAGTGAGGCAGGTCCCGGACCTGTCCTTTTCAAGCCGGATGCCCCTGACCGGACATCCGGCTGCCAATTCAAGTTCAATAGAAATTTTATGACACGTAAGTTTTTTCATTTCTTGTCTATTGCGGCTGTGGCAGCCATGACCTGCATTTCATGTGAGAGGCCTGAGCCGTCTCAGCCGGATGGTGCAGGAGACTACAACGCTTCTGAAAACGAAAGCTTTGTGGAGAACCCTCTTTTGGATGGCACAGCTACACGTCTGTGGTCTGAACCGGCTCAACCGAATGCAGACCAGCCTCTTACCATTTCGTTCAGAGCTGGAAAAACTTCTCCTCTCAAGGGCTATACAGGTGATGTATATGCCCACATAGGCATACTTGAGTATGGCACATGGAAGTTCGTGCAGGCCGGATGGGAAGAGAATATAGATAAATGTAAGTTCAAGAAGGACCCTTCGGCTGCCGACACATGGCATCTTGAGATAGGCCCTACCGTGCGTGAATATTTCAACAGCGGTACGACGGCCGTGACGCAGATCGGTATAGTCATCCGTAGCCAGGATTCTCAGCTGAAAGGTATTCAGGAAGACAGATTCATTTCAGTTACAGACGACAAGTACAAGCCATTCCAGCCGGAGCCATATCTGACTCAGGCGGTTCCCGGAGGATGCACTTACGGCATCAATGCTTCCGGCAGCGAGATTACTTTTGTCCTTCATGACCTGGACACAAAGGGCGGTCACAAGGACTATGCATATGTCATGGGAGACTTCAACGACTGGACTCTTTCCAATGATGACAGCAGCCGGATGTATCGTGACGATGCAAACGGATGCTGGTGGCTTACGGTAACCGGTCTCGATCCTGACAAGGAATACCGTTTCCAGTATCATCTGGGTGAATATTCCGGCATTGACGGAGAACCGGACAAGGTGATCCGCATGTCAGATCCTTTTGCAGAGAAGGTTCTTGATCCGGACAATGATCCTTGGATCAACTATCATAATGAGATATACCCTGCGGATCAGATGGTCTATCCGTCAGAGGAGGGTGCTTCCGGAACTGTCGCTTGCGTGAAGATCAACAGGGACACCTACGCATGGACTCCGTTTGAGATGAAGAACAAGGACTGTCCTGTAATCTATGAGATGCTTTTCGGAGATTACACCGCAACCCATGATGTCGCCGGTGCGATGGCAAAGCTTGACTATCTTCAGACCCTTGGAGTCAATGCTGTCGAGCTGATGCCTATCCAGGAGTTTGACGGCAATACCAGCTGGGGATATAATCCTAATCACTACTTTGCCCTTGACAAGGCATACGGCACACGCGAGCAGTACAAGCAGTTCATCGACGAGTGTCACAAGAGGGGCATAGCGGTGATCGTGGATGTTGTGTATAACCACAGTACCGGAGCTTCGCCGCTTGCCAAGCTGTACTGGAACTCGACCAGCAACCAGACTGCGTCAAACAATCCGTATTTCTTTGTCGATGCAATGCATCCGTTCAATGTGTTCCATGACATCAATCACAGCAATGCCTTCGTGCAGCAGGTTGTCAAGAGAAGTCTTGTTTACCTCATCGAAGAGTACAATGTGGACGGCTTCCGTTTTGACCTGTCAAAGGGATTCACCTGGTCTTCTTCAGGATGGGACAACACCGACAACAATCGTATAAGTCTTATCAAGGATTACGCAAAGGCCATCAGGCAGGCAGACCCTGACAGCTACATCATTCTCGAGCACTGGGGCAATGACTCGGAGGAGTCTCAGTACGTAAGGGATGGAATGCATCCATGGAAGAAGATGAATCACGAGTATTGTGAGACAGCCATGGGATATAATGCCGACCTCAGCGGAACTCATAAGTATCTTGACAATACCTGGGGTGCGACAGGCTGGGTTACCTTCATGGAGAGCCATGATGAGGAACGAATGGCCTACAAGCAGGAGAAATATGGGGATTCTTCCATCAAGGATAACCATAAGGCAAGAATGCAGAACCTTGCAAACAATGCTGTCTGCTTCCTCACGATACCAGGTCCTAAGATGATCTGGCAGATGGGTGAGCTTGGTTACAACTACAACAAGTGGTGTAACGAACAGGGCGAAGACGGAACCGCAGAAGGAAAGTATGAGACTGACAGAAAACCTGTCAAGTGGGATTACTATGAAGATGCAGACAGAAAGGCCTTGTATGATGTGTACTGCAAGCTGAACGCCCTGAGAAATGGCAACCCTGACCTTTTCGGCAAGGGAGTCGACCTCAATGGCTCTGACCTGGGAGGCTGGCCACTCAAGAAAGTGGCACTTTCCAATGGCTCCAAGAAGGTCTGGGCATATGCAAACTATCATGGAAAGAACTCATCGAGCCAGAATGTCAATATACCGTCAGGAACATGGACGGATGTTCTTTCAGGTCAGACAGTCCAGGGCGGCAGCTATACGCTTAAGTCGGGTCAGGCATTGGTACTTGTAAATTCATCTGTAGTTAGATAAGATTATGAAAGACATGAGAAAATATATTTCACTTCTTTGTGCATTGTGCGTGGGACTCATTTCCTGCACCAAGGAGGAAATTTCCGGAGTGGATGGTGATGGTCTTGTTACATTCGAGGCCTCATATGAGACTCCGACAAAGACTGTCCTCAATGGTCTCACTCCTTATTGGACACCGTCTGAGAAGATTGCGGTCTTCAATGGTGTGAACAATGAGTTTGTGGCCGATCTTACGGAGCCGAGTGCCACCGCCACGTTCAAGGGAAAGCTTGCCGGCAAGGGAACCAAGAATTTCCGTGCTGTGTGTCCTTATTCTCCTGACTACACCTATTCGTCATTGGGATCTACATTCTACGGCCTTTCCATCCCTCAGGAGCAGACCTGTGCTGAGAACACATATGATCCGATGGCTCTTGTGGCCATAGCCCAGTCTGACGATCATAATCTTTCGTTCAAGAACCTCGGATCGCTTGTCAAGTTCACAGTTGTTTCGGATGGCGTGACCTCTGTCACCCTTCGTTCGAACAACGAGGAGAACCTGTGCGGAACTTTCGAGGCCACATATGCCGCAACTCCAGGCATCAATGTCAGGGAAGGTGTGGATGAGGTCACCTTGAAAGGTGATTTCAAGAAGGGGTCTACATATTATATAGTGACGCTTCCTGCAAATCTTGAGAAGGGATTCATCGCCATTCTCAACGGATCCATCAAGTCCATGTCAGTCGATGCACCGGTCATGCTGTCGCGCAGCGGCCTGGTGAATCTCGGAGAGCTCTCTCTGAATCCGGGTGAGTCACAGATGCCGGACACCGGTGATGATGACCAGGATGATGGAGTGCCAAGTGGCTGGGTGATTATTGGTGAGTTCTGCGGCTGGAGTGAGGAAGGTACTCTTCCGACATATGATATGGGTCTGTATTACAAGGCCTTTGATGTGCCTGTGGCAAGTCTTGCATCATTTAAGTTCAGAAACGGAGATGTGTGGGTGGGAACAGCCGGTGAGGCAGTGGTTGCAGACGAGTGGGTGGCAGCTTCCAAGGACGGTGCGGACAACAATATCGCCTTCACAGGTTCTGCCGCAGCATATGATGTGTATCTGGACAAGGATCTCAGAGGATTCTATATTACAACTGCCGGTGGATCTGCGCCTGAAGCCATGACAGTCCAGACTCCATTCTCAGGAAAGTCGGTGGCCGGTAATTTCAACACATGGAATACCACTGCAAATCCAATGGCTGAAGAGGGTGACTACTATGTGGTCAAGAGCCTGTCTCTGGCTGCGGAGAATCTTGCCGACCCGTCTTCCAACGGATTCAAGTTTGTGGATGTAAAGAGCGCAGACAATACCGTGTGGTATGGTGCCGCCGTGCCTTCGGTCGATCTTAACAAGTGGTATGGCACAAAGGCAGAAGGGTCAGTGAATATCTGCATCAATGGTGATGCTTCAGCGCTGTACGATGCATATCTTACAAAGGATATGACCTCATTCTGTGTTGTCGCTGCAGGAGCTGATATGCCGTCAAGGGACGAAACCGGTGAAGAGGATCCTGGTGCAGAGGAGCCGGAAGGCCCCGAGACTTCAGGTATTGCTATATATCTGCAGCCGAACTCTAACTGGCTTGTGGACGGGGCACGCTTTGCAGCTTACTTCTGGCAGGACGGCAAGTCTGACATGTGGGTGAGCCTTTCTGCTGATGTTCAGGATGGTCTTTATAAATGCGAAGTTCCGGCAGGTTACACCAATGTGATCTTTACGAGAATGAATCCGGCTTCGTCTGACAATAATTGGGAAAACAAGTGGAACCAGTCTGCTGACCTTTCTGTGCCGACAGATGACAATGTGTGCTACGTTGTCGCTGCTGACACCTGGGATAATGAGGGTTACTGGACCAAATACCCTGCCGGGGAGGCTGAGCCTGAACCTGAACCAACTCCTGACCCAACTCCGGATCCTGAACCAGAACCAGAGCCAACCCCCGACCCGGAACCTGATCCAACTCCTGATCCGACTCCGGACCCGACTCCTGATCCAGAACCGGATCCAGAACCAACTCCAGACCCTGAGCCAGAACCAACTCCTGACCCTGAGCCAGAGCCGACTCCAGATCCGGAACCAACTCCAGACCCGGAACCGGACCCAACTCCAGACCCTGAGCCAGACCCGACTCCAGATCCAACTCCTGAACCTGAACCAACTCCCGATCCGGAACCAGAGCCCGAGCCTGACCCAACCCCTGAGCCAGACCCAACTCCCGATCCAGAGCCAGAACCTGACCCGACTCCTGATCCGGAACCAGAACCTGAACCAACTCCGGACCCGGAACCAGAGCCTGATCCAACCCCAGAGCCAGACCCAACCCCAGATCCGGAACCAGAACCAACTCCTGATCCGACTCCTGAGCCGGAACCAGCCGTCCTGTACCTGGACCCATGGCAGTGGACTTCTGATAACGCTCGTCTTGAGGCATATTTCTTCGGAGACAACGGAGATACCTGGATGACAATGACTGATTCCGACGGTGACGGCATCTACGAATGTACTATACCTGAGGGTTATCCTAACGTCGTCTTCGTCAGGATGGACCCGGGCAAGCCGGAACATAGTTGGGACAGCAGGTGGAACCAGACATATGACCTTGTGATTCCGAGTGATGTGAACTGTTACAAGATTGAGAGTTGGAGCGGTGGTGATTATGGACACAGCACAGGTTCATGGTATAAAAGATAGAAAATTTTAAACACCTTCCTGATATAGGCCGGTTTGGTCTGAGGATTGTCTAAAGTTGCGTTAGTTTGGAATAATTACAAATTAACGCAACTTTTGATATGAACAGACAGATATACATTTTTGCTGCCCTGGTGATATTTCTCATGGGAGGCGCGACCATGTCTGCCCAGGGCGGGTATGGGGTGAGCGGAACTGTCACGGACAGACAGGGACCGGTCATCGGTGCGACTGTCGTGGAACAGGGGACCTCCAACGGAACCTCCACAGGAATCGACGGCGGATTCTCCCTGACCGTGAGCAGTCCTGACTCGCCGGTGGAAATCAGCTGCATAGGTTATGTGAGTCAGACCTATCAGGCCTCCCAGGTTCCGTCCACAATAACGCTGAAGGAGGATAACGAATATCTGAGCGAAGCGGTGGTCATAGGTTATGGCACAGTGAGGAAGGATGACATGACGGGTTCCATTGCGGCGGTCAAGGCCGAGGACCTGAACAGAGGAGCTGTGGTCAATACCCAGGACATGCTCAAGGGCAAGGTCCCCGGACTTCTGGTGACCCCAGGTGATGGCGGACCTGGTTCCGGATCGCGCATCAGGATCCGTGGTGCAGCCTCTCTGAATGCATCCAATGACCCTCTCATCGTCATCGACGGAGTGCCGGTCGCTCAAGGTGCAGGCGGTGCGATGTCCAATCCTCTGGACCTCATAAATCCTAATGACATCGAGTCCTTCTCAGTCCTGAAGGATGCCTCAGCAGCAGCCATATACGGCTCCCGTGCTTCCAACGGCGTGATCCTCATCACCACGAAGAAGGGCCGGGGAGGAAGGCCTCAGGTGAGCTACAACGGTTCTGTCAGCATCCAGCACATCTCGGAAAAGGTTCCGGTGATGTCTGCGACCGAGCTCATGGATTTCTATTCCGAGATATATCCTGCAGGGACAGCGACGGGGGACAGGATCGCCCGGCTTGCGGGTGACAGCACGACCGACTGGCAGGACCTCATCTTCAGACCGGCCTTCGCCACAGAGCATAACCTCAGCGTCTTCGGCAATGTCAAGGACCGTATGCCATACAGGGCTTCTGTCGCATATAACGGCCAGCAGGGCACCCTGCATGGGTCTTCCTACACCAGAGGAACAGCCGACCTGAATCTGTCTCCGAACTTTCTGGACAAGCACCTGACCTTTGACATCAGCCTCAAGGGCGTATATTCCGGTCAGGACTATGCAGACGGCTCGTCAGTGAGCAAGGCCGCCTTCTTCAATCCGACACGCGACCCATACTGGCGCAATGAAGACGGATCCATAGACTATACGACCACCAACGGATACTGGAACTATGGAAACGGTCGCGGAACTGCATTCTCTCCCAATGTGCTTGTGGGCCCGAGTCCTCTGTCCATGATCTATGATGGCATAAGCACTGCCGATTCCTACAGGTTCATCGGAAGGGTTGCGGCGAACTATAAGGTGCATGAACTGGAAGACCTCAGCTTCAACGTCAGTGCCGGTCTGGACATCACTACCACAGATTCCTACAACGGAGTCCGCCCGGGATCATTCCAGGCCTATGCCGACACCGACAACCTGCGTATAGGGGAATATACCAAGGGATATAATCTCAGCCGAAGCCAGCTCTTCGAGGCATATGCCAGCTACAGTCCTTCATGGGGAATCCACAAGCTGGACGTTCTGGCAGGATATTCATGGCAGAACAACTATTGGGCGAACCGCAGTGTCACCTATTTCAACATCACCCACGAGGTCAACCTCAATCCGGGAGAGACACCCGAGTCCCGCTACCTGTGGTACCGCAACGAGAACTATCTCGTATCGTTCTACGGACGGGTCAACTACTCTCTTGATTCCCGCTATGTGTTCACCTTCACAGCCCGAGGTGACGGCTCCAGCAAGTTTGCAAGGGATCACCGCTGGGGATTCTTCCCCTCAGGAGCCTTTGCCTGGAACATCGCCCAGGAACCTTTCATGAAGCCGGTCAGTCAGGTGTCCACCCTGAAGCTCAGGCTTTCCGTGGGACTCACCGGCCAGCAGGACGGGATAGGGGACTATGTGCATCTGGCCCGATATGATTTCAATAACAACCCGTCGTACACCTACGATATGGGCAACTCCGGATTCGTGAAGCTCCTCACCCCTCAGGCCTACGACCCGACCATAAGGTGGGAGACCACATTGACATATAATGCCGGACTGGACTTCGGCTTCTTCAAGGAACGCCTGAGCGGAAGCATTGATGCGTATATCCGTGACACACGCGACCTTCTTAACTCCGTCCAGATTCCTATGGGCTCCAACTTCGGCAACAAGCTCATGACCAATGTCGGCTCGATCCGCAACAGGGGACTGGAATTTTCCATCACCGGCGTGCCCGTGCAGAAGAACGACCTGAGCGTCCAGCTCGGATTCAACGGTACCTTCCAGGACACCCGCTTCACCAGGCTGAACCAGACCGAGGACAAGAACTACTATATCGAGACAGGAAACATATCCAAGGGAACGGGAGGATATCTCTGCCGTCAGATGGTGGGCTATGCCCCATATACATATTATGTCTATCAGCAGAAATATGATGCTGACGGGAAGCCCCTCCAGAATGAGTTTGTGGACAGGGATAAGGATGGAAGTATCACAGAATCAGATAGATATATGAGTGGGAAGAGCGTAGCTCCCAAGTTCTTCTACGGACTGAACCTCAAGGTCACCTACCGTGGCTGGGACTTCGGAATGAACGGACACGGATCCGCAGGAACATGGGTCTTCAATGACTTCGCCTCGGCCAACTCCACAGCCAGTCTCGACCTGAATTCAGGCAGTCTTCCTAATCAGGCCCGTCTGGTGAAGAAGACGGGATTCACCGCTCCGAACAGCGGAGCTCAGTGGTATTCGGACTATTTCCTGGAGAACGCCTCCTTCTTCCGTCTGGATGACATCAATCTCGGCTACACCTTCCGCAGCATCGGCAGGTGGGAGACCGACATACGTCTGGCCCTCGCGATGCAGAATGTCTTCATCCTGACTGGCTACAGCGGAATGGATCCGGAGGTGGTGTCCGACACGGGAATCGATGGGACCATCTGGCCTCGTCCTCGCACTTACTCCTTCCGGGTCAATGTCAATTTTTAAGAGATTGCCGGTCAGGCCGGCAATGACGACACCCTTGAGTCATTCCCGGCACCTTTGAGTCATACCCTGCAACCTTGAGTCATTCCCGGCTTGACCGGGAATCTAAAATAAAATGATTATGAAAAAGATAATATATATACTGATAGCAGCAGCCGCAGCCTCCTGCGTAAGAGACCTTGATACCCTTCCACTGAACAGGACGGAGCCGGTCGCGGAATATGTATATGGCAATGACGAATCTGCCTATCTGTCCGGCCTCGCCCGCCTCTACTTCCAGTTTGCTTCCAACGATCTGACCGACCTTCAGCAGATGGATGGCGGTGCCTCTGAGCTTGTCCGTGCCTTCTGGTCCGTCCAGGAAACCACCGCAGATGCCGCGAAATGCTCCTGGGAGAACGATGCCTGGGTGCGTGCACTGAACACCAACACCTGGAACGAGACCCAGAACGATGCGGTCTACGCGGTCTATGTCCGCACCCTCCAGGGAATATCATATGTCAATGAATATCTCCGTCAGACCACCCCCGACAAGCTTGCTTCAAGAGGCGTAGACGAGGCCCTGGCCGCGAAGATATCCACATTCAGGGCAGAGGCCAGGTTCATAAGGGCCTATCTCTACTGGATTGCCCTGGACTGTTTCGGCCCGGTTCCTTTCTCCACGGAGGAATCCCCGTTCGGTGGCACATACACCCCTCCACAGGCTTCCCGCACCGACATCTTCAACTACTGCGTGAACGAACTCACCTACCTGATCTCCGACCAAAGCCCCATGCTGGAGCCCCGCTCGCTCTACCCGCGTGCTGACAAAGGCTCGGCTGCCGGACTCCTTGCCCGTCTCTACCTGAATTCCGAGGTCTACACCGGAGTGCCCCGCTGGGCTGAGGCAAAGGCGGTCTGTGAGGTCATATTCGACATGGGATATGCCCTCTGTCCGGACTATCCGGCCCTTTTCAGGGGTGACAACGGTCAGAACCCACAGGCCCGTGGCGAGATGCTCTGGACCATAGCCTACGATGCCTCCAACACGGAATCCTACGGCGGCACCTCATATCTTCTGGCTGCCACCCTTGCCTCGACCGACATCACCGACACTTCCAAACCGAACGGTCAGGTGAACGGCTGGGCAGGTCTAAGGGTGCCGTACGAATATGTGTCAAGATTCTTCGAGGTCAGCGGGCAGGACTACTCGACAGGTGAATATTCCGTTGACGACAAGAGAGGAAAGGTGTTCTACATCAAGGGACGGCAGGAGTCCATGGACGGTGCCCTATATTCCTTCATGAACGGATGGTCGTGTCTGAAATTCAATAACATACCGCACGATCAGACAGAGCAGGAATATCTTCCGACAGCGAACACCAATTCCTTCGCCAATGTTGACTTCCCGATGATCCGTCTGGGAGAGATATACCTCATCTATGCCGAGGCCTGCATGCATGCCGGAGGGGATGCTTCCGCCCGGGTGGCTGCCCTGCGTGAAAGGGCGGGGGTGTCGCCGGATGTGACTGTCGACAAGGACTTCATAATGGCGGAGCGCGCGAGAGAACTCATGTGGGAGGCTCACCGCCGGACCGACCTCATCCGTCTGGGGCTCTACGATTCAGACGAATATCTCTGGCCATATAAGGGCGGTGATTCCTTTGCAGGTCAGCCATTTGCGTCCTATAAACGCATATTCCCCATACCCCCTACCGAACTGGCTACAAACAAGTCTCTCATTCAAAATCCTGGCTACTAACCCTTTACACTAAATCGCCTGCGGCAAATGGAGCAGGCGATTTACCGTATTTTGCTGTCGTGTAATGGGTTATGTGATACCGGGGTTCGTCCGTGATTTCCGACCATCTGTCGCAAATATCCGCCAATTCGTCAATTATATATATATAAGTCTTGGATTCTTCGTATATTCGTAGGATGTACATGACTGCATAAAAGGAAACTGATAACAATATATGAAGATAATCAAGACATTGCTGATGGGAACGTTGGCTGTTGCTGCGCTTGCTTCATGCGCATCTGAAAATGCTCTTCCTGTGCCACAGGCACCCCTCGAAGAGTGTGTATATATGGGTGGAAAGACGGAATTTGCGGTTTGGGCTCCTACTGCGGAGGCTGCCCAGCTGAGACTATATCGTTCGGCTTCCGATGAGGCTGCCTTCAAGATCGTGAACATGAAGTACTCGAAGAAGGACGGACTCTGGAAGGCCACTGTGAAGGAGGACGTCAAGGGTGCTTTCTACACATTCCAGATAAATCAGAACGGAACCTGGCTCGAGGAGACCGAGGGTATAGCTGCCAAGGCTGTCGGTGTGAACGGCATGCGCGGAGCCGTGATCGACTGGTCTGAGACCGACCCGGAAGGATGGGGCGAGGACAAGAGCCCTGAAATCGAGCCTTCGGACATCATCGTCTACGAGCTCCAGCACAGGGATTTCTCCATCCATGCGAACTCCGGTGTGCAGAACAAGGGCAAGTATCTTGCTCTGACTGAGGAGGGTACGAAGAATCCGGATGGTCTCGCGACAGGTCTGGACCATCTCAAGGAACTTGGGGTGACCTATGTCCAGCTCCTTCCTTCGACAGACTTCGCGACAATCGACGAGACCCGTCTGGAGGACAACCAGTACAACTGGGGATATGAACCTCTGAACTACAATGCTGTGGAGGGCTCCTTCTCGACTGATCCATACAATCCTGTGACCCGTATCAAGGAATTCAAGCAGATGGTGCAGGCTCTTCACAAGGCAGGCTTCCGTGTGATCCTTGATGTGGTCTATAACCACACCACACATGCTCCGAACACAGGTTTCGAGCGCACCATGCCGGGATATTTCTACCGCATGCGTCCTGACGGAACCTATTTCGACGGCTCAGGCTGCGGCAACGAGACCGCTTCCGAACAGGAGATGTTCCGCAAGTATATGATCGAGTCCCTTGAGTGGTGGATGAAGGAATATCACATCGACGGCTACCGCTTCGACCTCATGGCCATCCATGACATCGAGACCATGAACCTCATCAGCGAGCGTCTCCATGCCATCGATCCGGATGTCGTCATATACGGCGAGGGATGGGCTGCACAGTCTCCCGCATATCCTGCAGAGCAGATAGCCCTTAAGGCGAATACATACATGCTCGACAAGGTCGGAGCGTTCAGCGACAACATCCGTGACGCAGTGCGCGGACCTCTCGGCTGCGAGAATGCCGGATTCATGGACGGCGTGGCGGGAAACAAGGAGAATCTGAAGTTCGGAATCGCCGGCGGCGTGGAGCACCCTCAGGTGAGTGTGGAGCGCTGGACCAACAATCCTCTCCAGCACGTGAGCTATGTGAGCTGCCATGACGACCACTGTCTCCGTGACCGTCTTGAGGAGGCGACCAAGGCTACCGAGAAGGAACGTATTGCGATGGTGAAGCTCGCTCAGACCGCTGTGTATACCTCCCAGGGCATACCTTTCATCTTCAATGGTGAGGAACTCTACCGTCACAAGCAGGGCGTGAAGAACAGCTACAACAAGCCGGATTCCATCAATGCCATAGACTGGACATATAAGACAAAATACAAGGATCTCGTGGACTACTATGCCGCCCTTGCCGCCATCCGTCATGCACACCCTGGCTTCTGCCTCGGTGATGCCGACCTTGTGCGGGAGAATCTTCAGTTCATCGAGACGGATGACCCATGTGTGGTGGCATTCCGCATAAGCGGTCTTGAGGGAATCGACTCTGCAAAGTCTCTCACCGTCCTTCTGAACGGTTCGAAGAAACTTGCCACGGTGGCTATCCCTGAGGGCAACTACACTGTCCTCGCAAGAGGAGGCAAGGCTGATGTTGATGGCATCACGGCATATTCCGGAAACTGGATCACTGCCACAGCCACATCAGCTACCATCCTTGCTGAAAACTGAATATGGGATTGCCGGTCAAGCCGGCAATGACGAATGAGGTGCCGGTCATCCCGGGCTTGACCTGAGGTCTCTGGCAATGAAGACAGTCCCGGGCTTGACCTGATATTTAAGGCAACGAGGACAGTCATCCCCGGCTTGACCGGGGATCCAATAGAAAATAAATACAACATATATGAAAAGAATAATATCAGCAATATGCATAGCCCTGGCAGCACTCTCATGCACCCAGGCTCCAAAGCAGCAGCCACTTGAAAACTCAGTGGTATATGAAATGAACGTACGCCAGTACACCCCGGAGGGAACATTCGCAGCCGCTCAGCAGGAACTCCCGCGCCTTGCGGAACTCGGTGTGGACATCGTATGGCTCATGCCTATATATCCTATCGGAGTGGAAGGCCGCAAGGGAACTCTCGGATCATACTATGCGGTGAAGGACTACTGCGCGGTGAACCCTGAGTTCGGAACCCTTGAGGACTTCGACAACTTCCTTGCAGAGGCTCACAGACTCGGTCTGCGTGTCGTCCTGGACTGGGTGGCCAACCACACATCACCTGACGCTGTCTGGGTGACAGGACAGGATCCTCAGTGGTACGAGCGTGATGCAGAGGGAAATACAACCTTCACGGCAGACTGGTCGGATACAGCCAACCTCAACTACGAGAACAAGGACGTGTGGAAGGGAATGTCGGATGCCATGCATTTCTGGATGAAGCGCGGCGTGGACGGTTTCCGCTGCGACATGGCATGCGAGGTGCCGCTCGAATTCTGGCAGGAGACAATCGCAGGCCTGCGTGCCGCATATCCCGGAATATATATGCTCGCAGAGGGTGAGGAGCCGCTTCTGCACAGCCTTTCGGACTTCGATGCTTCATATTCATGGGAACTTCACCATATGATGAACGCGATTGCGCGCGGAGAGAAGAATATCCCTGAACTTCTGGAGTATCTTGCAAAGGACGCTGGGAGACACCCTGCAGACGCATTCCGTCTCATGTTCACCTCGAACCACGACGAGAACTCATGGGCAGGAACCGAGTTCGAGAGGATGGGTCAAGCGGCAAAGCTCATGGCTGTGCTTACATTCACTCTTCCAAACGGTCAGCCTCTGATCTATACAGGTCAGGAAATGGGCTGGAACAAGAGGTTCGAGTTCTTCGAGAAGGACCATATCCCTGCATGGGAGAAGAACGAATATTTCGACTTCTACAAGTGGCTCATAGACCTCCGTCACTCAAATCCTGCACTCGCGGCAGGTGACAAGGGCGGCGCTTTCGAGGTGGTATCGGCAGAGGACAGCACCCTCGTGTTCACCCGTACCCTTCCTGACAACAAGGTTACAGTGAAGGCGGAGCTCAAGGCCCCTTGGTCATACGAAATCACAGCAGAGTAGTTTTTCACCATCATTCTGAACGAAGTGAAGAACCTATACAGCAATATGATAAGGAAAACAATAATAGCAACAGCGACAGCAGCTCTCCTCCTGGCAGCATGCTCAGCCCCGTCGTTCGACCCCTCGACAGTGGCTGATGCGACCCGTGAACAGGTGACCCGGGTGGAGCCCCTCTCATGGTGGGTGGGCATGAAGACCGATCTCCAGCTCATGGTCCAGGGTGCAGGCATATCGGAGTACGATGTGACAATCGAAGGCGGCAAGGGCGTGTCTGTGGAGAAAATTCATAAGGCCGAGAGTCCTAACTACCTCTTCGTGGACGTGAAGGTGGCACCGAATGCCCGGCCAGGAACATACTACATCGTCTTCTCAAAGGACGACCAGTCATTCAAGTATCCATATGAGATCGCAGCCCGCGCAGAAGGCTCTGCAGAGCGCAAGAGCTTCACCACGGCTGATATGGTCTATCTGATCATGCCGGACCGCTTCGCAAACGGTGATGCATCGAACGACTCCACTGAGGATACTGCCGAAAAGGCAGACCGCTCAAACGGTCACGGCCGCCACGGAGGAGACATCCAGGGTGTCATCGACCACCTCGACTACATCAGCGAGCTCGGAGCTACATACATATGGACGACTCCTTTCCTCGAAGACAACGATCCTCAGGGCTCATATCACGGATATGCGGCTTCCGACTACTACCATATAGACTCGCGATTCGGCTCGAACGAACTTTATAGGACTCTTGTCGAAAAGGCCCGCGAGAAAGGCATAGGTATCATCATGGATATGGTTCCTAACCATTGCAGCTATGTCCACTGGTGGATGGAGGACCTCCCGTTCCAGGACTGGATTCACCAGTTCCCTGAATATACCGGAACAAATGTGGCCTTCTCCACCAACATGGACCCTAATGCTTCGAAAAAGGACCTCTATATCCAGGAGAGCGGCTGGTTCGTGCCGAGCATGGTGGATATGAACCTTGACAATCCATATGTCCTCCAGTATTTCATCCAGTGGGGCGTGTGGTGGATCGAATATTCCGGTCTCAACGGCTTCCGTGTGGACACATATCCATACAACGAGAAGGGTCCTGCATCTGAGTGGTGCAAGGCCATCATGAACGAATATCCGGACTTCAACATAGTGGGAGAGTGCTGGACCTCATCCATCCCTCAGCTTGCATACTGGCAGGGCGGCAACGCCAACAAGGACGGCTTCGACTCGCACCTTCCTTCAATCATGGACTTCCCGCTTCACGATGCCCTTCGTGCTGCCCTTGCGGAAGACCACGGCGGCTGGGGTGCAGGAATGTCCAAGGTATATGATGTCCTTTCGCACGATTTCGTATACCATGACCTTTCGAAGATGCTCATCTTCCCCGGCAACCACGACACGGCCCGCATCGGTGACTGCGTCCGCAAGGATCCGCGTGCCCTCAAGATTGCCATGACGATGATGGCCACAATGCGAGGCATACCTCAGATCTTTGCAGGTGACGAGCTCATGTTCGTGTCCACAAAGCCGGACAATATCGGTGACCACCCCGGTCTACGCGTGGATTTTCCTGGCGGATGGGAAGGGGACAGGATTGATCTCTTCACCGCAGAAGGACGTGAGGCTCAGACCCATAACACAGATGGTCTCAAGGTCGAAAAAGGTCAGGCAGCTGACCTGTTCAACCACGCCAGCCGTCTCTTCCAGTGGAGAAAGACGGCAGATGTCATCCATGACGGAAAGACCGTTCACTTCATGACCCGTGACAACACATATGCCTACTTCCGTTATGATGATGAGGCAGCTGTGTTCGTCTATATAAACAACACCCTTGAGGACAAGAATGTTCCATGGTCCTACTACTCGGAGATCACCGAAGGCCTCCATGACGGAGTCGATGTGCTCACAGGAGAGCCTGTCGAGATATCGGACGCAACAGTAGTAGCTCCAAAGACCGCTCTTGTCGTAGAATATAAACGGTAGGAGATTGCCGGTCAAGCCGGCAATGACGGCTCTACGTCATCCCCGGCTTGACCGGGGATCTAAACAGAAACAATAAAAATATAATATATATGAAGAAAATCCTTTCAGTCCTGACAATCGTCATTCTGGCGGCATCCTGTGCAAAGCAGGGTCCGGTGACAGACGTGCAGACCCTTACCTCTCCGTCAGGCAATATGGAAATGACCTTCCAGCTCACAGCTGACGGTACCCCTCAGTATGCCCTCAACTACGGTGACCAGAAGGTGATCCTTCCTTCAGACCTCGGATATGAGTTCCGTGGTGTGCTCAAGGCTCAGAAACTCATCTACAACGCAGATGGAACCATCTCTAAGGAAGACCGCCAGCCATGCTACTCCTTCCACGACGGTTTCGCTGTGGAGAGCGTGGAGACATCCACCTTCGACGAGACCTGGGAGCCTGTGTGGGGTGAGGAGGCAAAGATCCGCAACCACTACAACGAACTTCTCGTGAACCTCGTCCAGACTTCTTCCGACAAGAAGATGTCCATCCGTTTCCGTCTCTATGACGACGGTCTCGGTTTCCGCTATGAGTTCCCTTATCAGAAGAATCTCAGCTACTTCGTCATAAAGGAGGAGATGACCCAGTTTGCCCTTGCGGGTGACCACACGGCATGGTGGGTTCCTGGCGACTATGACACTCAGGAATATAACTTCACCGAGTGCCGCCTTTCGGAGATCGCGGGCAAGATGCCCGAGGCCATCTGCGGCAATGACTCGCAGACTCCATATTCCGTGAACGGAGTGCAGACATCCCTTCAGATGCGTACGGACAACGGCCTTTATATCAATATCCACGAGGCTGCCCTTCTCGACTATCCTTGCATGCACCTGGAACTGGATCCTAAGACCATGACCTTCACTTCTCACCTGACTCCTGATGCTCAGGGCTGGAAGGGACGTCTCCAGACTCCATGCAACTCGCCTTGGAGAACCGTCCAGGTGGCCCCGAGCGCAACGGCTCAGCTAGCTTCACGCCTTATCCTCAACCTCAACGAGCCATGTGCTCTTGAGGACACCGACTGGATCAAGCCTGTGAAGTACATCGGCGTATGGTGGGAGATGATTTCAGGCAAGGGTTCATGGGCATATACCGATGACTTCGCTTCTGTGCAGCTCGGAAAGACCGACTATGCTTCGGCAACCCCTAACGGACGTCACTCAGCAAACAACGAGAAGGTCCGCCGCTACATCGACTTCGCTGCCGAGCACGGCTTCGACCAGGTCCTTGTAGAGGGCTGGAACGAAGGCTGGGAGGACTGGGCCAACTGCAACAAGGACTATGTCTTCGACTTCGTGACCCCATATCCTGATTTCGATATTGAAGCACTTAACAGATATGCACGCTCAAAGGGTGTGAAGATCATGATGCACCACGAGACATCTTCGTCAGTGCGTAACTATGAGCGTCACCTCGACCAGGCGCTCGAACTCATGGACAAGTATGGCTACAACTCCATCAAGGGTGGATATGTGGGTGATATTCTTCCTATCGGGGAGCACCACTACAGCCAGTCGCTCATCAATCACTACATGCATGTCGTGAAGAAGGCGGCCGAGCACAAGGTCATGTATAACGGTCATGAGATGGTGCGTCCTACCGGTCTCTGCCGTACATATCCTAACCTCATCGGAGCAGAGTCTGCGCGCGGAACCGAGTATCAGGCTTTCGGCGGCACGATGCCTCACCACGTGACCATCCTTCCGTTCACACGTCTGAACGGTGGTCCTATGGACTACACTCCGGGTATCTTCGTGATGGACCTTGCGTCTGTGACCGAGGGAAGGAACCAGTCATGGGTGAATGCTACCATCGCCAACCAGCTCGCCCTCTATGTTACCCTCTATTCGCCTCTCCAGATGGCAGCAGACCTTCCTGAGCACTATGTTCAGTTCATGGATGCCTTCCAGTTCATCAAGGATGTGGATATCGACTGGATTCAGTCTAAGTATCTTCTTGCCGAGCCGGGTGAGTATGTCGTGATCGCACGTCAGGGCAAGAAGAACGGCCAGTGGTTCTGCGGCGGTGTGACCGACGACCAGCAGCGCACTCTTGAGGTTCCGATGAACTTCCTCGATCCGGGCAAGACCTACGAGGCTACCATCTACGCAGACGACCTCGAGAACGGTGCCGACTACAAGGAAAACCCTCAGGCATATAAGATCTGGAAGCAGACAGTGACAGCCGACGACGTTCTCTCGATGAGCATGGCCCGCGGCGGTGGCTTTGCCATCAGTTTTGAGGAAAAATAATCCTCAATGCTCCCAATAAGGAATCCTGAGGACTCCTGTCCTTAGAGTGATCAATGCAAATGAAGCGATCGCTTAGGTCGCTTAAGCAAACGCGAAACAAATCGACAACAAAATATTATTAACAATCAAAAACTAAAATCAAAATGGAAAAGAAGAAATTTGAGGGGGCCTATGAGTCTCCTGAACTGAATGTCCTCGATCTGAATGTCGAGGGAGTACTTTGTATGAGCGGCGAAGGCTCATTTAATGACCTTAAACGCGGTGATGATATTTGGTAACATATTGTTTAACTTTATGAATTAAGAAATTATGAAAAGAATTTATTCATATGTGTTTGCAGCTGTTGCCATGTTCGCAGCTGTATCTTGTCAGAAGGAAAATGCAATTGATGCTCCGGAAGCAAATGAGGAGGCATTCGCAATCACAGCTGTTGCTAATGCTGACACTAAGACTGCTCTTGTTGATGGTGTAAAAACTTATTGGACTTCGACTGATGCTCTAACAGTGTTTGATGCAACAGCTTCTAACAGAAAGTTTACAACAGATATTACAGAGAATTCTGCATCAGCGAAGTTCACAACTTCTACTTTTGTGCTTCCTGGGAATCTCGAGACTGCGATGCTTCTTGCAGTATATCCATATACAGAAGGTGCTACAACCGATTTTAGCACAGCAATAACCGGACTCGAACTTCCTGCAACTCAGCAGGCAGTAGCAGGTGGCTTCGACTCAGATGCAACTATTGCATTTGCTCTTGGAGGACTTGCTGATCAGCACAATCTTAAATTTAACAATGTATATGGCCTGTTTGAGTTTGTAGTAAATGAAGATAATGTAAAAGAGGTTGCTATCAGGGCAAATGGCGGTGAGAAGATAGCAGGTCCTGTGTCTCTGGCTCTTAATGGAACTCTTGTTGCAGCGGAAGGTGCTGTGTCTGAGGTTACTCTTGAAGGTGATTTTGTAAAGGGATCAACATATTATGTAGCTCTTATTCCTGGAACCTACGCATCAGGTATCACTGTTTCATTCGATGGAGAAGAAGTTAAGTCAACATCTAATAAAGTTGTTCTTGAGAAGAATCAGATTAGAGGAATGGGTGAACTTTCAATACCAGCCGATTGGATAATGACAGGTGAAATAGGATCTATAGATATGGTGGCGAGCGATGTGTACACAGATTTGTATGTAGCTAAAAATGTGACTCTCGGAACAGGAAAGTCCTTTAAATTCCAAAATAAAGAAAAAAATAAAGTAGTCGGTGCGTGGGGAACAAGTGGAACAGTAGATTGTAATGGCCAAGTAAATTCATGGTATGGTTCAGATGCGACTGCTTCTTACGCTGCACAGATATCAGTGAGCACGGCAGGTAATTATGATGTGTATTTCAGCCCGGCTAACTTGGATTTCCTGATTATTAAAGCAGGTGTTGAGGATATGGATTCGGAATGGTCTATGGTCGGTTGGATAGGTAGTTCTGATAAATGGAGTTATGAGAATGGAATCAAGCTGAAGTACAATTATGTTACGACTAAGCATAATCTGACAAGAAATATATCAAATAGTGACTATTTTCTTTTTGTTACAAAAGATTGGGGAACATGGATTGGCAGTCCTGGTTATGAGCGGGATGGTAATAATAATAGGAATACAACTCATTATACTATTGCGAATGAGGAAAGTAAAACTGTTAACTTACACAATTCATATGATAATGAAAAGGCGCAGTTCCATATGAATAATTCTGGTACATACAAAATTGAAATTCAGATTGGGGAAAAATATGCATCATCTTCAGTCAAATTTACCAAAATAAGTTAGCCACAAAGTGCGTTGCACTATCCATTGAAGTGGTTTAGTGTCAGCGTTTTAGGAAAATGGTGATAAAAGCTCGGAGCGTGCTCCGGGCTTTTTCTATAGGTACTCCAACCACAAGCATATCCTGATGGGGAGCCTCGACTCACCTGCAGAAGTGTATGTCCTACAGTTGTTTTTCGCAGGTGCTACATGAAAAGGCGGGAATCAAGTAGCACCTGCATGACTATCCCGTCTTCCAGCCTCATTTTCATGGCGGGTTGTACATAAACCAGCGCAATTCATGTACAACCTGATGGAATATGTCATTTTACCAAAGGTTTGTAACTATATATTTTCGGACTTGTGGCACAGAGCAGGCGGAGCAGCCCTTGGGCTGAGCTGCGTAGCCTGCTCTGAGGCGCTTGCCTTCGCATCTGCAAGCGCCGTTGCCCCATACTACGCAAATGCAATCCGCTGCATAGTGTCAGCCTCACAGCTTCTTACTCTCAAATTGCGCCGCACTATCCATTGAAGTGGTTTAGTGCCAGCGTTTTAGGGAAAAGTGATAAAAGCTCGGAGCGTGCTCCGGGCTTTCGTCTATATGTGCTAATCTCACGCCCCCTCAGTCGCTGGTATAGCATATCCCTCCTGAACCGTAAGTGGCAGATTTTCAGAAATTTAAGTGGTATTGCTCGCATGTAAAAGACAGCGAGGCGTATAGCCTATGCGCCTGTGTGTCAATAATTTACGAGTCACAAAGATAATCCCTGTCACACCCACAGCAAGCACAAAGCGGGCGGAGCAGCCCATGGGCTGAGCTGCGTAGCCCGCTTTGAGGAGCTGGAGGCGTATTCGCCAGCTCCGGTGCGCCTTAACCGAAGTGCGCTCGAACCGATGCAGGTGTTCGATCTAAAGTAAGCAGCACCTGTCTCCTGCACAAAACGTGTCACAGTCCTCACGACCCTGCCCGGATATGTCGAGAGAGAAAAGTCGGTCTGTTTTTCCCTCTCATCGTACCTTTCTGGACCGCCGCACCGGTTTTCCCGGAAATGACTGACATATAGTCATCCGCACGGCACCGACAGGCAGAGTTTTGACTGATTCAGCGCCTGACGGTGCCAAAAACATGGGTTCATATACGATTTTGGTGAGCGACAGGCAGAGTTTCGGCCGATTTGCTGCCTGTCGCTCAATGCCTTCATGATATAGAGCTGCGATTTATCTGAAAACCTAAGGTTTTTTAATAAATTTTCCACACCGAATCGCCTTCCCATAGCTGCAGGAGGGCGATTTTCGCAAACAGCCGTGTACTTTTTCGGTATACGGATAAGTCTCCGGAACTTTGCACTCAAAATACGAGTGATAAATAGATATTGGCTCGTAATCTGATAAAAATTTTTATATAAAATCTATGGTTGTATGAAAAGTGAGAATGAAGAAAGAGTTAAGTCGGTGGCGCCACACATTCCAGTAACGACGTTAGATGTTGAGAAACGAACTATTATTCTGCGTAATCAGCCGGTTCTGCTTGATTGTGACGTTGCAGAATTGTATGGCGTGCGGACTAAAGAGGTTAACCAAGCAGTACGTAATAATAAACAAAAGTTTCCTTCGGGGTATATCTTCCAATTGGACCAAAATGAAAAGGAAGAGGTGGTCAAAATTTTTGACCACCTTAATAGGTTGAAATTCAGTAAGGTGGCGCCGATAGCTTTCACTGAACGAGGGCTGTACATGCTGGCCACAATCCTTAAAGGCGAACGAGCAGTGAATACCACCTTGGCAATTGTGGATACCTTTGTTCAGATTCGCGAACTGGCACGAACAGTGGAGTCGTTGCAGAACGTTCAAGATGGAGGTGAACAGCAGAAGGGATTGCTTCGCCGCACTGGTGCAATGCTGGCAGAGGTGATCGGACAGAATCTGAGCACTGATTCCACTGAGACTGAAATCGAACTGAACTTCGCAGTGGTAAAGATTAAACACAAGATGATTCGGAAAGGTGAATAGGCCCGTACTCATGAGGCTGTCTGGATATGCAGAGAGGAAAAACTGGGCTGTTTGTTCTTCTTGGACTATTCAGCGCCTGACGGTACTGAACATGCTCAATTTGAATGCTTTCGGGAACCGACAGGCAGAGTTGTGGCCGATTTGCTGCCTGTCGGTTGATGCCTTCATGACATAGAGCTGCGATTTATCCGAAAACCTAAGGTTTTTCAATAAATTTCAACCACCGAATCACCTTCCTATGGCCGCAGGAGGGCGATTTTTGCAAATATCCGTATACTTTTTCGGTATACGGATAAGTCTCCGGAACTTTGCAGTAACAAAATATTTAAGTTATGGGAGAAACAAAAAATGCTGTGGTTCAGAGATACGTGGACCTGCTGTCCAACGGAGGATTCAAGGCGGTGTTCGGAGACAGGAACAACAAGGATGTCGTGATATCTGTCATCAATATGCTGCTACCAGAGGATAAACGGGTGAAAGACATTGAGTACGCGCCCACCGAGCACCAGGGACAGCTCGAAACTAATAAGGAGTTCCGGTACGACTTCATGTGCCGAGGGACCGATAATTCTTTCTTCATCGTTGAAGTGCAAAGCAATCCGGAGGAATTCTGGTTCAAGAGGTGCGTCAGCTATGCCAGCCGGCTGTATGACAGACAGAACAAACGGGGAGGGGAATATGATGTCCCACCGGTGTATCTGATCGGCCTGATGGGCATCGATGTGAAGCATGAGAGACCGGAACTATGGAAAGGCAGGTATGTCTCGGAATATACTTTCAGAGAAAAACTGACCGGCGAATTGCAGGACGATACAATTTTCATTATCTTCGCAGAGTTGAGGAGATTCGACAAGCAGCTGGATGAGTGCCATGACGATCTGGAGAAGATGCTGTATATCATAAAGAACGGCTGGCGTCTTCAGAAACAGCCAAGAAAACTTCGCGCGGAGATTTTCACCCGTCTCTTCCAGGCTTGCGACATTCCTCGTTTCGATGAAGCAAAACGAATTCAATACGATAAGGATATGTTCGACGAAAGAAGATACAACGGTGAAATCAACGCAGCTCGAAAGGAAGGACGACAGGAGGCAAACACAGAGGCTGCCAGGAAGTTCAAACTTCTTGGAGTGGATGTGGAGATCATCGCTCAGGCGACTGGACTAGCGGTGGAAGAGATCGAGAAACTCTGACCCTTCACCCTCAAATGCCGGAAATGAAATCCTATCAGATGAATTTCTCTTCCAGCTCCTCCAGCCACATCTTCCTGACTTCCTGTCCGCTCTGTTTGACCATGTTGAGGCTGATCCATTCCACGTCGTGGATACCGATCTGGTTGAATGTTCCCTTGATAAGAGATCCCTCAAGCGAGTTCCCGAACATATCCCTGTAGATGTCTGCCGGAGTATTCATCGTGGAAATTACCGTCACCTGCCTCAGACTCTTCAGTCGGGATCTCAGACGCCCTCCTTCCATGTCATAAGCCACGCCGGGAAATATCACCTTGTCTATGAATCCCTTCATCATCGCAGGCATCGTCATCCACCAGATGGGGAAGATCATCACTATTCTTTCAGCCCATTCAAGCCTTTTCTTATATCGCAGAACAATCGGGTCTACATCTGTGGTCAGGATGTCATCCCCTCTTCCGGCCTCTCCGAATGCCTTGAGATCCTTACCCCTCATGACAGGATCGAAGCCGTCGGTGTCCAGGTCGATTACTTTGCATGCGTGCTTTCCCTTTTTAAGTCCGGTCTTTACAGCTCCCAGAATTGCGTTGCAGTAGCTTCCCTCATATGGATGATAGTAAATGATAAGTGTCTTCATGATATCCGTTTTTACCGGACTATAGCAATACTCCCGCCAAACCACAAACTGCGTTGCACTATCCATCACCCGAAGTTGACATCGCCCCACCTAAGGAAGGATTGAGGAGAATTTCAGTCCATAGGTCCATGAATTTGAACAGTTCGTCGTGCTTTTCACGCAATTGGTTTGCATAAGACGGCTGGAATGGCTATATTTAACAAAAATTAACGGGCAGTCGGATATACACGGACTGCTGTACTACCTCTAATTAATATCAACTGTATGAGACTATCACTAAAGGCACTGCTGTCCCTTTTTTGTGCATCGGCAATCGCTGCTGCTTGTGCTTTGGAACCGTCACAGGATGGCGTGCAGGAAGATCAGGTGGGGACAGTGGTCTTCACGGCTGCCGTTGATGATGCAGCCACCAGAACGGTGCTGAACGGGACATCCACAGAGTGGGCTGCCGGTGACAAGATCACCATTCATAACGGCACCAAAGGATATGATTTCACTGCAGACGCAGCTGGAAAGACCGTTGATTTCACCTACAAGGGTAATGACTTTTCTGGCTCGAAGTTCATGGCCGTATACCCGTCAGGAACATATACCGCAGACGTGAATGCCAAGACCGTCAAAGCCTATATCCCCACATGGCAACAGGCTCAGAAAGGCACATGGCATGCTCCTGCCGCACTTGGAGTGGCATATTCCGAGACCACTTCCCTCAAGTTCAAGAATGTCACTTCCCTTCTTAAGTTCAAGGTGGACACGGACAATGTGACCCATGTCGTCTTCCATGGAAACAAAGGAGAAGGTATTACGGGAAATGTTTCTGTCTCATTGGCTGGAGAAGAGCCTGAAGTGTCTGTGCTTCCTACAGATATCATTCAGGACGGCAAAAAGGTTGCAGATCTTGGTACCTGGGTGGAATGTTATGCCTACCATGATGACAAGAACAAGACCTTCGTGAAGGGACAGGACTACTATATTGCTGTTGCCCCTCAGGTGTTTTCTGCCGGAGTGACTGCCAAGATAAGAATCAATGATGGTGCTGAGATCGAAGTCAAAAAGAGTACTGGCAAAGCAACATTCAAGGCAGGGACGATATATGACCTGGGTACCTTCGAATATACCCCGCCAGTCGCCACACTCTATCTGAAGCCTAATTCCAATTGGAAAAATGACAATGCCCGTTTCGCCGCCTATTTCTTTGGAAATGGAGAAACATGGGTGAGTATGACAGATGCGGACAAGGACGGTATCTATGAGGTTGCCATTCCTACTGACAAGGTATATCCTAATGTCATATTCTGTAGGATGAATCCTTCTGCTTCCTCAAACAATTGGGACAATAAGTGGAATCAGACATCCGATCTGACCATTCCGACAGATGGCAAGAACCTCTATACTGTCAAGGAGAACACCTGGGATAAAGGTGGCGGATCCTGGTCAGTTAAATAATTCTGAAGTTCCACTATAAAAATAGATTAACGGATATGGAAATGAATACATACGAAACTCCGTCGCTCCAGATGCTTGAGCTGTATTCTGAGGCTGTTCTTTGTGCAAGTGCGAAGTTTGAGGACTGGAACGAGGATAATTTTGACTGGGGCGCCGAGCAAAGTCTTAACTGGGATGAGTAATTCCTTGATGATATTACCTTATAACGGGCGTGCTTGTGTGGCACGCCTTTTTTATTGGCAGGTCACTCTTTAAGTTGAGGGTCCGGATATTGTAATTTCCAGAAAATGCGTATCTTTGCAAGCATAATGGAAAGATGCTCGAGTGGCTGAAGAGGCACGCCTGGAAAGCGTGTAGTCGCCTAAAGCGGCTCACGGGTTCGAATCCCGTTCTTTCCGCAAAAGAGATACAGAGAAAAAAGTCAAGCCCGCTTGAACTTTTTTCTCTGTATCTCTTTTGCCCCGCCCCGCCGCAGGCGGAGCGGGATGCCGGAGCGCAGCGACGGAATCCCGGAAAGAACGGGATGTTCTGTGAGCCCCGCCCCGCCGCAGGCGGAGCGGGATGCCGGAGCACAGCGACGGAATCCCAGAAAGAACGGGATATTCTGCGAGCCCCGCCCCGCCGCAGGCGGAGCGGGATGTGCGAGCTTTGCGAGCAAATCCCGGAAAGAACGGGATTGCTGTAATCAAACGTGTTGATACTCGCAAAAGATATTGGCCCCCGATTCACATCGGAAGACCACCGCAATTCTAACCTAAAGCATAGAATTATGAAAAGGTAAAAAGTTTAATTTTTTTTGCTTATATGGTTACAATATATTGAAACCTTTTATATATTTGCAACATGAAACGGAAAATCATAACATTTGGCAGGTATTTTGGCGAGTTTATGGAGGGATTGACCGCCAAGGAGAGAGAGAAAGTGGATTATGGGCTGGTCTTGCTAAAGACTCAGGACCGTTTGCCGACGAAGTTTGTCAAGCATATTCGTGATGGGCTGTATGAACTGAGGACGGAGTATAATGGCAACATATATCGGGTCTTCTTCATTTTTGATGACGGAAAGATTGTAGTGTTGTTCAATGGATTTCAGAAGAAGACACAGAAAACACCAACGAGTGAAATAGCAAAGGCATTAAAGATCAAGGAGGAATACTATGAATACAAGCGAAACAATGATTCAGGACTATGATGTAGTTCTTGATGCGCGATATGGAAAGGAAGGCACTCCGGAGCGCGTCAAGTTCGAAGAGGAAGCGTATGCATATTATACAGGATTGATTCTTCGTGATGCCAGAAAGGATGCGAAGGTCTCTCAGGCGGAGCTGGCACGCCGCACTCAGACCACAAAGTCGTATATATCCCGTATAGAAAACGGTGTGATAATCCCAAGTGTCGCAGTCTTCTACAGGATGATTGCTGCCCTAGGAATGACAGTGGAAATAGTAAAGCCGATAGTCTTAGGGTATGGTCACACGCCGCAGGCAAAATTCCTCAGCGAGCCGGAGCAGGCTCCGTATAGCAGTAAGAAATAAGCATCTGAGGTGCTTGTTTCTTATGACTGTTGCAGTTCTTCAATCTGTGCAAGGATTTCATTCGCCTGACGCACAACCTTTCGGTTGATGCTGAAACCTATCATACCTCCGATTATGCCTCCGACAGTAGCACAGACCAATAAGACTATCCCGCCCGGATTGTCCAGTCTGATGAATTCATACATGCACCAGGCATACCACGGAATGATGATTGCAGGAGCGGCCAGCCTTGTCCATCGGATATAATGTTTCCTGACACTGCCCAATGCCTCGGCCGTTTCTACAAGATTGCCTTGAGAGAAGTCCATCCTTCCCAGCACGACATTCTGACGTATGGTCAAAGCGAGACATACGGCCAGCATTATCGTGGTTACAATGACAAAAGGAAGAGAACAACCCATGAAATGAAAACATATAGGGCAATAAATAAGAGCGAATATACCACCTCCTACCGTTCCTCTTATGGTCTTGTGCAGATCATTTGCCTTCGACTTCATCGAATTGCGGATGTGCGTGTCGTTTATTATGTTCTGCTTCTCGAGCTGTTGCTTGAGGATGCTTATCTGTGAGCGCATTTCTTCGAGTTCGTGCGATATGAATGTATTTTCCATCTTGATGCTTTTTTACTGGTCTGACATTTTCTTCAACTGTTCCTTGATTCTGAAAAGGCGTACGGAAACATTCTTGGCGGTGATGCCGACAATAGACCCTATCTCGTCGTAGCTCATGTTC
>JAFVVN010000001.1 GCA_017502125.1 Bacteroidales bacterium | reverse complement strand
GGTTAATCTTCATTGTATCGAGATTAGCCTTCTCGATCTCGATGCGCTCACGCAGATCTGCGATCGACATTTCGCGAATTTCAGATGCTTTCATTTTTCTTTCTCCATTAAATTATTCCACATAGTCTCTACGTACCACGAACTTAGTGGTAACAGGGAGTTTCTGAGCTCCGAGGCGGAGTGCCTCCTTTGCGATCTCGAGAGATACGCCCTCAGCTTCAATAAGGATACGGCCTGGGGTTACAGGGCATACGAATCCCTCCGGATTACCCTTTCCTTTACCCATTCGCACTTCGGCAGGCTTCTTGGTGTAAGGCTTGTCAGGGAAGATTCTGATCCAGATCTTACCCTCACGCTTCATGTAACGTGAAACAGCCTGACGTGCAGCCTCGATCTGACGGCCAGTGAGCCAGCAGTTTTCCAAGGTCTTGATACCGAAAGAGCCAAATGCAAGCTGGTTTCCTCTCTGAGAGAGACCTTTCATGCGGCCTTTCTGCTGCCTTCTGAATTTTGTTTTCTTTGGTTGTAACATTTTGCTATTACTTTTAATTAAAAATTTTCGTAATATTCCTAACTAATTGAGTATCAGCTGGTTGGGCGGAGTGGTCCTCAATTATTGGGTTGCAAAGATAGTAAAAATTCTTGAAATGCAAATAATATTTTCACTTTTTTACAATATTTTCGACCGATTTTTTGGATGGCTAAATAGCGCATTTTCATGCAGTTACAAACCTTGATAAAATTTTCTTTTCTGCATTTTCGACTGGCGTCATCCTGCCGTAAATCGCGTGTGGAATGACGAGGATTTCTGCCCCCGTAAAATGGCAGTTTTGGGAGAGGAACAGCAGGAGTGTCCGAAGGAATTGCTAAATTTGCAGAATATATATGAAGACGGCAAGGCATATGGTTCCGCTTGTGGCGGCTCTGATATTGACAGTCGGAGCGGCGCAGGAAACGTATGCACAGACGTGGAGGCAGAAGAGCGCCGGCAAAGAGGAGGTGAAGCAGGACGAAAAGACCGTGCGCGAAGGAGGAATGAGACAGACAGCCAAAGGAAAGGCCGCATACAGGATGGCTGAGGACGGCAAGGTCAGGAAGAATCAGCCGGGGACGGAGCTCGGAGAGGTAATGGAATATATCATAGAGGATGGCGACACCATCTTTGTGGACGAGATAAAGGCCTCGAAGGTATATTCAAGGCTGCCGAAGCAGAAGGGAAAGGAGTGGAGGAAATACTACAGGCTTGTGCACAACTTCAGCAAGGCCTATCCATATGCCCTGGTGGCAAAGAAGCTGGTGATGGAGGCTGACAGCACGATTGCGGCCGACAATCTGAAGAGAGTCAGGAGGGAGAAATACATCAATGAGGTCCAGAAGGAACTGTTCGAAGTGTTCGAGGGGCAGATGAGAAAGCTGACAGTGAGTCAGGGAGCCCTGCTCATGAAACTGATAGACAGGGAGGTGGGCAAGTCTTCATATGGTATCATAAAGGACTACAAGAGCGGAATGGCGGCGGGATTCTGGCAGGGCATAGCCAAAATCTTCGGAACGGACCTGAAGAAGCCATATGACCCGGAGGGGGAAGACAAACTCACCGAGGAACTGGTGAAGATCTGGCAGGACGGCGATTTCGACGCCTTCTATTTCTCGATTTTCTGGAAAGACCCTCCCAAGCTGGATATCCCCGAAAGATACCTATGATTTGCGTGCACTGCAAGTCGCTGATTTCCTGCAGATTAGCCGTTTGGCTCGCATGGAGATGACAGCGAGCCAAACAGTCAAATGACTGTGTTGCAGTTAATTAGACGACACGACTGAACAGGTGTGATCAGGCAGAATATACGGATTCGCCATCGAAGCATATATATGGAGAGCCGTGCATCCAGTCCTTCAGGATGTGCAGACGGGCACCGCCGGGAAGTTCCATATCCACTTCAGTGTGATAATGACCGAAGATGAAGTGATCCACCTGGTGACTGCGTTCGAAATCCGACGCGAACCTGTAAAGAGGTTCCTCCTCACCCTTGAATACATATTCTTCGTTATGGGAAAGCCTGCTGTGGCGCGACCATGCGTTGCCCAGACGATAGGCGAACCATGGATGAAGCGTGCTGAACATCACCTGGAGCGGACGACAGTGGAATATGCTCCGGATGATTCTATAGCCAAGCGGAGCTCCTCCCAGCCCGTCACCATGTCCGAGACAGAACTTCTTACCGGCAATCTCCACCACATACGGCTGCACAAGGCGTTTCATTCCCAGCTCCTCAAAATAGCTGTAGGCCCAGATGTCGTGGTTTCCTGTGAAGAAATACACGTCGACACCCCGGTCCATGAGCTGCTGCAGAGCGGAAAACACACGGACATAGCCCTTTGGAACCACATCACGGTACTCATACCAGAAGTCCCATATGTCTCCGAGAAGATACACCGCATCCGTATCTTCCGGCAACGAGAGCAGGAAGTCGGCAAAACGGCGCTCACGGGCAGCGGGATCTGCCACTTGCAATCCCAGATGGACATCTGATATGAAATACGTCTTCATAGATTTCTCGACAAGCTCGAAATGACAGTCAGGTCAGTTGACGGAAAACTGTCAGGCGAATATGAATATACAGACCGAAGCAACAAGACAGTAGAGGGCGAACCAGCTGAGCTTGGCCTTCCTGACAAGGGCCATCATCGCCTTGCAGGCAAAAAGTCCTGAAACAAATGCAGAGACAAAGCCCAGAATCAGCGGCAGAACACCCACAGAGGAAGTTCCGAACTCACCGCCTACGACCTGAAGGAAGGTCTCTCCGAGAATAGGGACAAGGACCATCAGGAAGGAGAACTGTGCCATGACTTCCCTCTTCACTCCACAGATGAGTCCTGTGGAAATGGTTGTGCCAGAGCGGGAAAGACCTGGCACCACGGCAAATGCCTGTCCAAGACCCACTGCCAGAGCCTGCCAGTACGAGATTCCGTTTCGGGATTCATTTGCCGGAAATATGGACTTGCGTCCGGGACGGGATGCATAATCCGAGAAGAAAAGAAGGATCGACGTCACGATCAGAGCCCATCCGACCACGTATATGGAACCGAAAAGTGACTCCACCTGGTCCTTGAAGAACATTCCGACAACGAATATAGGAATCATGGACACGACCATCTTCAGAAGATAGTCGGTCTGGTCGTTGCAGGCAAGCACACGGGCACCGTTTTCATTCTTGACGATCTTCCAGTCCTTGAGTCCGCAGAAGAAACCCGTGATAAGGTCCCATATCTGCTTACGGAACACGACAATCGTGCTCAGCACAGTAGCTGCATGGACCATCGTGGTGAACAGAAGGTCATCAGTCGTCTCCACACCCAGCAGCACCTTTCCTATTTCAAGATGTCCGCTGCTGCTGACAGGAAGAAATTCCGTAAGGCCCTGAAGAATTCCGAGAATCACTGCTTCAAACCATTCCATGCCTACTCTCCTTTCTTATCCTTGAACACACCCATGATTGCAACGATCTCGATCACGATTCCGAGGATTATCACTATCGGAGCCGCAACGATACGACGGAAATCAAACATAGCATAGTTGAAGACTTCAGGATCATCGCTTCCCCCGCCGGACATGAGGATATATCCCGACACCATCACGAGAAGACCGACCAGAAGATATTTGAGCCCATTCGGGGTCATTGCCATCTTTTCTTTATTTTCCATTTTCCTTGATTCATTCTTTTAATAATAAAGTTCATCCTTGTTCAGGGAGACAAGCTTGTTCACTACAAACCACGTGCTCACCATACATATCGCAAGACCGGACACGACCACTATTCCCATCACGGTCAGCAGGAGGTCCAGCCTGAATATCTCGAAAAGCTGCTCGAACTCACTCCGCATGAAGTACAGCATGACCACCAGGGCGATTATCGCAATGAATGCGGCAAAAAGTCCCTGAAAGGCAGACTGGACAAGGAACGGAGCACGTATGAACGAGCGGGTCGCCCCGACGAGCTTCATGGTGTGGATGGTGAAACGACGCGCAAAGACATTCAGTCTGACAGTGTTGTTGATAAGCACATAGGAAATGAACAGCAGAAGGGCCACAAAGACACCTATTATCATCGAGATTCTGCTCAGATTAGCATTCAAGGCATCCACCAGCGACTTCTGGTAGACAACCTCCTCCACCAGAGGAGAGGCAGAGATCTCGCTCTTCACCACCTCCAGGCTGTCTGCCGACACATAATCCGCGTCCAGGGTCACATCTATAGAGATAGGGATGGGAGAGGTCTCGAATATGTCAAGAAAGTCCTCCCCGAGCTGCTCTGCAAGCTCCCTCTCTCCCTGCTCGCGGGAAATGAATACGGAACTCCTGATGAAACGGGCCTTGTCGAGTCCGGCGCGATATACCATCGCATCTTCCTCAGACACATTCTGTTTCATGATCACGGATACCTGCATGTTCTCCTTGAAATAATCTGACACTCCCCTCGCATTCACAAGAAGAA
This sequence comes from Bacteroidales bacterium, assembly GCA_017502125.1. Taxonomy (GTDB): domain Bacteria; phylum Bacteroidota; class Bacteroidia; order Bacteroidales; family UBA932; genus Cryptobacteroides. The sequence continues at coordinate 14,552 of JAFVVN010000001.1, read as the reverse complement.
GACTGGCCACTCCCACCAGAAGAAGCACAAGACTTATGCTTATGACCGATGAGAGGTATGCATTCGCCAGTCTGCGACGCATTATCTTATTGTCATTGTTTACCATACGCAAATCCCATTCAGCCGCCAAAGATAGTGAAATTCAAAATAATTTATTACCTTTGTAGTGATTTTGTCATTAAAATTGGCCAATATGGGTGAATCGGTAAAAAGAGTTCTGTTCGTCAATTCAGAGATATTCCCTTATCTCCCGGAGTCGGACATCGCGAACATCGGAAGATACCTTCCGCAGGGCATTCAGGAAAGGAAGAAGGAAATCAGGTCCTTCATGCCACGCTATGGGTGCATTAACGAAAGGAAAAACCAGCTGCACGAGGTCATCAGACTCTCCGGTATGAACATCGTCATCAACGATGTAGACAGACCTCTTGTAATCAAGGTTGCCTCCATATCCGCTGCAAGAATGCAGGTCTATTTCATTGACAATGAGGACTATTTCCATCGCAAGAGCGTATATTGCGACGAGAACGGCGAGTTCTTCAAGGACAATGGGGAAAGGGCCATATTCTTTGCCCGCGGTGTGCTTGAGACAGTGAAGAAGCTCAGATGGGCTCCTGACGTGATCCACTGTCAGGGGTGGATATCGCAGGTACTGCCGCTCTATCTCAAGAAGGCATATATCGATGACCCTATATTCTCCAACAGCAAGATCGTCCTCTCGCTCTACGGTGACACCCCTGCCGTCGACTTCCCTGCAGACTTCAAGGAGAAGATTCTGTTCGGAGGCGTTTCGGAAAGTGATGTCGAGGTTCTGAACGAGCCTACAGGCATAAATCTTGCAAAACTGGCCGCCAGCCATTCTGACGGAATTATTTTCGGAGCGGAAAATGTGGCACCTGAACTGGTCGGATACTGCAAGGACGCCGGTCTGCCTGTTCTTCCGTTCGATGCACAGAAACTTCAGGACGGAAGCTATATTGAAGAATACAACAGTTTTTACGACAACTTATAAAATGAACTTTCACTTCATCAGCAGAGTCTGCCGCCTTGCGGCTTTCGGTGCGATACTGCTTGGCTCTGCATCGTGCATAGACATAAACGAAGAACTCGGAGAAAACTTCATCCCCACGGATCAGAAATGGGATGTATATACCCCTGGGGCAGTGGACCTCAAGAATATACGCCTTCAGATGTCCGACAGTCTTTCCGGATACAGCACAAGCCGTTTCACATTCGGAGCAATCAACCATGGTGTTCTTGGCACAAGCATCAAGAGCACCAGTTTCACGCTTGTCCCTATAGCAGACACACTTGACTTCGGAAGGAACACAAAGGTGAAACAGTTCCATTTCTGCGCTGTAAGAGACACTCTGTCAATGGTTTATAACAACCAGGAGGGAATGCTTCAGAATGTCTACGTGTCAGAATTGAAGAAGCCCCTCGATTCCACCGTCCTTTACACCGGAGCATTCACCGATGCCAAAATCCGCTCGGAGTTCCTCGACCTGGAAAACAGGATTACAGTGGGAACCCCTGTCTATGACGGAGGTGATTCCCTCTCATTCGACTTCGACAAGGAGTGGACAGAAAAGTTCATAGAGAAGCTCAAGACAGCTGACCTCGACAGCATGGACCTCTACATCCAGTCAGCTCCAGGAATCTTCATCACAACGGATACGCCGGCCGGTCAGGGAGGACGTATAAACATGTTCAAGCTCAACATCGGAACCGATTCATACGGATATATCACAGGAAACTATGCACAGCTCAAGTTCACAGCCGAATACGACCATTCGGACGAACCTGTGGACACCTCGTTCCTGTTCTACTTCGGACCTGGAGACTTCCTTGAGGCGAAGGCGGCATCGTATCCGACACAGTTTGCCTTCAATGCAAGCGACCACGCCACTGCAGCCATCTACGAAGGAGAAGGCGTGAAGGCCACCGACAAGATCTATGTGGAAGGAGGAGCCGGAGTGAAGCCGGTGATCAAGGCCATAGAAATAAAGGACATCCTTGATTCCCTGCTCGCAGAAACTGACATCAAGGATTATAGTGAAGTGGTTGTCAACAAAGCGACGATCACCCTTCCTTTCGAGGCTTCCGGAGAATATTCCGCACTTGACCAGTTCCCTACCATCCTCAGCCCTACAGTGAGGTTGAGAAGTTCCGACGGCAAATATGTATCCTATGCAGGACTTACCGATGCCAGCATCGAAAGCGAGAATCAGGGAGACATCAACCGTTCTCTCATGAACTATGCTCCTGACATCAGCCACCATGTGCAGGAAATCCTCCGACTCGACAGGAATGCAGAGGACTTCGACAAGAAGATTGAGAACTATGACATTTGGATGCTGATAATGTATTCTGAAAATGCCACATCCGAGTCTACCACCGGATATAATGAATATCAGCAGAACCTGCTGTACAACTCATACTACAACAATATGATGTATGACCCATACGGATATGGGTACGGTTACGGCGGATATGGCGGATACGGCGGTTACTACGGTGGTTACGGCGGATATGGCGGATACGGCTATGGAAGCAACTACTACAACTATATGATGATGGCAGCCTATGCCAGCGGATACAGCGGATCATCCGATAGCGGAAGCTACACCGTGGAGCTGGACAAGGACAGATTCTACAACGGAACCCTCAACGGACCGTCGGCAGCAGGAGCCAGACCGCAGTTCAAGGTGACATTCTCAGCACCGAAGTCTGCAGAATAGCAGTAATGACATAACAAAAAAAAGAGAGACTGAAATGATTTTCAGCCTCTCTTTTTTTTATTTCAGACAAAATTATTTTGCATTTACCTTGTCCTCAATGTACTTGATAGCGTCGCCTACAGTAGCGATCTTATCGCCAGCGTCATCATCAGGAATCTCTATTTCGAACTTCTTCTCGAAATCCATGATAAGTTCTACGATGTCGAGTGAATCAGCACCAAGATCGTTAGTGAAGCTTGCTGTCTCAGTCACCTCGGAAGCATCAACGCCCAATTTCTCAACGATGATTGCCTTTACGTCTTCTGCAATATTTGCCATAACGTTTGATTTTTTAGTTAATAATAGTATCTAATACACGTAATATTCGCGCTATATCGCTGCAAATTAAGTAAAAAAAATCGGAATATAAAAATTTTGGCAGGCAAAGGTGGACTAACGGTCCTTATCGGAAGATGAATTGCTCAGTCTCAACCACACTCTGAACCCATTGATGGAATTCAGGAGATAGAAGGTCCACATGATGACCATGACACCGGCATGAGCCTCTCCACGTGCAACGCAGATGCACCACATGACCACACTGACTATATTGGTTATTATCCATAAAGCCCACTGTTCCATGAAGGCAAGAGCCATCAGAGCCTGAGCCACGACACTCAGAACAGTGGTGGTGGAATCCTTGAATGGCTGAGGATCACCCAGATGCTTCAGGATGAAACCTACTGCAACCACAGCTATTGCACATCCTGCCGCGAGAACTGCCCGCTGCATCCATGAGAAACGACGTGCCTTGACCTGCACGCCATTTCCATCCGCTTCCGACTCAGATACCGCCGCACCCCTCTTGCGCCACTGCCACCAGCCGATGAACTGCATGGGAACATAATAAAAGGCATTCAGTCCGGCATCTCCATAAAGGGCCGCCTTATAGGAAATCCATGCATAGAGAGAGACATTCACTATTCCGAATGCATAGTTCCATATGCTGCCCTTGGCCACCAGAACCACGCATAGCACTCCCGAGACGGCTGCAACCGAGCCGGTCACATCCAGGGTTCCCGTCAGAATGGAATAAATTACATTAGATGCGATGACTCCTATGATCAGGAACCAGTCATACGCAGAGAGGATTCTTTGACTCATGTTACTTAAGTTCCGTATGTTTGATTATTGGTTGACTGTTTCTGTTCAATTCACTCAGTATGCGTCCTGCCAGGACCGGACCGACAAGGGCGGCAAGGTCATCGACAGATGCCGCCGCTATTCTCGCCACGCTGCCGAAATGAAGGAGAAGACGCTGCTCGGTCTTTGCGCCGACTCCCTTTATGCCGCTCAAGACAGACTCCACCTGGGATTTTCCACGAAGTTTCCTGTGGAAGGTTATTCCGAAGCGGTGGGCTTCGTCTCGGATCTGCTGGAGGACCTTGAGGGCAGGCGAGTTCCGGTCGATGAACATGGGATAGGGGTCTCCCACCCTGTAGACCTCCTCCATACGCTCTGCAAGGGCTATCACCGTGAGCTTTTCGGTTAGTCCCAGCTCAGCAAGAGCCTCATATGCAAAGGCAAGCTGCCCCTTGCCTCCGTCTATCACCACAAGCTGAGGAAGATCGTCCGGATTCTCCTCCAGCATACGGGAATATCTGCGGTTGACAGCCTCCTTCATGGTGGCATAGTCGTTCGCACCGACCACCGTCTTCACCTTGAAATGTCTGTAATCCTTCTTGGAAGGCACTGCATTGCGGAAAACCACACAAGCTGAGACAGGGTTGGTTCCCTGGATATTGGAATTATCAAAGCACTCGATGTGGACCGGCAGCTCCTTCATGCCCAACTGCTTCTGAAGCGACTCCATGACCATGTTCTTATATGCGTCCGGATCGGAATGCTCCTGCTGCTTCAGGGCATTCATCCGCATCTCCTTCGCATTTCTCGCACTTAGCTCAAGAAGAGCAAGCTTGTCACCACGGACCGGAATGCGGAACTCGACTCCTTCTATGGAAGTCTCAGGCATGAAAGGCACTATGACCTCCTTGGAAAGAGCCCCGAACTTGGACTGGATTTCTCCGACAAAGGTGTCAAGAACCGACGACTGGTCTTCTTCGATCATAAGACGGAATCCAAGATTAAGGGCCTGCACGACAGCACCGCCTCGTATACGCATGAAGTTTCCGAAGGCTTCCCCTCCGTCTATCACGAGAGAAAAGACATCCACATCTCCTATGGTGGAGTTCATGATGACGGACTTGCTGTAGTGTTTCTCCAATGACAGCATCTTCTCCTTATACAGCTGTGCCTGCTCGAAATCCATCCCGGCAGCCGCCTCTGTCATCAGCTCCCTATAGTGCTGGATCATCTCTCTGCCCCCTCCTTTGAGAAGCTTCACGATTTCCTCTATGTTTTCGTTGTACTCCTTCCTGGAGATTCCTCCGATGCAGCATCCGCGACACTTTCTTATATGGTAGTTCAGGCATGGACGGAACTTTCCATGAAGAATAGCATCAGAGGTTATCTTGAGGTTGCAGGTACGCAGAGGATATGTGCTGTGAAAGAACTCCACAAGGTTGCGGGCATGGACCACGCTGCTGTACGGTCCGAAATATCTCGACCCGTCCTTGACCATACGACGGGTAAGGTAGACCTTAGGGAAATCACCGGCACTCACACATATCCATGGATAGGTCTTTGAGTCCTTCAGGAGAATATTATAGCGCGGCTTGAACTGTTTGATCAGATTATTCTCCAGCAGAAGAGCATCTGCCTCAGATTCCACCACTGTGAACTCGGCATCAGCAATCTTGGAGACCATCACGGCAGTCTTGCGGGTGAGTCTCTCGGCCGGCACGAAATACTGTGCGACCCTCTTGTGCAGGTCCTTCGCCTTTCCCACATAGATGACATTCCCCTCGGAGTCATAATACCTGTAGACTCCCGGAGAATGAGGAAAGAGTGATATTTTTTCTCTGATATCCATCAATTACCGCCAGTCTATTTTATTCCATATTTGCGGAGAATCTTCAGAATCTTCGGAGATATGCTCTCCAGCATATAGGTGAAGCCGAGGTCAGTCGGATGGGAGCCGTCGGAAGTGGCTATGTGCTCATCACCCAGGAAATCATCAGACGGAAGGAAGTATATATGCCTGTCCGTCTTCATCCTATCCCTTATCTCCTGCTCGGCAGCAGCCTGCTTACGTGCCTCAAAGTCTTCACGCCAGGTGTCGAAATTACGGCTCTCACGACGCTCAGTCTGCATGAAGATGAGCGGAACATCAGGGTGGGCTGCACGTATTATGTCTACAAATGTATCGAAATTCTCGTGTATTATCTCCGCAGAAGGGTTGGAAAAAGCATCAAAGATGAAAGCATCCGCCTCAATATCAGCGAGATATTCAGCATATTCCTTCTGCAGTTTCGACTTTCCGCTGAAGCCGAGATTGAAGCAGTAGAGTCCATTGTCACGTCCGAACCTCGCGGCATAGCTCATCCCCGGGCGGGATGCCGCCAGACCATGAGTCACACTGGACCCCTTTACGACGATCCTGTGTCGGAAAGGATTTTCGAGAGGCTCGATATACGAACCTTCCTCCACACCTATGAAGAGAGAGTCAAGCCGGTCATATAGAGGAAGATACAGGATGCACTCCTTCCTTCCAAGCGCCATTGACTTGACGATGGTTCCCTCGTGGCAGGCATAGTCAGGACCCTTGTCCATATCCGGTCTTCCGACTCCGGCGAACACCCATTCTCCATCCTGCCTTATATACAGGTCAAGCCCTTTCTGAGCTATAGCTGTCATATTTTCGGAAGCATTCTTCGGCGAGGTCTGCCATCTGGCCTTGATGAAGGGACTGTCGGTGGCAAATAGCACTGCCAGACCTGTGGAATGACAGGCAAACTCCTCAATGACAGCATCATTGAACTTATAAGCCGAGGTATCGATCCTCGTATAATCCTTGGAAGTGGGGATGGCCTTTCCGATCACATTAAGGCTGGCAGCATCATAATAACACGTCTTCTGAGCGCTCAGCGACATGCAGAGCGACAAGGCAAGAACTGATAAGAAAAGATTCCTGGTCATATCCGGCAACATATCGTTAAAACAATCATTCCCTCGGAGCTCATATGCCTGCTCCGAGGGAATGTAAAATTAAGGATATTTTTTCAATTTTGAGAAATCATATCGAAGTTATTCGGCCACCTTGGACGATGCCTTCGAAGTCACAACGATATCATCTCCCGGGATGACGTCTTCTGTCGATCCTTCATCGTCTACCAACTGAATGCTCTTGAGAACTGTCTTGAGATACTTTCCACCACTGAAAAAGCCGATGAAATATCCCTCTATCGCCACCTTCTTGTCAAGGAACTCCGTAAGATCCTGAGTAGGGAACTCAAGGGAGCCCATACGCTCAGTAACTCCATCGATGATCACGTTATAATAGTTACCCTCCTTCTTGAGAGTTCCTGCATATTTCACATACTGATATCTGTCGATTTCTATGGTCTTGAACACTTCCGGATCCATGAGGTTATAGTAATTGTTATATCCATAGTCGTACTCCCTGTCAGAAAGAACCTCAAACGCCTGAATGTCAGTAATCTCCGGAAGATTATTATAGGTCACCTTCTTTGCAATCATAGCAACGGTATTACCTACTACAGGTGTATAATATGACTGGTCTGTTCCCTGATATACAAGAATGCAGTTATCCCAATACTGACCGATATTCATCACGAATCCTCTGCCATACGACGCAAATACTATACCCTCGAGTAAAACAAGCGTATTGTCAGGAAGCGCCGCCACCTCATCATAGGTTTCACAAGTGACATATTCCGGATCGGCATCTGTTCTTACAAACTGGGCTAATCCTGCATTAGGATCAAGGATGATGTCATAAATACCAGTCTCGGTCACATACATATTAGGGCCGTTGGCAGTGAGTTCAATTGTTGAACCCGGCTCAATAGCCTGGTGTACATATCCGTAGTTGACAGTCCACTCACCGTTTGCCCTGAACTTGAACTCCTGACCTGCCTCAAGTGCCAGATCCTCAAGAACAAAGTATTGTTCGACAAGGGTCATCTGAATATCTGTGGTCCAATCTGTCATCACACCGCACAATCCCCAAGTGTTTGAAACTTGATTTTCGTAGGTGATCGTAGGGACAGCACGGATCTGCGAACGCTCCAGAACCACATCCTCCTTTGTTTCCACTGTCATGGAACCTGACGCAGAGTTGATTGTAAGAGTGAAACCGCCAGTGTAGGTCTGGGCAGGAAGGGAAATATAGCAGCTCACCGGTTCAACAGGATCCAAAGTCTCCTGTACATAGAAACATACTGAATATCTTGCAAGAGTATCAGTCGGGAAGGTCAACTCAGGTGCACCGTTTACCATTGTGAGTTCTGCACGTCCGGCCACCGGAATAGTCTTGTCGTTAGGAGTGAATACCACATTCTCTATATAGTCGGTTCCTACGAGATCCACCTTAAGAATAGAGCACAGGTTCTTGAATGTGAAGGAAGTGTTATCACTCTCTGCATACATCGGGAAATAGATACCTTCGAGATTGTTCTCATAGACTACATCTGCGATTTCTTCATCATAATAGGCTTTTCTATACTGATATTCCTGCAGCTCAGGAGAGAATTTACCATCATATGAGAAATAAGAATTAGCTCCATAGTATGCAAAATACTTCTCACCCTTCATGTTGACGCTGGCTGCGAACTTAGCGGTACTTGTTCCTGCGCCCTCGATGATATCTGCATGTTCATACCTATATGTGCTGTCGCTGTTTGTCGCCAGAATAAAGATATTATCTGCGGATTCCCATCTGGTCTTGTAGACTCCCTCCTCGAATTCAAGGTAGGTCTTTGTGTCGACACCGAGGTCGGCAGTGAATATCACCGCATCCTCTGTGTTCACCTTCACAGTCGATGTAACTGTCTGAACCTGGGGTTCGAGATTTTCACATGCGGAGAACAGCGCCAGTACGGCAACTGCACATCCAAATAAGACTTTTTTCATAATCGTAAATATTTAGTTGTTTCTTGTTTCTACGTCATCTCCCGGAATCACATCCTCTGTCGTTGAACCGCCATCCGACGGATTATCTGGGTTATCAGGGTTGTCTGGATTATCCGGGTTATCTGGATTATCCGGGTTATCTGGGTTGTCCGGGTTATCTGGGTTGTCCGGGTTGTCTGGATTGTCTGGATTATCCGGATTATCTGGGTTATCAGGGTTGTCTGGATTGTCTGGATTGTCTGGATTGTCCGGGTTGTCTGGATTATCCGGGTTCTCGGAAGAAACTCCTTCCTGACGGATGGTGATCACAATGTCATTGGTTGTGAATGACAGCAGCAGCTTTGCAGTTCTGGCCTCGCCCTCATTCTTCTGCACGGTCACAGTCACCACAGTCTCCACAACAGTACTGTCTCCTGATTCCGGAGTGAATGAGATGAAGTCCGCTGAACTTGAAGCCTCCCAAGCTGAAATAGGGATGAACTTAAGCTCAATCTCTCCACCCGCTGCCGGGATGGAGAATTCAGTCTGTCCCATGACCATTTCCGAGCCGGGAAGTCCGGCAAGAAGATCGCAGGATGAAAGCAGGACCGTAAAGGCCAGTAGTAAGATTGTAGATATTCTGGATTTCATATCAAGCTTATTTAGACCTGTTTCTGTTATTTCCATACAAATGTAAAATGAAAGACCAGAGAATCGTTTGTCATCTGAACAATTCTCTGGTCATAGAGTAAAAAACAAGTCTCTACTTCAGATATTCGGCTACTGCTTCTCCGATTCCTGCTCCATGAAGTCCTCTCTTGAGGATGGTTCCGTCAGGACTGATGAGCATCACATGAGGTATGCCCTCGACTCCGTAGAATACGGGAATAATTTATTTTCTCCTTCAGGGTCATCGGATATCATACTACAGCTCGAATTCCAAAACAACCCTACGCAGCTGCGACCTCTCAAATACAATGTCCTCAGATGTTGATTTAGTCATTGTGCCGACATTTGTCTCCACGTAGAGATCAAAGCCATCCTCATAACTTCCATATGGTATCACGAAGTAATAGTCTGTCGGAGTGGATGAAAGAGTGGCACACGAAAAGTTATAGATGATATGATAATGATGGATATCTAACCAACTGACATCTGGCTCACCATTGTTAAATTCAATATAGATACAACACGGGGCAAAGTCACTCCGAGACCGGAAACCTACCCGATAAACCTCCTCACCATTACCTGTCAGACTGACGCAAAGAACAGAACACATGTTTTTGAAATTCAATCTTGTTGATGAACTATAAGCAACCATTGGGCAGGTACTATATTCATTCCACTGTTTTTGACTGATCTCAAACTCAACCCAACTATCATTACCTTGGGGCTCACTTCCATAAACAGCAACATATACATCCTGCTTTTGAATAGACCCGACAAACTTGGCTGATGTGGTTCCCGCACCTTCTATGATCTCAAACGTCACCCATTTAAATTTATTTTTATCAAATATCTGTATTACATCGCCTGATGACCAGATTGTCTTGAGCGTCTGGCTATCTTCTGACCAGACAAGATTAGCCTTTGTCTGAGAATCCAATGATGCGGAAAAGATCACAGAGTCAACAACCTCAGGCATATCAAGACCCTCAGAAGAGAATTCCTCCTGAGGCAGAACGGCTTCACATCCGGAAAACATCGCAAGCGCGGCCAATACTATTCCATATATAAATATTCTCATAACTACATCTTGATATCTTCTCCAAGAAAGAAGTCCTCAGTTCCGGTTTCCGACCCTTCCGAGAAGTCAATATCTGTGATCATCGTACACAATGAATGATCCGAAGTAAAGCCAAGGAAAAATCCATCCACCTTCACATCCTTACCCACATATTCCTCCAAGGACTCCGATGCATGAAAGATCATCCCTTTAAGGTCAGCAAGACTGTCCACATTCACATAATACACTCCTCCCTCATTCACAAGCTTCCCTCGATACCTTATGTAATCATACCCACCGCCAACATAAGAAGCAAGGTCCTCCGAAGTCATCAGATCATACTGGTAATTATCTACAGACTCATTATACCAAAACCAGACATACATCCACGAATCATCTGTGATGATGAGTTCCGGTAGCCCCCTTTCAGTAGTCTTCCTGGCATACACATCCACAAGTGTTCCGACTGAAGGATTATCTAATTGCGATGAAAGATTATGGACAAAAACATTGTTTCCTCCCTTATATCCCATTGCCAAAATAAAGCCCTTCTCACAGTTAGCCACAACCGTTCCGGAAACCATAATATTCCGGTTATCTTCAACATTCCATAGAGAAGAAAAATCCACCTCGTATATATGCTCCAACGTCGGCAAAGAATTTAGATCTGCCCCAGGCCCGAGCAAATACGCTGTTCGTGTATCCGGGTTCATATATATATCCATATGAGTCGTAATCTTCACCGTCGAACATTCTGACTCTGAAGCCAGATTCTGGCAAGTGTTCATTGCATAGTAATCCACACCATATTCAGGGCTGAGACTCAGATAGCCACCTGTCCTCATATTACGGAATCTGAGAAAATTTTGTATGTCATGATTACTTACCTTGTACCAGCCATTATCGTAAGTCATATCATACTTATCATAATTTTCAAACCTTGTTTCTACCGCCCAGATATCTCGCTCAGGCACGTACTGGATCGGTTCCTTAATCTGAAACATCTCTGACTGACCAAGAATAATATTTTCCTTTGTAATCACTTCCATCCAGCTTTTATCAGTATGGAGTTCTATAGTAAAACCCTTGTCATAGACTTGAGACGGAAGAACAATATAGCAATCCAATGGATCAGATGTCAGATTCTGCTCGACCTTATAAAGCAGTTCCGGTCTACCACTATTAAAGCTCATACTATTCAGAGTCAACATTGGCCTCTCGCTATTGAAGTCAACCAAAGCAGATCCAGACAATAGTTCATTGTCATTCGATCTGACCACTATATGCTGAAGATACTCTCCGTGTCCTGTTACAGAAAACTTCAGGATAGAGCAAAGATTGTAAAACTTCAATTTCTTAGTGCTGCTCTTTGCTGCCATAGGATAGGCTCTCTTCAAAAACACTTTGTCATCAGTTTCATTGCCATTACTATAAAGACCATAATAGTATTGTTCAAAAGGAAGCCCGCAAAACCCCTGTCCTTCAAAGAAATGGTAGGATGGATAAAACATGGCATAATAGGATGATGACTCAAATGGCACGGTGAAATATCCAGTTGAAGTACCTTCCCCTTGCACTAAGTAACATCTCTCAGGATACATATTAGGCCGAGTAGCGTCTATCAAGTAGATATAATCTCCCTTTGACCACCGTGTCTTATATATTTCAGACTTTTTATCCGGCTCAAGATAAGTCTTGGTGTCTGAGACGATTTCAGCTATCATCAGGCCCTCTGTTCCCTCCGGACTCTGAGGCTCAACTGTTTCACAAGCAGCGAGCATCGCAATTGCAGCCAAAACCACTACGCCAATATTTCCTCTCATGATTTAATATATTTTCAGATCCTACGCGTGCATATATGACTGTAGGATAACTCCCGCCGTTACTTCAGATATTCGGCTACTGCTTCTCCGATTCCTGCTCCATGAAGTCCTCTCTTGAGGATGGTTCCGTCAGGACCGATGAGCATCACATGAGGAATGCCCTCGACTCCGTAGATATCAGTAGGGATTGTACCGCAGTTGGTGAGGACTGTCCAGTCCATTTCCAGCTGGGCTGCAGTCTCGAATGTGTGCGACTGAGGCTTTTTCTCCCAAACTGTAAGGCTGATGACATCAAGTCCCTTATCCTTGTACTGATTGTACACAGTCTTTATATTTGGCATTTCTCTACGGCATGGTCCGCACCAAGGTGACCAGAAATCCACGAGAACATATTTGCCGTTACCTACATATTCGGAGAACTTTACTTCCTTCTTAAGTGGCTGAGGATCTACGCTTCTGTCATAGCCATAAACGTGCTCAACCGTGAAATCAGTATACATCTGGCCCTCAGCCGTAGCTTTTCTGGCATCAATTCCCTTCTTCAAATAAGCGACCTTCTCATTCTCGAGCATCTCAGGGGTCATCCTGGAAATTATCACATCCACCTGATCATCCTCGATAAGGCCACGGAGATTCATGAGAACCTGGACAGCTACATCATTCTCAGGATTCTTCTCTGCCGCATCCAGATTGAATGCAACATATTTCTCAACAAAAGAATTATAGAACTCCTCTGCCTTCTCCCTGTCAGTGGAAAGGGAATCCATAGTCTGTGTATATTCCTGCATCATGGCTTCATGAGCTTCCTCATAAGCCTTGACCCTTTCCTCGGCGGTCTGACCGCATGCAATCGCCGTCATTGCAGCGAGAGCAAAAAACACTACTCTGATTTTCATAATATATTAACTGTTTGAATCTTTTCCGTTTCTGCAAATTTATAATTTAAATTTTGATTCTCATGACATTACTTCCTGTCCTTTATATATTTCAGGAGAAGAAGATGGGCCGGTTCCGCCATATCTCCATGATTGAAGCCGTCCAGTTCATGAAAGGTCACGTCTTCGTGTCCGTTCAGACGCAGCATTCTGACAAAATAGGCATTCTCCTCATATCTTCCATAGAGCTCGAGTTCCCTGTCACCGGAAATAACAAGCATCGGAGCGGCATCACCACGGACAAAATACAGGGGAGCCAGATGGTCAATGTCAGGAGTCAGCTCGCCGATTCCCTGCTTGCGTCTCTGGGCAAAATGCGTGATGACCTGGCCACTGTATGGAACCAAGGCCTTTATCTGCTTATCCGGGTCTATGTCATACTTTGCAAGGTACCCTTTATCCAGACCCAGCATGCTGACGATATAGCCTCCGGCAGAATGACCGGCAAGGTAGATCCTTGAGACATCACCACCATATTTCGCTATATTCCGGATGACCCAGGCTACAGAAGCCGCAGCATCATCGAGAGTCTCCTGGATCGAAACCTCGGAAACAAAACGATATCCTACTCCGACTACCACGGCACCATCACGTAGAAGAGCCTCCGGGATATGTCTCCAGCCTTGGGTAAGACCGCCACCATGAAACCATATAATAACCGGACGGTCCTGCTGCCCGGGCTCATACGCTATGTCCAGACGACACATCTTCTCTGTGTATGCATCGGGAGCACCACGATACAGGATTTCCTTTTCATAGCTATAATCACGAGCAAAGGCGGAGAGCGTCAGGATCAACGCAGTAAACAGCAGGATGAGTTTCTTCATGACAGATGAATTTATTTCTTCAAATATAAGCAAATTAAAGAAAATGCAAACGAGGTGGGCCGTGAATGCCAGACCTATGACATAAAAAAAGAGAGGATGACCGAAGCCATCCTCTCTGGAAATATGTAGAGTCTACAATTACTTGTTGTCTCTGCGACCGCCACGGCCACCACGACGACGATCGTTGCCACGGCCACCACGGTTGTTGCCTGCAGACTGCTGAGCCTGCGCTGCGATGCCTGCGTTAGGAGAGAGATCCTTCTTTCCGTAAACCTCACCGTTGCAGATCCATACCTTGATACCGAGTACGCCGACCTTGGTGTGAGCCTCAGCGAGTGCGTAGTCGATGTCTGCACGGAATGTGTGGAGTGGTGTACGTCCTTCCTTGATCATCTCGCTTCTTGCCATCTCGGCACCGCCAAGACGTCCGCTGATCTGAACCTTGATACCCTCGGCACCAACACGCATTGCAGATGCAATAGCCATCT